>CAYQIV010000014.1:0-78325 GCA_964417725.1 uncultured Chromatiaceae bacterium
CGGGGGTTGCCGGCCTGCAAAGCCAGGCCAACTTCCTTGCGCGGCTGCGCGAGGCCGTCAAGGCACAGCACGGCGTGGTGGCTGCCGAACGCCAGACCAGCGACCGCATGGCCGCGCACTGGCGCGACGCCCGCGCCCACCACCTGGCCATGGCCCAGCTCGGCGAGCGCCAGGCCCGGCAGGCCGCCACGGCTGCGGCCCGGCGCGAGCAGCGCGAGCTGGACGAAATCGCCGCCCGGCGGAAACCGGGCCCCGGTTGAGGCCACCGGTCGCTGGCACGATGCTTGCTTCATCTGACCACAGATGAGCGACACCCCCCTTCAACTCCTGACCCTTCACGGCCCGCCGACGGGGCCTGCCGGCATGCCCGGGGCCGTGTCGACGACGCCCGCCGTGGCGATGCCAGCGGGCCAACCGGTGCCCGGTGCCGCGTCGCCCGCGGGCCACGCGCCGGCTGCTTTCGGCAGCCTGCTGGCAGGCCTGCTGCAGGCTGCACAGCCCGTCGAGGACGCCACCGCGACGGTGCCGGCAGCAGACCCCGACGCAGGCGGTGAGCCCGTCGATGCCGCCGGGGCCAGCCCGGCCACGGTGCCTGGACCACTGCCCGGCATGGCGCCGCTGCCGCCGAACGGCATCCCCCCGCCGCCCTTCGGCAGCCTGCCGGCGGGCGGCAACGGACTGCCGGCCGGCGGCGAAAGGCTGCCACCGGAAGCGGCCGGCCCGCTGTCCCCGGCACCCTCTCGCGATGGGCTGCACCCGGCCGCCGGGGCGGTCCAGCCGGTCGCCGCAGAGCCGCCGGCTCCGGCCGGTCTGCCGGCCCTGCCGGCCATGGCATCGCGCGGCACCGTGGCGGCTGCCACCCGGGAGGCGGGCGCCGTGGATGGCACCGACGTGGATGCCCTCCCCGACGACGCGACCCTGTTCCGCCCGCCGGCCGCAGGCGGCGCGGCCGCCGACACCCGGCGCCCGCCCGGCGAGCCCATCACCGTCCTGCGTGCGGACGTCCCGGTGGCGGCCGCACGCCACGACACCGCGCTGCCACTGATGCAATGGATGGGGATGGCCGGCCAGTTCAACGCACCTGTCATGGCCGGCGACGGCCAGTCGCCCCCGGCCCCGACACTGCTGACGCCGTCGACAGCCACCATGGACGGCCCGGGCACGCGCGGACCGGGCCTCGGCCCGGCGTTGCCGCCGTTGCACGAGGCCGGCAACTGGGCACAGGGCCTCGGCGACCGGCTCGTCACCCTCGCCGGCAATCCCGGCCACCACACGGCGCGCCTGCAGCTCTACCCCGAGCAACTCGGCGCCCTGCAGGTCGAAATCCAGATGGCCGATGACACCGCGGAGGTGTGGATCGGCAGCAGCCACGCCGTGGCCCGGGAGGCGGTCGAGGCGGCCCTGCCGCGGTTGCGCGAGCTGTTTGCCGAGCAGGGCATCCAGCTGGTCCGTGCCGAAGTCGGCGACAGCGGCGGGCAGGCCCGTTCCGGCCATCATGAAGCGGCCACCGATGCGGCCCCACCCCCGGGCCGGCGGCCCGCCGCTCCGGCACCGCTGCCGGCCGCACTGCTGGCGGCCGCCCAGCCGACGACACGCCTCCTCGACACCTGGGCCTGAACCGGCGCCAGCATCCTGTCACCGCCGGTCGACGGTGCCATTTTCCCGTCCATCGGCGACCGACGATCTGTGTAACCACATGTTTTTATTAGCCATTGATAGGCCGTCAGTGGCTGGCACGGGTCTTGCTTTTCCCCTTCCGGGATCGCATGGAATGACCTCATGGCCACCGACGAGAACGACACCCCCGAAGCCGCCGACGCGGCAACCCCCGACACCCCGCGCGCGGCCGGCGGCCTCGTCCGGACCATCGGCATCGGTGCCGGGCTGTTCGCCCTGCTCCTCGGCAGCCAGACGCTGGCGCCGGTCATCGGCTGCAGCGTCTTCCGCACGCTGACGCCCGGCTGTCCGCCCCCGGTGGAAGCATCGGCCGATGAGGGCGCCGACGGCGAAGCGGACGGCAAGGCCGTCAAGTTCGACCCGAAGAAGCCGCCGCTCTTTCTCGCCATCGACCCGCCGCTGATCGTCAACCTGCAGGACGAAAGCAAGGTGCGCTTCCTGCAGGTCGGCATCGAGTTCATGTCGCGAGACGAGGCGGTCATCGATGCGGTGACCACACACATGCCCGTGGTGCGCAACAACCTGCTGATGCTGCTCGGTGGCCAGACCGTCGACACGCTCACCGGCCGCGAGGGCAAGGAAGCGCTGCGCAAGCAGGCGCTGACCGAGGTCCAGTCGATCCTCAGGAAGAACACCGGCAAGGCCGGCCTGGAGGACCTCTACTTCACCAGCTTTGTCGTCCAGTAGTCCAGATGAACACACGCGAAATCCTCTCGGACGACGAGGCCCAGGCGCTGCGCGAACCGGCCCGGGATGAACCGGGCGACGAGCGCCCGAGGCCGGCCGGCGAGGTCGTCGACCTGCATGCCGACCACTGGGAACGCATCGCCGCCGATCGCCTGCCGGCACTCGATTCGATCATGGAGCGCATGAGCAGCCTGCTCAAGCTGAGCGGGCGGCGCTTCTTCCGCCAGTCGGTCGACATCACGCCACAGACGCTGCGCGACGAGCGCTGGGGCAACTACGTGCGCCGCCTGTCGGCACCGACCAACCTCAATGTTTTCACCATCGGCCCGACCGGGCGGCGCGGTGTCGCCTGCCTCGATGCCGATTTCGTCTTCTTCATCGCCGACCTGTTCTTCGGCGGTGACGGCAAGGCCACGCGCCCGGCGGAACTGCTCGAATTCACGCAGATGGAGATCCGCCTGGTGCGCAAGTTTGTCGAGATCGTGCTCGGCGACATGCGCGAGGCCTGGAAGCCCTTCATCCGCCTCGACCTGTCGCTCGGCAACTCCGAGGTCAACCCGATCTTCGCCGCCGTGGCCGCCGGTTCAGACACGGTCGTCATCAACGGCTTCACCTGCACCGTCGCCGGACGCGAGTTCCGCTTCGATCTCGTATTGCCCGAATCGCTCGTCGAGCCGATCCGCCGCATGCAGGGCGCCGGAGCCGCGGATGGCCCGCAGAACGAGCGCAACCGCTGGGAAACCCATCTCAAGACCGACGTCCAGGATGCGCGCGTGACGCTGCGCGCCGTGCTCGGCCACACGACGATCAACCTGCGCGACATCAGCCAGGCACGACCCGGCGACATCATCCCGCTCGAGGCGATCTCGCAGGTCACCCTGCTGGCCGGCGACACGCCGCTGATGGAAGGCACCCTCGGCGCGAGCCGCGGGCGCAACGCAATCCGCATCACCCGGCCGGCAAACCGGGTCACCGTAGGAGAGAAGTATGGCCACCACGAACACGACTGAGGGCGGCGGCACGCCGCAGGCCTTCCAGGCACCGGCCTTCGAGTCCGTGCCCGCCGGCCAGGCGGGCAGCGAGGCACGTCCCAACATCGACATGATCCTCGACGTGCCGGTGACACTGTCGCTGGAGGTGGGCCGCGCGCAGATCAGCGTCGGCCGCCTGCTGCGTCTGACGCAGGGCTCCGTTGTCGAACTGGACCGTCATGCCGGCGAGGCGCTCGACGTGCTGGTCAACGGTGCGCTGGTGGCACGCGGCGAGATCGTCATCATCAACGACAAGTTCGGCATCCGTCTGACCGACGTTGCCTCTCCGGCGGCCACCGTGCCGCAGGCGGGCTGAATGGCCGCCGTACGCCCCATCGTGCGTGCCGGCGCCGCCAGCGCCGCACTGCTGCTGCCGCTGGCCGCCGGCGCCGCCGGCGAGGCGCCCGACATGATGGCGGCGACACTGCGCATGGCCCTCGGCCTCGTCGCCGTGCTCGCCGTGCTCGGCGGCACGGCCTGGCTGTCGCGCCGTTTCCGCGTCAGTGGCCGCCTGCAGGGCGGCCTGATCGAGATCATGAGCGGCATCTCGCTCGGCAGCCGCGAACGCCTCATCCTGGTGCGCGTCGGCGGCGAGCAGGTGCTGGTCGGCGTCAGTCCGGCCGGGATACGTACCCTCCACGTCATCGGCAAGTCCGCATCGGCCAACTTCGCCGACGTCATGGCGCGCAAGCCATGAAGCGCTGGTGGCCCCTGCTGCTGGTCCTGATGCCGGTGCTGGCGGTGGCCGAACCGGGCATCCCCGCACTGCAGCTCAGCGAGGATGCCGGTGGCGGCCGCACGTGGTCGGTGAGCGTGCAGATCCTGCTGCTGATGACGGCACTGACGCTGCTGCCGTCGCTGGTGCTGGCAGCCACTTCGTTCACGCGCATCATCATCGTCCTGGCGATCCTCCGCCAGGCCATCGGCATGCCGCAGACGCCACCGAATCAGGTGTTGGTGGGGCTGGCACTGTTCCTTACCTTCTTCGTCATGGGACCGGTCATCGAGCGCATCAACAGCGATGCGCTGCAGCCCTATCTCGCCGGCGAGATCGAACTCGGTGCTGCAGCGGACAGCGCCCAGGGCCCGCTGCGCGAGTTCATGCTGAGCCAGACCCGCGAACCGGACCTCGCGCTGTTCGCCGGCCTCGGCGGCCACGAGGGCTTCGCCACGCCGGCCGACGTGCCGCTCAGCGTGCTGCTGCCGAGTTTCCTGACCAGCGAGCTGAAAACCGCTTTCCAGATCGGTTTCCTGACCTTCATCCCCTTCCTGATCATCGATCTGGTGGTTTCCAGCGTGCTCATGTCGATGGGCATGATGATGCTCTCGCCGATGCTCATCGCCCTGCCTTTCAAGATCATGCTCTTCGTGCTGGTCGACGGCTGGACGCTGATCGTCAGCACGCTGGCCACCAGCTTCGCCGTCACCTCGTGAGGATCCTGCGCCGATGAGTCCCGAAATGGTCCTGACCCTTGCCAGCGAGTCTCTCGGCATCACTGCGATGCTCGCGGCACCGATCCTCATCGTGACACTGGTCACCGGCGTGCTGATCGGCATCCTCCAGGCGGCGACGCAGATCAATGAGATGACGCTGTCGTTCATCCCCAAGCTGATGGCGCTGGCACTGACCCTGGTACTGGCCGGCCCGTGGATGCTGCAACTCATCACCGGCTACACGCGCACGCTGTTCAACAACATCCCGGGCATGCTCGGCTGAGGGCGGCATGGACGCACCGGTCGACACCCTGACGAGCTTGGCCGACGGGCTGATGGCGGTGCTGTGGACGTTCATGCGCGTGTCGATGATGATCGTCCTGGCCCCCCTGCTCGGCGCCATGTTCGTGCCGGCGCGCGTGCGTCTGCTGCTGGCGGTGGTGGTGTCCTTCGCCCTGGTGCCGATCTCGGGTGCGGTGCCGGACTTCGCCCCGCTCAGTCCGGATGGCCTGCTGGCCATCGCCCGCGAGCTGGCGCTGGGTGCCGCGATCGGCTTCGTGCTGCGCCTGGCCACCGAGGCCGCGCTGCTCGCCGGGCAGCTCATCTCGACGGGCATGGGCCTGTCCTTTGCCACGGTCGTCGACCCGCAGAACGGCGGCATGCCGCTGCTTGGGCGCTTCTACATCATCATCGCCTCGCTGGTGCTGCTGGCGACCAACGCCCACCTGTCGCTGATCGCCCTGACCGCGCAGAGCTATGCGGTGGTGCCGATCGGCAGTGCCGGCCTCGGCACACCGGGGGCGCGCGCCATCGTCGATTTCGGCGCATTGATGTTCTCTGGCGCCGTGAGCCTCGCCCTGCCGTCGGTGGTCGCCATCCTGATGGCCAACATCGCCTTCGGCGTGGTCAGCCGCGCGGCACCGACCCTCAACCTCTTCGCTGTCGGCTTTCCGGTGACGATCCTCCTCGGGTTGCTGACGCTGGTGTGGTCGATCCGCACCCAGATGCCGGTCTGGGACGTGCAGGTCGGCAGCGCTTTCAGTCTGCTCACGCGGCTGCTCGGCGGGGGCTGAGGCATGTCGGAGAAACCCGCCAACGAACGCACCGAACAGGCCACGCCCAAGCGCCTCGAGGAAGCGCGCAAACGCGGCCAGATCCCGCGCTCACGCGAGCTGTCGATGGCCCTGGTGATGATCGCCGGCTCGCTGGTGCTGCTCGCCGGCCGTGGCCAGTACGTCGTCGACGTGCGGCAGATGATGATCCGCGCACTGTCGCCCGAGCGGCGCACGCTGGCCGACCCGGCCTACATGGCCAGCGCGCTGGGCGAGGCGGCGATGACAGCCCTGCAAAGCATCACGCCGCTGCTCATCGCCCTGTCGGCGACCGCGGCCTTCGGCACCATGGCCGTCGGTGGCTGGTTCCTCAGCCCGTCACCCCTGGCCTTCAAGTTCGAGCGCATCGATCCGCTCAAGGGCTTTGGCCGCATCTTCAGCCTCAACGGACTGGTCGAGGTGGTCAAGGCGCTGGCCAAGGCCGGCGTGATCGGTGGGGTCGCCGTGCTCTTCCTCAATGCGTCGGCCGACACACTGCTCGGTCTCGGCCAGATGCCGCTGCACCAGGCGATGGCCAGCGCGATGTTCCTGAGCCTGGCGACCCTCGGCGTGTGCAGCGCGGCGTTGCTGCTGATCGCCGCTGTCGATGCGCCCTACCAGCTGTGGTCTTACCAGCGCCAGCTGCGCATGACGCGCCAGGAAGTGATGGACGAACTCAAGGAGTCGGAGGGCCGGCCCGAGGTCCGCAGCCGCATCCGCCAGCTCCAGCAGGAAGTCGCCAAACGCCGCATGCTCGCCGATGTCGCCACGGCCGACGTCGTCATCACCAACCCGACACACTTTGCCGTGGCCCTGCGCTACGAGGACGGTCGCATGCGCGCACCGGTGGTGGTCGCGAAGGGTGTCGATCATGTCGCGGCGCGCATTCGCGCGCTGGCCGACGAACACCGCGTGACGCGCTTCGAGGCCCCGCTGCTGGCCCGCGCGCTGTACTGGCACACGGACATCGGCCAGGAGATCCCCTCATCGCTCTACCTCGCGGTGGCCCAGGTGCTGACGTGGGTCTACCGCCTGAAGGCGGTGCACGCCACCGGCGCACCGTTGCCGGAACCGCCGAAGGTCGAGGTCGACGAGGCGCTGGCGTCGCGCCCGACGATGCGGCGGCACTGAGACGGCACGGGTACGGCACAGACACGGGATGGTTGAATGAGCACGCAAACGATCAACTGGGCAAATACGCTGCGCAGCGCGGCGATCATGGGTGCCGGCCTGCCGCTGGTGGTGCTGGCGCTGCTGGCGATGATCATCGTGCCCCTGCCGCCGCTGGTCCTCGACGCGCTGTTCACTTTCAACATCTGCATCTCGCTGGTGGTCATCCTCGCCGTGGTCTACGTGATGCGGCCGCTCGACCTCGCCGCCTTCCCCACCGTACTGCTGCTGGCGACGCTGCTGCGCCTGGCCCTCAACGTCGCCTCGACGCGCATCGTGCTGCTGCAGGGCCACACCGGGCCGGGGGCCGCCGGCAAGGTCATCGAATCCTTCGGCGACTTCGTCGTCGGCGGCAACTACGCGGTCGGCATCATCGTCTTCGCCATCCTCGTCATCATCAACTTCGTGGTCGTCACCAAGGGCGCCGGACGGGTCTCCGAAGTCAGCGCGCGTTTCACCCTCGACTCCATGCCGGGGAAGCAGATGGCGATCGACTCCGACCTCAACGCCGGCATCATCAGTCAGCAGGAGGCGGTCGCGCGGCGCAACGAGGTGCGCATGGAAGCGGACTTCTACGGCTCGATGGATGGCGCCAGCAAGTTCGTGCGCGGCGACGCCATCGCCGGACTGCTGATCCTCTTCATCAACCTCATCGGCGGCATGGTCATCGGCGTCATGCAGCACGACATGCCGGTCGGTGCTGCCGCGCAGGCCTATGCGCTTTTGACCATCGGCGACGGGCTGGTGGCGCAGATCCCCTCGCTGCTGCTGGCCGTCGCCGTGGCGGTCATCGTCACGCGCATGTCGCGTGCCGAGGACATGGGCCAGCAGCTGTTCCGCCAGCTGCTCGGCGACCGCCGCGTGCTGCGCGTGGTCGCCGCACTGCTCGCCTTCCTCGGCATCATTCCCGGCATGCCCAACGTCGCTTTCCTGGTGATGGCGGCGGTCTGTGCCGGTGCGGCATGGCTGGTCGAGCGGCGCGACGCGGAGGCGACGAACGTACCGGAAGAGGCGCCCGTCGAGGACATCGTCGACACCGCGGTCAGCCGCGAGCTGTCGTGGAACGATGTCGCCGAGGCCGATCCCATCGCCCTCGATGTCGGCTACCGGCTGATCCCGCTAGTCGACCGCGAACAGGATGGTGAACTGATGCGGCGGATCAAGGGCGTGCGCAAGCGCCTTTCCGAGGAACTCGGCTTTCTGGTCTCGCCGGTGCGCATCCGCGATGACCTCGACCTGCCGGCAAGCGGCTACCGCATCAGCATCATGGGCGTGCCGGTGGCCAGCGGCGAGGTCCAGCTCGAGCGCGAACTGGCCATCAACCCCGGACACATCGAACACCGCCTGCCGGGGCTCGCGACCCGCGACCCGGCCTACGGCCTGGAGGCGGTGTGGATCGAACCCGTGCAGCGGGAGGAGGCACAGTCCCGCGGCTACACGGTGGTCGACGTGCCGACCGTCATCGCCACCCACCTCAGCAAGGTGCTCCAGGAGGGTGCCCACGAAATCTTCGGCCATCAGGAAGCCCAGGAACTGCTCGACCGGTTGGCCCGCCAGGCGCCCAAGCTGGTCGAGGAACTGGTACCGAAGACCCTGCCCCTGTCGGTGATCGTGCGTGTCATCCAGGAACTGCTCAGGGAGCAGATCCCCGTCACCAACATGCGCGCCATCTGCCAATCCCTTGCCGAGTACGGGCGCACGTGCCAGGAACCTGACGCCTTGACCGAGAAGGTCCGCGTGGCGCTGGGCCGCACGATCGTCCAGCGCATCGGCGGAAACAGCGAGGAATTGCCGGTCATCACCCTCGATCCCCGGCTGGAACACATCTTGCAAGATGCCTTGCGCGGGGGCGCCGAGGCCGCGGGCATCGAACCGACGCTGGCCGAGCGGCTGCAGGCCCAGCTGGCCGAGGCGAGCCAGCGCCAGGAGAACGCCGGCGAGCCGGCGGTGCTGCTGGTGGCCCCGGGGCTGCGGGCATGGTTGGCGCGCTTCCTGCGCTTTGCCGTGCCGGCGCTCAAGGTGCTGGCCTACAACGAGATACCTGAAAGCAAGCGGATCCGGCTGATTGCCGCCGTGGGAAGCTGAAGCGGGAGCAAGCACGACATGAAGATCAGACGATTCACAGGCCCGGACATGCGCGACTGCATGCGCCAGGTGCGCGAAACCCTCGGCGCCGATGCCGTGATCCTGGAAACGGTGCGCCACGCGCAGGGCATCGAGATCTCTGCGGCCATGGATGGGCACGACACGCTGGCCGGCCCCGCCATGGCCCGACCGGCCGGCGCGACCGCACGCCCCGCCCCGCGCATCGATGTCAGCGACGAGGACGGCGACTGCGTGACGATCGCCCGCGAACCGCTCGCTGAACGCCACGCGCGCCACGTCCCGCAGGCTGCCGGCGGCGAGCTCGACACGCTGCGCGAAGAGGTGCGCTCGCTGCGTTATCTCCTCGAGAACCAGTTGACCCGTCTGGTGTGGGACGCGGATGCGCGGCACACGCCGGAGCACGCCGCGCTGCTGCGCCACTATGCCCAGCTCGGCATCGAGGCAGACGTGGCCCGCGGGCTGGCCGCCATGCCGAGGGCCGGCGCCGCACGCGGCACCTGGTCGGCTGCCCTGCAGCGCCTCGTCGAGGCCCTGCCGGTGGCCAGCGAGGACCCCGTCGCCCAGGGCGGCATCTGGGCCATCGTCGGCCCGACCGGTGCCGGCAAGACCACCACCGTCGCCAAGCTCGCGGCGCGCGCGGCGCTCAAATACGGGCCGGGCCACATCGGGCTCGTCACCACCGACACCTTCCGCGTCGCCGCCCGCGCCCAGCTCGAAACCTACGGCCAGATCCTCGGCGTGCCGGTCCACCAGGCCCATGACGCGGCCGGCCTTGCCGACATCCTCGACCGTCTCGGCACACAGCGCCTCGTGCTCATCGACACCGCCGGGATGGGCCAGCGCGACCCGCGCCTGGCCGATCACCTGGCACGCGTCACGCGGCGCGACATCCACGGCCTGCTGGCCCTGCCGGCCAACGGCCAGGCGGCCGGCCTGCAGCAAATTGTGGACGTGTTCCGGACAACGGCTCCCGCCGCCTGCATCCTCACCAAGACCGACGAGGCCGTGTCGCTGGGCGGAGCCCTGTCCGTGCTGATCCGCAGCAAGCTGCCGCTGGCCTGCGTCGCCAATGGCCAGCAGGTGCCGGAGGACCTGCACGCGATGCCGGGGCGCCAGGCCTGGCTGGTGAAGATGGCGGTGGAGCTGATGCGGCGCGAGAACCGGCCGCTCGACGAACAATTCATGGCCCAGCGGTACACGGAGGTGCCTGCGCATGCTTACGCCTGACCACAACCCGCCGGCAGACCAGGCCGCCGGCCTGCGCCGCCAGCGCAGCGCGCGCCCCGTCAAGGTGATCTCGGTAACCGGCGGCAAGGGCGGCGTGGGCAAGTCGAACATCTGCGCCAACATGGCCATCGCCATGGCCATGCTCGGCCGGCGGGTGATGCTCCTCGACGCCGACCTCGGCCTGGCCAACGTCGACGTGCTGCTCGGCCTGCATCCCGGCCATACGCTTGGCCACGTGATCCGCGGTGAACAGCGCCTCGAGGACATCATCGTCAACGGCCCGGCCGGCGTGCGCGTCGTGCCCGGCGCATCCGGCCTCGCCGCCATGGCCAGCCTCAGCCCGTCACAGCATGCCGGCATCGTCCACGCCTTCAGCGAACTGGCCGAAGACCTCGACGTGCTGCTCATCGATACCGCCGCCGGCATCTCCGACGATGTCCTGCGCTTCTGCGAGGCAGCCTCGGAGGTTCTGGTCGTGGTCTGCGACGAACCGACCTCGATCACCGACGCCTATGCCCTGATCAAGGTCCTCAGTACCGAGCGCCAGGTGCAGCGCTTCCGCATCATCACCAACATGACGCACCAGGCGGGTGACGGCCGCCAGCTCTTCGAAAAGTTGCTGCGCGTCACGGAACGCTTTCTCGACGTGACCCTCGACCATGCCGGCAGCATTCCCTACGACGACCGGGTGTGGCGCGCCGTCCAGCTGCAGACACCGTTCGTGACGGCATTCCCGACCAGCCTCGCTGCCGCGGCGCTCAAGAAGCTGGCCTCGCGTGCCGATAACTGGCAGGCGCCGAGGGAAGCGCGCGGCAACATCGAGTTCTTCGTCGAACGCCTGATCGGACACGGCGCCTGCGGGGAGCTCGCCACGGCATGAGTCCGGCTTCGGCATACGTGCAGGCCGGTGGCGGACAGGTCGCCGAGGTGTTGCTTCACGAGCATGCCTCTCTGGTCAAGCGGATCGCCAATCACCTTCGTGCGCGACTGCCGGAGCACGTCGAGCTTGATGATCTGGTCCAGGTCGGCCTGATGGCGCTGCTGGAAGCCGCACGCCAGTACACGCCGAGCAAGGGCGCGAGCTTCGAGACCTATGCCGGGATCAGGATCCGGGGAGCCATGCTGGACGAAGTACGCAATACGGACTGGACACCGCGCTCGGTCTACCGCCGCCAGCGCGAGCTGACGGGCGCCATCCAGATGGTCGAGAACCGCACCGGACGTCCCGCCAGTGCCCGCGAGATCGCCGACCAGCTCGGCGTCGACCTCGACGAGTACTACCGCATGGTGACGAGCGCGGCTTCACACCGCATGCTGAGCCTCGACGACCACGGCGAAGACGACGATGCCCCGGCACAGCAGATCGCCGATCCCACGGGCAGTCCGGTGATGGACCTCGAGGACGAGGACTTCCGCGAGGCGCTCATCTCCGCCGTGCGTTCGCTGCCCGAACGCGAGGCGCTGGTGATGTCCCTGTACTACGACGAAGAACTGAACCTCAAGGAAATCGGCGAGGTCCTCGGCGTCAGCGAGTCGCGTGTTTGCCAGATCCACGGCCAGGCGCTGGCCCGCGTCCGCGCGCGCATGCTCGATGCCGGCATCGGCCGCGAGCCGGCCGACAGGGGCAGCCAGAGGTGACGGCCGCCAGGATTCACAATGCGGGTGAAACCGACCGGGGTGCATCATGGATGTGCTGACGGTCGCCGGCGTCACCCTCGCCTTCATCGCCATCATCGTCGGCTCGATCCTCAAGGGCGCGGGCGTCGGCGCGCTGCTCAACGGGGCTGCCTTCGTCATCGTCGTACTGGGCACCTTCGCCGCCAGCCTGATCCAGACGCCGAAGATCACCTTCATGCGGGCATGGAAGATCGTCCCGTGGATCTTCAAGCCGCCGGTCGAGGACCACGAAACGCTGATCGCCAAGATGGTCCAGTGGAGCGAGACCGCAAGGAAGCAGGGGCTGCTGGGCCTCGAACCGGCGCTCGAGGGCGAAGCCGACCCGTTCACGCAGAAGGCACTGCAGATGCTCGTCGACGGCACCGAACCGGAAAAGATCCGCGAGGCGCTCGAGGTCGAGCTCGAGGCACGCGAAAAAGCCAATGTCGCCAGCGCCAAGGTCTTCGAGGGCCTGGGCATCTATGCGCCGACGCTCGGCATTATCGGCGCCGTGCTCGGCCTGATCGCCGTCATGAAGAACCTCGCCGACCCGAGCAAGCTCGGCCCGGGCATCGCCGCGGCCTTCACCGCCACCATCTATGGCATCGGCCTGGCCAACCTGTTCTTCCTGCCCACCGCCAACAAACTCAAGGACATCATCAAGGCGCAGACCCATGCCAAGGAGATGGTCATCGAAGGGATCATCAGCATCGCCGAGGGCGAGAACCCGCGCAATCTCGAGGCCAAGCTCAAGGGCTTCGCCGGCTGAGCAACGGGGGATACGACCATGGCACGCAGAAAACATGACCACGAGGATCACGTCAACCACGAGGCCTGGGCCATCCCCTACGGCGACCTGGTGACACTGCTCCTGGCCTTCTTCGTCGTCATGTACGCCGTGTCCTCGGTCAACGAAGGCAAGTACCGCGTGCTGTCGGACTCCCTGGTGGCAGCCTTCCGCGGTACGCCGCGGACATTCGAGCCGATCTCGATCGGCGAGAAGGTCGTCAAATCGAAAAGCGAGGAAGGCACGGGCGCGCTGGACCCCAATCGCATTCTCAACTTCGAGACGCCGGAAGACACCGCCACGGATACCGCGCTGCAGGGCCATCTGGACCAGATGGCCGGTGATCTCGAGCGCGCCATGCAGGTCCTCATCGACCGCGAGATGATCCGCGTGCGCCGCGAGCCCTCCTGGGTCGAGGTCGAGATCAACACCGACATCCTCTTCCCCAGCGGCAGTGCCGAGATCTCTACCGACGCCATCGACATCCTCGACAAGCTCGCCGCCGTGCTGGCGGCACGCAATTATCCGATCCGCATCGAGGGCCACACCGACGACCGGCCGATCAACACGCTGCAGTTCCCGTCGAACTGGGAGCTGTCGGCAGCGCGCGCCGCACGCATCGTCAGGCTGTTCGAGTCACGCGGGATCGCATCTGCACGGATGCTGGTCGCCGGACTGGGCGAGCACCGCCCGGTTGGTGACAACCTCACCGCCGAGGGGCGCAACCGCAACCGCCGCGTCACGCTGGTGATCCTCGGCACGGCCAACGACATGCCCGACGCACCGGGCGATGCCGCGGCGGAATCCACCGGTATTACACCGCCGGGCGAACCGCCAGCCGCCGTGCCGGTGACCACGGTGCAGGCACCGGCGACCGACGTCACCCCCACGAAGGAGGGCGTGCCATGAGCGGCCCCCTCGAACGCATCACGCCGCCACTGCCGGCCAACTGGGTGCGCCGCCCCGACGACAAGCGCCGCCGCCCGGAAAAACCGCGCCCGCCACCGCGCGACGACGGCAGCCACCCGCCGGAAAGCCCCGGCGACCGGCCGAAGCACATCATCGACGAACTGGCCTGAGGAAAGTGCAATGTTCGAACCGACCCACATGATCCTGATCGACCGCAGCGCACTGTATGCCGGCGCCATCCTGGCCATCGGCCTGGTGCTGCTGGCAACCCGCCTGCGCCACCGCCGCCAGCTGCGCGACACCGGCAAGGCACTGGCCGCCATGATGGCGCGCCTCGAAGCCGGCGAAGCTGCCCTGGCCGGCATGGCCGAGCGGTGCGACCGGCTGCAGGTGGTCATCGACGAATATGGCGCCAGGCAGCAGGCCGGAACGAGCCTGTCGGGTCATTTGCGCCAGGCGATCGCGCTGTCGCGGCATGGCGCCGGCGTGCGCCAGCTTGCCGAGGCCTGCGGCCTCAGCGACGGCGAGGCCCATCTCATCCACACGCTGTACGGGCGCAGCGACGCCCCCGTCGGCGAACTGCATTGAAAACCCGTATCGGTCCGGCGGAGAGCACATCATGAGCCAGCTACCCGACAACATCCTGCAACGCCTGCGGACCTGCACCACATTTCCCTCGCCCCCCCCGGTGGCGATGCAGGTCGTGCAACTCGCACAGGACCCGGAAATCGACCTGGCGCGTGTCGCCAGCGTGGTCAGTGCCGACCCGGCCATCTCGGCCAAGGTGATGCGCATCGCCAACTCGGCGATGTACGCGCGCCGCCGGCAGAGCTCCAACCTGCGTCAGGCGCTGATCGTGCTGGGCCTCAACGCCACCCTGACGCTGGCGTTGAGTTTCACGCTGACCTCGGCGCTGCGCAAGAACCCGCCGACCGGTTTCGACTTCACCGCCTACTGGAAGCGCACCATCCTCGCCGCGACCTGGGCCAAGTTGCTGGCCAGCGAGATCGGGCGGCGCGATGCCGAGGAAGTGTTCCTCGGCGCCCTGCTGCAGGATATCGGCATGCTGGTCATCGACAAGATCTGGCCGGACGCCTATGCCGGCATCAGCCCGTTCCGCATGGAGCACGGTCATGTCTGCCAGCATGAGCAGAACTGCATCGGTGCCGACCACCGCATGATCGGCGCGGCACTGCTCGGGATCTGGAACATGCCGGCCCTCCTGCCGCTGGCTGTGCAGCACAGCCATGATCCGGCCGCCGCAGGTGTCAATGGCGACGAGCGCGGCTTCGTGCATGCCGTGGCCCTGTCGAGCGAGCTCTGCGATGCCTGGATCCTCGCCCCGGCCGACCAGGTCGCCGTGCGCCGTGCCAGCCAGCTCGCCCACAAGCACCTCGGCATCCAGCCCCCCCGGCTGGCCGAGATGTTCGACGAGATCCGCAACCAGGTGCCGGCGGCAGAGAACATCTTCGAGCAGGACCTGTTTGATGCCGGACAGATGCAGGACATCATCGACGCGGCACGGGAGGTCCTGATGGTGCGCAACCTGCACGCGCTGGCGGCGGTCCAGGACCTGCAGAAGAAGACCCGCAGCCTCGAGGAGGAGAACGTCGAACTCAAGGTTGAATCGACGCGTGACGCGCTGACCGGTGTCTACAACCGGCGCTACTTCGAGGAATCCCTCAAGCGGGAGTTCTCCGCCACCGTGCGCCACGGCTGGCCGCTCTCGGTGGTCTTTGTCGACCTCGACCGTTTCAAGGACATCAACGACGGCTTCGGCCACCAGGCCGGGGACAGCGTGTTGCAGACCGTTTCGACGCTGCTGACCGACACCCTGCGCGACAGCGACGTGGTGGCGCGCTATGGCGGCGACGAGTTCGTGCTGCTGCTGCCCGGCGTCGACGGCAAGCAGGCCAACATCGTCGCCACGCGCATCATCGGCGAGGCACACAAACGCAGCGCACAGACCGCCGACGGCAGGACCGTGGCCATCACGCTGTCGCTGGGCATCGCCACCTGCGACGCGCAGAACCGCTTCCCGTCGGAGAAGGAACTGCTGGCGGCAGCCGATGCGGCGCTCTACCACTCCAAGCGCAACGGCCGCGACCGCTATACCTGCTACGAAAGCATCCAGGCTGCCTGAACGAGCGCCCGCGCG
This sequence comes from uncultured Chromatiaceae bacterium, assembly GCA_964417725.1. Classification (GTDB taxonomy): domain Bacteria; phylum Pseudomonadota; class Gammaproteobacteria; order Steroidobacterales; genus SHZI01. The sequence goes on from CAYQIV010000014.1 coordinate 15,934, forward strand.
GTACGGCCATGCGCAGGACGCGGCAGGGGCGTCCTCAGGTGTCGCCCACCGACGGGTCCGTCGACTGGATGGCGTAGCGTTTCATCTTCTCGGCAAGCGTCGTGCGCCGCACCTTGAGACGTGCGGCGGCATGGGCGACCACACCCTGCGCTTCATTGAGCGCCCGGCGGATCAGCGCCACCTCGATCTGCTCGAGGTATTCCTTGAGCGGCAGGCCGTCGGTGTCGAGGTTGAGGTCCTGCGGCTGCGGCCCGGCGGCACGACTGGCCACCACGTCCTTGCGGTCTGACTCGCGCAGCGGCGCGCCTTCGGTGTAGCGCGTCGGCAGCTGGGCGATGTCGACGCCGGCATCCGGGTGGAGCACGCACAGGCGCTCGACGAGGTTGGCCAGTTCGCGGATGTTGCCCGGCCACGGGTAGTGGCGCAGGATGCGGATCGCCCCCGGCGTGAGATGAATGGGTGACAGCCCGGCACCGCGGCAACGCTCGAGGATGTTGGCGATCAGGTCGGGGAGGTCATCGAGGCGCTCGCGCAGCGCCGGCAACTCGACGGGAAAGACGTTGAGGCGGTAGTAGAGGTCCTCGCGGAAAGTGCCCTCGCGGATCGCCGATTCGAGGTTGCGATGGGTCGCGGCGACGATGCGCACGTCGCACTGGCGCGGGCGGTTGCTGCCGACCCGTTCGTAGACCCGCTCCTGCAGCACGCGCAGCAGCTTGACCTGCATCGGCAGGCTCATGTCGCCGATCTCGTCGAGGAACAGGGTGCCGCCCTCGGCCGCCTCGAAGCGGCCGACGCGCGCGGCGAGCGCGCCGGTGAAGGCGCCTTTCTCGTGGCCGAACAGCTCGCTCTCGAGGAGGTCGGGCGGGATGGCCCCGCAGTTGACCGGAACGAAGGGCTGCGTGCGGCGCTCCGAACACCCATGCAGGTAGCGCGCTGCCCATTCCTTGCCGGTGCCCGACTCGCCGGTGATCAGCACGCTGGTGGTGAAGCCGGCGACCTGCTCGATGAGGTGGCGCACGGTGACCATCCGCGGGCTGCTGCCCGTGGGGAACCATGTCGTGGGCGCGGCGCTGCAGGGCGGGCTGGCAACGGGCGGACTGGCGTTCATCGGCATCCAGAATCTTCAGGTCGGCTATGATCCGGCGTGCGCCGGGGGCAAGTCAAACCAGCCGGGCCCGGCAGGGCCCGCCAGCCAGCAGGGATCCACGCGTGAAGCCACCTATCGTCAGCAAACTGCCGGACATCGGCACGACCATCTTCACGGTGATGTCGGCACTGGCCACGCGTCACGGGGCCATCAACCTGTCGCAGGGCTTTCCCGACTTCCCACCGCCGGAGGGCCTGCTCGAGCGCGTCATCCACCACCTGCGCATCGGCCATCACCAGTACGCGCCGATGCCCGGACTGCCGGAGCTGCGCCAGGCCATCGCCACCAAGACACGGCGGCTCTACGGTCACGTCATCGACCCCGACGAGGGCGTGACCGTCACCTCGGGTGCCACCGCCGCGCTCTACACCGCGATTCAGGCCGTCATCCATCCCGGCGACGAGGCCATCGTCTTCGACCCGGCCTACGACTGCTACGACCCGGCGGTACGTCTCGCCGGCGGGCGCGCGGTGCACCTGCCGCTCGGCGGACCCGGCTTCGCCATTGACTGGCAGCGGGTCGCCGATGCGATCAACCCGCGCACCCGCCTGATCATCATCAACACGCCGCACAACCCGACCGGTGCCGTGCTCTCGGCGGACGACATGGCAACCCTCGCCGACCTGGTCCGCGGCACGGGCATCCTGCTCATCGGCGATGAGGTCTACGAGCACATCCTCTTCGACGGCCAGCGCCACGAGAGCCTGCTGCGCCAGCCCGAACTCGCCGCACGCAGCTTCGTCATTTCTTCTTTCGGCAAGACCTACCACGCCACGGGCTGGAAAATCGGCTATTGCGTGGCGCCAGCGGCGCTGACGCGCGAGTTCCGCCGCATCCACCAGTTCGTGCAGTTCTGCGTGGCCACACCGCTGCAATGGGCGCTCGCCGATTTCATCGTCAGCGACCCGGACCACTACCTGTCACTGGCGGCTTTTTACCAGGACAAGCGCGACCTGTTCTGCACGCTGCTCGAGGGCTCGCGCTTCCGCTTCGTGCCGGCGGCCGGCACCTACTTCCAGCTGCTCGACTACGGGGCCATCACCGACGAGGCAGACACCGACTTCGCCTGCCGCGTTACCCGCGAAGCCGGCGTCGGCTGCATCCCGGTCTCGGTGTTCTGCGCCCATCCGGAGCGGCGCACACTGCTGCGCCTGTGTTTCGCCAAGGGTGCCACGACGCTGGAACGCGCCGCGGAACGGCTGCGCGCGCTCTGAGGCCGTTGCCCCGGTCCGGCGACTTCACGCCGGCGACGGCAGGGGCGCGGCTGCTCACGCGCGCCGCGCGCGTTGACCTTCGGCACGCATCAGCCACAGGGCACCCCCCGCGACCACGGCGTTGCCTGCCGCCATGGCCAGGAAGGGCGTGCCCGGCCCGGCCAGGTCGTAGAGCCAGCCCCCGCCCGCGGAGATGGCCAGGATACCGAGGGCGCCACAGAAGTTCTGCACGCCGAACACCGAGCCCCGAAAGGCCTCCGGCGCCTCCTGGCCAAGCAGCACGGTCACCGCGAGGGCGGTACTCGACTGGCCGATGCCGATGAGGATCAGCGCCGGGATGGTCGCCACCAGCGACGTGACATCATCGAGCAGGCCGGTCCAGGCATAGCCCAGCGCACCGCAGGCAAACGCCATGACCATGGCACCCATGCGGTTCATGCGGTCGGAGAGGATGCCGAACAGGGGTGCCCAGACGACCGCTGTCAGCGAGGAAACACCGACGAACAGGCCGGCACGGCCCTGGGCCTCGGCGGGTGTCAGGCCGGCCGCCGTCGATGCCTGAACCACCCACAGTACGAGAAACAGCGAGATGATCACCATGTCGGCGCGGGCCGCAAAGGCGCCGGCATAGGCCAGGCCGATACGGGGATTGCGCGCGGCGCGCACACCTTGGCGCAACAGGGTGGCGACACCCGATCGGGGGCCGAGGCCGTCCGGCCGTCCCGGCTTGAGCCCGAGCATGACGATGGCCGCGACGAAGGCGATCGCCGACGCCACCAGATAGGCCTCACGGCCGGCCCACAGCGGGCTCGCCCCGCGCGCCTGGAACCATGCCGGCAACTGACTCAGGCCGGCGAAAAACACCACCGCGCCGAGGCCGTTGAGGACGAACGAAATGCCGACGAACCGGCCGCGCGATTCGTTCTGCGGGTAGTCGGCGAGAATGGCCGACATGTTGGTGGTGGTGGCCGCGACGGCGAGGGCGAACACCGCGCGACAGAGGAACAACTGGGGCAACGAGGTCGCGAAGGCATACGTGCCGTAGGCCAGCGCCATGAGCAGCCACGCCGCGACATAGACACTGCGCCGGCCATGACGGTCGGACATCGCCCCCCACCAGCCGATGCAGGCCAGCACGACGATCTCCTGCAGGAACTGCAGGTTGCCCATCACGCGCCCGTGCCGGGCCTCGGGAATGCCGAGATTGACCGTGAGGATGTACGGCGTCAGCGTCATCAGGTAGGTGAACATGCCGATGCTGATGCCGGCGGCGTACAGGTAGCACAGCACGTGTCGCGACGTGACCCCCTGCGCCAGCCGGACCGGCCCGAAACGGTGGGTTGTGGAGAGGGGGACCGGCGGCGACACGAAGCGGCGTCAGGAATGGCGCAGCAGGCGCATGCCGTTCAGCGTGACGAGCAGCGTGGCACCGACATCGGCGACCACGGCCATCCATAGCGTGGCGATGCCGGGAATGGCCAGGGCGAGGAAGGCCAGCTTGAGGACCAGGCTGAGCGCGATGTTCTGCTTGATGATCATTCGCGCGCGGCGCGCCATGCGCAGTGTCATCGGCACATGGGACAGGTCGTCTTGCATCAGGACGACGTCGGCGGTTTCCATGGCCTGCGCGGTGCCACCCCCACCCATGGCGATGCCGATGTCGGCGCGTGCCAGGGCTGGCGCATCGTTGATGCCGTCGCCGACCATCGCCACCGCATGGTCGGGCCCGCCGAGCGCCTCGATGGCGGCAAGCTTCTGGTCAGGCAGCAGGCCCGCCCGCACCTCGTCGATGCCCGGCACCTGTCGCGCCACGCGCCTGGCGGCCTGCTCGTTGTCGCCGGTCAACATCACGGTGCGTACCGGCGGGTCGAGGCGGGCCAGTTCATCGAGCGCCGCCGCGGTGTCGGCGCGCACCTCGTCGCGCACGCCGATGTAGCCGATGACCCGATCACCATGGCCGACATACATGATCGTGTTGCCGTCCGCCGCCGCGGCATCCGCATGGGCTTCGATGTCCGCGAGGCCGGGCTGGCCGGTGGCAAAAAGCTGGCGGCTGCCGACCGTAACTTTGTGTCCACAGGCCAGGGTACCGCTGACGCCACGGCCCGGGTGGGCCTCGACATCGCGCGCCGCCTCGACATGGCGGCCGTTGCCGCGTGCCGCGGCAGCTTCCACGATGGCGTGTGCCACCGGGTGCTCGGAGACCCGCTCCACCGCCGCCGCGTCGCCGACCAGGCTGTCGCAGGGCTCGCAACCCGGCACCGCGTCCTCGCCGTGGCGGCATTCCCGGCTGCGCAGGCGGGTCACGACGGGCCGGCCATGGGTCAGTGTGCCGGTCTTGTCGAAAGCAACGACACGGATGTCGGCAAGGCGGTCGAGCAGCGCCCCGCTCTTGACCAGCACACCGAGCTGCGCGAGGCGGGTCAGGCCGCTGACGACCGACACCGGGATACTGATCACCAGCGCGCACGGGCAGGCGATGATCAGCAGGGTCAGGCCGCGGTAGAGCCAGCCATGCGTGCCATCGGCGGTGTCCAGAAACGGCTGGCCGAAGGCCAGCACGGGCACGGCGACGACGAGCATCGCCAGTGCGACCACGGCCGGCGTGTAATGGCGCGCGAAGCGGTCGATGAAACGCTCGGCCGGACTGCGCTGGGCCTGCGCCTGCTCGACGAGCCGCGCGATGCGCGCGATGGTGCCTTCCGATGACGGCCGTGTGACGCGCACCTCGAGCGCTGCCTCGCCATTGACGGTACCGGCCATCACCTCGTCGCCGACCTGCTTGACCACCGGCACGTCTTCGCCGGTGACGGGTGCCTGGTTGATGGACGACACGCCTTTGACGATCACGCCGTCGACGGGAATGCGCTGGCCCGGACGCACCAGCACCCGGTCACCGACACGCACATCGGCCACCGCCTTGACGACCTGATGGTCATGCGCCGCATGACCGGGGGACGCGTGATCATGGCCCTGGCAGCCCTCGTGCGCATGTCCGCTGCAGCCCTCGCCATGTGCATGACGATGACCGGCACGCGCCGCCGCGCCGGCAACGGGGTGTTCACCCCCGCCCCCTCCGTGACCGTGATCGCCGTGGCCGTGCGAACCGGCATGTGCCTCGAGGACCGTGGCCTCCTGCGGCTGCAGGGCCATCAGGCTGCGCAGTGAATCGCGTGCCCGCTCGGCGCTGTAGGCCTCGAGCGCCTCGCCGAGCATGAACAGCAGGATCACCGTGATCGCCTCACCGGTGGCGCCGATGCCGACGGCACCGACGGCGGCGATCGCCATCAGCAGGTCGATGGTGATGCGCCGGGCGAACAGCAGGGCGCGGAAGCCCTTGGCGAAAACGGACGCCCCCGCAACCAGCGTACCCGCCCCGAACAGCACGCCGAGGGCCGGCAGGCCGAAGAGCTGCTGCACCCCGGCCAGCGGCAGGACGATCAGGCCGGCGAAAACGCCGAACGCAACCAGCAGGGCACGGCGCAGCGGCGGCTGCGCCCACAGGAACGTCACGAAGCCACGCAGGCCGTGGCGCTCGATGACCGGTTTCGCCGCCGCCCCGTCATCCCGGGCGATCCGGTAACCCAGCTCGCGCAACCGCGCCTCGATGGCCGCCACGGTGGTGTCGCCGCTGACCTCCATCGTCTCGGTGGTGAAACTGACTTGCGCCGCCGTCACACCCGGCAACTGGCGCATGCTGTTTTCGATGGTCATGGCGCAGCTGCCGCAGTCCATGCCTGCGATCCTGACCCGGATGGGTTCGGCAGCGGTGGTAGCAACAGCCTGATTCATGGGGATACCCGTACCCGGACACGCCATCGACTGGCATATCCTGCACCCTTGACCTGACTTGAAGGTCAAGGGGCACGGGGACGGGCGCTCGATCCGTCAGCGGGCGCCGAGGGACAGCAGGTCGAAGCGACCCGTGGTCTGGAACATGTCGCTGGCGGGCAGCATGCACACGCGGTTGCGGCCCTCCTGCTTGGCGGTGTAGCAGGCTGTGTCGGCAGCCTTGAGCAGGGCGCTGGCCTGCTGGAGCCCGGCACGGCCCCATGAAATGCCGACGCTGGCGCCCACGGTGTAGTCGTGACCATCGTAGTGGAAGCTCAACCCCTCGATCTCGGCACGCACGTGTTCGCCGATCTCGAGGGCCCGCTGGCGGGGGCAGTTGGGCAGGAGCAGCGCGAATTCATCGCCGCCGACCCGCGCCGCGGTGTCGCTGGCGCGGCAATATTTGCGCAATATGCCGGCAATGATCTGCAGCAGCGCATCGCCGGCCGCGTGGCCACCGGTGTCGTTGACGGCCTTGAAGCGGTCGAGATCCATGAAGACCAGCGAAAACTCGGAATGCTGCGGGCCCGGGTCACTGGCGAGCCGCTCGAGGCGACGCAGGAATTCGCCATGGTTGACGAGATCGACCATCGAGTCGTGGGTCGCCTGATGGTGCAGGGCGCGGGCCAGCGCCGCGTTCTTCAACTGCAGCTCCAGCACGCGCTGCACCGCCTCGCCCGACTGCCTGGACGTGCGCACCAGGATGACCAGGAACATCGCCACCGTCCCGGCCATCAGCCGCGACTCCGTCGAACCATCGTCGAGGATGCGCAGCACGTAGGGCAAAAGCGCCGGCAAGGCGAAATAGAGAAAGACCCGCGGCAGGGGCGAATAAAGGCTCATGGCGCCGGCGCTGACACCGCTCAGCACAAAAGCGACGTACATCTGGTGTGCCGGGGACTCCGCCGGGAAGAGCCATATGGATACCGTTCCCCACCACAGGCCGGACGCCAGCGTACCGGCGATGTAGGCGCGGACCCACGACTCCGCCTTGTCGATCTGCTCGCGCTGGCGGGCATAGAGATGCTGCCCGTAACTCCGCAGCAGGTTCAACAGCACACCGGCGAAAAACCACAGCAGCAGCGCTTGCCTGGGCACCACCGGCCACAGCAGCAACAGCAGCGCCGCCGCGCAGAACACCGCGCCGAACAGGGCGACGGGCACGTTGGCATGCAACATGTGGAGCTGCTGGATGGCGATCCAGGAGCGGTCCTCGATGTCCTGTTTCAGCAGATTCTGTGTATCGAGCGGATTCATGATGCCGTTCACGTCCCCATGGAATTATCGGCCGCAGGCACTTTTTCTGTAACCGATTGCCGCACGCTCCGGGAGGATCAGGCCGGCAGCGCGCCCTGGCGGCAACCGCTGAGGACGGCCACTGCCGGGCACAGGCGATGCCCCTGGATCGCCGGTCGGGGCAGCGGGCCCGGTGTGCCCGCCCCGCCTGACAGGCGGCTGAAAACGTGATCTTCCGGCTGGATGGGCCGAAAAAGCCGTGGCTGGCCATTTCCGCGGGCTGCTAAGATGCGCCGCCATGCATCGCCTGCTCGTTTTCCAGCACGTCCCGCATGAGATCCTCGGCACGCTCGACCCGCTGCTGCGTGCCGCCGGCTTCCGCATCCGCTACATGAATTTCGGCCGCACGCCCGACGCCGTGCCGGACCTCGACCGCTATCACGGGCTGATCGTCCTCGGCGGGCCGATGAACTGTGACGAAGTTCACCGTCATCGCCACCTGGTCACCGAGGTCGACACCATCCAGCGCGCGCTGGCCGACGGCAAGCCGGTGCTCGGGATCTGCCTCGGCTCGCAGCTGCTGGCGCGTGCGCTGGGTGCGCGGGTCACGAAGAACCCGGTCAAGGAAATCGGCTGGTATGACGTATCAGCGACACCGGCAGGGCGTGAGGACGTGCTGTTCCGGCATTTCGCCGCCAGCGAGCGCATCTTCCAGTGGCATGGCGACACATTCGAGATCCCGGATCGCGCCGTGCACCTCGCCACCTCGGCAGACTGCGTCAACCAGGCATTCCGCCACGGCGACAACGCCTACGGCCTGCAGTTCCACCTCGAGGTCGACGCACCGATGATCATGCGCTGGCTGCATGCCCCGGTGAACCGTCGCGAACTGGACACGCTGGCCGGGAAGATCGACCCGGCGGCCATCGCCGCCACGACACCCCGTCACATCGACCGGGCGATGGCGCTCGGCAATGCCGTGTTCGGTGAATTCATCCGGCTGTTCCAGGTGCGGCACCGGAAGATGGTGCTGCCATCACGCTGAGCCTGGCAATTGCCGCAGCACGGGACGGCGCACCACCTCAGCGCGACATGCGCAACAGGTATTCGAGCATCATCCGATCGCGTTCGGCGCTCTTTTCGTAGCCGACCATCGGCGGGTAGCGCATGCGGTTGTGGGGCACCACCGCCGCCGGATCGGCGATGAATGCGGCCATGGTCTCCGGTGTCCAGACGAGGCCGTTGTCGCGGGCCTCGATGAAGGCATCGGAGTACTGGAAGTGGCTGACCACCGCTGCCGGCTTGCCGAAGATGCGGTGCAGGTTCGGCCCGACCCGGTTCTCGCCACCCGCTTCGAGCGTGTGGCAGAAGCGGCACCAGGTGAAGGCCTCCTTCTGCACCGCGAGTTCTCCGTCGCTGATCGGCGGCAGCGGCTCGGCATAGTAGTCGGGCAGGTTCCTGCCGGCGAGCAAGCGGTCGATCTCGGCCTGCGGCACCTGCGCGTCGGAGCCGAACGGGTAGACACCAAACCACCAATAAGGGAAATACAGGGCCAGGCCGAGGAAGGCGAGCAGCACCATGGCGTGCAGCAGGCGGGTCGGGGTTGAAACGCTCACGGGTCGGTTGCTCCCCTGCCCCGTTCAGACCCGGCTGCCGGGCAACAGGCGCCACAGCCCGGCGCGATAACGCAGGTGCTGGTAGGCGCCGAAGGCGAGCCAGATGCCGAACAGCATCAGGTAATAGAAGGCCAGCGTGCTGTGCAGGTAGCCGAGCGGAATGCGCAGCGCTTCGCTTTTCGCCACGAGCCTCGGCAGGGTGAGGCCGAAAAGCACCACGTCGCGTCCCTCGCCCCAGGCATAGAAAAAACCGATGATGCCGGTGACGAGAAACACCATGCACAGGGCGACGAGGATCGCCCGGTTGAAGGCAAACGAGGCCGCCGGCAGGCCGTGCGGCGGGCTGGGAGCGGGGTCGCGCACGAACCACCACAGGCGGACTGCGGCCAGCAGCGACAGGATGAGGCCGAGGCTGTCATGTACCAGGCGCAGGGTGTCGCGCTGGTCGATCGCGGTTCGCGGCAGCATGATGATGTTGACGAACAGCACCGCGAAGACCACGGCGATGGCCATGCCCAGCGCCGTCGAACGCGGATCCTGCCTGCCTGTCATCCCGTGAGCGCCCATCGTTGCCGCCGGAAACGGAAGTGGCGGCTATCTTAGCGCATGGCGACGAGCTCAGTGCACCATGAACCCGCCGCGACCCGAGGGCGGCGGGCCGGGCGCCTTGCGCCTCACCCAGACGGCGAACAGCGTCACGGCCACGGCCAGCCCGCCGATCATCTCGAAGACCGCGTGCGGGCCGATGGCGTCGAAGAGCCGGCCGCCGACGATGGCGCTGAAGAGGATGCCGACGGCACCGGAGATGTTGAACATGCCGACCACCGCGCCGCGCGAGGCCGAAGGCGCTTCCTGGCCGATGAGCGTGGTGGCAGCGATGAAGGCGCTCATCTGCCCCATGCCCAACAGGGCGAAGACCGGCAGGGCCGCACCGCCCAGCGGATCATCGATGAGATCGGTGAAGAGGAAACCGAGCGCGGCCAGACCCATGCAGATCATCGTGCCGGTGACCCGGTTGACGCGGTCGAGGAGCACGCCCATCACCGGCAGCCAGAACAGCCCGGCGGCACTGGCGATGACGAACAAGGTACGGCCCTTGGCGCTGGCCTCGGCCGGGTCGAGCCCCGCGGCGATGCCGGCGCTGGTGCCCCACAGGTTGACGAAGGTACCGACGATGACGAGATCGCTGCGCGCGATGAAGGCACAGGCATAGGCCAGGGCGATACGCGGGTTGCGGGCGGCGGCGAAGCCGCTGACCATCAGTTCGCGTACCGGCGGCCGTTCCTCGTGCTTGACGACGGTGCCCTTTTTCAACCCGATCCCGACCACCACTGCCGAGACCAGGCACAGCGCCGCGACGATGAAGTGCGTGTAGTAGCCCGCTTCCTCGGCCGACGCGCCGCCATTGACGAAACGTGTCGGCAGACCGCCGAGGACGATGGCGAGGATGATGACCCCCAGCCCGTTGAGGACGCCGATGAGGGCAACGGCCTTGCCGCGGGAGTTTTCCGCCGGGTAGTCGGTGAGGATCGTGCCAAGCATCGCCGTCGCCGCACCGACGCCGATGGCGTAGAGCACGCGGTAACCCGTCAAACCGGTCAGTGACGCCGCCCACGGGTACAGCGCATAGCTGATCGCCATGAAAATGAAGCCGACGGAGAACACCTGCGTGCGACCGATGCGGTCGGCGATGATGCCGACCGGGCCGAAGACCAGCAGCAGGGCGATCTCCGTCCACGCCGCGAGATCGCCGGTGACCTGGCCCTGCTGTTCGGCCGGGATGCCGAGGTAGACATTGAGCACGTAGGGCGTGCCGATGCCGACGAAGGCCAGCAGGCCGATCGCCATGAAGGCGGCGTACAGCAGCGTGAGGAAATTGAGGGACGTGACGCCCGGCGCGAGTTCCACGAACCAGAATCGGGCAGCTGGCGGCGCAGCCGCGGGGCGGTCTTCTGACATCCGGTCACCCAAAAAGATGGACGCTCTTCTCGCGGGTATAGCTCAGCAGCTCCTCGAGGCATTCCTCGCGCCCCAGCCCGCTGTTCTTCCAGCCGCCGAAACCCGTCCCGACGAAGTGCCGGGCCGTGGCGTTGACGTAGACGACGCCGGCCTCGAGCTGGCGGGTGAAATCGACCGCCCAGCGCAGGTCGTTGGTCCAGACACCGGCGGTGAGGCCGTATTCGGTGGCGTTGGCCATGTTAATGACTTCTTCGTCGTCGCGCCACCGGAAGATCGACAGGATCGGCCCGAAGATCTCCTCGCGGGCGATGCGCATCTCCGTCGTCACGTCACCATACACGGTTGGCTCCAGCCAGTAACCGCGGCCAAATGACTCACCGGGCGGCCGGCGACCACCCGTGAGCAGGGTTGCACCGTCCTCGCGCGCCGATTCGATGAAGGACAGGGCGCGCTGATAGTGGGCCGCCGAGTTGAGCGGCCCCATGGTCGAGTCCGGGTCGAGCGCGTCGCCGATGCGGATCGTGGCGACCCGCGCCAGGATGCGTTCGACAACCTCATCGTAGAGCGACTCATGCAGCATCAGGCGGCTGTTCGACCCGCAGGACTGGCCCGCCCACGCGAAGTTCATGCCGCGCACGGCCTCCTGCGCGACGATGTCCGGGTCGGCATCGGCGCGAACGATCATGGCGTTCTTGCCACCGAGTTCGAGGGAGATGTGCTTGACCGCGACCTCCGCGGCAGCGCGCTGGATCGCCATGCCGGTGGCCACCGAGCCGGTGAAGCCGATGCGCCAGACGTGCGGGTGGCGCACCAGTGCGTCGCCGGCCGGTCGGCCCAGGCCATGGACGACGTTGACGACGCCCGGCGGCAGCACCCCGTGGCAGATCTCGGCGAACAGCGTCGCCGACAGCGGGCTCGTCTCCGGGCTCTTGAGCACCACGGCGTTGCCGGCCATCAGCGGCGCCGCGACGTGTGCCGCGGCGAACAGGAACGGGTGGTTGAACGGCACGATGCGCGCCACCACCCCCCACGGTTCGCGCAGCGAGAAATGCACGCCGTCGGCCGAGGCCGGCACGCTGCCCCCCTTGATCTCGGAACCGAGCCCGGCGAAGAACTCGATGTAGTTGGCCGCCACCTCGACATCACGCGCCAGGCTGGTGATGGTATTGCCGGTGTCTGCCGCTTCGAGCGGCAGCACGTCGGCCTTGCGGCTGCGCAGGGCGGCAGCCAGCCGGCGCAACATGTCGCGCCGCTCCCAGATGGTGAATGCCGACCACGCACGCTGGGCATGGGCTGCCGCCTTGACCGCGGCATCGACGTCGGCCGCGCCCGCCGCGGGCACGCGCCCGTGGACAGTTTCGGTACCGGGGTTGACGCTCTCCAGCCACAGCCGGTTGCGGGCGGAGACGAACTCCCCGCCGATGTACATCAGGCGATCGCCGAACTTCGTGTTCATGGACTTCCCGCAGCGCGGTTCCTGGTGGTTCCAGGCGCCAAAGTATCGCCGCGCGAACAGGACGAACGCCGCTCGATTGACACGGCGTCCACCTGCCGGCGGGCCGGGGCTCGCGGGCGTTACGGTGCGGGCTTCGGCGGCTGCGGCTTCTGCGTCAGGGCATAGCGCTCGAGGCTCGACAGGCTCGGCGATGACCACTTGTCGGGCGCGTTGAAATATTTCGGCAGGTGCTTCTGCGCATGGTCGAGGACCGGCCGGCTGACGACTTCCTCGAGATCCGACGTGGTGCCCATGAAGCAGTTGTACTGGCAATGGCCCGGCGCCTGGCCCATCAGCATCCATGGCAGCCACGGCGTGATGCGCCCCCACACACCGTTGTAGGGCAGCGAGGTGAGCTTCGGGTTCTGCATGTCCTCGGCGCGCACATGATGGGAGAAGAACTCGGAAACCTGTGCGATCGGTCCAGCCGACTCGCGCGGCCACTTGTCGGGGCGCAGTGCCGTGGGATACGCAAGGTGGATGTGGATCTCCATCGCCAGCCAGTCGCCGAACTGGTGCCACGGCAGGATGAACGGCAGGCGCGGCCGCTTTTCCTTGTTGAGGTCGCCGAAGCTCGGCGGCTGCGGAAAGAATTCCTCGATCAGGTAGTTGAACGGATCGTTGTCGACATGCACGACGCGCACCGTCTCGTCGATGTACGGATTGCGCCATTCATCGAGCACTTCGCCGGTCTCGAGGTCGGTGTAGACGATGATCTCGCGGCACAGGCGTTCGATGGCACCATTCTCGCGCTCGACGAGCCGGATGGCACCGAAGCCTTCGGCACCGAACAGATTTTCGATCTTCTGTGCCGGGCGCACCGCCGAGACGTAACCCTTGAACCAGAAATACTTCTGCTTGCCGAAGTCGAGATCACCCTGGATGCGTGCGTAGGCCAGCTGGTTGCCACGGCCGGTGCGCAGGTCGAGGTAGGGGCCTTCGAGCGCCGGCCCGCGTCCATGCCGGCTGGCGCCCGCTGCGGCCTGTGCCGGGCCGGCCTGGCCGAGCGCCAGCGCTGCGGCACCGAGCGGCCCGACCGTGGCAAAGGACTGGATGAGTTCGCGGCGCGTGGTCTGCATGATCTGTTCCTCGTGATGGCCCGTGCCGCCGTACGGCATGGCAGCCTGCGACGTGCGGCCACATCATCGCCGCCCGCCGGACCCCGCGCAAGCGGCCGATGCGCTCAGGCGGTTTTCGTCACCGGCTGGGCGCGCGTCACCCAGATGGTCAGGAGTGCCAACATGAACATCACGCTGTTGGCGCCGGCCATCAGCAGGAACGGACCGACGGGTCGCCAGTTGTCGAACAGCCAGCCACCGATGACCGCCACGAGCATGATGCCGACGGCGCCACAGAAGCTGAAGATGCCGATGACCGCGCCCCGGCCGCGGTCGGGTGCCTCGTGACCGATGAGCGAGGTCGCGGCGATGTTGGCCGCCATCTCGCCCATGCCGACCAGTGCGGCAGCGACGTACATGCCATTGCCGAGCGGGTTATCGAGCACGCCCAGCGAGCTGTAGCCGATGCCGGCAAGGATCATGCAGCCGGCGAGGCCCTTGACGCGGTCGACGCGGTCGAGCAGCCAGCCGAAAATCGGTGCCCACGGCACGGCAAAGGCCTGGATGACGACGTAGAACAACGTGGCTTTTTTCAGCGCCTCGCCGGTCGAGAGCCCTTGTGCGATGCCCTCCTGGACCAGCCACAGGGTCAGGAAGGTGCTGACCACGGCGAGGTCGGCGCGCGACACGATGCCGGCGGCGTAGGCCAGCGCGACACGCGGGTTGCGCGCCGCGCCGAGGCCGATGCGCACCGTCGCCAGCAGCGGTTCCCGGGCGCCGACCTGGGCCGGCGCCCCGGGCTTGAGGCCGATCATGAGCACTGTCGCCAGCATCACGCACAGCGTGCTGATGCACCAGAAAGCATACCGCCCGGCCCACAGCGGGCTGGCACCCAGTCCCATGAAGATCTCCGGCAACCCGCCCAGCAGGCGCGGTATCGAGGCGATGCCGAAGCCGTTGCAGATGAACACCGCGGCGATCATCCGCGCCCGCGAGACATCCATCGGGTAGTCGTTGGCGACCGAGGCCAGCATGACGTTGACGCAAGCCACGCCCGAGGCGATGAACAGGCGGAACATGGCCAGTTCGACGGACCCCGTGGCCAGCGGGTAGAGGCAGTAACCCAGACTCAGCAACAGAAAACCGGTGGCGAACACCGGCCGGCGGCCGAAGCGGTCCGAGATCGCACCCACCGGCCCGACGAGCAGGATGACGATGATCTCCTGCAGCACCGTCAGCCGGCCGGCCAGCGAGCCCTGCTCGTTGAGCGGGATCATGAGGATCTCGTTGAAGAGATACGGCTGCATGACGCCGACCGTGTTCATCATCGCGATACTGAAGAACGAGACGAAGAACAGCGTCCAGACATGTCCCCGGGTGACGCCGGGGCGCATGCGCAACGGGCCGATGCGCACCAGGCTCGGGTCGTCGGCCGCGGCTGCGGGTACAGAGGCATTCATGATCGGAAGGTCCTGCCTGGGGCCATGGCCTGCATTCTGCGCCATCGTGCAGACGAAAAGCTGTCCATCAGGTGATCCGCCCGCCTCGCGCGCACGGGGAGGACACAAACGGCGCTCTAGGATACGCTCGCGTCCCGCGCGGGGATTTTCAACGGGGAGTCAGGGCAATGGCACGTTTCTTCAAATGGCTGCTCATCGGCACGGTGGGCATCGTCGTCTGCGCCGGCCTGCTGGTCGCGGTGGTTTTCAAGCGCGGTGTCCACACCGGCATCGAGCCCGGCTTCGACGGCTATTGCGAGCCTTTCGCGCTGGAAGGCAGCGCCGAGGACATCGCCATCGACCACGAACGCGGCGTGGCCTGGCTGTCGATGATGGACCGCAAGGCCCTCGTCAGGGGCGAGGATGTCACGGGCACGATCATGCGCCTTGACCTCAACCAGAAACCCTTCGCCCTCGCGGCGGGTCTCGAGTCGGCCCCGCAGCCATTCCGCCCGCATGGTCTCAGCCTGTACATCGACGACGACGGCCGCCGCCACCTGTTCGCCATCAACCACCCGAAGCAGCGCGACATCGAGCCGGAGCGCGTCGAGCTGTTCCGCGAGGACGAGGCCGGGCGGCTGGTGCATGTCGAGACCTTCACCGATCCGCTGTTCAGCTCGCCCAACGACCTCGCCGCAGTCGGTCCACGCCAGTTCTACATCGCCAACGACAAGACCAGCGGCGGCACACTGGCCAGCGTGCTGCAGCAGATCGGCATCGGCGGCTCGCCGCTGACCTGGTTCGACGGCACCCGGGCCCGTGTGGTCAGCAATGACATCGCCTCGGGCGGCGGCATCAACGTCTCCGCCGACGGCGGCACGCTCTACGTCGCCGAGACCAGCGGCCAGCGCATCCGCGTGCTGCGCCGCGACCCGGCGACCGGCGCGGTCAGCGACGTGCGCCGCATCGACGTGCCGATGTCGCCGGACAACATCGACGTGGCCCCCGACGCCAGCCTGTCGGTCGCCGGCCATGCCGACACGATCATGCTGATCCGCCACTTCGTCTCGGGTGAACCGGCGCCCTCCTCCGTGGTCCGCGTCATCCCGGACAACGGCGGCCAGCCACCCGCCGTCGACCAGGTCTACTACGACGACGGCAAGCAGATGAGCGCCAGCAGCGTCGGCGCGGTGCACGGCAAGCGGCTCCTGATCGGCTCGATCACCGACCCGAAGCTGATGGTGTGCGAAGCGTATTGACCGTTGAAAGCCCCGGGGTGGCGGGCGGGAACACCCGCCGCCACCCCGAAGACTGCGTGACGCTCAGTTGCCGAAGCGATAGTTGACGCGCAGGCCGAACTGGCGCTGGTCCGGCAGGATCAGGATGCCCTGGTTCTCGAAGAGCCCGGTGAGCTGGAAGTTGGGTGTGCTGCCATTCGAGAACCCCGTCTTGACGGTGTCGTCATCGAAGGCGTTGTCGACGTAGGCGACGATGTCCCAGGCATCGTTGGTGATGCCGAGGCGGAAGTTCGCCAGCCAGTAGGACGGGAAGACGAGCAGGTTGTCGTCGGCCTCGAAGCGCTCGTCCTGGTACTGGACGTCACCCTCGACGAACCAGTCGGTGGCTCCGGCCAGCGTCCGCTGGTAACGCCCTCCGGCGACGAAGGCGAGTTCCGGTGCATCCTCGAGTTCGTGGCCCGAGAGGTCGAGGGTGCAGCCGTCGCGTCCCAGCACGCTGAACGGCGGATTGCAGTTGCCGATATAGGCCGCTTTGACGCCGTTGGTGCTGAAGACGTCGTATTTCTTGTACTCGGTGTCGAGCCAGGTGCCCGAGAAGTACATCGTCAGGTTGTCGGTGGCCAGCCAGTTGACGTCGAGTTCGACGCCCCAGACCTCGGCCTCACCGGCGTTGACCGTCTGGCCGGTCAGCACCGGTGGCACGCTGCTGGTCGGGCGCTGCGTCGAGACCTGCTTGTTCTTGAAGTCCTGGAAGAACAGCGCACCGTTGACCTGCACGGTGCGGTCAAACCAATCGGTCTTGGCACCGAGTTCCCAGACCATGAGCTTTTCCTGATCGAACTTCGACACCTCGGGATCGAAGACACCGGTGCCGGCATTGACCAGCGTGATGCCCTTGGGCTTGTAGGCCTTGGCCCACGAGAAGTACCAGAGCTGGTTGGCCGTGGCCTGCCAGGTCAGCGTGACCTTCGGCGCGAAGAAGTCGTCATCCTGCTCGCCGACGGTGACGCCGGCAACCACCGTGCTGCCGGCGCTGCCCGGCGGAAAGGTGCCGGGGCCGATCTGCGGGCAGGGCGGTGCGCCGAAGAACGTGCAGACAAAGCCCGACGGGTCCCAGATGCCGTTGTCCTGGTCGGGACCGCCCGCCCTGAGGTCTTCCCATGTCTGGCGGGCTTCGAAGCTGAGCTTCCAGTCGTCGAGGAACTGCCATTCGACGAGGCCGTAGATCGACCAGTGCTCGGTGTCGCGGAAGCGCCGGTCGGGATTGAGCGGCACGATGCCGGCCGGCGGGTTCTGCGGATCGACCTCGCGGATCGCGGCCAGCGCCTCGCCACATGGCTCGAGGAACGGGAAGCCGGTGTAGTTGAGGCAGGTGTGGGCGCCGTCGCGCGACTCCGAGTCTTCCTTCCAGAACAGTGCGCCGGCCGCCCACGTGAGGGGACCATCGCCATTGGACACCAGGCGCAGCTCCTGGCTGAAGAGGTCCGTGTCATCATCGTAGAAGTTCTCGCCGACCGCGGAGCTTTCCGTGGCGCTGACACCGAAGGCGCCCTCGCGCTGGCTGGTGTCGGCGGTGGCGAAGTGCGTCAGTGACTTGAGCGACATGGCCCCCAGGTCCCAGTCGAAGGTCAGCGTGGCGCGGGTGATGCGCCGGTCGGTCCCCGCGTAATCATCGCAGCCACCCTGCGCCGAGGCTGCGATCGACGGATCGGCACAGGTGCGCGGGTCCTCACTGACGAAGGCCGACAGGTCGTCGCCATCGGGCACCTTGCCGCGCACGCCGTTGCGCACCGCACCGGGGCTGAGCGACACCGGCGCGTTGGCCGGAACGGTGAACGTCGCGTTGTAGTCCATGATGGTGTACGGCGTGACCTCGAACTCATCGTCAAGGTGCTCGACACGCAATCTGGCAGTCAGCGACTCGCTGAGGTCGAAAAGCAGCGTGCCCGACAGGCTGGTGCCATCCTGGCCGCCGATTTCCTTGCCGGTCACGGAGTTGCGGTAGTAGCCGTCGTGGTTCCAGGCCACCGCCGTGACGCCACCACGAATGCCGTCGGCGAGCGGCCCGGACAGCCGGCCGCTGACCTCGAGCTTGCCATCCGAACCGATGTCGGTGCCGACCGCACCCTCGAGGCTGTCGCCCGGCCGGCGCGTGATGTAGTTGATGGCACCCGCGAAGGCGGCGCGGCCGTAAAGCGCATTCTGCGGCCCCTTGAGCACTTCGACGCGCTCGATGTCGATGAGCCGCGGGGTGATGAGCAGTGAACCACCGGCGGTGGTCACCGCCTCGCTGGAGACGTCGATGTCGTCCACCAGCACGGCGACGTTCTGCCGGCCGCGGGTCGGCGACAGGCCGCGGATCACGACGCGCTGGTCCTGTGGCGAGAACCCCTGGTCGAGGATCAGGCTGGCCGATTGGCGCAGTACGCTGTCCAGGTCGGCGATACCGCGCCGCTCGATCTCGGCGGCACCGATGGCCTCGATGGCGATCGGTACGGTCTGCAGGTTTTCCTCGCGCTTGCGCGCCGTGACGAAAATTTCCGTGGTCGCCAGGCCACTGGTGGCGAACAGGCACAGCACCCCGCCGGTAACAAGCGCAGGCCGGCTGGACCGGATCCGGACAAGTTTCACGATACATCCCCCCTCAAGGATCGAATACGGGAAAGAGTCACGCTAGCATGCGGCGGCGGCGCCGCCAGCCCCTGCGACGGGACCTTTCCCCAATTCCGGCGGCTTTTTTCACGAAGTCGCGTTCGTGCTGCGCGAATCCTCCTCGTCAATGCCCCCGCAGGACGGGGATATTGCGGCT
Source organism: uncultured Chromatiaceae bacterium (assembly GCA_964417725.1). GTDB lineage: Bacteria > Pseudomonadota > Gammaproteobacteria > Steroidobacterales > SHZI01. The sequence goes on from CAYQIV010000014.1 coordinate 34,976, forward strand.
GCGGGCCCACTCGCGGACCAGGCCACGGTTGGGCGCACTGACCGGTACGACAAGCCCGTTGGCCAGTTCGACGGCAAGTTGTCCCGGCGTCCGGTGCACGGCCGCGATCGCCGCGCTGCGGACCCACCATGAACGGTGTACCTGCATGCCTTCGGCAGGGTCCATTCCGGCCACCGCATCACTGAAACGGTACAGCACCATAAAGCTCCGACCAGCGGCGTGGACCTTGACGTAATGCTGCTCGGCCTTGATGGCAATGATCTCGCTGCCCGCCGCGACGCCTGGCAGGCGCTGCAGGAGCTGCGGGGGTGGTGCGGCACTGGCGGCCGCCGGTGTACCCGCCACGCGCCCTTCATCGGCCGGCGGCACGACGGGCAGCAGGCCGGTGCCGGCTGCAGCCGGACGACGGTAGAGGCTGAACCCCGTGAGGCGCTCGAACAGCAGATTGACGACGATCCAGACCACGCCGGCGCGCAGGGCCAACGACAGCGACCCGAGTTCGCTGTGGATGTGCTGGCTGGCGGTGACGCCATCGATGCCGGCACCGAGCCAGCCGGCGCCAAACTGCGCCGTCAGCCAGCGCGAGTAGGGCAACACCAGCAGACAGGCCACGAAGCAGCCGGCGGCAAGCACGGGGAGCACGGGGGGGCGCCAGCGCTGCAGCCAGCGACCCAGGCCCCAGGTGGCCAGCGCACTGGTCCACCAGGGCACGAACGCGTGACCGGTATAGAAAAGGAGCGTGTCCGGGTAACCCGCCACCTGCAGCACGGCCCAGTTGTTCAACGCGGCGTACAGGGCGATGACGGCGGGAATGGCGACGAGGAAAGTCCATTTCACACGGCCCGTGACGGCCCGGGCACCGGCCGGCGCCAGCCCGACCGCGCTGCCGCCCGGTCGCGCGGCACCCGCGGAAAAAACCATTTCGCTGTCGGTCATGGCGGCACCCAAGATAGCACCGGTGCCGCATGAGGACCAGTTCGTGCTGCATGAGCCGCCATCGGTGAAAAAGTGCGCCGGCCAGGGCAAAGATTCACCCGGGGTGATTGCCTGAGGGCCGTTGGACAGGCCTCATAGACCCCACGCGGCGCCCCGAAGCGCCGCCAGCGACACCCCGGACCCATTGTTGCAGGAGGCCCATCCGGCATGCACCCCCACCTGTACCGCACCCCGTGGATCGGCCTGCTGTGCCTCACGGTCGGCTTCCTCACCCAGCCGCTCGGTCACACGGTCTACATGCTCATCGAGAACACTTTTGGCGCCCATGCCGTCTATCCGGCCCTCGCCACGGGCTTCGCCGGCTGCCTGCTGGTCTGGGCGGGGCTCAAGCGCGACGAGCTGGCGGCGACGTGCCTGGGGCTCGTCGGTGGCTGGTTGATGTGGATCGGCTGGTTCGAGTATTCCTTCAAGTTCTTCGCCGAGCTCTACGACGTGCCGGGCTACGCCGTCGAACCCGACGTGGCGCAGGGCTACGTCGCCGCGCCCCAGGCCAACATGCTGCAGGCCACCGTGATGCTGATGTTTGCCCTGTTCATCCTCTACGGGGTGTTCAACCGGCAGACGAAGTGCAATTTCATGCGCTGGTTCCACCGTCACCTGCGCTTCAGCCCCGGCATGCCGACCCCGGACAACCAGCGCAGCTTCGCCCGCATCACGGCGATGGAAGTGCTGTTCGTCACCTGGTTCTGCTACCTGTTCTGGCTCTACGCCATCTACCTCGGCACGCAGGGCACCGGCGCGACCCTCATCATGCTCATCTACGTGGCGTGGACGGCGTGGTCGCTGTACCTCACCTGGCAAGCCAGCCGGCAGCCGCGGCCTGCCGCGGCCCTGCGCTACGGGCTCGCCGCCGGCATCGTCGTCTGGGGCTCGGCAGAGATGCCGGCCCACTTCGGCGCCTACCGGGAGTACTGGCTGTATCCGGCCGAGTACCCGCTGTTCAACCTGCTGCTGGCGGTGACGTTCATGGGCGGGTTGATGCTCGTCGCCCGTTTCCGCAGGCCGGCCCGGCACCCGGATGCATGACACACACCACACGGGCGACGACGCACGGCAGGACTGCCGGGGGGCTTCGTCTGGTGCGTGAAGCGGGGACGCCGCCGTGCGGAAGGCCGCGCGCAGCTGCCGGTGTGTCGTCGCAGACCGGCGGGCGGTGAGGTGCGGCTCAGTACACCCAGTTGTCGATGATCGCCGCGGCGAGCAGGATGCCGAGCTGGATGATCGAGGCGGCAAAGGCCCGCCACCCCTGCGGGATGCTCGGCTGGTACACCAGCCGCCAGCAGGCCCGGATGAAATACGCACCGCCACCGACGGCGCCAGCAAGATAGATCCAGCCCATGCCGTAGAAGAAAGGCAGCACCGACAGACCGACCAGGGCGATGGCGTGGCCAAGGATCGCGCGCGTCGCCACGCCCTCGGGCGCCACCACCGGCAGCATGGGGATACCGGCCACTTCGTAGTCCTTGCGGCACGCATAGGCCAGCGCCCAGAAATGCGGCGGGGTCCAGAGGAACAGCACCACGGCGAGGATCACCGGCGCGGGTGCGAACTCGGCGCCGACTGCCGCCGCACCGGCCATCACGGCGAAGCTGCCCGCCGCACCGCCGATGACGATGTTGAGCCACGTGCGACGCTTGAGCCACACGGTGTAGACGATGCCGTAGGTGAAAGCGCCGAGGAACAGGTACAGCGCGACGCGTGCGTTGGTGGCCCAGGCCGCGGCCAACACCGCAGCGGCCAGCGACAGCAGGATGCCGGCATACCAGCCCGGCGTGGCGACGAAGCGCCCGGTGACGAAGGTGCGCGTGGCGGTGCGGCGCATGCGCGAATCCGAGTCGCGCTCCCAGATCTGGTTGAAGGCGCCGGCCGCCGCCGACGACACGAGCGTCGCCAGCGCCAGGATGATGACTTGCCAGAGGGTCAGCGACGCGGCGCCTGCGACGGGTTCGGGACTGACGGCGAGACCGGCCAGCGCACTGGCCATGATCAACAGACCGAGACGGACCTTGGCGGTATGGTAGACGAGGCGCAAAGTCTCCACGGGATCAGGGACCTCGAACTTGCGGGGGGCACGGCGCAGCCGACGGGCGCGCGCAGGCCAGGACGTCGTTGGGGCCTTCACAGGCCCGCATATAGTACGGGGTTATACATGGATAACAACATCTTCGTTCCTTGGATACCACCTGACGATTAGCGTGGCTGCTGTCACGCACGAGGAACGTCCAAGGTGTCCGTCGCCATTCCCATCGCCGCCCGGGCCGGGTCAGCCGGCCTGACCCTCGACGAAACCGAATCGCGTTGCCAGGCGGTCGACCACGGCAACCGGCTGTTCGCCTCGATGACGGCGGGCGAGCGCGTCCGCTGGGCCCTCGACCACCTGCCCGGCCACCACGTGCTGAGTTCCAGTTTCGGTGCCCAGGCCGCCGTGCTGCTGCACCTCGTCACGCATCACCGGCCCGGCATCCCGGTGGTCTTCATCGATACCGGCTACCTGTTCCCCGAGACCTACCAGTTCGTCGATGCGCTGGTCAGCCGCCTCAAGATCAACCTGCGCGTCTACAGCAACCCGCTGAGCATCGCCTGGCAGGAAGCCCGCCACGGAAAACGCTGGGAAAACGGCCTCGAGGGCCTCAACGCCTACAACCGCGACAACAAGGTCGAGCCGATGGAGCGCGCCCTGCGCGAACTCGATGTCGGCACCTGGTTCGCCGGGCTGCGCCGCAGCCAGTCGACGGGCCGCGCCACCACGCCGTTCCTCAAGACCCAGGGCGAGCGCTGGAAGGTCCACCCGATCGCCGACTGGTCGGATCGCGACGTCCACCACTACCTCAAGGCCAACGACCTGCCCTATCACCCGCTGTGGGAACAGGGCTATGTGTCGATCGGCGACGTCCACACGACGCGGCCACTGCACGCCGTGGACAGCATCGAGGACACGCGCTTTTTCGGCATCAAGCGCGAGTGCGGCCTGCACGAGATCGACCTGTCCGGGCTCTAGGCGTCCAGGCGGCAGGGGCCGGTGGGCTGCGATGCCCCGCCCCGGCGCCGTCGTCCGCACCACGCGCCACCAGCCGGCGACGCACCTGGTCGACCGGTGACCTTGCCCGGCGCGCCGTCAGGCGCTGGCCTGTGTCTGTGCACCGACGCCGACCAGCGGCAGCGCGTCGGCCTCGAACAGCGCATCGACCTCCGCCTGCGTCTCGAGTTGCGTGACCTTGCGCATCACGTGCGGCGTCAGGTGTGGCGCGAAAAGATTGATGAAGTCGATCATGTAGCGGCGCAGAACGGAATCGCGGCGGAAGCCGATCCACGTCGTGACGCGCGGAAACAGGCCGATCGCCGGCAGGGCGACGAGGTCCTTGCGGTCGTGCGGCTCGAAGGCCATCGGCGCCATGACGCCGACCCCCATGCCCATACGCACGTAGGTCTTGATGATGTCGGCATCGCGCGCCGTGAAGACGACGTTCGGCTCCAGTCCCTGGGCGGCGAAGGCCCGCTTGAAGGACGACTCGCCGACCGGACTGAAGACGTAGGTCACCAGCGGATATTGCGCCAGCAGCGGCAGGGTCATCTCGGGCTCCTTCGCCAGCGGATGATCGACGGGCACGACGACGATGCGGTCCCAGCGGAAGCAGGGCAGCATGACGAGCCCGGTGAAAAGCTGGCGCGAGTCGGTGGCGATCGCGAAGTCGACACGGTTGGTCGCCACCAGCTGCGCGATCTGCTCGGACGTGCCCTGCTGGAGTTCAAGCGTCACCTTCGGGTGGCGCCGGCGGAACTCGCCGATCGCCGCGGGCAGGACGAAACGCGCCTGGGTGTGCGTGGTGCCGATGGTCAGCGCACCGTCCTGCTCGCCCGACAGATCGCTGGCGAGGCTGCGGATGTTGTCGACCTCGCGCATGATGCGCCGGGCACGCGAGATCACCTCGCGGCCGGCGCCGGTGATCGCCGCGAGGCTTTTGCCCCGCCGCGTGAAGAGCTGGACACCGAGTTCCTGCTCGAGGAGCTTGAGCTGCTTGCTGATGCCCGGCTGGCTGGTGTGGAGCCGTTCTGCCGCCGACGTGATGTTGAGGCCGCTGTCGGCGATCGCCACCAGGTACCTGAGTTGCTGGAGCGTCATGATGTGATTGCCTCGGTCAAGCCCGTCCGTGGACAGTTCAATATAACGAAAGGTTACATTAAACGGCCCATTGCGGCGCGGTGCAAAATCCTTTTCGTTATATCCATCGGCGATAATTGCAGAAGATAATTCTATTGTTTTCCGGCCCCCCTCAGGCATAGGGTACCGGATTGGTCCGGATCGCCCACTATGGAATACCTGCCGATCTTCGTTCGCCTCGAAGGCCGCCCTTGCCTCGTCGTCGGCGGGGGCGAGGTCGCCGCGCGCAAGGTCGGGCGGCTGCTGGCGGCCGGCGCCCGGGTCGAGGTCGTCGCACCGCGACCGGCTGCCGCCGTGCGCGCGCTGGCCGATGCCGGGCGCATCACGCTGCGCGAGGCCGCCTTCGACCCCACCCGGGTCGGCGATCCGGTGCTGGTCATCGCCGCCACCGACGATCCCGCCACCAACCGTGCGGTGGCCGATGCGGCGGCGCGGGCCGGGCGACTGTGCAACGTCGTCGACGACCCCGATCCCTCTACCTTCATCAGCCCGTCGATCGTCGAGCGCGGGCCACTGGTCGTCGCCATCTCGAGCGGGGGAGCGGCACCACTGCTCGCCCGGCTGCTGCGCCAGCAGCTCGAGCGGCTGCTGCCGGCCCGACTCGGCGACCTGGCCGGATGGGCACGGCGCTGGCGACGGGTGGTGCGCGAGCGCTTCCCGGACACGCGCGGGCGACGGCGGTTCTGGGAGCAGGTCTTCGACGGTGAACCGGCACAGCGGCTGATGGCCGGCGACACGGCCGCGGCCGACGCCGCGCTGCGGGCAGCGCTCGACGCCGCACCCCGCGGCATGCCGACGGGCGAGGCGGCGCTGGTCGGTGCCGGGCCCGGCGACCCCGAACTCATCACCCTGCGCGGCTTTCGCCGCCTGCAACAGGCCGACGTCATCCTCCACGACCGGCTGGCCTCGCCGCGCCTGCTCGACCATGCGCGGCAGGACGCCCTGTGCATAGACGTCGGCAAGACCGGCGGCGGACCCTCCACCGACCAGGCCGAGATCAACCGCCTGCTCGTCGCGCACGTGGCCGCCGGCCGGCGGGTCTGCCGGCTGAAAGGCGGCGATCCCTATCTCTTCGGCCGCGGCGGCGAAGAAGCCGCGGCCCTGGCGGCGGCCGGGCTGCGCTTCGAGGTCGTGCCGGGCGTGACGGCTGCCGGCGGCTGCAGTGCCGCGGCCGGCATCCCGCTGACCCACCGCGGGCTGGCCGATGCAGTGACCTTCGTCACCGCGGAGCGCACCGGAGGCGACGAACCCGACTGGGCGCATCTCGCCGCCGCCGGACACACGCTGGTCGTCTACATGGTGACGCGGCGGCTGGCCGCGGTGGCCGCGGCGCTGGTCGCGCACGGCCGGCCCGGCACGACGCCGGCGGCATTGGTCAGCGGCGGCACCACACCGGCGCAACAGGTCGTCCACGGCACGCTCGCCGACATCGGCGCACGCGCCGCCGCTGCACCTTCCCCCGGGTTGCTCATCGTCGGTGACGTCGTCGCGCTCGCCGGGCGGCTGACCGCGGACAAGCCGGCCCCGGTGCCATAATTCGCGGCCGGCGGGCCGCGCACCTCACCACGACAGGGAGCATGACGTGATCTACAACAACATCCTCGAGACGATCGGTGACACACCGGTGGTGCACCTCAACCGCATCGCGCCGGCGCACGCCGAGGTGTTCGTCAAGGTCGAAGCCTTCAACCCGGCCGGTTCGGTGAAAGACCGCCTGGCCTTTGCCGTCATCGATGATGCCGAGCGACGTGGTGTGCTGCGCCCCGGACAGACGGTGGTCGAGGCCACCTCGGGCAACACCGGCGTGGCCCTGGCGATGGTCTGTGCGGCGCGCGGCTATCCCTTCGTGGCGACGATGACGGAGACGTTCTCCGTCGAGCGGCGCAAGATCATGCGCGCCTACGGTGCGAAGGTGATCCTGACGCCGGCGGCCGAGCGCGGCACCGGCATGGTGCGTCGCGCCGAGGCGCTGGCCCGCGAGCACGGCTGGTTTCTCGCCCGGCAGTTCCAGAACCCGGCGAACCCCGCCTTCCACCGCCAGACCACCGGCCCCGAGATCCTCAGCGACTTCGCCGGCCGGCGGCTCGATTACTGGGTGACGGGCTGGGGCACCGGCGGCACGATGACCGGCGCCGGCCAGATGATCAAGCTGGCCCGCCCCGAGGTGCGCATCATCGCCACCGAGCCCGAGGGCGCCTCGCTGCTCGGCGGCCATGAATGGAAACCGCACAAGATCCAGGGCTGGGCACCGGACTTCATCCCCGACGTGCTCGACCGCAATGTCTATGATGAACTCGTCACCGTCAGCGACGACGAGGGCAAGACGGTCGCGCAACGGCTGGCCCGCGAAGAGGGTCTCTTCGTCGGCCTGTCGGCCGGGGCGACGCTGGCCGCCGGACTCAAGGTCGCGGCACGCGCCGAACCGGGCACCGTGATCCTCGTCATGCTGCCGGACACCGGCGAGCGCTACCTCAGCACCTGGCTGTGGGACGACGTCGCCGAGGGCTCCGACGATGAATGGCTGGCAAGCCTCGACACACCACAGGGCTGAGCGGATGTCGATCGACGCGTTGTGGCTGGTCCACCGGCCCCATCCGGCCGGCGATGCCGGGCAGGCTGATGGCGAGGCCTGGCCGGCCGCCGGCACGGCACTGCACCTGGACACCTGCCTGCGCCGCCTGGCGCTGGGTGCCGGTACGCCGCCGCGGGTGATGCCGGCGGGCGGTGAGTTGCGTGTCGGCGGGCCCGCCTACCGGCACACCCTCGAGATCATCAGCGGGCTGCACAGCGCCGTGCCCGGTGAAACCAATGTGCTCGGCCAGTTCCGCAGCGCCTGGCGGCACGCGGCCGGCACCCTGTCGCCGGCCACGCATGCGGCGCTGGCGCCGCTCGTCACGGCGCTGCTCGCCGACAGCCGCACCCTCCACCATCGGCACCTGCAGGGCATCGGCGGCCAGTCATACGGCAGCCTCGTCCGCCGCCTGCTCGCACCGGGACGCGGCGCACGCGTGCTGTTCATCGGCACCGGTGCGCTGGCCCGTTCCCTGCGGCCGTTCTTCGACCATTGCACCTGCGCCGCGTGGAACCACCGCACGAGGTCCATGCCCTTCGCCGCCGAGCCCCTGTTTGCTGTCGACGAGATGGCCCGCGCCGCCGCCTGGGCCCAGTTCGTCATTTTCGCGACCCCGGCCGACGACGCCCACGACGGGCGTTGGCGAACGCTGCTGCGTGATGCACGCATCGACGGCCTCGTGCACCTCGGGCGGCGGCGCACCGCCCCGTGGCCATGGCCGGCGGGCGTGGCGCGCCACCATGACCTCGACGATGTCTTCGACCTCGCCACCCGCCAGGCTGCCCTGCGCACCCGGCGCATCGTCCTGGCCCGGCACGAATGCCTGCGGCTGACGCAGCAGCGGCTGCACCCCGTCGCGGCGACCGCCGCCGGGCATTTCGCCCCGGCGGTGGCGGCGCTGTGAGCGGCGCGCACCCCGTGCCGCGCGACGCCGGCCGGCGCCCATGAACCGGCCGCTGCGCATCGGCACCCGCCCGTCGGCACTGGCCGGTGCGCAGGCGCGGCGCGTCGCCAGCGCGCTCAGGCACCTGCACCCGGGGCTTGCCGTCGAGATCATCCGCTTCACCACGCGCGGCGACATCGACCGCCGCACGCCGCTGTCGGCAGTCGACGACGACCGCTACTTCTCCGCCGAACTCGACGACGCCCTGGTGCGCGGCGACATCGACTGCACCGTGCATTCGCGCAAGGACCTGCCGGACACCCCGCCGGCCGGACTGGTGTGCGCCGCGCTGGCGACCCGCGACGACCCGCGCGACGTGGTCTTCTTCCGCCGCGACGTGCGGGCGCGGCTGGCCAGCGGCACGCCGCTGCGCCTCGGCTCCTCGTCGACGCGCCGCGCTGCGCTGGTGGTGCCCTTCCTCGCCACGGCACTGCCGCACAGCGGCCGTGCCGTGCGCATCGACGTGCAGCCGCTGCGCGGACCGGTCGACGAACGCCTGGCGCGCATCCACCTGCCGCCGGAGGATCCCGATGCCCTCGATGGCGTGGTCCTGGCACTGGCCGGCGTGGCACGCCTGCATGACGACGAGGCCACGCGCGCCGCGATCGCCCCGCTGATCACTGGCACGCCGCGCATGGTCCTGCCGCTGTCGCAATGCCCCGCTGCCCCGGGCCAGGGCGTGCTGGCCGTGGAGTGCCGCGCCGACGACAGCCGCACCCGCGACCGGCTGGCTGCGCTGCATGACGCGGCGAGCGCAGACCAACTGGCCATGGAACAGGCGGCCCTGGCCAATGTGGCGGCCACGTGGCGCGACGGCCACGGCGCCACCGCCATCACCCACGACACGCTCGGTCTGCTGTGCTTCCTCGCCGGCGCACTGCCGGATGCGGCGCCCGTCATGGCACTCCACTGGCAGGCCCCGCCGCCCCCGCCGGCCGGCGCGCAACCCTTCGACGGGCTGCAGTGGCAGCGGCTGTGCCGGCGCACACCGCGCGCCGTCGACGTGAGTGCCGCTGGCGCGCTCTTCGCCGCCTACTGGCACGCCCTGCCCGCGGGGCTCGCGATCGGCGACCGGCCGCTGTGGACCAGCGGCGTCGAGAGCTGGCGGCAGCTCGCGCGCCGCGGTTACTGGGTCGAGGGCTGTGCCGACAACCTCGGCTTTGCCGCGCTGCGCGCCACCCTGGCCCTGCCGGTGCTCGGCCTGCCGCCGATCGCCCGGTGGCTGGCCCTGACCTCGGCGCAGGCGCGCGACGGCTGGCACGACACCGGTATCGGCGACGTGCAGGCCGGCTACACCATCGTGCCTCCGCCACCCGGCGCGGCACTCGATGCCGTGTACGCCGCGGCCGCCCGCGCCACGCACTGTTACTGGAGCAGCCCGATGCAGTACGAGGCCCTGCGCGCGGTGTTGCGCGACGGGGTCGGCCACGCCTGCGGCGCCGGCAAGACGCTGGCCGCACTGCGCCGTGCCGGTGTCGACGCCCAACCCTTCCCCAACGGCCGGGCATGGCAACGATGGCTGGGCTGACGCTGCGCCGGCGGCGCGCCAACCGCCACATCCGCGACCTGTGTCGCCAACACTGGCTGCATCCGGCACAGTTCATCCAGCCGCTGTTCATCGTCGAGGGCCTCGCGGCGCGCGAAGCCGTGGCGGGACTGCCCGAAGTGTGGCGCGAGACGCCCGCAAGCCTCGCCACCCAGGTCGAAAGCGATCTGGCCGCCGGTATCCACAAGTTCCTGCTGTTCTGCGTGCCGGCTGCGCGCGCCGAGCACGCCTTCAGCCACGACTGGGCCGCCGCGCAGATCGAAAACCTCCGGCTGCGCTTCGGTGAGGACCTGTGGCTGGCCGTCGATGTCTGTCTGTGCGCCCACACATCACACGGCCACTGCGGAGTGCTCGACGACACCCACTGCCATGTCGACAATGCCGGCAGCGTCGCCGAGCTGGTGGCCCAGGCGCGCCGCTTCGCCGCCGCCGGTGCCGACTGCATCGCGCCGAGCGACATGATGGACGGGCGCATCGGCGCGATCCGCACGGCGCTCGACGCCGACAGTCACGAGCGCGTCGCATTGCTGAGCTACGCGGCGAAATTCCATTCGGCGCACTACGGGCCGTTCCGGCTGGCCGCCGGGGCAACACCCGGTGGCGGCACCCCGCTCAAGGACCGCGCCACCTACCAGATCGACCCGGCCCACCCGCACGATGCGCTGGCCAGTGCCGAGCGCGACGCCGCCGAGGGTGCCGACATGTTGATGGTCAAGCCGGGCCTGCCCTGCCTTGACGTGCTCGCCACGCTGTCGGCACACCTGCCGCTGCCGTGGGCCGTTTACCAGACCAGCGGCGAGCAGGCCGCCATCGCGCTGCTGGCACGCGAGGGACTGGCCGACGCGCGACACATGCAGATCGAAACATGGACAGCCTTCGTGCGGGCCGGTGCGCAGATGATCATCAGCTACGCGGCGCGGCGCGCCCCGGAACTGCTGCGTTGAGCCACGCCGACGAGCGGCTCCACGAGCGGGCCCGCGCGGTGACGCCCGGCGGCGTGCATTCGCCGGTCCGCGCCTTCGGCCACGTCGGCGGCACGCCCATCTACATGCGCCGTGCGGCCGGCAGCCGCATCGAGGCTGTCGATGGCCGGCAGTACATCGACTTCTGCATGGCCTTCGGCCCGCTGATCCTCGGCCACGCGCCGCCCGCGGTACACACCGCCGTCGAGGCGGCGCTGGCGCGTGGCTGGAGCTATGGCACGGCAGAACCCTGCGCCGTGGCGCTGGCCGAACGGGTCTGCACGCGGCTGCCCTTCGTCGAGCAGATCCGCTTCGTCAGCTCCGGCACCGAGGCGGTGATGACGGCAGTGCGCGTGGCGCGTGCCGCGACCGGCCGGGCAAAGGTCCTCAAGTTCGCCGGCTGCTACCACGGCCATGCGGACGCCATGCTGGTTGCGGCCGGCTCCGGGCTCGCCGGCGCGGCCGTCGCCGACAGCGCCGGACTGCCTGCGGGCGTGGTCGCCGACACGCTGGTGGCCCCGCTCGACGACGAAGCCGCACTCGACGCGGTGTTCGACGCGCATGGCGCCGGCATCGCCGCAGCGATCATCGAGCCGCTGCCCGCCAACCATGGCCTGCTGGTGCAGCGCCAGGCCTTTCTGGAAGCGCTCGCTGCGCACTGTCGCCGGCATGGCGCACTGCTCATCTTCGACGAGGTGATCAGCGGCTTCCGCAGCGCCTTTGGGGGCATGGCCGAATGCACCGGCATCCACCCCGACCTCACCACCTACGGCAAGGTCATCGGCGGTGGCTTTCCGGTCGGCGCCTACGGCGGGCGCCGCACGCTGATGGCTTTGGTCGCCCCCGAAGGGCCGGTCTACCAGGCCGGGACGCTGGCCGCCAACCCGGTGACGATGGCCGCCGGCCTCGCCACGCTCGAGGCCCTGGCCGACGGCACCGCATACGCACTGCTCGAAGCACGGGGCCGGCACCTCGACAGGGCGCTGGCCGGCCATCCGCGGCTGGCGCTGCAGCGGCACGGCTCGCTGTTCTGGCTGTGGCCACGCGATGCCGGACCGGCGGCCGGCAGCCCGCGCTGCCCGGCGCAGCTTGCGCCGGACCTCGCGGCACGCTGGTCACCGGTCTACCGCCACCTGCTCGCCCGCGGCCTCTACCTGCCACCCAGCCCCTACGAGGTCTGCTTTCTGTCCACCGCCCATGACGAGCGCGACATCGATGCCCTGGCCGAAGCCCTGGCCGAGGCCCCCGTCACGCGCAGCTGAGCCGGCAGCGCCCTTGCGCATGTCACTTGCATAACGCAATATACTGGCCTGCGGGCCGCCGTGCGGCGGAGCCATCGGCAGGAGGGTTTGCAGTGTTCGATCTCAAGGACAAGGTGGCGATCATCACCGGCTCGAGCCGCGGCATCGGCCGGGCGATCGCCGAACACATGGCCGCGGCCGGCGCACGCGTCGTCGTCTCGAGCCGCAAGGCCGAGGCCTGCGCCGAGGTCGTCGCGGCGATCACCGCAGCAGGCGGCGAGGCCCTCGCCATCCCCTGCAACGTGTCGCGCCAGGGGCAGCTCGACGAGCTTGTCGCGCAGACGCTGGCGCAGTGGGGCCGGCTCGACATCCTGGTGTGCAATGCCGCCGTCAACCCCTGGTTCGGGCCGATGGCCGGCATCAGCGCCGAAGCCTACGCCAAGATCATGGACAGCAATGTCGGCAGCACCTTCCGGCTGTGCAACCTCGCGGCACCGCACATCGCGGCGGCCGGCGGCGGCTCGATCATCGTCATCACCAGCATCGGCGGCAACCAGGGCAGTGCCACGCTCGGCGTCTACGGCATGTCGAAGGCGGCGGAAACCGCACTGGTGCGCAACCTCGCCGTCGAGTGGGGGCCGCAGGGCATCCGCGCCAACGCCATCGCCCCCGGGCTGATCCGCACCGATTTCTCGCGGGCGCTGTGGGAAAACCCGCAACTGCTCTCGGCAGTGGAGCAAGGCACGCCATTGCGGCGCATGGGTGAGCCCGGTGACATCTCCGGCGTGGCGGTGTTCCTCGCCTCCCCGGCCGCCGCCTACCTGACCGGCCAGACGCTGGTCGTCGACGGCGGCATCACGGTCAAGGAGCCCGCCTGACACGCACCGCCCGCGGGCGTGCAACGGCCGGCGGCACGAGCGTCACCTCGGCCGGGCGCAGCGGTGCCTGGCAGTGGTCGCAGACCACCGCCGGCGCCAGCAGCGCACCACAGGGCAGGTGCCAGAGGCGCAGCGGCGGGCCACGGCCGGCATCAAGCCAGCGATCACCCCAGCACATCAGCGTGAGGATGATCGGGTAGACATCCATGCCCTTGCGGGTCAGGACATATTCATAGCGCCGCGGCTGCAGCTGGTAGACCCGTCGTTGCAGCATGCCGTGCTCGACCAGCAGCCGCAGGCGGCTGGCGACGATGTTGGTCGCCGCCTGGCTGTGCGCGCAGATTTCGCTGTAGCGCCTTGCGCCGAGGAAGCAGCTCGCGAGGATCTGCTGCGTCCAGCGATCGGCGAAGTAATCGATCAACTCCCCGGACATCAGCCGCAGGCGCTGGCGCACCCGGGCATCGAGTACGGTGCGCGAGCGCCGGCTGGTTTTCGGCGGCGGCAGGCGCTCGAATCCGGCACCGGGCCCATCCTCGTAACGCACGTCCCACGGCTGGACCACGCCGGCACAGTGGCCGCAGACCAGCAGCGGTGTCATGAGTTGTCCGCAGCCGACATGCCGGAGCCGCGCATGGGGCTGGTCGTGCGATGACCAGCGGCTGTCGAAGCGCCAGAACATCAGTGCCGTGGCGTGGAAATCCATGCCCATCGGCGTCAGGCGGTATTCGCTGCGCCGGCCGTCGCCCGCCACCGCACGCCGGCGCAGCAGGCCGGCGGCGACGAAGCGCCGCAGCCGCGCCGCCAGCACGTTGCTGGCGATGCCGATGGTCCCGCGCCAGGACTCAAAGCTGTGCACGCCCTGGAAAGCCGCGGCGAGGATCAGCAGCGACCAGCGGTCGCCGACCAGCGCCAGCGCCCGCGATACCGAACTCGCCGGAATCATCCGCACCCCGGCCGCCGGCCGCCGGGGCCTTGTGCTAGCATCAGCTTTCATAATGAAAGTAACATGTGCCGCGCCCTGTACCTGGAGGCCCGCCATGGAGTTCGACTACTCGCCGAGGACCCTGCAGTTGCTCGGCGCGCTGCGCGGATTCATCGACGCGCATATCGTACCCCGGCTCGACGACTGGGCGCGCCAGACTGCGGCCGGCAGCCGCCACCCGGATTTCATGGAAGACCTCAAGGCAATCGCCCGCAGCGAAGGCCTGTGGAACCTGTTCCTGCCCCAGCTCGGCGACGACGAGCCCGGCACACGCCTCGACAACCTCGAGTACGCGCCGCTCGCCGAGGCCATGGGCCGCATCCCGTGGGCCTCCGAGGTCTTCAACTGCAGCGCCCCGGACACCGGCAACATGGAGATCCTGCACCGCTACGCCACGCCGGAACAGCGGGCACGCTGGCTGGACCCCTTGCTCGACGGCACGATCCGCTCGTGCTTCGCCATGACCGAGCCGGACGTCGCCTCGTCGGATGCCACCAACATCGAGACGTCCATCCGGCGCGACGGTGACGCGTACGTGGTCAACGGGCGAAAGTGGTTCATCTCCGGCGCCCTGCACCCGCACTGCCGCTTTGCCATCGTCCTCGGGGTGAGCGATCCGGACGGCGAACGCCACCGCCGCCACAGCATGCTCATCGTGCCGATGGACAGCCCCGGCGTGACGGTGGTCAGGGACCTGCCGGTCATGCACATGCGTTCGCCGGAAGGGCATTGCGAGATCCTCTACCGCAACGTGCGCGTGCCGGCCAGCCACCTCATCCACGCCGAAGGTGCCGGCTTCGAGATCGCCCAGGCGCGCCTGGGACCCGGCCGCATCCATCACTGCATGCGCTCCATCGGCCAATGCGAACTGGCGCTCGAACTGATGTGCGAGCGGGCCGCGGAGCGCCGCACCTTCGGCCGCTTCCTCCACCAGCATGGCCAGATCGCCGAATGGATCGCCCAGTCGCGCATCGAGATCGAACAGGCGCGATTGCTGGTACTCAAGGCCGCCTGGCTCATCGACCGCCATGGCGTGCGCGGCGCGCTGCGCGAGGTGGCGATGATCAAGGCGCTGGTGCCGCGCGTACAGGCCGCGGTCTGTGACCGCGCCATGCAGGCTTTCGGTGCCATGGGCCTGTCGGGCGACACGCCGCTGGCGATGCTCTGGACGTGGGGCCGCGTGCTGCGCATCGCCGACGGCCCGGATGAAGTCCACCTGCGCAGCGTCGCGCGCCTCGAGATGAAGGCCGCCGCCGAGCGGCGCGGGCACGGCACGGCGTGGGTGCGGCCGGCGCCCTGACGGCGCGCCGCCACGCCACTGACCAGGCGCCGCCGGCACCACGCAAGCCCCCTCGCTGACCGGCGGGCCATCGCCGACCACGCGCGGCGCGGGCTACACCGTCCGCTGCACCCGCGCGAGACCGGTGGCGGCCACCATGGGCCAGCTGTCGCCGAAGCGCTGCGCGGTGGGCGAGGCGGCATTGCCGGCCAGCGCGCGGGCATGCACGCCGCGCTGGATCGACGCGATGCGGTAGAGACTGAAGGCGACGTGGAAACGCCAGTCGGGGATTCCGCTGCGGCCGGTGCGTCGCGCGTAGGCCTCGAGATAGCTGGCCTCGGCAGGGATGCCGAGCGCAGCGATGTCGGCACCGATGAAGCCGGCCGATACGGGATGCCCGGCGGGCAGGTACCAGGCCATGCAGTTGTAGGCGAGGTCGGCCAGCGGATGGCCGATGGTCGACAGCTCCCAGTCGAGCACCGCGCCGAGGTGTGGCGGATCGAGACGGCAGATGAGGTTGCCGATGCGGTAGTCGCCATGGACCAGTGCGGCGCTGTCGTCGGCCGGCAGGTGTGCGGCGAGCCACTGCGCGAGCGCGTCGAGATCGCCGCGCGGACCGCTGTCGAGCGCGGCGTTTTGCCGGCCCCAGCGCGCGAGCTGTCTTTCGAAA
This sequence comes from uncultured Chromatiaceae bacterium, assembly GCA_964417725.1. Classification (GTDB taxonomy): domain Bacteria; phylum Pseudomonadota; class Gammaproteobacteria; order Steroidobacterales; genus SHZI01. The sequence continues at coordinate 51,204 of CAYQIV010000014.1, forward strand.
TAGCGCTCTGGGCGACCGAAGCCGTCGAGACCGGCACTGCGCCAGTCGAAGGCATGCAGCGCCGCGAGCGCGGCGTTCATCGCATCGTAGACGGCGGCGCGCTGGGCGGGCGTGAGGCCGGGCAGCAGCGGATCGTGCCAGACCTCGCCAGGGCAGTAGTCCATGACGTAGAAGGTCGTGCCGATCACCGCACGGTCGTCGCACCAGGCGCGCACCGCCGGCACCGGCACCGCGCTGCCGGCCAGCGCGCGCAACACGCGCACTTCGCGGTCGAGGGCATGGGCCGATTCGGCCAGCGTGCCGTGCGGCTGCTTGCGCAGCACGAAGTCGCCGTCCGCGCTGCTCATCAGCCACGTCGGGTTGGATTGGCCACCGGCAAAGCGCCGCCAGCGCAGCGGCAGGCGCAGGCCGGGCATGTGGCCTTCGAGCCATGCGCCCAGCGCCGCGCTGTCGAAATCCGGCCTGGACAGGGCGCTGTCGCCGCCCATGGTCAGCGGGTCGGCAGGCCGAGCCGGCCGGCGATGTTGTTGACCTGCATGTTCGACGAACCGCCGACGATCGGCATGCAGACGATGTCCCTGACATAGCGCTCCATGTCGTAGTCGCGGGCACAGCCGTAGGCCCCCATCACACGCTGGCAGGACAGCACGATCTCGACGGCCGTGTCGGCAACGAACAGCTTGGCCATGGCGCTCTCGACGCTGCACGGCCGGCCTTCGCCGGCCAGCCACGCCGCATGGTAGAGCATGTGCCGGCAGGCGGTGAGCCGCGTGCGCGCCTCGACCAGCGTCTGCCGCACGGACTGATGGGCACAAATCGGCTTGCCGAACTGGCGCCGCTCCTGGGCGTATTGCCAGGCATCGTCGACGGCGGCGCTGGCGACGCCGAGCGCCACCGCGGTGATCTCGAGGCGCTCGATGTCGAGCCCGCGGCCGACGAGCATCGACCAGCCGTCGTTCCAGCGCGCCATGCCGCCGACCACGTGGCTGACCGGCACGCGCACCGACTCGAGGATCACGTCGGTTGTCTCGCTGTAGCGCAGGCCGATGTGGTCGATGTCGACGATCGACAGGCCGGCGGCATCGGTCGGCACCAGCACCAGGGAGAGGTTGCGATGGCGGTCGGCCTTGTCGCCACTGCGTACCAGCGTATAGATGTAGTCGGCGATACGGGCACCGGTACACCAGCGCTTGGTGCCGTCGATGATGACCTCCGCGCCGTCCTCGCTCAACCGGGCGGTGACCGCCGCCGACGCCAGGTCGCCGCCCACGTCGGGCTCCGACAGGCCGTAGGCGAAAAGCAGCTCGCCGCGCGCCAGACGCGGCAGGTAGGCGCGGCGCTGCGCTTCATCGCCGTTCTCGAGGATGTTGAGCGCGCCATAGAATGCGCAGTGGATGTAGGGGCCGGCGAGCGACGTGCCGCGGCGGGCCAGTTCCTCGACGAGGACCACGGCGGCGAAGATGTCCACACCGCTGCCCCCGTAGGCCTCCGGCACCGTCACACCACAGACGCCGAGGTCGCAGAGTTTACGAAAGAGGTCGCGCGGAAACGCCGCCGTGGCATCGAGCCGCCGCGCCTCGTCGCGCGACAGCTCCTGGGCGAGGAAATGCCGCACGGTGTCGCGCAGCATGCGGATCTCTTCACGTTCGTCGAAATTCATCGCCGGTTCCTCGCGGTCGCTCGCTTCATCACACCTGGCGTGCCTGGCCGGCCCAGTAGCGGGCGCGAATGGCCTTCTTGTCGATCTTGCCGAGATTGGTGACCGGAATCGCCTCGACGGACAGCACCACCTTGGGCGCCATGACACTGCCCTTGCGGGCCTTGACCCAGTCGATGAGCGCGTCGGTATCGATGGCCATGCCCGGCCGCGGCACCACCAGTGCCAGCACCTGCTCGCCCCAGCGCGGGTCGGGTACGCCGACCACCGCCGCCTGCTGCACGGCCGGGTGTTGAAACAGCACGTCCTCAACTTCGCGCGGATAGATGTTGAAGCCGCCGCTGATGATCATGTCCTTGCGCCGGTCGACGATCGTCACCCGGCCGTCCTCGTCCATCCACGCCACGTCACCGGTGTGGAGCCAGCCGTCGCGGACCGTAGCCGCCGTGGCCGCGGGGTCGTCGAGATAGCCCGACATCATGTTGGGCGCGCGGACGATGATCTCGCCCGGCTGTCCCGGCGCCACGTCGTGGCCGTCGTCGTCGACGAGACGCAGGCGCGTCGCATAGGTCGGCCAGCCGGCCGAGGACAACCGCGCCAGCTGGCGCACCGGGTCGTCGACGAGGTGCGCCTCGCGCGGCAACGCAAGCAGCGCCATCGGCGCCTCGGTCTGGCCGAAGAACTGCGTGAACACCGCACCAAACACGGCCAGCGCCTCGCGCAGGCGCTCGGGGGCGATGGGCGCTGCACCGTAGAGGATGTTGCGCAGGCTGCTGCGGTCGTGGGCATCGCGCTGCGGGTGGTCGAGCAGCGCGTAGACCATGGTCGGCACCAGCAGGGTGGCGGTGACGCGCTCGGCCGCGACGGTCGCCAGCAGCGCCTCCGGGTCGAAACGTTCAAGGATCACGCAACGCCCCTGGCGCAGCAGCACCGGCAGCAGCAGGCAACCGGCGGCGTGGGTCATCGGCGTGGCGAAAAGAAAGGTTTCGTGCCAGCCGATGTCGAAGTCGAGCATCTCCATCTGGAAGGTGTGGAACCACGAACGGTGCGAGAGCATGACGCCCTTGGGCCGACCGGTGGTGCCACCGGTGAAGTAGATCCCGGCGATGTCTTCCGGGTCGACCGCCGCGTGCGCCGGCACCTCGCCGGCAGCGGCCATCAGCGCCGTCAAGTCGAGGTGTCCTGACGGTGCGGCAGTGCCGTCCTCGCCCCCGACCCGGATCAGGTGGCGCACCGTGGCAAGCCGTGGCGCGATCGCGTCGACCCGCCCGGCAAGCGTGTCGTGGTAGATCAGCACCTCGCAGCCGGCGAAGTCGAGCATATAGGCATGGTCGTCGGCGCCGAGCAGCGCGGCGAGCGGAACCCGCGTCGCGCCAAGCCAGGCCACGGCGTATTCGCAGGGCACGTAGTCGATGCAATTCGACATCAGGAAGCCGATGCGGCTGCCCGGTCGCACGCCGAGGCCGTGCAGCGCGGCAGCGAGCCGTCCGGCGCGCTCGCCGAGCGCCCGGTAGCTGAGCCGGCTGCGGCCGTCGCTGACGGCGATGCGCTCGCCACCCTGGCGGATGGCGCGATCGTAGAGTTCGGCGACGGTCAGGGTCATGGCGCGCCCTCCACGACTCAGCCGCGCAGGTGGAACATCAGCTGGTAGTCGAACTCGAGCACCGTCTCGCCGCGCTGGTTGGAAACGTCGTAGTGCCACACCTGGACGCCGCGCTGCGGGTTGCTGGTGGTGCGCTGGTGTTTGACGGTGACGGTGACGCGGATCGTGTCGCCGATGCGCACCGGCGCCTTCATGCGCATGTCGTCGACGCCGAGCCAGGCGATGACCGAGTTGCCGGCGAAGCCGGCCAGCGCCACCAGTCCGACGGCGAGGCCGAAGACCAGCGGTCCGTGCACCAGCCGGCCACCGAAGGGCGTGCCGCGGGCATACTCCTCGTCCATGTGCAGCGGGTAGAAGTCACCGGTCAACCCGGCCCAGTTGACGACATGGGCCTCGGTCACGGTCAGGCCCTGGGTGTGGAAGACCTGCCCGACCGTGAATTCATCGCCGTAGCGCTGCACGCTCACCGCCGGTCCTCCCGCGATGCGGGCACCGGCCGGAACATCGGCAGGGTGAAGGCGTCATCGAGGCGGCGGAAGGTGACCTCGACGGGCAGATCGCAACGCAGGGCGGCGGGATCGCAGTCGACGATGTTGGACAGCATCTGCACGCCCTCCTCGAGGCGGATCACCGCCACCACGTAGGGCACCTCGGCGATGAAGGCCGACGGCGCGTTGTTGTGCACGACGGTGTAACTGTAGACCGTACCGCGGCCGGACGCCTGCCGCCAGCCGGGGTCATCGGTGCCGCAATGCGGGCAGGCGATGCGCGGGTAGTGGATCCACCGCCCGCACGGCGCGCAGTGCTGCAGCAGCAGCCGGCCGGCGCGCGCCGCATCCCAGAACGGCTGGGCCCACGGGCTGACCACCGGTCGCGGCCGGGTCGGCGCCAGCGTCTTGCCCTGAGTCGCGCTCATGGCACCTCCGTCCCGAGCACCGTCACCTGGGCATCAAAATAGGTGCCGCCGGTCGCCGTTTCGACGGCAAAGCGTGCACCGGGCACCTGGCGTTCGCCGGCCTTGCCCATCAGCTGGCGTGCGGCCTCGATCATCAGTGACACCGAGCCGCCGGCGCCGATATGGCCTTTGGAGAGCATGCCGCCGTCGGTGGTGCAGGGGATGCGCCCCCCGGGCCACGTCGCGCCGTTCTCGAACAGCGCGCCGGCCTCGCCACGCCCGCACAGGCCGAGTTCCTCGAAGGCGATGATCTGGTAGATCGGATAGGAGTCGTAGATCTCTGCCACGTCGATGTCGCCGGGGCCGATGCCGGCCTCGCCGAAGGCCTGGCGCGCCGCCTCGGCCCAGCCGAAGCGCGTCAGATCGGCCTCCTGCGAATAGACGAAGTGGGTCACGGCACCGCCCTCGCCGAGCACGTAGGCCGGGCGCGGCACGAGATCGCGGGCGCGCTCGGCGGTGGTGACGACGAAGGCCCCGGCACCGTCGAAGAGCATGTTCGACTGCTTGGCGCGCAGCGGGGTGGAGAGCATCTTCGACGCCATCACCTCCGCCACGGTCAGCGGCGTGCGGAAAAACGCGTGCGGGTTGAGCATCGCCCACTTGCGGTTGGAGACACAGACCGCCGAGAGCTGCGCATCCGTGCAGCCCGTCTCGTGCTGGTAGCGCGTCGTCGCCAGCGCGGCAACCGTCGAATAGTGCTGGCCCCACGGCACCTCCCATTCGGCGGAGATGCCCGCGGTGGAGAACAGGTCGATGCCACCCTGCGCCGTCACGCCGGTGCCGAGCTTGTCGGTGTGGACGAAGAGGATGCAGCGTGCCCGGCCGGTCTCGAGCAGGGCGCTGGCAATGCGCAGCGCGTTGGTGCTGCTGGAACCGCCGGAGAACACCTGGCAGTTGCTGCTGACGCGGGGCAGACCGAGTTCCTCGACGAGCCGTGCGGTGGCCAGCTCGTTGCCGAACTGGAAGCTGAACAGCGAGCCCGTCGGCATGACGAAGTCGATGTCCTCGCGGCGCACCCCGGCATCGCGGATGGCGAGGCGCGCCGACTCGAGTGCGCCTTCGATGGCGGCGCGTTCCGGAAAGCGGCCGGTCGGCACCTCGCCGATGCCGATGATCGCGGTGCGGCCGCGCCGGCTCACCCCACGCCCCCGCTCAGCCGCCGAGGTCCGGGATGCCGCGGTGGAAAGCCGGCATCACCGATTCCTCGAGCGTCGAGCCGGTGATCGCGTCGACACACATCACGGCCGACAGCGCCGCGCCATCGACGCCCCCGCCCCACAGGCGGCGGCCGTACTGGTCACCGGCGAAGTACAACCCTTCGACGTGCGGGGACTTGACGTCCGGGCGGTCCTCGCCGACCGGACGCCACAGGCCGTAGGCCTCGGGGCCAGGCGTCCAGATGATGAACTCGCAGGCCTCGTCGAAGTCGCGGAAGGTGGTCCGTGCCCACGCCTCGCACAGCTCGATGACGCGGTTGACCCGCGCCGGGTCGCGCATCTCCTGGTCGGTGAGCGCGGTCGAGAACAGGTACTCGCGCTTGCCCGGCGGGCCGCGCCGCGCCGTGCCGCCGCCCCAGGCCGTGAAGTCGCACATCACCATGTCGACGGCACCAATGTAGCCCTCGTCGCGGATGACGCCCGGCATGTAGACGAAGCTGCCCTCCTCGAGGCCGATGTCAGGCAGCAGGCTGCGCGTCGTGCCGCACCATCCGGTGAGCAGGCCCGCACCCCAGAAGCGCTCTTCAAGCAAGGTGACGAAATCGGCCGGGAAGTGCCCGGGCGGCAGGACCTTGAAGATGTACTTGGGCGGGATGGTGCAGATGACGCGGGCGCAGTCGATGACCCGTTCGGCACCGCCGGCGGCCTCGGCCTCGCGGATGCGCACGCCGCGCACGCGGCCGCCATCGATGAGCACCTCGCGCACCGGTGTGTCGCGCAGCACGACGCCGCCATGGGCGCGAACCACCTGCTCGAACTGCTGCGGGATGGCGATGCAGCCCGGCTCGTCGGCCGTCGCCACCGAGCCCTTGATCAGGTTCATGCGGATCTGGCCGGCGATGGCCATGTAACCGAGGAAATCGCCGGTCGGCGTCATCGCCGGCTCGGCCTGCGCCGTCTGCGACGCGGCCAGCACCTTGATGTAGTCGTAGGCCTCCTCGTGCATGGTGCGCTGCTCCAGCCACGACTGCAGCGGCGTGCGCATCAGTCGCGCCATGTCCTCGAAGGTCGCCGTGCCCATCTCGCGCAGCTGTTCCATGGTCGCGGCATAGCCCTCGGCCGACATCCACGGGTAGGGCTCGTTGCGGCTGACCTGGTAGGCCTTGCCGGGCTTGCCCTCGCCCTCCCAGTCGATGAAGCCGAGGCCACGGTTGAGCGGCAGGTTCCAGTCGACGCCGAGGTGGCGCATGAGATGGCCGATGCGGCCGTTGTTGCCCCAGAAGAGGCCATGCCCGCCGGCTTCGAAGGTGCGCCCGTCGAGGAGACCCTGATCGAAGATCTCCTCGATCGACGGCGTGCACTTGCCGAGGTAGCAATGGGCCAGCGGCAACGACTTGCGGAAGGCGCGGGCGTCCATCTCGATGCCGTCGGCGACGACCTTGTCGCCCCGGCCGACGTAGGACAGCGTGCGCCCGCCGATGAAGGGCGAGCGCTCCAGCACCAGGACGCGCTGGCCGAAGTCGCGCGCCAGCAGCGCGGCGGCCCCCAGCCCGGCGACGCCGGCGCCGATGATGACGGTATCGAAGGTGTCTTGAGCGGCCATCGAACTCTCCCGGTAGACCCGGTCCGGCGCCGCCGGACCGTCATGAAGGAAAAGGCAGGTTAAATATTCCGCTTGCATTATGCAAGTGATAGGATCGATGGCGCCGGCGCATCATCCGGACGGGGTGAACGGCGGCGGCGCGGCCTGTGCTATCGTCGGCAGCGGAACGGGGGTTTCGCTCATGGATAACCGCAATCTCGCAACCGAAGGGGATCAAGTCATGCATACCGATTCGCAGCAATACCGGTTACGCCGGGTGACGCTGGGGCTGGCCATGGCGCTTGGCGCGACGGCGGCCTGGGCACAGCAGGCCACGGGGCCGACACTCGACGAGATCATCGTCACCGCACAGAAGCGCGAGGAGGCCCTGCGCGACGTACCGATCTCGGTCAGCGCCGTCGACAGCGCCAAGATCAGGGACGCGGGCATCGTCCGCCTCGATGACCTCAAGGCCTACGTTCCCAACCTGCAGGTCACCGAGACCGGCATCGCCAACAACTTCTACGTGCGCGGCATCGGCTCGGGCCTCAACCAGGGCTTCGAGCAGTCGGTGAGCATCTACGCCGACGGCGTCTACCGCGGCCGCGGCCCGCAGTCGCGCTTCCCCTTCCTCGACCTCGAGCGCGTCGAGGTGCTGCGTGGCCCGCAGCCGATCCTGTTCGGCAAGAACGCCATCGCCGGTGCCGTCAACCTGGTCAGTGCCCGGCCCACCGAGAGCTTCGAGGGCATGGCCCGCGGCAGCTATGAGTTCGAGAACGGCGAATACCTCGCCGACCTGGTCTTCTCCGGCCCGCTGACCGACACCTTCGGCGCACGCCTTGCGGTGCGCTATCGCGAGGCCGACGGCTACGTGGAGAACCTCCGCCTGTCGCGCGACGAGCCCGATCGCGAGGAGCGCGCCGCGCGCCTGACACTGGAGTGGGCGCCGAGCGACGACTTCGAGGCGATCCTGCGCATCGAGGCCGGCGAATTCGACATCGAAGGCCGGCAGGTCGAGGTCTACGGCGAACTGCCTGCCGCCGCGTGGCGCAAGCCCGACGGCACCACGGGCACACCGCCGATCCCGGGATTGACGTACTCGCAGATCCTCGCCGGCGCCTTCGGCCAGGACCCGAGCGTACTCAACAACACCCTCGACAACCTGCGCTCGTCCAACGGCGACATGAGCGACACCGACACGCGCGAGTTCAGCCTGACCCTCAACTGGCGGCTCGGCGGCATGACGCTGACCTCGGTCAGCGCCTACAGCGAATACGACCTCGACGAGATCTGCGACTGCGACTTCACCGGCGCCAGCGTTTTCAGCGCCGGCATCGAAGAAGACTACGAGCAGTGGAGCCAGGAGCTGCGCCTCGCCTCCGACACCGACCAGCGCATCTCGTGGATCGCCGGTCTCTTCTATCAGGACTACGACCTCGAGGAGTTCGACTACATCTTCGTGCCGGCCGACAGCATCGTCATCCCGCTGGTCAACATCACCAATCCCGGGGCCGGGCCGGCCTTCGCCAATACCGCCAACCCGCGCCACTTCGACCAGGACAGCGAACTCTTCGCCGTCTTCGCCCAGGCCACCTGGAACGTCACCGAAGCCCTGCGCCTCACGGCGGGTGGCCGCTGGTCGACCGAGGACAAGGACGGCTCGCGCGTCACCGACCTGACCGACGGCGTCGGCGGCCCCTCCCTGGGCGGCCCGCCGAGCCTGATCGACACGCTCTACGGCGCCGTGTTCGGCATCCAGCGCCACAGCGTGTCGGGCAAGCGCTCCGAGGACAACTTCTCGCCGCTGCTCAACGTGCAGTACGACTTCAACGACGACATCATGGGCTACGCCTCCTACACGCGCGGCTACAAGGCCGGCGGCTTCGACGCGCGCTCCAACCGGTCGCCGGCCCAGGGCGGCACCTTCGAGTACCGCAAGGAGAAGGCCGACGCCTACGAAGTCGGCGCCAAGTTCGCCATCGGCGCCGCGGCCGAGGTCAACGCCGCGGTCTTCTACACCGACTACGAGGACCTGCAGACCAGTGCCTTCGACGGCCGCATCGGCTTCAACGTCGGCAACGGCAGCGCGGAGATCCGCGGCGTCGAGGTCGACGGCCGCTGGCAGGCCACCGACCACCTCTACGTGTTCGGTTCGGTCGCCTACCTCGACTTCGAATGGCAGGACTACGACGGCCAGTGCTACTTCAACCCGCCGGCCGGCCTGCTCAGCACCAGCGTACCGGGCAACTGCAACTACGATGGCGAAACCAACCAGCTCAGCCCCGACTGGACCGCCGTGCTCGGCGCCGAGTACCGCATCCCGATCGGCTACGGCCTCGAGCTCGGCGCGGCCGCCGACATGCTCTACAGCGACCGCTACCTGACGTCCCTGACGCTCGATCCGAACTCGGCCCAGGCCTCCTATGCCAAGTTCAACGCGCGTCTTGCCCTCGGCCCGCCGTCGCGGCAGTGGGAGGTGGCGCTGATCGGCCGCAACATCACCGACCAGACGGTCGTGAGTTACTCGGGCGACGTGCCGCTGGCCGGCTCGACCTTCGGTGCGCGCAGCTACTACGGCTTCGTCGACCCGCCGCGCACGGTGGCGCTCGAAGGCACGGTCCGCTTCTGATCCCGACCGTCGGGGGGCGCCCCCCCCCCCCCGCCCCCCCCCCCCCAAAAAACCCCCCCCCCCCCCCCCCGCGCCGCGGGGGGGGCGCCCCCCCCCACCCCCCCCGGGGGGGCCCCCCCCCGCCGGGGCCCCCCCCGACGCTTCAATCAGCCCGCATCACCCGCCAGGGCGAGCAGTTCGGCGCGCACCACCTTGCCGACCGGGTTGCGCGGCAGGGCCGCCACCAGGCACAGCCGCTCCGGCCACTTGAAGGGCGCCAGCCCGCGCCCGCGGGCGTAGTCCTGCAGGCTTTCGAGCGTCGGTGTTGCACCCGGGCGCGGCACGGCGACGGCGCAGACGCGCTCGCCCATGACCTCGTCGGGCACCCCCACCACCGCCAGTTCGGCGATGTCGGGGTGGCCGGCCAGCACCGCGTCGACCTCGTCCGGCGAGATCTTGACGCCGCCGCGGACGATGATCTGTTTCAGCCGGCCGACGAAGCGGTAATAGCGTCCGCCCTCGCCGCCGATCTCGAAGAGGTCTCCGGTGCGGAAGTAGCCGTCCGGCGTGAACGACTGGGCCGTGAGTTCCGGCGCGCGAAAGTAGCCGTCGAAAACCGTCGCACCGCGCACCAGCAACTCACCGGCCTGGCCGGCAGTGGTGATCTCGGCACCGGTGGCCGGGTCGACGAGGCACGTCTCCATCAGCGCCGACACGCGCTGCGGCCAGCCCAGTTCGGGACGGCCGAAGCGCGGAAAGTAGCGCGCACGGTCTTCCGGGTCGGGGACCTCGGCCGGCCCGCTGGCCAGCGACACGCCCTCGTTGGAGCCGAACAGGTTGACGATCTCGATGCCGTGGCGCTCGCGGTAGCTGCGGATCATCGCCAGCGGCAGCGGCGCCGAACCCGAGCCGATGCAGCGCAGGCTGCCGAGGTCGATGCCCTCGAGCAGCGCTTCGTTCTGCAGCAGCATCTGCAGGATCGCCGGTGGCGCGATGGCGTAGTCCGGCCGCTCGGCATGGATCTGCCGCAGCCACACGGGCAGTTCGAAAGGATGGTGCAGGACCAGCGTGCCGGCGCACCGCAGCCAGCTCAGCAGGCACCCGCCGATGGCCGCCATGTTGACCAGCGGGAACGGATTGAGCAGACGGTCACCGGTACGCAGCTGCGTGGCCTCGAAGTGCGCATGGCTGATCGCGACCCAGTGGTTGTGGCTGCGCGGCACGCCCTTCGGCAATCCTTCGGTGCCGGAGGTCCAGCACACGGTGACGATGTCGTCCGCTTCGACTGCCGCTTCCCGTTCGATCTCGGCCAGCAGCGCCGGCCGGGGGGCCGGCATGTCGCGCGGCGCGAAGGGCTGGGCGCCGCGCGGTGCCGTGTGGCCCAGCACCAGCACCGTCGGCGCATCCGGCAACGCCAGCGCCGCCGCCGCCGGGGCATCCTCCTTGCAGCGCGCCACCGTGAGCAGCGCCCGCGCACCGGTCAGGCGGGCGATGCCGGCAAGCTCGTGGCCGCGGTACTGCATCGGCACGGGGCTGAGGATGATGCCGGCGCGGCTCGCGGCGATGTACAGTGCCACGTACTCGGCGACGTTCGGCAACTGCACGATCAGGATGTCGTTGCGGCGCAGGTTGGCGGCATGCAGGGCCAGCTGGGTCCGGCCGACCAGCGCGTCGAGCCCGGCGTAATCGAGACGCAGCGGCGTGGCGCCATCGAGGGTCGTGCGGTTGAACGGGTCGATGACTGCCGGGCGGGTCGGGTCCTGTGCGGCGGCCCGGGCATGGAGGTCGCCGATGCGGGTATCGTCCCACCAGCCGCGCTGGCGGTAACGTCGACCCAGGTCGTCTGGCGTGGTGCGCATCGGCTGCTCCGGAAACGACGGTCATCGCCGTCCGTCGCACCAGATGGTATCGTTATGCAAGTGACTTTGGGAACCCGCATGCCCACACCCACCGGCACCGATGCACGCACCGACCGGCTGGCCGCCCTGACGGGCGGGATGCGCCTGCCGCTGATCGCGGCGCCCATGTTCCTCGTCTCGGGACCCGATCTGGTGCTCGCCGCCTGCCGGGCCGGCATCGGTGGCGCCTTCCCCGCCCCCAACGCACGCGACCTCGACATCCTCGACAACTGGTTGCAGCGCATCGCCGGCGAACACGCCGCCCTGCAGCGCACAGCGGCCGGGCCGGTCGGGCCGTGGGCCATCAACCTCGTCACCCACCGCTCCTACGACCGGCTCGCCGGCGAGCTGGAACGGGTGGCACGCTACCGGCCACCGCTGGTCATCACGGCGCTCGGCGGGCCGCAGCCGGTCATCGATACCGTGCACGGCTGGGGCGGATTGGTCTTTGCCGACGTCAGCTCGGTGGCCTTCGCGCGCAAGGCGGCTGCTGCCGGTGCCGATGGCCTGGTGCTGGTCTGCGCCGGTGCCGGCGGCCACACCGGCAACCTCTCGCCCTTCACCTTCATCGCCGCGGTGCGCGAGTTCTATGACGGCATCATCGTGCTCGCCGGCGGCATCGGCAGCGGCCGGGCGATCCGCGCCGCGCAGCTCCTCGGCGCTGACCTCGCCTATGCCGGCACTCCATTCATCGCTGCGCACGAAAGCATGGCCCCGGCGCGGTACCGTGACATGCTGGTCCGCGCCGGCATCGAGGACCTGGTCCTGACGCCGGCCTTCACCGGTGCCCCGGCGTGGTACCTGCGCGAAAGCATCGAGGCCGCCGGCCTCGACCCCGACGACCTCAAGGGCAAGACCCGCGTCGACTGGTCGAACTCGCAGGGCCAGCTCAAGGCCTGGCGCGACATCTGGTCGGCCGGCCAGGGTGTCGGCACCCTCCACGCCATCGAACCGCTCGCCGCGATCGTCGCGCGGCTGTGCGACGAATACCGCGATGCCGACCCGGCAGCCGCGGCACCGCCCACCACCTGCACCAGCCCCCGGGGGAACACGGCATGACCGAAGCCTTCATCTACGACCACGTGCGCACGCCGCGCGGCCGTGGCAAACCCGACGGCGCGCTGCACCCGGCCACGCCGGTCACGCTCGTCAGGCACGTGCTCGAGGCCTTGCGCGAGCGCAGCGGGCTCGACACCACGCTGCTCGACGACGTGATCCTCGGCTGCGTGGCACCCGTCGGCGAACAGGGCGCCAACATCGCCCGCGCCGGCGTGCTCGCCGCCGACTACGCCGAGTCGGTGCCCGGCAAGCAGATCAACCGTTTCTGCGCATCCGGCCTTGAAGCGGTCAACAGCGCCGCGGCACAGGTCATGTCAGGCCAGTCCGACCTGTGCATCGCCGGCGGCGTCGAGGCGATGTCGCGCGTGCCGATGGGCGCCGATGGCGGTGCGATGTCCAGCGACCCGCAGCTCGCCGCACACATCGGCTTCGCCCCGCAGGGCATCGGTGCCGACCTCATCGCCACCCGCCATGGTTTCAGCCGCGAAGACTGCGACCGCTACGCGCTCGAAAGCCAGCGCCGTGCCGCACAGGCCTGGTCGTCTGGCCACTTCGCGCGCGCCATCGTCCCGGTGCGCGACGCGCTCGGCCGGGCCCTGCTCGAACGCGACGAACACATGCGCCCGGAGACAACACTCGCGGCACTGGCCGGGCTCAAGCCCGCCTTCACCGTGCCGGGTGAGCAGTTCGGTTTCGACGCCGTCGCCTTGCTCAAGTACCCCGACACCGAATACATCGAGCACGTGCACACCAGCGGCAATTCCTCCGGGATCGTCGACGGTGCGGCCGGCGTGCTCATCGGCAACCGCGAGGCGGGCGTCGCGCTCGGCTGCCGGCCACGCGCCCGCATCCGGGGCTTCGCCTCGATCGGCTCGGAACCGACGATCATGCTCACCGGGCCGGCGCCGGCCAGCGAGAAACTCCTGGCGCGCTGCGGGATGACGGTCCGCGACATCGACCTGTTCGAGATCAACGAGGCGTTCGCCTCGGTGGTGCTGCGCTACATGCAGGCCCTCGACCTCGACCCCGGAAAGGTCAACGTCAACGGTGGTGCGATCGCCATGGGCCATCCGCTCGGCGCCACCGGCGCGATGATCCTCGGCATCGTCCTCGACGAACTCGAGCGCCGCGACCTCGGCACGGCGCTGGTCAGTTTGTGCATCGGTGCCGGCATGGGCACGGCTACCCTCATCGAGCGGACATGAACATGAACGATTCCTTCAGCATCGACATCGACGCCCGGGGCATCGCCACGCTGACACTCGACCAGGCCGGCCGGTCGATGAACCTCATCACCAGCGCCTTTGCCGGCGAACTCGACGCCGCGATCACGCGGCTGGCCGAAGACCCGGCCGTGAAAGGCGTGATCGTGACCTCCGGCAAGGACGCCTTCCTCGCCGGCGCCGACCTGCGCGAGCTGGTCGCGATCCACGGCAGCGGCGTGGACACGGCGACGCTGGCCGGGCGTGTCGGGCGCTACTCGGCGGTCCTGCGGCGCATGGAGACCTGCGGCAAGCCCTTCGCCGCAGCACTCAACGGCACCGCGCTCGGCGGCGGCCTCGAACTGGCGCTGGCCTGCCACCACCGTGTGCTGGCCAGCGATACCGGTGCCGTCGTCGGCCTGCCCGAAGTGCAGCTCGGCCTGCTGCCCGGCGCCGGCGGCACGCAGCGCCTGCCGCGCCTGATCGGCATCCAGCCGGCGCTCGAGCTGATGACCGAGGGCACGCGCCTCAAGCCGGACAAGGCGCTGGCACTCGGCGTGGTGCACGCCACGGCGCCGCGCGCCGGACTGGTCGCAGCGGCACGCCAGTGGCTGCTCGACGGCGGGCGGGCCGTCCAGCCGTGGGATGAAAAGCAGTTCCGTTTCCCCGGCGGTTCGGGCGCCATGCACCCCGGCGTCCAGCAGGTCTTCACCGCCGGCACCGCGCTCGTCACCGGGCGCACCAGCCACAACTACCCGGCACCGCTGGCGATCCTGTCGTGCGTCTACGAAGGCATGATCGTGCCCTTCGACACCGCACTGCACATCGAGCAGCAATACTTCGTCCGGCTGCTGCAGGATCCGGTCTACCGCAACATGACGCGCACGCTGTTCCTCGCCAAGGGCGCCGCCGACAAGCTGGCGCGCCGGCCGGCCGGAGTGCCACGCGCCCGGGTCACGCGGCTTGGCATGCTCGGCGCCGGCATGATGGGCGCCGGCATCGCCCACGTGTCGGCGGCGGCCGGCATCGATGTGGTGCTGCTCGACACGACCGCGGCAGCGGCCGAAATGGGCAAGGCCCATTCACAGGCCCTGCTGCAGAAGCGCGTCGCGCGCGGCCGCCTCGGCGAGGCCGACATGGCCGCGCAGCTGGCGCGCATCCATCCGACCACCGACTACGCCGGGCTCGCCGGCTGCGAGCTGGTCATCGAGGCCGTTTTCGAGCACCGCGACATCAAGGCCGACGTGACGCGGCGTGCCGAGGCCGTGCTCGCGCCGACGGCCGTCTTCGCCTCCAACACGTCAACGCTGCCGATCACCAGCCTGGCCGAAGCGTCACAACGCCCGGCGCGGTTCATCGGCCTGCATTTCTTCTCGCCCGTCGACAAGATGCCGCTGGTTGAGGTCATCCGCGGGCGCGAGACCTCCGACGAGTGCCTGGCCCTGGCACTCGACTACGTGCAGCAGATCGGCAAGACGCCGATCATCGTCAACGACAGCCGCGGCTTCTACACCAGCCGCGTCTTTACCACCTACGCCAACGAGGGCATGGCGCTGCTCAAGGAAGGTGTGGCACCGGCCCTGATCGAGAACGCCGGCCGCCAGGCCGGCATGCCGGTTGGACCGCTCGCCGTGCTCGACGAGGTCAGCCTCGAGTTGTCGGCAAAGATCCACCAGCAGACCCGCGCCGACCTCGGCGCCGACTACACCGGCCCGTCGGCCATCGACGTCGCCCTGCGCTTCGTCGAACTCGGCCGCGGCGGCAAGAAGGCCGGCAAGGGCTTCTACGATTATCCGGCAGCGGATGACCCGGGCGGACGCAAGCGGCTGTGGCCCGGCATCATCGACCTCTACCCGCGTGCCGCGCACCAGCCGACACGCGACGAGGTGAAAAAGCGCCTGCTCTACATCCAGGCGCTGGAAACCTTCCGCTGCCACGACGAAGGGGTGATCGGCGACCCCGGCGAGGCCGATGTCGGTGCGCTGCTGGGCTGGGGGTTCCCGGCATGGACCGGTGGTCCGCTGTCGTTCATCGAGACACTCGGCCTCGATGTTTTCATCGCCGAATGCGATGCGCTGGCCGAACGCCACGGGCCTCGCTTCGCCGTACCCGACAGCCTGCGCCGGCGCGCGGCCAGCGGCACCGGGTTCTACCCCGCCGGACCCTGACCGCCACACTCCGCCCGAGCGGATCCGGCCGCTCGCGCCCGCCGCCGGCATCGCGCTGGCGGAACGCACCCGTCTGGCCCTCGCACTGCTCGTCGGTGCCGTGATGCTGCGCCTTGCACGAACACTCGGCCTGTGGGCCGGCAACCCACAGGCCGTACTCGCCGCGTCGGCCCTGATGTGGGGCGCTGCGCTCGGCCTCTGGCTGAAAGTCTATTGGCCCTTGCTGCGCAAATTGCCGGACTGATCGGTACGCGGCCTGTCATGGGGTCGGGGCTGTGTTACCTTTCCCGCTTGGGGCACCGCGTCACACCGTGACCGCCAGCGCCACTGGAGCCTGCCCTGCGGGCCCGCTCCGCCCATGCCATCGACATGTCCCGGTATCCGCCGGCTCGATGGCCATTCATCGTGAAAATCAGCAAGAGGTTGACAGAGCGTGAAAAACCAGTTCACCGCCATCAACATGTCGAAGGCGAACTTCGACGACATCTACACCCGCGAAGACCCGCGTGACTACGTCTCGGTGCTCGGCGCCCTGGATTACATGATCCCGGATCTCGCCGAGCCCGTGCTCCGGCAATTGCTGGCGGCCCGCTGCCAGGCACCAGACACGCGACAGCACGTCCTCGACGTCGGCTGTTCCTATGGCATCAACGCCGCCATCCACCGCTTTCCGCTGAGCTTCGGCGCGCTGCGGGCACGTTACGCCCGCCACGAAATGATGGCGCTGCACCCGAAACAGCTGGCACGCCTCGATCGCAATTTCTACGCCAGCTGGCCCGACGTCGGCCTGGCACGATTCACCGGCCTCGACATTTCCGCGCCCGCGATCCGTTACGCAGTCGATGCCGGACTGCTGGAAAATGGTCTGGTCACGGACCTGGAGCGAGAAGAGCTCACCGGCGAGCAGGCCGCCATCGTCCGGCAGACCGATGTCGTGCTGTCGACCGGTTGCATCGGTTACGTGACGGAAAAGACCTACACCAAACTGCTGCAGGCCATGGAGAAACCACCGTGGGTCGTGTCCTTCGTGCTGCGCATGTTTCCCGTCGACAAACTCGCCGACGCCCTCGGCCATTTCGGACTGATCACGGAAAAACTCGAGAACGCCACCTTCGTGCAGCGACGCTTCCGCGACGTCCAGGAACTGACCGCGACACTCGAGGCACTGGGCACACGCGGCATCGACCCCCGCGGCTTCGAATGTGAAGGCACGCTGCAAGCCGAACTCTACGTCTCGCGCCCACCAGAAGACGTGCGCGCCATGCCGCTGGACGAGCTCATCACCATCACCAGCGGGCGCAACCGGCAGGTCGGCACACGTTATGTGCAGGTGGAGACCGACGACGGCACGCGCATTGCACTCGAGCCCTGAGCCGCAACCCGGGCAGGTGCAACGCGACGGCCAGGCAGGACCGATGCGCTGAGGGTGTGGTTCATCCGCATGGAGACCACGGACACGCCCGGCCGTGTCAGCTGCCGGCTGGCGGCCTGTCACGCGCGCTGGCAGACTTGCCCGGTCCAACCCACGGTGGCATGGCTGTACACGGCATGACAGGCGACGAGCGGCCGGACAACGGCACCCATCAGGCCGGCACATCGGCACTGCGGCGGCGGCTGTTCATCATCATCTTCAAGGCCGACACGCCCGCAGGGCGACTGTTCGACGTGCTGCTCATCCTCGCCATCCTGCTCAGCGTGCTGGCGGTGATGCTGGCCAGCGTGGCCGGTGTGGCAGCGCGTTACGGCGAATGGCTGTATCTCGCGGAATGGCTGTTCACGGTGCTGTTCACCGTGGAGTACGTGGTGCGTCTCTACTGCGTCCGCGACCGCATGCGCTACGCGCGGAGCTTCTACGGCATCGTCGATCTGCTCTCGGTGCTGCCGCTGTACCTCGATCTGCTGCTCGCCGGTGCCGGCAACCTGCTGGTGATACGCATCCTGCGTATCCTGCGCATCTTCCGCGTGCTCAAGCTGCAACGCTACATGGGCGAGGCCGACATCATGCTCGAAGCGCTGACCGCGAGCCGGCGCAAGATCATGGTGTTTCTCTACACCGTGTTCACCATCGTCGTGGTCTTCGGCGCCCTGATGTACCTCGTCGAGGGGCCGGCCGCCGGCTTCACCAGCATCCCCGTCGGCATGTACTGGGCGGTCGTCACGCTGACGACGGTCGGGTATGGCGACATCACGCCGCTGACGCCGTTTGGCCAGGGGTTGGCGGCGATCATCATGGTCACCGGCTACGGCATCATCGCCGTGCCGACCGGCATCTACGCCTCCGAACTCACCCAGCTCATCATCCGTCGGCGACGCCGCACCGCCTGCGCCGGCTGCGGCACGCGCGAACACGCCGACGACGCCCGCTATTGCCGACTGTGCGGCACGGCGCTTCCGCCATCGCCCGGCACCTGAACCGCACGGCCGGCAGTCATTGCTCCTGCGCCGGTGGCCGCCGCACCATCCATGTCAAGGCGATGGCGAGCGCACCGACGGCCACGACGCCACCGTAGGCGAGGAAGACCGGCACCGACACCGCCAGCGCCAGCCCCCGTGCGACATTGATGAGCGCATGCCAGGCGATGGCGACGACGACGCTGCGCGTGGCCTCCCACAGCCAGGTCAGCCAGACCGCCGCCGAGAGGATGCCGAGCGAGAAGCCGGCGAACTGCGCCATGCCGAATTCCGGCCGGGCGAGGAAGAAGGGCAGGTGCCAAAGGAGCCATGCCGGAAACAGCAGCAGCGTCGCCACCCCCGGGCCGTGGCGGGTACGCAGCGTCGGCAGCAGCCAGCCTCGCCAGCCCGGCTCTTCACCCGCGGCCTGCAGCAGCGACGAGACGATGACGAGGTGCACCAGGCCCTCGGCACCGAGGGCCGCCCACATCACCGTCAGCGGAGGCCCCGGCAACGCCCCACCCGCTGCAATCAGGGCCAGCGCGACGAGCAGGAATGCGACCGGCGACAGCACCGTCACCATTGCCCAGCGGCGCGTGACCCGGCCGCCCCGCAGCCGGGCCATGCAGGCATGCCACGCTGCCGGCCCCTCGTGCCGCGCCATCAGCAGTGCGGCGACGAATGGCCCGAAGGCCGCGACGACCTCAAGTGCCGCCGGTACCGGCCAGTCGACGACCCCGCGCCGGGCGAGCAGCAACGGCAACATGACGATCCAGGTGAACCCCCAGGCCAGTGCGATGAACCGCAGGATGCGCAATCTGTGCATGGATCGACAATGCCGCCCTTCGGCCGATCGACGGGTTGGCCGGTTGACGTGGCGGGGCGCTGTGCCATGATCCGCCACGCCGGCACGTTAGCACCGCCCGCGCGGCGGCGGGTGCGGACAGGCACCAGTGACCAAAACCGCATGGGCCGGTATCCACAAAGGCACCACAGGAGGGTTCCATGATGTTTCCCGCCGGCTTTCTCGGCTCGCGCGCCGACCTGCTCGTCGACATCGTGACGCTGTCTTTCATCATCGTCCTGCCGATGCTGGTCATCTCCTGGCGCATGGCGCGTGTCCGGCGGGATTTCGTCCGTCACCGCCGCGTCCAGCTGTGGCTCGGCTGCACCCTGGCGGTGGTGGTCGCGGTGTTCGAATGGGACCTGCGCCAGGCGGGGGGCATTTTCGAGATCACCAGGGACAGCGTGTACGCGGGCACGGCGCTGCTCAACGGGACGATCTGGGTCCACACCGGGTTTTCGATTCTGGCGTCGGTCGTCTGGGTGATCCTCATCCCCTGGTCGCTCGTCACATTCGGCAACCCGCCACGGCCGGGTACTTTCAGCCGCACGCACCGCGTGCTGGGCCGCACCGGGATGATCGCCATGATCGGCGCCTGTGTGACCTCGCCGCCGCTCTACTACTTCGGTTTCGTCGCCTGAGCAACGAAGCCCCGGCACAACCGGGGCCGGGCGACGGGCTCTGGACGATGAGGCCTGGGTGACGGGCCTGGGTGACGGGGCCTGAACGACGCAGCAGGGGCACGAAACGGGGGGCCCCACCGGGTCGGCATCCGGTTGCGACGACACGCGGTGTCGGCCGCTCGCGCCATCAATCGCCAGGGACGTCAGTCGCCGAAGTGCAGGCGCAAGCCGACGCTGTATTCGGTGACGTCATCGCTCAGCGACACCCCGGCCACCGCGGACAGGCGCGGCGTGACCGCGTAAACCGCGCCGGCCGCGACGGACGTCTCGCTGCCGAAGCCGCCGCCAAAGTCGGTGCGCGTGATGAAGCCGTTCACTTCGAGCCGCGAGGTGACCATGGCGCGCACGCCGGCGGAGATCGCATGGCCGTCTTCCTCTTCGTCGACGTCGAGCACCTCGACCTCGGCGCCGACCCAGGCCAGCCGGGCCAGGACGTCGACGGTGTCGGACACCGGGAAGCGGAACCCGATGCCGGCGGTGACGGCGGTGTAGTCGGCGCGGAGGCCGCCGAGGCCATCGCCCTCGACGTCGATATCGCCGTCGAGCCGGTCGGCAAAGACATGCACAGTCTCCGACAGCGCCACCGAGCCGGCGACCGAGATGCCGTCGCCATCGAGCGCGAGGCCATCGACGTCGTCGAATTCGATGTCGACGTAACCGGCCTGCAACCAGGTGTAGCGGGGTGCTTCGTGTGCCGATGCGGGACCGGCCAGCGCGATGGCCAGCAAGGCCACCTGCACGAGAGACAACGCGCGGACATTCGCCATGCGTGGCGCCATGATTGCCATCAGGGACGACATTGCGGGCGCCGCCGTGCGCGGCCCCGTGGCCTGCCGCCGACGCACCGTGGGCCGGCATCCTGGCCCTGCTCGGGTCAACGCGGTCATCCGTCCCTCCGGCATCAGCGGTGAAAGAAGGGTCCGACCTTACGCCACCGCCACACGAGTGACACGCGCCAAAACCGGCCATCCACGCAAGTTTCTCCGTTGCGCCCGCACCACAGCGCCGCCCCCGGCCCGGGTCAATCCGTTACGATAGCCGGCACGACTTACCGCCGCGGAGACCGGCCATGACGTCAACGCTCACCATCCAGGTCATCTCCGACATCGTCTGCCCGTGGTGCTACGTCGGCCAGCGGCGCCTGGCCAAAGCGCTGGCCCAGTGCCCCGACCTCCACGCCGAGGTGGTCTGGTTTCCCTACCAGCTGAGCCCCGACCTGCCGCGCGAGGGCGTCGACCGGCAGGCGCACCACGCGCAGATCTTCGGCGCCGAACGCGCCCGGGAGATCATGGCGAAGATGAAGGAAACCGGTCTCGCCGAGGGCATCGCCTTCGACGCCCCGCCGGGCGCACGCTCGCCCAACACGCTGTCGGCCCATGTGCTGCTGTACTGGGCCTCGCGCGCCGACGGCGTCGACCAGGATGCGCTGGCCGGCAAGCTTTTCGCCGCCCACCATGAGCATGGCGAGGACATCGGCGACCCCTACGTGCTGGCCGGCATCGCCAGCGAGGTTGGCATGAACCCCGCCGAGGTGCTCAAGGCGCTGCGCGAAGGCATCGACGAAGACACCGTCCGCGGCCTGATCGACCAGGCGCGCGACGCCGGCGTCAGCGGCGTGCCGTTCTTCATCATCGACGGCAAGTACGCGCTGTCCGGCGCCCAGCCGCCCGAGGCCTTCATCGACGTCTTCGAGCGGGTGCGGTCGGCCGCGTGAACGCCACAGACGGCGGCCGGCTTCCACCGCAGCCGGCGCGGCCCGGCAGCCGGTAACCGTCGGCGATGGCAGACCCCGTGCCGGACGCACCCTCCGCCCGGCTGCGCGGCATCGGTGCGATGCTCGCCGCCGTGGCGCTGTTCGCCGTGATGGATGGCGTGCTCAAGCGCTTCGCCGGGCACTACCCGCCTTTGCAGGTCGTGGCCCTGCGCGGCGCCGCCTCCCTGCCCTTCGTGCTGCTGCCGGTGCTGGTTCGCGGCCACTGGCGGGCGCTGCGCATGCACCACTACCCGCTGCACCTCGCCCGCGGCGTGCTGGCGGTGGTGATGATGGCCGGCTTCGTCTACGCGCTGACGGTGCTGTCGCTGGCCGATGCCTATGCGCTGTTCTTCATCTCGCCGTTGCTGGTCACGGCACTCTCGGTGCCGTTGCTCGGCGAACGCGTCGGCCTCGCCCGCTGGCTGGCCATCGCCACCGGCCTCGGCGGCGCACTGTGGCTGCTGCAGCCCTCCGGCGGTGGCCTCTTCGCTGACATCGAAGGCCCGCGCGCCTGGTTGGGCGCACTCGGCGCACTCATCGCCGCACTCGCCTACGCCCTCAACTCCATCGCCACGCGCACCCTGTCGCGCACCGACAGCAACACTTCGATGGTGTTCTGGTTCCTGCTGCTGATGACGCTCGGCGCCGGCGTCTTCGCCGTGCCCGGCTGGCTTCCCCTGCAGGACGGCGACTGGCCCTGGCTCGGCGTGCTCGGCCTCAGCGGCGCACTGGCCCAGCTCTTCATCACCCGCGCCTTTCGCCATGCGCCGGCCTCGGTCGTCTCGCCTTTCGAGTACACCGCCTTGCTGTGGGCCGTGCTCATCGACTGGCTCGCCTGGTCCGTGACCCCCTCGCTGCACATCCTGCCCGGCGCCGCGCTGATCATCGCCGGCGGCCTCTACCTCATCGGCCGCGAACGGGGCGGATGAAGCACCTGAGGCCATTCTCCAACGACGAGGGATCAGGATGAAGTGTGGCGGCAGGTCAGCTTCACCCGCCTTGCAGGGGATACCGACATCCTCGTCGCCCCTTCGGCCGACAATGCACACCCGGGAATTTGCAGCAGCCGCCCGCGAGCCGCAGCGCGGGGCGACCCGGATCATTCACCGATGGAGGGTTTCTTCCCGAACCTGAAGATCGGGGGTGTTCCACCGGGTTCGACCCTTGCGCATCCCGCCCATCAGGCCCAGCGCCGAGGCAAAGAGCCAGATGGCGGCCGGAACGGGGACGACGGTCGGGATCGTGGCAACATAGGCTTCCCTGAAGCCGTCCGGGTTGATGGCTTCGCCAACGATGGTCTGGCCATCGGCAGAAACACCCAGCGCCTGCCTCAGCTGCCAGCCGGTCAGATCAACCCCATTGCCGCTCAAGATGTCGCTCAGGCTCTGCATGCCTCCCGCATGGGTCCAGACGAATGCCTCGTCACCCGAGGTGCCGCTGGCTCTCCCCACCACCACGCCGCCATCGGCGGACACACCAGACGCGACGCTGCCGAAACTGCCCCCGGCCAGGTCGCCCAGGCCGACCATCCCGCCCGCATGGGTCCAGACAAAGGCTTCATCACCCATGGCGCCCCGGCTCTGGCCCACCACCACATTGCCGTCGGCGGACACGCCATACGCTTCACTGAAGAAATCACCGCCGGGCAGATCACCGAGACCGACCATCCCGCCTGCACCGGTCCAGACAAACGCTTCCCGCCCCACCGGACCGAGCGCATCGGTACCCGCCGACCTGCCATACCCGACGACTACGCCGCCGTCGGCGGACACGCCACGCGCTTCACTGCCGAAACCACCGCCGGGCAGATCACCGAGACCGACCATCCCGTCCGCATGGGTCCAGACAAAGGCCTCGTTGCCCGAGGGGCTGTTGCTGCGGCCCACCACGGTGCCGCCATCGGCGGATATGCCGGTCGCTGCGCTGGTGCCGCTGCCATCCGGCAGGCCACCCAGCCCGACCATGCCACCACCGGTCCAGACAAAGGCCTGGACGCCCGAGGGGCTGCGACTGTTGCCCGCCACCACGCCACCAGCGGCGGACACTGCAATCGCGCCACTGAGGAACCCGTTCGCCGAAACGCCGCCAGGCAGGCCGCCCAGGCCCGTCATCCCGCCCGCACCGGTCCAGACGAACGCTTCCCTGCCGAAGACGCTGCGGCCGTTGCCGACCACCACGCTGCCATCGGCGGACACACCCACCGCAATACTTTCGAAACCACCGCCGGGCAGGTCACCCAGCGAGATGAAGCTGGCCGCAATCGCACCATTGGCAACGCAAGACAGCAGGCACCCGCTTGCCATTGCGCGGATCATGTTCACGGGAAACCCCGGCCGGAACCCGGCAACGTGCATTTCTCGCAGCAGACCAAAGCGGTCGGTGTCCGGCTCAGGCGCAGGCGCGGCGGCGCCAGAACACAAGCCCGGCAAGACTGCTCAGAAACAGCGGCAATGCGGCAGGCACCGGCACCACGGCCAATCCGTCAAACAGTTCGGCACCGGAACTGGTCGACAAACTGAAAGCCGGCAGGATGTTGCCTTCGCTGTCGGCGACAACGATCGCCGTCATGACCGCCGTATTGGATAAATCGAGGAAGGAACCCTGACCATCAAAGCCGCCGTCCTGCAGGTCGTACAGGAATGAACCGGCCCCGAGGAACACGCTGAAGTCGATTTCGGTCCCAAAGGTGAACGGCGTTTCCAGTATCACGGTCTGCGACAGCAGGCCGGAGTCGCCGCCGAACGAGAGCGGATCGGCATCGATCGAGCCCTGACCATAAACAAACATGCCGAAGCTGTTGCTGATCCCCGCGTTCGCGGAGCCGAAGTCCCAGGCACCTGTCAGTTGAAACGCCAGCGAAAGCGTTCCGGTGCTGCCGGCAGGCAGTCCGCTGATGGTCCACTGGTCACGAAACGATGCGCTGGAAAAAACGTCGAAAGATTCGGGGCCTGTCGATAAACCGCTGGAATCGCCCGTACGAATTATGGAAGCGGCACCTGCCGCCTTCAGGACGCCGAATTGCGATTCGGCGCTGGTCTGGTAATTCAGTTCGGATCCTTCAAAAGCGTAAGTGCCCGTGCAGGATGACTGCGAGGCACCGGCGTCCTCGCAGAGCAATTCGTAGTCTTCGGCGTCCGGGAAGGTGGGATAAACCTCGCTGAGGGAAAACAGCGAGGCTGCCTGCAGCGGTGCCGCAAGACCGGCCAGCACAAGGGACGCCGCCGCGGCATGCAGGACGACCCTGTCGACCCCCGCTGGCTTCGAAAAAACTGGTCTGATCATGCTTCACCTCCGCAACACGGCGCGCAACGCCGGCTGTTGTTCTGTGTTTTTTGATTGGTCTGTCATTGCAATCATTTTTTCCGCCGCATTCAAGCCCCGATTGACTCGCGTACCTAAATTCAATGACCTGCGGCCGGATCAGGCACCACAAACCACGGAAACCGCGTGTTATGTCACACGCGTGCGCTGTCTTTGCGCCGATGCGGTCAACCGCCGCGGCCCCGCAGGATGGTGCGGACCTGTCTGCCGGTTGCCACGGCGCCACGCCACGTTCCACGGGCAGGACAAACCCGGTACCCTGAGCCCATGAAGCTCCACGATGCCGCGGGCACGCCCAATGGCCGCAGGGTCGCCCTTTTCATGGCCGAGAAGGGCATCGACCTGCCCCGGGTGCAGGTCGACCTGCGTGGCGGCGAAAACCTCACGGCGGCCTTCCGCGCAAAAAACCCCTTCGGCCGCATCCCCGTGCTGGAACTCGACGACGGCACCTGCATCGCCGAGTCGGTGGCGATCTGCCGTTACCTCGAGGGCCTCTACCCCACACCGGCGCTGTTCGGCACCGATGCCCGCTCGCAGGCCGACATCGAGATGTGGAACCGGCGCGCCGAACTCAACTTCCTGATGAGCGTGGCGATGGCCTTCCGCAACCTCACCGGTTTCTTCAAGGACCGCGAAAGGACCTGCCGAGAGTGGGGCGAGATCAGCCAGGCCGATGCCGGTGCGGCCCTCCGCCTGTTCGACACGCACCTCGCCGGCAACAGGTACCTCGCCGGTGACACGTTCAGCATCGCCGACATCACGCTGTACTGCGCCCATGATTTCGCCCACGCCGTGAAGCTGAAGCTGCCCACCGACCTGCCGCACGTCGCGCGATGGCATGCCCTGCTCACTGCCCGCTGGGCGCAGGGAATCGGGTCGAGCCGCCCGCAGTGACTGGCCTCGTGACGGCGCTGGCACGCACGGGCGAAGAAGGGGGGTTGCCACCAGACATCGCGCAGGTCCGGCCCTCCGCCGTGTGACCGCAAGTCACGGCGTGGCCGGCAGTGTGTCGGTCAGGCCGTCGAGACGCTGTGCTAGAGTCGGGACGGCATGCCGTGCTCAAGGAGGGTTGATCATGCGGTTTCATGCACTCGCGGTCTTCGCATTGATGGCATCGGTCACCGCCTGCGGAGGGGCAGCGGTGGATGCACCGGACAGCGCCAACCCGGCGGCGGGAAGCACCGTGACGACCACGACACCGGCCCGCCGCCCTTCGCCGCCCGGCGCCGTGGCCTATTTCATCGAGCCGCGTGACGGCGCGGTCGTCGACAGCCCGGTTCGTGTCGTCTTCGGCCTGTCAGGCATGGGTGTCGCGCCCGCCGGAACAGAACGGGACAACACCGGGCATCACCACCTGCTCATCGACACCACCCTGCCCGATCCCGGCACGCCCATTCCGGCCAATGACCGGCACCTCCACTTCGGCGGTGGCCAGACCGAAACGACGATCGAACTCGCGCCGGGCGCACACACGCTCCGGCTGCTGCTTGGTGACGAACGCCACATCCCGCACGACCCGCCGGTGATGTCGGCGGAGATCGCCATCGAAGTGCGCTGAGCGACGGCCGTGCGGCACGCCACGCTGCCATGGCCCGACCCCGCAACACCGGGAAGGTTCGGCCCGGCCGCCGTCACTCCACCCGGTCGGCGTGCGGCGCGAACCAGCGGTACAACGTCGCCGCCTCGATCACGGACAGCCCGAAGCGCCGACCGGCTTCCTCGACCGCCGCCAGGGTGCACGGCCGCTGTGTTGCAAGCCAGCCCAGTGCGTGACGCAGGCGTTCTTCTTCGGGGATCAGGCCACCGTCTTCCATCGGCGCATGATCGGCCTGACCGGCAGCAAGGCGCAACAGGGGGAGCACACCCGGCCATTCGAAAACTTTCACGGCGGTACCGGCGGCACAATCGGTAAAATGAGGGCCATGGCCGTGCAGGACAAGATGAGGCAACGGGGCCGGTCGGTCTTCCTGCTCTTCATCCTCGGCCTGCTGCCCGTGATCGCGGCCAGTGCAGACCGTTCCGGCGCAGCGGCGCGCGGACCGCATCCACCCGCCATCCGCCAACCTTTTGCCCAATGCCCGCCCGGTCAGGTCGCCTACCGCGATGGCACCGAGCCCGGCACCGTCAAGTGCGTGCCGGCCACACCGCGTGCCCAATGCCCGCCCGGCCAGGTCGCCTATCGCGACGGCACCGAGCCCGGCACCGTCAAGTGCGTGCCGGCCACACCGCGTGCCCAATGCC
>CAYQIV010000014.1:78425-89556 GCA_964417725.1 uncultured Chromatiaceae bacterium
CGCCCGGCCAGGTCGCCTATCGCGATGGCACCGAGCCGGGCACCGTCAAGTGCGTGCCGATGAGGCGGTAAGCGCCATTGCAGGGCTGCGGCAGATCCACTGTGACGTGGACGGTCGTCCCTCGCCAAGAGACGGCTTCGTGCGCCCCCGGGGCACTGTGCCGGCCGGCGGTCAGACGACGTAGAACAGGATCGTGTAGAAGTGGCAGCCGCTGCCACCGACCACGAACAGGTGCCAGACCCCATGGCCGTGCCGCAACCGATGGTCGGTGGCATAGAAGACCAGGCCACCGGTGTAGAGCGCGCCACCGGCCACCAGCCAGGCAAAGCCCGATGGCGACAGCGCCTGCCATAGCGGCACCACCGCAACCAGCGCCAGCCAGCCCATCAGCACGTAGAGGACCAGCGACAGCACGCGCGTGCGCTTGCCGAGCAGCAGCTCCTGCACGATGCCCAGCAGCGCCAGCCCCCAGACGATGCCCAGCAGCCACCAGCCCCAGCGACCGCGCAGGGAAACCAGCGCAAAGGGCGTGTAGGTGCCGGCGATCAGCAGATAGATGGCACAGTGGTCGAGCTTGCGCAGCAACGCCTTGCTGCGCCCGCGTACGCTGTGATAGACGGTCGAGAACACGTACAGCGTGACCAGCATCGCACCATAGATGCTGAGGCTGACGATCTTCCACGGGTCACCCAGACGGCTGGCCTGCGTGATCAGCAAGACCGCCCCCGCCAGGGCCAGTCCGGCCCCGACGAGGTGACTGATGCTGTTGAAGCGCTCTCCCGGATACATGTCGGATGGACCGCGGTGACGGCGTGCAGTTCAGGACAGATGCGGCAACACGGGTTTTGCTAGCCGACCCTGAACGCGGCCACCGCCGCGGCGAAGGTCACGAGCACGGCCCCGGCAAGGCTCGACCAGGCGATGGCACCACCGGCGCGGGCGATGGCGGCGATGGCGTCCGGGGCGTGCTCATCGCGCTGGATCTCGCGGTCGAGGCGGCGCACGGCGCGCAGGCGCACCAGCGACAGCGCCACAAGCAGCCCATAGGCAAGCAGCTTGAGACCCAGCCAGGTGCCGATCATGGCGGAAGCCCCGCGCAGGACCATCACGCCCTCGTAAAGAAAGCCCGGCACCATGAGTGCCCCGATGGCGAAGTGCAGCCATTCGGGCCACGCATCACGGGTGACGGCCTGCCGGCGGACGAGGGTGACGGCAAGCGCCAGCCAGGCGCCGAAAACGACCCATGTCGCCGCGATCCAGCCCGGCGAGGTGTCGAGGACGCCGACGACATCGGCCAGGGTGTAGCCGACGAGCGGCGTGACGACAAGGCAGAGCAGCGGCAGCCACGCCAGCCACAGCAACGTATCGGCCGCCGCGCGACGGGCCGGCGGGGTCGCGAGGCCGGCGGCGAGCTGACGACCGGTGCGCCACAGGCCGACCTCTCCGCCCAGCCACAGGGCGAAGCCCATCAGGTGGAGAAACAGCGACAGTCCGTAGGCAAAAGGGACATCCATCGATTCGGCTCACCAGCGGGTGGCTGACGCCCTGCACAGCTTGCATGGTAAACCCGTCATCGCGACGGGGCACCTGTTTCATGGCTGTTCATGGCCGCAGGCCCCACCGCCAACGCCGCCGGCTACCCCCGGTGTCATCCACCGGCGCTGTCGTACCGGCACCCGTCCCGGCAGTGTCCGGCAAGTGCCGCCTGACGGCAGTCATGCCGCCGCGTCACCGGCCTGCGCTATGCTCCAGGCATGAACACAAAGCACCATGCCCGCGCGCCCGCGGAGGCCGTTTTTCATCGCCACAGCTCACCGCGCCATGCAGCACTCGAGGTCCGGCCAAGCGGCATCACCGGCCGCGGCCTTTTCACCCGGCTGCCGATCCCCGCACGGTGCAAGATCGGTGAGTTCGAGGGCGAGCGGATCTCCATCGCAGAGGCGCGCCGCCGCGCCGCCGGCCGGCGCGTGGTGGCGATCGTCGAGATGGATCGCGACGCCATCGACGCCAGCCGCACCCGGCATGGTTTCCGCTTCATCAACCACTCCTGCGCACCCAACACCTACATGCGCATCGCCTACGGCCGCATCGAGTTCTATGCCCTGCGCGCCATCGCCGGCGGTGAAGAGCTGACGGTCGACTACGGCCTCAGCCACCATGACGGCCGCCTGCCCTGCCGCTGCAACGCGCCCAACTGCCGTGGCGCGATCTGATGCCGACGGGGCACCCGGTCGAACGTTTCGAAGCAGTTGACGCGCCGCGCTACCGCGCTTCGATGAAGGCGAGGGTCCGTCGGGCGAGTTCCTCGGGGGCATCGTCGACGATGTAGAAGCTGGCGTCGTCGATCAGCGCATGCGGCTGCCCGATCGCGCCGGGGATGTGGCCGATGATCGGCGCCGGCCCCAGCGATGCCGACCCGGCGAACATGCGGCTGTAGATCGTCAGAACGGGTTTGTCGAAGCCGGCCAGCGCCTGCCACGCGGCCTTGTTGTCCGGGGCCGCGGTGTCCGCATCGTCGATCGGCACGATCAGCGGGAAGCGCCGCGGCCCGGTCTTGTAGCGCTCGTCGGGAAACGGCGCGTCGTAGGCGGCGAGGGCATCCGCATCGAGCCGGGTCTTCGTGCCCTCCTCGACCATCTGCGCCATGGGGAACACCGGCCGCGCCAGGATGCCGGCCCGCCACTTCCTGAAGAACGCCGATCCGCCGCTGTTTCCACGCGGCAGCAGCGTGTTGGCCAGCACGAGGCGATCGAACAAGGCCGGCTGCTCGGCCGCGATGCGCAGGCCGAAATACCCGCCCCAGTCGAACATGAAGGCCGTCACGTCGTTGCCGAGGTCCATCTCGGCGATGAAGGTGGCGAGCCACGCCACATGGTCGGCAAACTCGTAGTCGGTGTCGGCCGGCAGTTTGTCGGAACGGCCGAAGCCGATGAAATCCGGTGCCACGACCCGGTAGCCCGCCGCCAGGAACAGGGGAATCATGCGGTGATAGGCCCACGACCACTGCCCCTGGCCATGCAGACAAAGAATCACCGGCGCATCGCGCGGGCCCTCGTCGATGTAATGCATGCGGATGCGGCCGTCCCGCCACGGCAGGGCGTGATAGCGCGGCGTGTAGGGAAAATCGACGAGTCCGGCGAAACGGGACTCGGGGGTGCGCATCACGCCGGCGGGCGGAGCCGACTGGCAGCCGGCCAGCAGCGCCGCGACCACCAGCCCGGAGAACCATCGATTTCCACGCATGATCACCAACTCCGCGTCACTCACCCGCCCGGTCAGGGCCATCCTGCCCGGCCACCGGGCAGATTGTCGCCACGGCCATACTGAACCCGCCGGACCCCGTACACTCGCCGATGCGACACCCTGTCCACACCAGGGACAGGGCACCCACACCCAAGGAGGCAAGCCCATGCTCCCCATCCTCGCTCGCCGCGACATCCTCAAGGCTGGCTCACTGCTGGCGCTGAATACCGCATGGCCGCGGGCCGCACTCGGCACGGCACGGCACACCGCCTTCGAGGACATCCCGCGCAGCGCCTTCGGCGCGCAGACCACTGCCGGTGAGGTCGTTTCAGGCCTCGATCTCACCGGCCTGACGATACTCATCACCGGGGTCAACTCCGGGCTGGGCCAGGAGAGCATGCGCGTGCTGGCCGCGCGGGGTGCGCACATCATCGGCACGGCGCGCACGCTGGACAAGGCGCGTGAGGCCTGTGGCCGCATCGAGGGCAGGACCACGCCGCTGGCCTGCGAGCTTTCCGACTTCGATTCGGTCGTTGCCTGCACCGATGCGGTCGACGCCCTGGGGCTGCCACTCGATGTGCTGATGTGCAACGCCGGCATCATGGCCCTGCCGAAACTCGAGCGGGTCTACGGCATCGAGCGGCAGTTCGTCGTCAACCACCTCGGCCACTACCTCCTCACCCGGCGCCTGCTCAACCGCGTGCGGGCCGCCAGGCAGGGTCGCATCGTGATGGTGTCCAGCGTCGGCTACAGGAATGCGCCGCCGGAAGGCATCGACTTCGACAACCTCGGCGGGGAAAAAGGCTACAAGCCGTTCCCGGCCTATGGCCGCTCCAAGCTCGCCAATGCGCTGTTCGCCTTCGAGCTGGCCCGTCGCCATGCGGACACGCCCATCGCCGCCAACGCCATCCACCCGGGCATGATCGCGACCAACCTCGGCCGCCACTTCATGAAACAGCCCGTGGATCCGGATGCGCCGCTGCGCCCGGGATTCAAGACCGTCGAACAGGGCGCCGCGACGCAGGTCTACGTTGCCGCGCACCCGCAGCTCGACGGCGTCTCCGGGTTCTACTTCGAGGACTGCAACCCGGTCCTGCCCGACGGGCCACACATGAACGACGCGGCACTGGCGCGACGGCTCTGGGAGGTGTCGGAGGAACTGACGCGGAACTGGCTGTGACGGGATGATGCGGCGGGCAGGCAATGCCCCGCAAAAGCATCGCCAGTTGTTGCGGTCTCGCGCCTGGAACAACCCTACCCTGTCGCCAGCCTGGCCCGCGCCGCGATTTCGGTATACGCCGGCATGCGGTCGAAGTTGAGGTAGCGGTAGACGTCGGCCGACAGGGTGTCGATCTGCTTCGCGTACTCCAGATACTCGGCGACCGTCGGCAGCTTGCCCATGACGGCGGCGACGGCGGCGAGTTCTGCGGAGGCGAGAAAGACGCTGGCGCCCTGGCCGAGGCGGTTGGGGAAGTTGCGCGTGGATGTGGACACGCAGGTGGTGCGGGGCGCCACGCGCGCCTGGTTACCCATGCACAGCGAACAGCCCGGCATCTCGGTGCGCGCACCGGCACGGCCATAGATGTTGTAGTAGCCCTCTTCCATGAGCTGGCGCTGGTCCATCTTCGTCGGCGGGGCGATCCACAGCCGCGTGGCGAGCGAGCCGCCCTCGACCTTCTCGAGCAGCTTGCCGGCGGCGCGGAAGTGGCCGATGTTGGTCATGCATGAGCCGATGAACACCTCGTCGATCTTCGTCCCGGCAACTGCCGAAAGCGGTTTGGCATCGTCCGGGTCGTTCGGGCAGCAGAGGATCGGCTCCCTGATTTCGTCGAGGTCGATGTCGTAGACGGCCGCGTACTCGGCGTCCGGATCGGCACGCAGAAGCTCGGGCCTGGCGAGCCACGCTTCCATGGCCCGGATGCGCCGCGAGATCGTGCGGGCGTCGCCGTAGCCTTCGGCGATCATCCACTTGAGCATGGTGACGTTGGAGGTGAGGTACTCCTGCACGCTCGCCTCGGAAAGGGCGATGGTGCAACCGGCGGCGGAGCGTTCGGCGGAGGCATCGGAGAGTTCGAAGGCCTGCTCGACGGTCAGGTTCTCGAGGCCTTCGATCTCGAGGATGCGGCCGTTGAAGACATTCTTCTTGCCTTTCTTCTCGACGGTGAGATCGCCCTTCCGGAGGGCGACGTAGGGAATCGCGTGCACGAGATCGCGCAGCGTGATGCCGGGCTGCATCTTGCCCCTGAAGCGCACCCGCACGGACTCCGGCATGTCGAGCGGCATCGCACCGGTGGCGGCGGCAAAGGCGACCAGCCCCGAGCCGGCCGGAAAGGAGATGCCGATCGGGAAGCGCGTGTGCGAGTCGCCGCCGGTGCCGACGGTGTCGGGCAGCAGCATGCGGTTCAGCCACGAGTGGATGATGCCGTCGCCGGGGCGCAGCGACACGCCGCCGCGGTTCATGATGAAATCCGGCAGCGTATGGTGTGTCTGCACGTCGACCGGCTTCGGGTAGGCCGCCGTGTGGCAGAAGGACTGCATCACCAGGTCGGCGGAGAAACCGAGGCAGGCGAGGTCCTTCAGTTCGTCGCGGGTCATCGGGCCGGTGGTGTCCTGCGAGCCCACGGTCGTCATCTTCGGCTCGCAATACGTGCCCGGACGCACGCCCGCCACACCGCAGGCCTTGCCGACCATCTTCTGTGCCAGCGTGTAACCCTTGCCTGTGTCCTTTGGCTGGCGGATGGCACGAAAGACCTGGCTGTCGCCGAGCCCGAGCGCCTCGCGCGCCTTGTGGGTCAGCCCGCGGCCGATGATCAGGTTGATGCGCCCGCCGGCGCGCACTTCATCGAGCAGCACGTCGGTCCTGAGCGCGAAGGTCGTCACCACCTCGCTGCTGCCGGACTTGCAGATCCGGCCCTCGTAGGGGTAGATGTCGACGACGTCGCCCATGTCGAGGCCGGAAACATCGGCCTCGAAGGGCAGCGCACCGGCGTCTTCCATGGTGTTGTAGAAGATCGGCGCGATCTTGCTGCCGATGCAGATGCCACCATCGCGCTTGTTGGGCACGAAGGGGATGTCGTTGCCGGTGAACCACAGCACCGAGTTGGTCGCCGACTTGCGCGACGAGCCGGTGCCGACCACATCGCCCACATAGGCGACCACATGACCCCTGGCCTTCAGGGCCTCGAGCTGCTTCACCGGGCCGACGCTGCCCGGCTGGTCCGGCGTGATGCCCTCGCGCGCGTTCTTGAGCATGGCCAGCGCGTGCAGCGGGATGTCCGGGCGGCTCCAGGCATCCTGCGCCGGGGAAAGGTCATCGGTGTTGGTTTCGCCCGCCACCTTGAACACGGTGATGGTGATCTTCTCCGGGACCTCGGGCCGCGAAGTGAACCATTCGGCCTCGGCCCAGCTCTTCAGCACACGTGCGGCATTGGCGCTGCCCTTCGCCTTGTCGACGATGTCGTGAAACCGGTCGAAGACGAGCAGTGTCTTCGACAGCGCCACCGTCGCGATCTCGCCGACTTCGGCATCGTCGAGCAGGTCGATGAGCGGCTGCACGTTGTAGCCACCAACCATGGTACCGAGGAGTTCCGCGGCCTTGCGGCGGTCGATCAGCGGGCTTCGCGCCTTGCCGGTGGTGATGTCGGCGAGAAACGCCGCCTTGACGTAAGCCGCCGCATCGACGCCCGGCGGCACGCGGTGGGTGATCAGCTCGAGCAGCGTCTGCGCCTCGCCCTGCGGCGGGTTCTTCAGCAGTTCGACGAGTTCCGCCACCTGCGTTTCGTCCAGTGCCTTGGGCGGGACGCCCTGGGCGGCGCGTTCGGCAACGTGTTTGCGATAGGCTTCGAGCACGGTCAGATACCCCGAATGTGCGTGGATGTGGTGGCCACCGGGGCTGTCCGGCCGCCATGCGATGCCGACCGGACCGGCAAGCCGGCGGCAGGGGGCGATTCTAGCGGAAGCCCGCGCCGGGGTTAAGGAAGCGGCACGCGCCGACGGCCACGATGCAGGCCGCGACGCTGATAGTATGCAGTCGAACCCGGACGACCCGATCCCACAGGGAGCACCACGGATGGACGTGACCGGCATGGAGATGGACCGCCGCGGCTTTCTGCTCGGCATGGGCGGGGCGCTGCTGGCGATGCGTGCGGGAACGGCCGGCGCGGACGGTGCTGCCGGGCTGGCGCCCGAAGACCCGCGCGCCGCACTGCAGGCGATGCTGCGCCTGCAGGGGCGACTCGATGGCCGCGACGCGCCGTGGTGGTACTTCGGCCGCATCCACGGCATCGTCGGCGATGAGGCGCCGCGCCTGCTGGTGCGTTTCGAAGGGCTGGAGATCCTGCGCCTGACGGCCGCCGGCGACGACGAGTATGCGGCCTCGGGCGTGACGACGTCGTTCTTCCAGGACCCCCGCACGCAAGCCGTGCTCGACACCTTCGACAACCCCTACACCGGTGCGCGCAACCGCGTCACGCCGAACCTCATCGCCGGCACGGGCAAGCCGGTGGCGTGGTACACGCCGCGCGGCGTACGGCCGGCGCGGGTACCCGCCTCGGCCTGGGATTTCGCCGGGCAGTTCCTCGACTGGACGTTCCACGGCGACACGGTATGGCTGTCGCATGAGCGCGCCTACCCGCCGGGCGTCCCGCAGCCGATGGGCGAGTCGAGCGTCATCCGGGCGAAGGCCGCCGACCTGCGCGATGCATCGCGGGCCTTCGTGCCGGCCGGCTTTTCGTCGACCTACTTCGCACCGTGGCCACGCTGGATGGACATGCAGGGCCGCCCCGGCCACGTGATCTGGCACGCCGACGGCGTCAAGCTCGAATCGGTCGACGACCTGCCGGCGCCGTTCCTCGCGCGCATGCGCCGCCTGTACCCGGAGCGGCTCTCGGCCTGAATGCGCAGCCGCGCCGCGCGTCAGCCCGGCGACAGCAGGCGGAGGAATTCGTTGCGCGTCTGCGGGTGGGAGCGGAAGTTGCCGAGCATGCATGATGTCGTCATGTCGGAATTCTGCTTTTCGACGCCGCGCATCATCATGCACATGTGCCGCGCCTCGATGACCACGCCGACGCCCTGGCCCTGGATGGCGTTCTGCACGCACTCGGCGATCTGCTTGGTCAGCACTTCCTGTATCTGCAGCCGCCGCGCGTAGTAGTCGACGATGCGCGCGATCTTCGACAGGCCGAGGACCTTGCCCCTGGGCAGGTAGGCGACGTGGCACTTGCCGATGAAGGGCAGCATGTGGTGCTCGCACAGCGAGTACATCTCGATGTTGCGGACGATGACCATTTCGTCGGTGTCGCTGGTGAAGACCGCGGCGTTGATCAGCGCGTCGATGTCCTGGCGGTAGCCGCGGGTGAGGAAGTGCATGGCCTTGGCGGCGCGTTCCGGGGTCTGCGCCAGGCCTTCGCGGGTGACGTCCTCACCGAGCAGGGTGATGATGTCGCGGAAGCGATCGCTCATGGTGGCGATGATCTGCGCCTCTTCGGCGTCGTCGCCCGTCTGCCTTGCCGTCACTTCGTTTCCACCCTGTTGCTGTCGGGGCCGCTGCAGCGTGCGGATCTTGTGGCTCATGTCGTCGTGCTCCCTTGCACCACCCCGACACGGCCGTCCGGGTGGATTGTAGTGCGCGAGGATGGGGAAGGCGCGCCCAATCGAAAGTTTTCCCCACCGTGGACACGGGGTGAGGACAACCCGGCCACGGCGGATGTTTCGCCGCGCGAGGGGTTACGGATTCGCCGCCCCGCGTGCCTGGCGCGGGATCGGTGCCGGTGCGGCCCGTGCGCCGAGCGCCGCGACGACACGGGCGAGGTCGCGCAACCGGGGGTATTCGAAAATGCGGATCAGCGGCAGGTCGACGCCGAGGCGCTCGCGCAGCCGCGCCACCAGCCGCGTCGCCAGCAACGAATGGCCGCCGAGGGCGAAGAAGTCCGCTTCGACGTCCACCGCCGGCACGCCGATCAGCTCCGCCCACAGGGTCTGCAGCAGCGCCTCCGTGGCGGTCTCGCCGCCGCCACCGCCCGGCGCCGCGACGGGTACCGCGGGCGACCACGCCAGCGCCTCGCGGGCGATCTTGCCGTTGGCGCGCCGCGGCCAGTCGGCCTGGCGCACCCAGGCGGCGGGCCAGCTCCACTCGGGCAGCTCGCGCTGCGCCATGCGGCGCAGTTCATCGAGCGACACCGCCGCAGCGCGCGTCTCGACCCACGCGACCAGCGCCGGGTCGCCGTCGGGCCGTTCGCGCAGGCCGACGACCGCCGCGACCACCCCGGGCAGGGCCATGAGCACGGCCTCGACGTCGCCCGGCTCGACGCGGTTGCCGCCGATCTTCACCTGGTCATCGAGGCGGCCGACCCACGCCAGCGTGCCGTCCGGCAGGCGCCGGCACCGGTCGCCGGTGTGGAAGCGGCGCCGGCCCTCGTGCGGGCGGTGGCGCGCCGCCGTCAACGCCGGGCGGTTCCAGTAACCGGGCGTGATGCCGTCGCCCTCGATGACCAGTTCCCCGCTGATGCCGGCCTCGTTGCCGTCGTCATCGAGCAGCCGCACGCGGTGGCCGCCCACGGCATGGCCCACCGGCAGCGTATCGCCGACCGGCCGGCTGTCGTGATCGGCCTGCCACTGCAGCACCGCGCTGGCTTCGGTGAGGCCGTAGCCGTTGACCCAGCGGCAGCCGCGCGCGAAACGCGAGCGGTAGAGGTCGAAGTCGGCACGTCGCGCCGCCTCGCCGCCGAGCACCACGAGGCGGATGCGCGACAGGTCCTGGCGGCAGGCCACGTGGCCGCCGAACAGGTAGCGGTAGACCGTCGGCGTGGCATGCACCACCGTGAGACGGTGGCCGGCGATGCGGTCGAGCAGCGCCTCGCGGCCGAGTTCGCGCACCGCCAGCGGCCACGCCGAGGCGCCGGCAAACCAGGCACCGCACAGGTCCTGCACGGCCGCGTCATAGCCGATCGTCGCCAGCACGCTCAGGCGGTCGGCCGGCAGCAGGCCGAGCCCGGCGATCCAGCCGCGCACCTGGGCGGACAGGCCGGCGTGGGTCTGCATCACACCCTTCGGTTCGCCGGTGGTGCCCGAGGTGTAGAGCACGTAAGCCAGCCCGGCACCGGCCGGCGCCGGCGGCACCTGTGCCGGCACATCGACATCCTCGACGACGCACACGGCGAGGCCGCTGCCATCGAGCCAGGCGCAGGTCTCGCGCGCATGGCGGCTGGCGACGATGGTGCGGATGCCGGCATCGGCGATGCGCGCCTGCATGCGCCGTGCAGGGCCTGCCTCGAGCGGTACCCAGGCCGCGCCCGCCAGCCAGATACCGGGCAGCGCCGCGCCCAGCGCCAGCGTCTGGCCACACAGCACGCCGACCCGATCGCCGGCCTGCACCCCGCGCGCACCGAGGGCCGCCGCCACGCCGGCGGCCCGGGCCCGGAGCTGTGCGTAGTCCCACTCGCCGTCTTCCGCGGCGATCGCCAGCCGCGGCACGGGTTCCGCGGCGCGCGCCGCCAATGCCGCGAGAACCATGCCCGGCTCACCGGCCTGGGTGGCGACCTGCACGGCGGGCAGGCCTGCCGGATGGCCGCACCATGCCGACAGCGGTGCATCGAGCGCACCGGGCAGGTTTTCCAGCAGCGCCGCATAGTCGGCGCACAGGCCGGTGATGAATGGCGCAGTGTAGAGATCGGTGGCGTATTCGATGGTCAGGTCGAGGCCGTCGGCGCGCTCGGCGAGTGACAACGCCAGCTCGAACTTGGCCGTGTCACGCGCCACACCGTGGCGCGTGACCTCGAGCCCGGGCAGCGACAGCGCGCCGCCCGGTTCGTTGTGCAGGTTGAAGTGCACCTGGAAGAGCGGCGTGCGCGCCGTGCTGCGCGGCGGGTTGAGCGCCTCGACGAGCTGCTCG
>CAYQIV010000015.1:0-73200 GCA_964417725.1 uncultured Chromatiaceae bacterium
GATCGCCGGGCACAGCAGGCGGCCGTTGGCCGCCATTTCATAGAGCCGGCCGACACCGGTGGTGGTTTCCTCAGAGATGCCCCGCACGTCCTTCATCAACTCGGGGTACTTGTCGTGCATGATCGCCGTCAGGTCGCCGCCGTCATCGAGGATCATGTTGGGGCGCCAGCCATCCGGGCCCTTGATGGTCTGCTCGACGCACCACCAGTATTCCTCCTCGGTTTCACCCTTCCAGGCGAACACCGGGATGCCGGCGGCGGCCACGGCAGCCGCGGCGTGGTCCTGGGTCGAGAAGATGTTGCATGATGACCAGCGCACTTCCGCACCGAGTTGCACCAGGGTCTCGATCAGCACGGCGGTCTGGATCGTCATGTGCAGGCAGCCGGCGATCCGCGCGCCCTTGAGGGGTTGCTGGCTGGTGTATTCCTCCCGGGTCGCCATCAGGCCGGGCATCTCCGTCTCGGCGATGCGGATTTCCTTGCGGCCCCATTCGGCCTGGGCGATGTCGGCGACTTTATAGTCCTTGGGCTGGAGTACGGCGGCTTTGGTGCTCATGGTGGGCGTGTCCTCGATCCGGTGTGCGGGGGTTCAGGCGCGGGCAGCGCGGCGGCGGCTGGCACCGCTGCGCAGCGCGTCGGCCTTGTCGGTCTGCTCCCAGGGGAAGGCCTCGCGGCCGAAGTGGCCGTAGGCGGCGGTGGCGCGGTAGATGGGCCGGTGCAGGTCGAGCATCCGGCGGATGCCGTAGGGCGTCAGGTCAAAGTGCCTGCGCACCAGTGCTTCGAGCTTTTCGTGGGGCACGCTGCCGGTGCCGAAGGTCTCGATGCTGACGGAGGTGGGTTCGGCGACACCGATGGCGTAGGACACCTGGACCTCGCAGCGGTCGGCGAGGCCGGCGGCCACGATGTTCTTGGCGACATAACGCGCCGCGTAGGCTGCCGAGCGGTCGACCTTGGTCGGGTCCTTGCCGGAGAATGCGCCGCCGCCGTGGCGGGCCATGCCGCCATAGGTGTCGACGATGATCTTGCGGCCGGTGAGGCCGCAGTCGCCCATCGGCCCGCCGATGACGAACTTGCCGGTCGGGTTGATGTGGATCTTTTTCTGCGGCAGGGCCGCGAACCACTTGCGCGGCAGCACCGGCCTGATGATCGTGTCGATGACGGCCTCGCGCAGCGCCTTCTGGCCGATGTCCGGCGCGTGCTGGGTGGACAGGACGACGGCGTCGATGCCGACGGGCCTGTCATCTTCGTAGACCATCGTCACCTGGCTCTTGGCGTCCGGCCGCAGCCAGTCGAGCTTCTTGCGGCGCACCTCGGCCTGGCGCTGTACCAGCCGGTGGGCGAGGGTGATCGGTGCCGGCATCAGCACGTCGGTCTCGCGCGCCGCGTAGCCGAACATCATTCCCTGGTCGCCGGCGCCCTGCTTGCGCTTGTCCTTGCGGCCGACCCCCTGGCTGATGTCGCCTGATTGCTTGCCGATGGCGTTGATCACGCCGCACGAGTGCCCGTCGAAGCCTTTTTCCGAGTGGTCATAGCCGATGTCGCAGATCACCTCGCGAACCAGCGCTTCGAGGTCGATCCAGGCGTGGGTCGAGATCTCGCCGGCGATCATCACGAAGCCGGTCTTGACCAGCGTTTCGCAGGCGACGCGGGCTTCGGGGTCTTCGGCGAGGATGGCATCGAGGATGGCGTCGGAGATCTGGTCGGCCATCTTGTCCGGGTGGCCTTCGGAGACGGACTCCGAGGTAAACAGTTTGCGCGTGCTCATGCGTGATCCGGTTGCTGCGGGGGAGCGGCGCATTATAGACACATGGATCCGGGACGTCGTCGGCGCACCGGTTTGCATGCGGGCTGCGCGTGTTCGCGTGTGCCGCGGGCGCCCTGACCGCCAGCCGGTTGCGGCCATGCCGGGCTTACGCGACAATGCCGGGCCGTTTTCCGCGGAAACACCCGCGGTTTCCCCGAACATGATCTCCCTGGCGCGGGTGCAATGACCACGACAAGCAACATGATGCCCCCGGCCGCCGCGCGCCGGACCCTGGCAAATGCCATCCGTGCGCTCGCCATGGATGCCGTCGAGCAGGCGAAATCCGGCCACCCCGGCATGCCGATGGGCATGGCCGATATCGCCGAAGTGCTGTGGAACGACTTCCTCAGCCACAACCCGGG
The DNA here is from genome assembly GCA_964417725.1 of uncultured Chromatiaceae bacterium. GTDB lineage: Bacteria > Pseudomonadota > Gammaproteobacteria > Steroidobacterales > SHZI01. The sequence goes on from CAYQIV010000015.1 coordinate 2,166, forward strand.
CAATCCCCGCTGGGTCAACCGCGACCGCTTCGTGCTGTCCAACGGTCACGGCTCGATGCTGCTCTATGCCCTGCTGCACCTGTCGGGCTATCCGCTGACACTCGAAGACCTGCGCGCCTTTCGCCAGTTCGGCTCGCATACCGCCGGCCATCCGGAACGCGATGTTGCGCTCGGCATCGAGACCACCACCGGCCCGCTGGGGCAGGGTGTTGCCAACGCCGTGGGCATGGCGCTCGCGGAAAAACTCCTCGCCGAGCGCTTCAACCGGCCGGGTTTCCCCATCGTCGACCACCACACCTACGTGTTCCTCGGCGACGGCTGTCTCATGGAGGGGATTTCCCAGGAAGCGGCTTCGCTGGCCGGCACGCTGCGCCTCGGCAAGCTGGTCTGCCTCTATGACGACAACGGCATCTCCATCGATGGCGAGGTGGCCAACTGGTTCGCCGACGACACCCCGGCGCGTTTCCGTGCCTGTGGCTGGCACGTCATCGCCGGGGTCGACGGCCACGACCCGGAGGCCATCCATGCGGCGATTGCCGAGGCCCGCACCCGCACCGACCAGCCCTCGTTGATCTGCTGCCGCACGGTGATCGGTTTCGGTGCGCCAAACGTGCAGGGCACGGAGGCCACCCACGGCGCGCCGCTCGGTGCCGCTGAAGTGGCCGCGGCCCGCGCGCACCTGGGCTGGACGGCAGCGCCGTTCGAGATCCCGGCCGAGGTCCGCGCCGGGTGGGATGCCCGCGTTGCCGGCGCGCACCGCGAGGCGCAGTGGCACGAGATGCTTGCCGGGTATCGCAGCGCATGGCCGGAACTGGCTGCCGAGTTCGAGCGGCGCATGGCCGGTACGTTGCCCGCCGAGTGGCCGGCACGGGTGGCGGATGCGCTGGCTGCCGCCATCGCTGATGGCAGCGCCAAGGCCACGCGCAAGGCCTCGCAGGATGCGCTCAATGCGCTGGCGCCGGCGCTGCCCGAACTGTTCGGCGGTTCGGCCGACCTGACCGGCTCGAACCTCACCAACCACCGCGGTTCGGTTGCCGTGACGCCGGATTCGGCCGCGGGCAACTACCTGTCGTGGGGCGTGCGCGAGTTCGGCATGGCCGCCGCCCTCAACGGCATGGCGCTGCACGGGGGGTTCATCGCCTACGGCGGCACCTTCCTCGTCTTCTCCGACTATGCGCGCAATGCCCTGCGCATGGCGGCGCTGATGGGGGTCCAGGCCATCCATGTCTTCAGCCACGATTCCATCGGCCTTGGCGAGGACGGACCGACGCACCAGCCGGTCGAGCACCTCGCGAGCCTGCGCGTCATGCCCAACATGAGCGTGTGGCGGCCTTGTGACACCGTCGAGACGCTGGTCGCCTGGCAGGACGCCATCGAGCGCCGCGACGGGCCGACGAGCCTGGTCCTGACGCGCCAGAATGTGCCGCCGCAGGCGCGCACGCCGGCGCAGGTCGAGGCGATCCGCCGCGGGGGCTACATCCTGCGCGACGCCACCTCCCCCGACGTGATCCTCATCGCCACCGGTTCCGAGGTGGCGCTGGCGATGGCCGCGGCCGAACTCGTCGCGGCGCGCGGTCATGCGGTCCGCGTGGTGTCGATGCCGAACACGACGCGCTTCGCGGCGCAGCCCGCCGAATGGCGCGACCACGTCCTGCCGCCGGCGATCACGGCCAGGGTGGCCGTCGAGGCCGGCGTCGCCGAGCCGTGGTATCGCTGGGTGGGGCCGTCCGGACGTATCATCGGCATCGACGGCTTCGGCCGCTCGGCACCGGCCGGCGCGCTGTTCCGCCACTATGGTTTCACTGCGGAGAACGTCGCGGCAAATGCCCTGGCCCTGTTGCCGGGGGGGCAGTGATCCGCCGGATGACGAGGACCGGAAACCTCGCCATCCGCCAGACCCCGGGGTTGCAGTTTTCAAGGGAGTACGACCCATGCCAGTCAAGGTTGCCATCAACGGTTACGGGCGCATCGGCCGCAATGTGCTGCGCGCCCTCTACGAGTCGGGCCGCACCGGCGAGATCCGCATCGTCGCCATCAACGATCTCGGCGATGCCGCCACCAACGCCCACCTGACCCGTCACGACACGGCACACGGCCGGTTCCCGGGCACCGTGGTCGTGGATGGCGACAGCATGGTCGTCAACGGCGACCGCATCCGTGTCGTCGCCGAGCGCAATCCGGCAGCGCTGCCGTGGCGCGAACTCGGCGTCGATGTGGTCCTCGAGTGCACCGGGCTTTTCACCAGCAAGGAAAAGGCCGCGGCCCACCTCCAGGCCGGTGCGCGCAAGGTGGTGATCTCGGCGCCCGGTGGCAAGGATGTCGACGCGACCGTCGTCTACGGCGTCAACCACCAGGTGCTGCGCGGCGAGCACACCGTGATCTCCAATGCCTCGTGCACCACCAATTGCCTGGCGCCGCTGGTCAAGCCGCTGCACGACGGGCTCGGCGTGGTCCAGGGGCTGATGACGACGATCCACGCCTACACCAACGACCAGGTCCTGACCGACGTCTACCACAGCGACCTGCGCCGGGCGCGCTCGGCCACCCAGTCGATGATCCCGACCAAGACCGGCGCCGCCTCGGCGGTCGGTCTGGTGCTGCCCGAACTCAACGGCAAGCTCGACGGTTTCGCCATGCGCGTGCCGACCATCAACGTCTCGGTCGTCGACCTGACCTTCACCGCGGCGCGCGCCACCACCGTCGAGGAGGTCAACGGCCTCGTCAAGGCGGCCGCCGAAGGCCCGCTGAAGGGCATCCTCGGCTACAACACCGAGCCGCTGGTGTCGGTGGATTTCAACCACGACCCGCGCAGTTCGGTCTTCGACGCCACGCAGACGCGGGTCATCGGCGGCACGCTGGTCAAGGTGCTCAGCTGGTACGACAACGAGTGGGGGTTCTCCAACCGCATGCTCGACACGACCCTGGCCCTGGTCGCCGCCTGAGGAAACGCTGCCCGATGCGTACCCGTCCCCTGAAACTGCGGCGCATGGGCGATGTGCCCCTGGCAGGCCGTCGCGTCATGATCCGCGTCGACTTCAACGTGCCGGTCAAGGACGGTGTCGTGACCAGCGACGCACGCATCAGGGCCGCGCTGCCGACCATCCGCGAAGCCCTCGAGCGGGGCGCCGGCGTCATCCTGCTGTCGCACCTCGGCCGCCCCGTGGCGGGGGTGCATGACCCGGCGTTGTCGCTCAAGCCGGTTGCGCGCCGCCTCGGGGAACTGCTCGGCCGCCACGTGCCGCTCATCGTCGAGTGGCTCGACGGCTTTCCGCTCGCCGGTGGCGAGGTCGTCCTGTGCGAGAACGTGCGCTTCAACGCCGGCGAGAAACAGGACGATCCCGCGCTGGCGCGGCGCATGGCCGCGCTGTGCGATGTCTTCGTGATGGACGCCTTCGGCACGGCGCACCGTGCCGAGGCCAGCACCCACGGTGTCATCCGCCATGCGCCCACGGCCTGTGCCGGGCCGCTGCTGGTCGCCGAGCTGGAGGCGCTGGAACGCGCCCTGCGTGCGCCGAAGCGGCCGCTGCTCGCCATCGTCGGGGGCTCGAAGGTCTCGACCAAGCTCACCGTGCTGCGCCAGCTCGTGAAGAAGGTCGATCAGCTCATCGTCGGCGGCGGCATCGCCAACACCTTCATCGCCGCGGCCGGTCACGCGATCGGCGGCTCGCTGTGCGAGAAAGAACTCATCGCCGAGGCGCGGCGGCTGATGGCTTCCGGCGTGCACATCCCGTTGCCGGTCGATGTCGTCGTCGGCACATCGGTGAGCCGCAGTGCGCGGGCTGTGGTGCGCGCCGTGGACGCCGTGCGCGATGGCGAGCTGATCCTCGACATCGGTCCGCGCACGGCCGCGCAGTATGCCGGGCTGCTGGCCAAGGCCGGCACCATCGTCTGGAACGGTCCCGTCGGCGTTTTCGAGATCGACCAGTTCGGCGCCGGCACGCGACGTGTCGCCGAGGCCGTGGCCCGCTCGCCGGCCTTCAGCCTGGCCGGCGGTGGCGACACCCTGGCGGCGTTGCAGAAGTATGGCCTGACGGCGCGGATGTCCTGCGTGTCGACCGGTGGCGGGGCGTTCCTGGAGTTCATCGAGGGCAAGACGTTGCCCGCCGTGGCGGCGCTCGAGGCCCGCTGCGGTGCGGCCCGCCGCTGAGGCATGCGCAGAACCAAGATCATCGCCACGCTCGGGCCGTCGACCGACGGCCCCGAGAACCTCGAAAAACTGCTGCGGGCCGGTGTCGATGTCGTGCGGATCAATTTTTCGCATGGCGGCTGGGACCTGCGCGCACGGCGCCTGGCCGAAGTGCGGGCGGTGGCGGCACGCCTCGGCAGGTATGTCGCGGTGCTCGGCGACCTGCAGGGGCCGAAGATCCGCATCTGCCGCTTCACGGCCGGCTGGGTCGATCTCGCCGAAAACCAGCCGTTCTTCCTCGACCCGGCGCTGCCCGCCGATGCCGGTACGGTCGAGGGCGTCGGTGTCGCCTACCCCGGCCTGTGCGCCGATGTGTCTCCGGGCGATGTGCTGCTGCTCGACGACGGCTTCATCGTCCTGGAAGCGCTGCGTATCGAGGGCTCGCGCATCCACTGCCGGGTCATCCAGGCTGGCCGCCTGTCCGACAACAAGGGCATCAACCTGCGCGGCGGTGGCCTGTCGGCGCCGGCCCTCAGCGATCGCGACCGTGACGACCTGCGCAAGGCAGCGGAGTACGGCTTCGACTGGATCGCGGTGTCTTTCGTGCAGCGCGCCGAGGACATCATCGAGTCGCGCGACATCCACCAGCAGGCCGGCGGCCAGGCGCGCCTCGTTGCCAAGATCGAACGCGCCGAGGCCATCGCCAACCTCGAGTCGATCATCGAGGCCTCGGATGCCGTCATGGTCGCCCGCGGCGACCTCGGCGTCGAGATGGGCTATGCCGAGCTGACCGGCCTGCAGAAGAAAATCCTCACCCTGACCCGTGCCAAGCACAAGGTGGCGATCACGGCGACGCAGATGATGGAGTCGATGATCCACAGCAAGGTGCCGACCCGTGCCGAGGTGTCGGATGTCGCCAATGCCGTCATCGACGGCACCGATGCCGTGATGCTTTCGGCAGAGACCGCGGTCGGCGATTACCCGGACAGGGCGGTGGCGGCCATGGCCGAAGTCTGCGTCGGTGCCGAAAGCTACTACTCGACGATCAGCGCCGACCGCGAGAACGCCGGTGGCCGTTTCGAGCGGGTCGATGAGGCCATCGCCATGGCGGTCATGTATGCGGCCAACCACCTCGACGTCCGCGCCATCATCGCCCTGACGGAGTCGGGCTCGACGGCGCTGTGGATGTCGCGGATCCGTTCCGACATTCCGATCTTCGCCTTCACCCGCCACGAGGTCACCTTGCGGCGGGTCGCGCTGTACCGGGGTGTCTATCCCGTGTCCTTCGACATCACCCACACGGATGCGCGGCGGGTCTACCAGCAGGTCTTCCAGACATTGCTGTCCACGGGCTACGTCAACGAGGGGGATCTGGTGATCGTCACCAAGGGTGAGCTGACCGGCGTCACCGGGCGCACCAACTCGATGCGCATCCTGCGCGTGACCAGCCAGTGATCAGGCGCGCGTGACGCACGGCGGTCGCGTCGCACGGCATGGCTATACTCGGCCGCGTACGGGATCACGGGCAAGCCCGGGGAGGGTAGGGTGATGATGCGCAGGCTGTTGGCGGTGGGCGTCGCGGCGGTGGCCATGGCCGGGCCGTTGCCCGCGGCCGATGAAGGCGTGGTGCTGGTGGTCGGCGCCGGCGGTCGCACGGGCCAGGAAGTCGTTGCCGCGGCCCGGGCGGCTGGCCATGCCGTGCGTGCGCTGGTGCGTGACGGGTCGCAGGCCGGGTTCCCCGACGGCGTGACGGTGGTCCGCGGCGACGTGCGCGATCCGGCCAGTCTCGCGGCGGCGATGCGCGGCGCCCGCCATGTGATCTCGGCGATCGGCGCCGGTCGCGGCGAGGCCGGCAATGGCCCGGAACAGGTCGATTACCGTGGCGTCGCCAACCTGGCCGATGCCGCGGCTGCGGCCGGCGTCCAGCACTTCGTGCTGGTGTCCTCGGCCGGGGTCACGCGCGAGGACCACATCCTCAACAAGATGTTCGACAACGTCCTGAAGTGGAAGGCCAGGGGAGAGGATGCGCTGCGCGCCAGCGGCGTCGGCTACACCATCGTCCGCCCCGGCGGGCTGACCAACGCCCCCGGCGGCCAGAAAGGCGTCCGGCTCGTGCAGGGTGACAGCGACACCGGCTACATCGCCCGTGCCGATGTCGCGCGGGTCTGCGTCGCGGCGCTGTCCTCGGCGGCGGCCCGCGGTCGCACCTTTGAGGTCTTCAACGCCGACGTGCCGCCCCCGCAGGACTGGGACGCACTGTTCGCCCCGCTGGCCGCCGACGCGCCCGCTGTCGCCGCGCCATGATGACGGCTTGATGACACCGGAAAGCCGTCCTGGCCAGCCGTCGCCTTCGCTGCCGGTCCGCCTGCTGACCCGCCTGGCGCCGGTCGAGCCGCAGGAACTGCGCATCGTCGTCGTCGCCTTCCTGCTGTTCTTCTGCGTGCTGGGGGGGTATTTCGCCGTGCGTCCGGTACGCGAGACCGTCGGCACCCTGCTCGGTGCTGAACGCGTCAGCGACCTCTACGTCGTCACCTGGGTGGCGTCGATCGCCATCGTGCCCATCTACGGCACGCTGTGCGCGCGCTTCCGCCGCACGGCCTTCCTGCCCTGGATCTACGGCTTCGTCGCCGTGTCGCTGGCGCTGACCGGCCTGTCGCTGGCGGCCGACGAGGGCAATGTCGCCACCGGCCAGTTCTTCTACGTCTGGATCAGCGTCCTCAACCTGTTCATGGTGTCGGTGTTCTGGAGCTTTCTTCTCGAGATCTTCAGCGCCGACCAGACGCGCCGGCTGTTCGGCGTGATCGCCGCCGGCGGGACCACCGGTGCGCTGATCGGCCCGCTGGTCACCGACATGGTGGTCACGTCCATCGGCAACCCGGGCGTGTTGTTCATGGGGGCCGGCTTCTTCTGTGCCGCGATCGCCTGCCAGCGGGCGCTGCTGCGCATCTGGCAGGCCGCGCCGACGGCCAGCGGCGCGCCGCGCGCCGAGGAGCGGCCGATCGGCGGCAATCCCTTTGCGGGCTTCTCGCTGGTGTTGCGCTCGCCCTACCTGCTCGGCATCGCGCTGTTCGTCATCCTGCTGGCTTCGGTCAACACCTTCCTGTATTTCGAGCAGCTGCGGCTGGTCAGCGAGACGTTCACGAGCTCTGCCCAGCGCACCCAGGTGTTCGCCCGCCTCGATTACATCGTCCAGAGCCTGACCGTGCTCCTGCAGCTTTTCGTCACCGGGCGCGTGGCTTCGCGCCTCGGTGTCACGGCGCTGCTCACCCTGGTGCCGCTGGTCATGGTGGCGGGCTTCATGGGCCTGGCCATGATGAACACCTTCTGGGTCCTGGCGGTGGTGTTCGTCGCGCGGCGTGTCGGCGAGTATGCTTTCATCCGGCCGGGGCGCGAGATGCTCTTCGGCGCCGTCGACACCGAGACCAAGTACAAGGCCAAGAACCTGATCGACGTGCCGGTCTATCGCGGCGGCGATGCGCTGTCGGCACAGATCAAGACCGGTCTCGAGGCGGGCGGGCTGTCGGCTGCCGGTGTCGCCCTGCTCGGTGCCGGGCTGGCCGGTGCCTGGGCGCTGAACGGCTGGTGGCTGGGTCGGCGGCACGCCAGGGGGGACGGCGGCGCGCGCGATCGCTGACCTGACGGCGCGGCGCGTTCAAGCCGGCGCACGCCCTTGCCGACAACATGCGGGGATGGCGCCCGTCACGGGGCGGGCTTCTGGGGGTGTCAGTGACTGGTCGAAAGCCGAAAACGGGGCTCGTGCTGCCGGGCGGTGGTGCCCGCGGGGCCTATCAGGTGGGCGTGCTCAAGGCGCTTGCCGAGATGTTGCCGCGCAAGACGCCGATCCCCTTCGCGATCCTCAGCGGCACTTCGGCCGGCAGCATCAGTGCGACCGTGCTCGCCACCCGCGCCCGCCACTTTCGCGGTGCGGTCGCCGACCTGGAGCGTGTCTGGGCCAACTTCCGTTGCGAGCACGTCTTCCGCTGCGACAGCCGCACCATGCTGTCGAGCAGCGCGCGGTGGTTTCTGGCCCTGGTATTCGGCGGTCTCGGCATGGACAACCCGCGGTCGCTGCTCGACAACGAGCCCCTGTGGCGGCTGCTGCGTCGGCGCGTCGATTTCGACGGCATTCAGGCCTCCATCGACCAGGGTTACCTCGATGCGCTGGCGGTCACGGCTGCGGGCTACGGGTCGGCGCGCTCGACGTCCTTCTACCAGGCGGCCGGCGGTCACGAGTCGTGGGATCGCGTCCGCCGCAAGGGCCGCCCGGCACGCATCGTGCTCGAGCACCTGATGGCGAGCATTGCCGTGCCGATGATCTTCCCGCCGGTGCTGCTCGGCCACGAATACTACGGCGACGGCGCCATGCGCCAGGCGACGCCGCTGTCGCCGGCACTGCGCCTCGGTGCCGACCGGCTGCTCGTCATCGGTGTGCGCAACGAACGGCCGGAGCCGCTGCCGTCCAGCGAGGAGGAGGTGCCGTACCCGACCTTCGGCCGCATCGCCGGCTACATGCTCGATGCCCTGTTCCTCGATGGCCTGTCCTCCGACCTCGAGAGCCTGATCCGCATCAACCTGATCCTCGAGCAGTTGCCCGGCCGGCAGGCCGAGGGCGATTTCGGCACCCTGAGGCATACCGCGGCGATGATCATGCTGCCGAGCGCCGACGTCCGCGACATCGCTGCCCGGCATTGCCACGAGATCCCCCGTCCGGTGCAGTTGTTGCTGCGCGGACTCGGTGCGGTCGGCTACGGGGGGCTGCAGCTCATCAGCTACCTGCTGTTCGAGTCGGGCTATACCCGCGAGCTGATCCAGCTGGGCTACGACGACGCGATGCTGCGCCGGGACGAGCTGCTGGCCTTCCTCGAGGGCGCGCCGGTGGATGCCCCGGGCGGGGTCAGCGGCTGGCGCGACCTCAGCGAGGAGTACTCGCAGCGCCTGCGCATGCCGAATGTCGCCGGACACGGCCTCACCGGCTGAAGGCTGGCCCTCAGACCAGGAACAGCGCGCCCAGGCCGAGCACGGCGACGAAGCCGGTGGTGTCGGTCAGCGTGATCAGCACGACGGACCCCGCCAGTGCCGGGTCGATGCGCAGCCGGTCGAGGAGCAGCGGGATGCTGCAGCCCATGATGGCGGCCATCAGCATGTTGATGGCGAGTGCCGCGGCAACGACCGCGCCGACGGCCCAGCTGCCGAACAACACGGCGGTGGTAACCGAGACGATCAGCGCCCAGCCCAACCCGTTGACGGCACCGACCGCCAGCTCACGGCGCAACAGCGACAATGCGTTGCCCGGTCGCACGCGGCCCAGCGCCTGGCCGCGCACCATCAGCGTCAGCGTCTGGCTGCCGGCGATACCGCCCATGGTGGCCACCATCGGCATCAGCACGGCAAGGATCACGACCTTGTCGATCGTGTCCTGGAAGAGGTTGATGATGCCGGCCGTCACGTAGGCCAATACCAGGTGCAGCGCCAGCCAGATGGCGCGCCGCCGGCTGCTGGTCAACACCGGCGCGAACATGTCGTCTTCTTCGTCCAGGCCGACGTTGGAGAGGATTTCGTGATCGGCCTGATCGGCGATCACGTCGACGACGTCGTCGATGGTGATCTGGCCGACCAGCCGGCCGCGCTCGTCGACCACCGCGGCGATGATCAGGTCGCGGTCCTGGAAGCGGCGCGCGACATCGGCTGCCGACTGCGTGGCGGGGAAGGCGTCGACCGCCGCGTCCATGACGTCCAGCACGGGGGTTTCCGGACTGCCGGTCAGCAGCCGGCTGAAGTAGAGCAGGCCCATGTAGCGACCGAGGCTGTCGACGACGAAGACCGCGTCGGCCTTTTCCGGCAGGCTGCCACGGCGGCGCAGGTAGCGCAGCACCACCTCGAGGCTGACATCCGGCCTGACGGCGATGGTCTCGGGGTTCATCAGGCCGCCGGCGGTGTCCTCGGGGTAGCTGAGGACCGACTCGAGGCGTTCCCGGTCGGCAGCCGACAGTGCCTGGATGACCTCCCGGGTCACGGCCTCGGGCAGGTCGGCGACGAAGTCCGCGAGGTCGTCGAGGTCCATGTCGGCGGTGGCGGCGACGAGTGCCTGCGCATCCATGCCCTCGACCAGCCGGGCGCGGACCTCTTCGTTGAGTTCGACCAGCACGTCGCCTTCGAGCGCCTCAGGGACCAGTTCCCAGACCAGCGGGCGTTCGTCGGCGGGCAGCGACTCGAGCAGGCGGGCGATCTCGGCGGGGTAGAGTGACTGCACCATGCGCTGGATCTGGCGCGATGCACCCTCATCGAGTGCCGTGCGCAGCCGGTCCAGGTCTTCGTTGCCGTGTTTGCTGACGGGTGCCATTCCGGTCTTCTCCCTGGTGTGCGCGTGACGACGTGCACGCGTCCCGTCAGGGGCGCGCGCTGGCGCTGGCGAGTGTAGCGGCTCGGGCGGGGCTGTCTAGCCGCCGCCGAACTGGGGTACCGAGATGATGTTTTCCTGGCGCGGCAGCTCGTTGTGCCGGGTCATCACCGGCTGGTGGTGCAGCGACAGCCCGGCGGCGAGCTTCTCGGCCATGTATACGGAGCGGTGCTGGCCACCGGTACAGCCGATCGCCACCGTGAGGTAGTTGCGGCGGAAGTTGCTGTACTCGGGGATCCAGCGCACCAGAAAGGCGAGGATGTCGTCGTGCATGCGCTGCACGGCCGGGCAGCCATCGAGGAAGGCGACCACCTCGGCGTCGCGGCCGTTGAGGCTGCGCAGGGTCGTGTCCCAGTACGGATTCGGCAGGCAGCGCAGGTCGAAGACGAAATCGGCGTCGGCGGGGATGCCGTGCTTGTAACCGAAGGATTCGACGAGGATCGACAGGCCCGGGTCCTGTTCGGCGCCGACACGGGTGCGCACGATGTCGGCCAATTCGTAGATGCTCGTCCGCGTCGTGTCGATGACGAGGTCGGCGGAGGCGATGATCGGGCCGAGCAGCTGGCGCTCGCGGTCGATGGCCTCGCGCAGGCTGAGGCCGGCGGCACTCAGCGGGTGCTTGCGGCGGGTCTCGCTGTAGCGCTTGAGCAGGACGTCGTCCCCGGCGCGCAGGAACAACACCTCGACGCGGATGCCGCGCTCGCGCAGGTCACGCAGCACGTCGGGCAGGCGGGCGAGGTCCATGGCCCGGTTGCGCGCATCGATGCCGATGGCGAGGTTCTCGTAGGTCGCATCGCCCATCGCGGTGATCTGTCCGACCAGCGTGGCGAGGAGCGCGCCGGGCACGTTGTCGATGCAGTAGAAGCCGACGTCCTCGAGGTGGTGGAGGGCGATCGACTTGCCGGAGCCGGACAGGCCGCTGACGATGATGATGCGCATGATGTCCCTGGTCTGCGGATCTCGGGTCCGGGGTGTCGCGCAAAGCGCCGTCAGATGTTGCGCTTGTCGACTTCGCGGGCGTGGTGGTCGGTGATCTTGTCCTTGTGGCGGCGAACCTGGCGGTCGAGCTTGTCGGAGAGGTCGTCGATGGCTGCGTACATGTTGTCTTCGGTGGAGTCGGCGAACAACCGGGCGCCGGCGACGTTGATGGTGGCCTCGGCGCGGTGCCGGAGCTTCTCGACCGTCAGGATGCAGTTGATGTCGGTCATTTGCTCGAAGTGGCGTTCGAGACGCCGGGCCAGCTTGCTGTCGACGTACTCGCGCAGTGCAGGGGTGATCTCGACGTGGTGACCGGTCAGGTTGATGCGCATGGGCTGCTCCTGGAGGGTGTGATCGGGGCGTGACGGCATGTGGGGTCAGCGGCCAGGCTTCTTGCGCCGCGCCCCGGACGGTTCGATGTTCATGGCCTCGCGGTATTTTGCCACCGTTCGCCGGGCGACATGGACCCCCTCGCCGGCCAGCAGTGCAGCGATTTCGCTGTCGGAGAGGGGTTTTGCCGGGTTTTCCTGGCCGATCAGCCGGCGAATCCGGGCGCGCACCGCCGTCGACGACTCGGCGCCGCCATCCCCGGCGGCCACGTGGCTGGAAAAAAAGTGGCGGAACTCGAACACCCCGCGGGGGGTATGCATGTACTTGCCGGCGGTGACCCGCGAGATGGTCGACTCGTGCATGCCGAGTGACGTGGCGATGTCGCGCAGCACCATCGGGCGCATGGCCTCCTCGCCCTCGGCGAGGAAGGCGGCCTGGCGGTCGACGATGGACATGGCGACGCGCAGCAGGGTGTCGTTGCGGATCTCGAGGCTGCGCACCAGCCAGCGGGCCTCCTGGAGCTGTCCGCGCAGCACGGCGTGGTCGCTGTCGCCGCGCACCATGTCGGCATAGGCCTGGTTGACACGGATCCGCGGCGACATCGAGCGGTTGATGTCGACCACCCAGCGCCCGTCGCGCCGCCGCACGTAGACGTCGGGAATGACGTACTCGGTGGACGACGGCTGGATGGCAAGCCCGGGCTTGGGATGGCAGCTGCGGACCAGCGCCAGCGCCGCGTCGAGGTCCTGCTGTGAAACGCAGTGGCGATGCCGCAACATGGCGTACTCCTGCCCGGCGAGGAGTTCCAGCGAACCGTCGACGATCTCGATGGCCAGCGCGCGGCCGGGCTGGTCGGCGTCGAGCAGTTGCAGTTGCAGCCTCAGGCACTCGGCAAGGTCCCTGGCGCCGACCCCGGCGGGGTCCATGGCCTGGATCTTGGCCAGCGTGGCCTCGAGTTCTGCCTCGGTGAATCCGGCGCCGGTGTCGAGCGTGGCGAGGATGTCGGGCAGGGCCTCGGTGAGATAGCCGGTCTCGTTGATGGCGTCGATGATCGCCTCGCCCAGCAGCCGCTCGCGCGCGCCGAAATCATCCATCTCGAGCTGCCAGAGGAGGTGGTCGCGGAGCGATTCATGCGACGTGTCGGCGGCCTCCGGGCGTTCGCCGCCCTCGCCCGACCAGGGGCTGCCAGTGCTTTCGCCCCACAGGTTGGGGTCATCGCCGGCGATGACGCTGTCGCCGCCCGCGTCGAGCGATTCCTCGGCGCCACCGGCCGGGGCGGGCGCGTCGTCGGCATAGGTGGCCTCGGCCGCGGCGGGGTCGGCCCCGGGCAAGTCGCCCGGGTCGACCAGCTCGAGCATGACGTTTTCGGCGAGTGCCTGCTGGAGCTGGGTGTTGAGTTCGATCAGCGGCAACTGCAGGAGCCGGATGGCCTGCTGCAGCTGCGGCGTCATCGTCAGCTGCTGGCCGATCCTCAGTTGCAGTGCGGGTTTCATGTGTGTCCTGGTCCGTTCTCTGGCGCGGCCCGGTCTAGAGGCTGAAATGCTCGCCGAGGTAGACCTGCCGGACGCGCTGGTCGGCGAGGATTTCGGCGGGGCTGCCTTCCGCGATCATCGCCCCGTCGTTGAGGATATAGGCGCGGGCGCAGATTCCCAGTGTCTCGCGCACATTATGGTCGGTGATCAGCACGCCGATGTGGCGCGCCGCGAGGTGGCGGATGATCTGCTGGATGTCGAGGATCGAGATCGGATCGACGCCGGCGAAGGGTTCGTCGAGCAGCACGAAGCGGGGTTCCACCGCCAGCGCGCGGGCGATCTCGACGCGTCGTCGTTCGCCGCCGGAGAGGCTGACGCCGAGGCTCGTGCGCACGTGGCCGATGTGCAACTCCTCGAGCAACTCCTCGAGGATGCGCTCGGCACCCGCGCGGTCGAGTTCGCGGCGTGTCTCGAGGATCGCCATGATGTTGTCCTCGACGCTCAGCTTGCGGAAGATCGACGCCTCCTGGGGCAGGTAGCCCAGGCCGAGGCGGGCCCGCTGGTGCATCGCCAGGCCGGTGATGTCGCGGTCGTCGATGCGGATGCGCCCCTGGTCGCAGGTGATCAGCCCGACGATCATGTAGAAGGCGGTGGTCTTGCCGGCGCCGTTGGGCCCGAGCAGGCCGACCACCTCGCCGCTGCGGATCGACAGCGAGATGTCGCGCACCACCTGCCGTTGACGGAAACGCTTCGACAGGCCGTCGGCACGCAGCATGCTGGCCGTTGCCGGGTCGTCGGCTGCCGGATGTGTGGCCGTGGGCATCGCCGGGCTACTCGGTCCGCGGCGCGATTTTCATCCGCACCGGCGAGCCGTCCCCGGCGCCGGCGCTGACGAGTTCCCGCTGCAGGTCGTAGGTGATGTCGGCGCCCGAGATCTCGTTGCTGCCATCCGACAGCCATGCGTCGCCGCTGATCCGGATCACGCCGCTGGCGACATCGTACTCGAGCGTTGCACCGCGCCCGCTGGTGGTGGCGTCGCTGCCGGCGCGTTGCTGCGAGAAGCGCGCCGGCGAGCCCTGCAGGACGGCCTTCAGCAGGCGGTTGTTGCTGAATGACAGCGACGCCGTGCTGCACTCGGTGCTCGTCGCGCCACTGCGCAGCACGACGTTGCCGGTGAACACCCAGGTGCTGTTGCTGAAGTCGGCCGGTGCGGCTTCGGCCCGGTCCGCCGCCACGTAGAGATCGCCCTGCGTGACCTGCAGTCGCCTGAACACCAGGCGATCGTTCTGCCGGTCGAGTTCCGAATATTCGGCGTCGAGTTCGATGGGCAGGGCGCTGGTCGTGTCGATGACCGGCAGGGTGGGCGTCTGCGCCATGCCGGCGACCATCCACAGCACCGGCAGCACGCCGGCCAGTGCCGGCGCCAGGCGTGGTGTGGCGCTGCGCCTGTCGGGCGGTTGGCAACTACGGTTTTGCACCAGCCGGCTACGGGTTGAATCGACCATGGACATCAGTTTCGAACTCGATGCGATCCTGCTTGAGGTGGGCGCGCATCCGTTGCGCCACGATCCGGCTCCGGTCGCGTTCCACGACCACGCCCTGGTCGGTGCTCGCGAGGAAACCCTCGGGGTCCAGCTCGAGGTAGCGGGTGAAGATGCGCGCTGGCGGTGTCGTGCCCGGGCGGGTCATCGCGACCACGTCGCCGGACAGCTGGATGATATGACGATCGGCGGGCACATGCCCGTCGTTGGCGCGCAGCAGCCACGGCACGCCGGTTGCGGGCTGCCAGGCGATCTGCACGCCGCTGAACAGGATGCCCCCGTCGGTCGGGTCCTGTTCCGCACGGCGTGCCATGACGCGGTAGAGCAGGGCGCCATCCGCGCCGGTGCCCATCACCATGGCGTCGCGCGCGTAGTAGCCCGACCACTGTTCGGCGAGCGATGGCGCCGGGGTGTCGTCGGGGCGCCCACGCAGGAACAGTGTGGTGCTGGCGAGCACGGCGACGATCAGCACGGCGAAGCGCAGGGGGCGCTGCACGAGCGCATTCTCAGCGGCCATGGCGCGCACCGAGGAGCAGGTCGCAGAGTTCGCGCACGGCACCGCCGCCGCCGGGTCGGGTGGTCAGCCAGTCCACCGCCGTGCGCACCTCGGGGTGGGCATCGGCGACGCCGACCGACAGCCCCGCCATGGCGAGGATGCCGAGGTCGGGGACGTCGTCGCCGATGCAGGCGGTATCGGCGGCGGTAATGTCCAGCGCGGCAAGCAGGCGCGCGAGGGCCCGGGGCTTGTCGGCGCAGCCTTGCTCGACGTGCGTGACCCCGAGTTCGCGCATGCGCGCCGTCGTCGCCGGCGAGTCCCGTCCGGAGAGGACGGCGACGGTGATGCCCGCCGCCATGACCGCCTTGATGCCCTGTCCGTCGTGGACGTGGAAGGTCTTGGATTCGCCACCCTGGGCGTCGTAGTGCAGGCGGCCATCGGTCAGCACGCCATCGACATCGAGCACCAGCAGGCGGATGCGCGCCGCGGCCGCCATCAGCCGGGACCGCCCTGCCGCATCTTCCGGTCCCTTCACCTACATGACCCCCGCGCGCAGCAGGTCGTGGATGTTGAGCGCACCGGTCAGGCGCTGCGCGTCGTCGACCACCAGCAGCGCGTTGATCTTGTGCTGTTCGAGCAGGTGGACCGCTTCGGCCGCCAGCATCGTTGCCACCACGGTCCGGCAGCCGGCCTTCATCACCTCGGCCATGCGCGTGCGGTGCACGTCGATGCCCGTGTCGAGCGCACGACGCAGGTCGCCGTCGGTGAAAATGCCGGCGAGCCGGCCGTCCGCTTCGACCACCGCGGTCATGCCCAGCCCCTTGCGCGACATCTCCAGCAGCCCTTCCGACAGCGTGGCACCGACCGGCACGCTGGGGATGCCGGCCCCGGTGTGCATGATGTCGCCGACCCGCAGCAACAGGCGGCGGCCGAGGCTGCCGCCCGGATGCGACAGCGCGAAGTCCTCGCGGGTGAAGCCGCGGCTTTCGAGCAGGGCGACGGCCAGTGCATCGCCCATGGCCAGCGCGGCAGTCGTGCTGGCCGTCGGCGCCAGGTTGAGCGGACAGGCTTCTTCGGCGACACCGACATCGAGCACCACGCTGGAGGCCTCGCCCAGCGTCGAGCGCGGCTTGCCGGTGAGGGTGATCAGTGGCACGGCGAGGCGCTTGATGAGCGGCAGGATGGTGATGATCTCGGCGGTCTCGCCGGAACTCGAGATGGCGATGACGACGTCGGCCGCGGTGATCATGCCGAGGTCACCGTGGCTGGCCTCGCCCGGGTGGACGAAAAAGGCCGGCGTGCCGGTGCTGGCCAGGGTGGCGGCAAGCTTGCCGGCAATGTGGCCCGACTTGCCCATGCCGGTGACGATGACCCGGCCGCGGCAGTCGAGGCACAGCCGGCAGGCCTCGTCGAAGGTCGCGTCGAGGCGACCGATGAGATCGCGGACGGCCTCGGCCTCGATGCCCAGCACCCGGCGCGCCCGCGACCTGAAATCCCCTGAGTGTGCAGTGCCCATCCCTGTCCGCCTGCCCGCCGGTGGCGGAATTGTATGTCATATTGATGGCCCGACCGGCCGGATGTGCCGACGGTGATGGCGACAGCCGTCTATAATTCGCCGCCGCCCAGAACCCAACCCCGCACGCCAGGACGATCATGGACCCCGACGAGATAGCCGCCCTCATCCGCACCCACCTGCCCGACAGCCACATCGAGGTCAGCAGCCCCGACCAGGTCCACTTCGAGGCGGTCATCGTCAGTCCGGCTTTTGCCGGCAAGCACAGCCTGCAGCGCCACCGGCTGGTCTACGCGGCGCTGGGCGGGCGGATCGGTGGCGAGATCCACGCGCTGTCGATCAAGGCCTGGACCCCCGAGGAATGGCAGGCCCGGGCGCAGTAGCCGTACCGGGTACCTTGCACCGTGGACAAGCTGGTCATCCGTGGCAACGGTCCGCTCGACGGTGAGATCGGCATCTCGGGCGCGAAAAATGCCGCCCTGCCGATGCTCGCGGCGGCGCTGTTGTCGGCCGAACCCGTCACGCTGACCCGCGTCCCGCAACTGCGCGACGTGTCGACGATGATCGCCCTGCTGCGGCGGATGGGCGTCGCCATCACCACCCGTGTGGTGCCTGACGAGGGCATGGCGGTGACCATCGATGCCGCCTCGATCGGTGACTGCACGGCACCCTATGACATGGTGCGGACCATGCGCGCCTCGATCCTCGTGCTCGGCCCGCTGCTGGCGCGTTGCGGCCACGCCGACGTGTCGCTGCCCGGCGGTTGTGCCATCGGTGCCCGGCCGGTCGACCTGCACGTCGCGGGCCTGCGGGCCATGGGCGCCGAGGTCGAGATCAGCGATGGCTACATCCGCGCCCGGGCCGGCCGGCTGCGCGGCACCCGGCTGGTCATGGACAAGGTCACCGTGACCGGCACCGGCAACCTGATGATGGCGGCCTGCCTCGCCGAGGGCCGGACGATCATCGAGAATGCGGCCCGCGAGCCCGAGATCGAGGACCTCGCGCGCTTCCTCGTGCGCCTGGGTGCCGTCATCGAGGGGATCGGCACCGACCACCTCGTCATCCATGGTGTCGACCGTTGCCATGGCGCCACCTATGAGGTGCTTCCCGACCGCATCGAGACCGGCACCTTCCTCGTCGCCGCCGCCATCACCGGTGGCCGGGTGCGGGTCCACCGTGCCTGCCCGGCAAATATCGAGGCGGTGCTGGCCAAGCTGCGCGCCGCCGGTGCCCGGATGGCCTTCGGCGACGGCTGGGTGGAGGCCGACATGCGCGGCCGGCGGCCGCTGTCGGTGGATATCGGCACCGCGCCGCATCCCGGCTTTCCCACCGACATGCAGGCCCAGTTCATGGCGCTCAATACCGTCGCCGATGGCGTGGCGACGATCACCGAGACCATCTTCGAAAATCGCTTCATGCATGCGCTCGAACTGCAACGCATGGGCGCCGATATCCGCATCGAGGGCCACACGGCGATCGTCCGTGGGGTGCCGCGTCTGGTGGCCGCGCCGGTGATGGCCACGGACCTGCGCGCTTCGGCGAGCCTCGTGCTGGCCGGGCTGGCCGCCGACGGCGAGACCGTCATCGACCGGATCTACCACATCGACCGCGGCTACGAACAGATCGAGGAAAAGCTCCGCCGGCTCGGTGCGGACATTCGCCGCTCGACGTGACGGTACGGGCTTTCCCTTAGGCAAGCCCCCGATGCCGCGTGTATAATCCCGCCCCGTTCGTGCGCCCACGCGGCGGGTTCCCCAGACGTCAACCCGGCCCGGCTGGCATCCACAGTAAAGACCGGTGCGGCGGGGCGTGTTGCCCGTGTTCCGCTGCGCATCGGGGACAATGCGGCGTTTCGCGAGGAGTGTGAAGCAATGAGTGATGAGGCGTCCGCCAGCCGGCGTCATTTCCTGACGGTGGCCACCAGCGTGACCGGCGTCGTCGGGCTCGGGTTCATCGCGGTACCTTTCCTGGCCTCCTTCAAGCCCAGCACCCGTGCCCAGGCGCTCGGTGCCCCGGTCGGCCTCGACATCAGCAAGCTCGAGCCGGGCGCCATGGTGCGCGTCAAGTGGCGCGGCCAGCCGGTCTGGGTGCTGCGCCGCGACCCGGCCATGCAGCAGGCCGTCGCCGATACGAAGATGCAGTTGCGCGACCCGGATTCGAACGAATCCCTGCAGCCCGACTACGCCAGGAACACGATGCGCTCCATCCGTCCGGAGGTCCTCGTCGTCATCGGCACCTGCACGCACCTGGGTTGTGCACCGATCGAGAAGTTCACCCCGGGCGATGCCGAACTCGGGGCCGATTGGCCCGGCGGCTTCTACTGCCCCTGCCACGGCTCCAAGTTCGACCTCGCCGGCCGCGTTGTCGCGGATGTACCGGCACCGACCAACCTGACCGTGCCGCCGCACCGTTTCGTCGGCGACGACCTCATCATCATCGGTGAGGACACCGGAGTAGCAGCATGAGCGCGACGAGCCCCGCCGCCGGCAGCAGCGGCACCCGCATGGGCCGCTTCATCGAATGGGTCGACGAGCGCTTCCCGCTCACGGCCATGATGAAAGAGCACGTCACCGAGTATTACGCGGCCAAGAACTTCAACATCTGGTATGTCTTCGGAGTGCTGGCCCTCGTCGTGCTGATCCTCCAGCTCGTCACCGGCATCTTCCTGACGATGAACTACAAACCCTCGGCGACCGAAGCGTTTGCCTCCGTCGAGTACATCATGCGCGAGGTCGAGTGGGGCTGGCTGATCCGCTACATGCATTCCACCGGTGCATCGGCCTTCTTCATCGTCGTCTATATCCACATGTTCCGCGGCATGATGTACGGCTCGTACAAGGCGCCGCGCGAGCTCCTGTGGGTCATCGGCATGCTGATCTACATGGCGTTGATGGCCGAGGCCTTCTTCGGCTACCTGCTGCCATGGGGCCAGATGTCCTACTGGGGTGCACAGGTCATCGTTTCGCTGTTCGGTGCCATACCGGTCGTCGGCGATGTGGTCGTGGAGTGGATCCGCGGCGACTACTTCATCTCCGACATCACGTTGAACCGCTTCTTTGCCTTCCACGTCATCGTCGTGCCGCTGGCGCTGCTGATCCTCGTCGTGGTGCACATCCTTGCCCTGCACACCACCGGGTCGCTGAACCCCGACGGCATCGAGATCAAGCAGAAGAAAGGCCCGGACGGTCACCCGCTCGATGGCGTGACGTTCCATCCGTACTACACCGCCAAGGACCTCGTCGCGATCATCGTCATGGCGATCGCCTTCGCGGTGGTGATCTTCTACGCGCCGGAGATGGGCGGCTACTTCCTCGAACACGCCAACTTCGAACCGGCCAATTCGCTGAAGACGCCCGAGCACATCGCGCCGGTGTGGTACTTCACGCCCTTCTACGCCATCCTGCGCGCCGTTCCCAGCAAGGGCTGGGGTGCCTTCCTGATGGTCGCCGCCATCGCCATGCTGTTCTTCCTGCCCTGGCTGGATCGCTGCAAGGTCAAGTCCGTGCGCTACCGCGGCTGGCAGTGGAAGGTCGCCCTGGTGGTCTTCGCGGTCAGCTTCGTCGCGCTGGGCTTCCTCGGCCTGCAGCCGGCAACCCCGGCCTACGTGTATGCGGCGCGCTTCTTCGGCGTGCTGTACTTTGCTTTCTTCATTTTCATGCCGCTGTACACGGCGCGCGAAAGGACCCGTCCGGTCCCCGAACGCGTCACCTACCACGGCTGACGGGAGTATGCGGGGGATGAATGCGATGGAAAGGCGCGGACGGGTCATGGTCATGGCCGCGACGCTGCTGTTGCTGGCAGCGGGCAGTGCCATGGCCGCCGGCGGCGGTGCCATGCACGATCGCGCCGGCAACGACATTTCCAACGTCGCGTCGCTGCAGCGGGGCGCACGGAACTTCGTCAACTACTGCATGGGCTGCCACTCGGCGCAGTACGTGCGCTACAACCAGCTGGGTCGCGACCTCCAGATCAGCGATGAGCAACTCATCAGCAACATCATGTTCGCGGCGGCCAAGCCGACCGAGCTGATGGAAATCGCCATGCGCCCCGGCGACGCCGAGCGCTGGTTCGGCCAGGCACCGCCCGACCTGTCGCTGATCGCCCGTTCGCGCGGTACCGACTACCTCTACAACTTCCTGCGTGGCTTCTACGTCGACCCATCGAAGCCCACCGGCGTCAACAACGTGATGTTGCCCGGCACCAGCATGCCCCACGTGCTCGTCGAACTGCAGGGCCTGCGCAAGGCGGTCTTCGAGGAAGTAAAGCACGGCGCTGGCGTGCAGACCGTCTTCACGGGCTTCGAGGACGTCGCCAGCGGTGCGATGTCGGGTGCCGAGTACGACGAGTTCGTTCGCGACCTGGTCAACTTCCTCGACTACATCGGTGAGCCCATCAAGCTGAAGCGGCAGTCGCTCGGTATCCCGGTGATCGCCTTTTTGCTGTTCTTCGGCCTGCTCGCGTGGCTGCTCAAGGTCGAGATATGGAAGTCGGTACGCTGAGCCGCGCCTGGCGTATGCTGTCGGCCACGGAACCCGCCGGCAGGTGCCGCGTGCGGCGCGGGCGGTGAGCGCATGTCCGCCCCGACGTCCCCAGGAGAAGGAGTCACCGTGACCGATGATTGGAACAGTTTCGGCCTCGGCTCCGGCAGGCGTGTTGCGATGACCCTCTACTCGGATCCGGCGTGCCTGCTGAGCCATCGGGTCCGGATCGTCCTCGCCGAGAAGGGCATCAGCATCGACATCGTCAACGTCGCGCCCGGGGAGCTCCCGGAAGACCTGCTCGACATCAACCCCTACCACACCGTGCCGACGCTGGTCGACCGCGATCTGGTGCTGTACGACTCGCGCGTCATCATGGACTACATCGACGAGCGCTTCCCGCACCCGCCGCTGATGCCCGTTGACCCGGTGTCGCGCGCCCAGTTCCGCCTCGCCCTGTACCGCATCGAGCGCGACTGGTACAGCATGGCGGCACAGGTCACCCCGGGACCGGAACGCAAGGTCTCCGCCCAGCAGCGCAAGCAGCTTCAGGAAAGCCTGTTGGCCAGCGCCGAAGTGTTCAGTGCCCGACGCTTCTTCCTCGGCGACGAGTTCTCGCTGGTCGATGCCAGCATCGCACCACTGCTCTGGCGGCTGCCCTGGTACGGCATCAACCTGACGGGCAGCGGCACGCAGCCGATCCGCAAGTACATGGACATGATCTTCGCGCGGCGCACCTTCAAGGAAAGCATCACGGAAGCCGAGGCCGAGATGCGCCAGTAACGGTGCTGCGGCTGCCCCGTCATGCCCGATAACCCCCCGCCCCGGCGCCCCTACCTGCTGCGTGCCCTGCACGAGTGGATGACCGACAGCGGCCAGACCCCGCAACTGCTCGTCGATGCGCACGTTGCCGGCACCGTCGTGCCGCGACAGCTTGTCGATGACGGGCGGATCGTCCTCAACATCAGCCACTCGGCCACGGGCAACCTGATGCTCGGCAACGACGAGGTGGTGTTCGACGCGCGCTTCTCCGGCCAGCCGATGCGCGTCCGCCTGCCGCTCGCCGCGATACTGGCCATCTATGCGCGGGAAAGCGGCGAAGGGCTGGTGTTCCCCGCCGACGAATACCCCGGCCCGCCGGAAGGCGAGGGTCCACCCGAAGCGCCGGGGCCCGCGCCGGAGACGCCGACCCCGCCAGCCGGCAAGCGGCCGGTGCTGAAGGTCGTCAAATAGGCACGCCGCCGCCGGCGCGATGGCGGCGCATTCAGCCGTAGAGCAGCCGGTCGAGCTCGTCGCACAGGCAGTGGATTGCCAGCAGATGGACTTCCTGGATGCGCGCCGTGCGCTGTGCCGGGACGCGGATCTCGATGTCATCCTCGTGCAGGCAGCCGGCCATCCGCCCGCCGTCGCGACCCGACAGGGCGATG
Source organism: uncultured Chromatiaceae bacterium (assembly GCA_964417725.1). GTDB lineage: Bacteria > Pseudomonadota > Gammaproteobacteria > Steroidobacterales > SHZI01. Next base: position 24,924 of record CAYQIV010000015.1, read on the forward strand.
ACGCGCATGCCGGCCTGGTGGGCGGCAGCGATCGCGGCGATCACGTTTGTCGAGTTGCCGGAGGTCGAGATGGCCAGCAGCAGGTCGCCCGGCCGCCCCAGCGCCTCGACCTGGCGGGCGAAGACGCGTTCGTAGGCGTAGTCGTTGGCGATGGAGGTCAGGGTCGAGGTGTCGGTGCTGAGCGCGATGGCGGCGAGCGCCGGCCGTTCGCGTTCGTAGCGGTTGATCAGTTCGGAGGAAAAGTGCTGCGCGTCGCCGGCCGAGCCGCCATTGCCACAGCTCAGCACCTTGCCGCCCCGGGTGATCACGGCGGCGATGGCGGCGGCAGCGGCGGCGATCGGTTTGATGAGCGCATCACGCGCCTGCTCGCCGGTCTGGATGTGTTCGTCGAACTGGGCACGGATGTGGCTTGCGGGCATGGGAACCTCCATGCCGGCATCATAATGCCGGCCGGTCACCCCCTGCCACGTCGTCGACGGTGAATGCGTTGCGCAGCCATTCGACGTGTGGGCCGTCGAGGCTGCCGCTCATCGCGATGATGTCGAAGCGTACCGGGTGGTGGCGCCACCGGCGCCGTGCCGCGAGAAATGCCAGCGTGGCATGGATGATGCGCCGTTGCTTGGCATGGCCGATGCTCTCGACCGGGTGCACCGGGGTGATCCGTGCCCGGTAGCGCACTTCGACGATGACCAGCGCGGTGCCGTCGCCCATCACGAGGTCGAGCTCGCCACCGCGGGCCCGGAAGTTCCGGGCGATGAGCCTGAGACCCTGCTGCTGCAGCCAGCATGCCGCGAGGGCCTCGGCGCGCCGCCCGTCCTCGAGGTGGCGCGCCACGCGTCAGGGGCACGCCCCGCAGGGCGGCGGGCCGGACGGCCGGCGGACCTGGCGGCGATGCGGATGGCGACGACGCGGCAAACCGGACCGATGATGCAGACGGACGCCGGCAGCGCGTGCCAACGGATGCGGTGCGGTCGCCGGGTGCGCGGTGGGGTGGGGCACTAGGGGGCGGTCATCCCGCTGTCTGGCGAGGCGGGCGGTGCGACGTCCGGCAGCGGCTCGAGCCGGCCGCCGCGGATCACGCCCCAGGGCAGGCGTCGATGGATGCGGCCATCGTCGTGCAACCGCAGCCGGCCCGTCATCCCGGCCAGCTCCGTGGTATGCAGCGTGCCGTCGGACAGCGGTGGCAACAGGGCATAGCTGTCGTGGCCGAGTGCGTAGAGGCGCGATGCCACCCGCACCGATGACGGGGCGTGGTGCATGAGCGTGGTGCGCAGCCGGCGAATGGCCGCATCGGGGGCAACGACCCAGGGGCAGTCGGGAAACATCAGGCCTTCGAGGTCGGGTTCGCTCATGCTGCCGTCTTCGTAGGCTGCGGAGGTGGCGTAGGTTGGCACCGCGCCCGCGCCGTAGAAGCGCAGTTGCGGTCTCAACAGCCGTGCATCGCGGCTGTTGGCGGCAATGAAGATAAAGTCGATGTCCTGGCGGCGGAAGTCTTCGTATTGGGGTTTTTTGTCCGGATTCTCCGCCGCAGCGGCGGAGGCCGCCCAGGCAACCCGGCCCTCGGGAATTTCCAGCACGGACTGGAGCGCGACCGAGTGATCGGCCGTGCCGGGGTCATAGAAGCGCCAGGCGAGCAGGTTGCCGCCCCCTTCGGCAAAGGCGCCGTAGAAAGAATTGAGCAGGCGTCTGCCCCACGGGGTGTCGGGTGCCAGCCCGATGGCCTGGCGCTGGCCGCTGGCCAGTGCGCGATGGGCGACCTCGCGGGCTTCATCCTCGGGTGCGAGGCCGAACTGGAAGAACAGCAGCGGTGCCGTGATGCCTTCATCGAGGCGGTTCAGCGCCAGAACCGGAACCCCGTCGACTGCGGTCGCGGCCTCGCGCACGGCCTGCTTGAGCAGGGGGCCGACGACGATGTCGGCACCGGCGTCGATCGCCTGGCGATAGGCCTGCGCGCCACCGCTCGCCTCGTCGATGAAGAGGATGTCCGGACGACGCGTCGCGTCGGCGCGAAACCAGGCGGCCATGAAGCCGTCGCGAACCGCCTCGCCGAGGGCCTGCTGGCGGCCCGAGAAGGGGGCGACGAGCGCCACGCGGGTCGGGCGGCCAGCGGGCACCACGCCGGCAGGCAGGCGCTGGACCGGCACCGGCAGGCCGCGCGCCGGGCCTGGCGCGGTCGTCGCGTCCTGTGCCGGCGGCGGTTCAGCCTGACCCCACGCCGGCGGTGGCGGTACCTGCGGCGGTTGCAGCGACTGGCAGGCTGCTCCGACAATGCCCAGCATGGAAACCACAAGCGCGCCGATCAGGCGATACGTCAACGGGCTGTGCATCGGCGGTGTGTCCATCGTCGGCGTGCCATGTCACGGGGTCTTTTCGATACCGCACGGCCACGGCGCGTGAAGGCGCAACCCGGGACGCTGTATGTCGTGGCGACGCCGATCGGCAACCTCGCGGACCTCACGTCGCGGGCGCGGGACATACTCGCGTCGGTGGATATCGTCGCCGCCGAGGATACCCGCCATACCGGGCAATTGCTAACGCAGCTCGGCATCGACGCACGGATGGTTTCCCTGCACGAGCACAACGAGTCCGCGCAGGTCGGCCGGCTGCTGGAGGCGCTGCGCAGCGAAAGGTTGTCCGTGGCACTGGTCAGCGATGCCGGTACGCCGCTCATCAGTGACCCCGGTTACCGGCTCGTCGCTGCGGCACGTGCCGCGCAGCTCGCCGTGAGCCCGGTGCCGGGCTGTTCCGCGGTGATTGCCGCGCTCTCGGTTGCCGGCCTGCCCAGCGACCGCTTCCGCTTCGAGGGCTTCCTGCCGGCGGCGGCGACGGCTCGCCGGCAGCGGCTCGAAGCCATGGCCTTGCATGCTGAAACGCTGGTTTTCCACGAGGCCGTCCATCGCATCGGCGAGTCGCTCGCCGACATGGCGGCGGCCTTCGGCGCCGACCGGCGCGTGACCGTCGGTCGCGAGATGACCAAGCGCCACGAAACCTTCTACCACGGGACCCTCGACGAGGTGCGTGATGCACTGGCTGCCGACCCCGGCGCATCGCGCGGCGAGTACACCGTGGTGGTTGCCGGCCATCCAGAGCCAGTCGCGCCGGACGAGGCGGAGTTGCGGCGTGTCATGCAGATCCTTCGCAGCGAACTCCCGGCCGGGCGGGCCGCGCGCCTCGCCGCGCGCCTGACGGGTGCCCGCCGCCGCGACGCCTATCGGCTTGCCGGCGGCGATGGCGATCCAGACGACGAGGCCGGGTAGCCGCCGCATGCCGGCCGGGCCCGGGCCCGGCGGTCGCCTGCCGTCTGCCGTGCCGCGCATGGCGGTGCAGGCTTGCCCGCACCCCGCAGGCTGCGTGATGATCGCCCCATTCCAGTGACCGGGAGCCCGCCATGATCGAGGACCGTCGCCGTTTTCTCACCCATGCGGCCTTCACCGGGGTGGCTGGCCTTGCCGGTGCCGCAGGCTTCGCCCCGTCCCGCGCCATGGCGGCCATCAAGGGTCGCGCCGCAGCGCTCGAGGTGCCGGGTGACGGCAGCTATGCCACCGTGCCCCTGGCCAAGGATGTGGTGCGCCTCGGCGTCGTCCAGTCGCGGGTGCGCGGCGTGCGCGTCTCGCACTGGAAGCAGGACCGCAAGGCCAACCTCGCGCACATGCTCGAGGCCATCGACAAGTCATTCCACTTCAGCGCCGGCGCCGACATCCTCTTCTTTCATGAATTCCCCATCACCGGTTACAACACCTGGACCCGTGAGGAGATCCTCAAGTTCGCCATCGAGATTCCGGGTGCCGAGACCGGCGCCATCGGCACCAAGGCCAGACAGTACGGCTGTTACGTGGTGTTCGGTTCCTACGCGGTCGATCCGGACTGGCCGGGTCACGTGCTCAGCATCACGACGATCATCGGGCCGGACGGCAGCATCGTCGACAAGCACTGGAAGGCCCGCAACATCAAGGGCGTGTTCCCGGGCGTCGAGCTGTTCACGACGACCATCTACGACGTCCTCGACGAGTACGTGGAAATGTACGGTGAGGACGCTGTACTGCCGGTGACGCGCACGCCCTGCGGCAACATCGCCACCTCATCGGTGCAGCGCGAGCCGGAACTCTTCCGTGCCTTCGCCATGAAAGGTGCCGAGATCCTCCTGCGCACCGCCAGCGGCGGCTTCAGCGCCGTCGACATCCAGGCCACTGCGCTCTACAACGGTGTCTACACCGCGATCTGCAACAACGCCTGGTCGCCCGACAACCCCGACTTCTTCGACGACGCCGGCTCGGGCGGCTCGGCGATCTACGGCCCCGGCGGCGAGGTGCTCGCCGCCGCCGACACCAAATTCGAAACCGTGGTCGCGGCACCCCTGCCCATCGCCCGCTTCCGCGAGCGCAACCGCCAGCCAGTCGTTCACATGGAGCTGTACCGGCCGGTCTTCGACGCCTATCGCAATCCCTACGGCCCGAACCTCTTCAGCGCCTACCAGCCCACCGACCTGCGCGATGCGCGCCGCTACCTCGCCGACAAGTCGCGCTGGAAATGACGCACTGCCGGCGTCGCGCCGCGCATTGCATCGCCGATGACGTTGCTCTATGGTCGACGCCGAGTCGGCCAGGCAATCGCCCCGCAAGGGGAGGAAAGTCCGGGCTCCGGCGGGCAGGGTGCCAGGTAACGCCTGGGAGGCGCGAGCCTACGGAAAGTGCCACAGAAAACAGACCGCCCAAGGATCGCAAGATCCCGGCAAGGGTGAAAAGGTGCGGTAAGAGCGCACCGCGCGGGTGGCAACACGCCGCGGCACGGTAAACCCCACCTGGAGCAAGACCAAATAGGGAAGCAGCGCCCCGCAAGGGGCACACCGTCGCCCCGCGGGCTTCCGGGTAGGTCGCTAGAGGCCGCTGGTGACAGCGGTCCCAGATGAATGATTGCCCTCGACAGAACCCGGCTTATCGGCCGACTCACTTTTTTTGTTGTCGCGGTGCCCGGTCAGGCCTTTCGCAGGCGTTGACGGGCGCCGCCACGGCGCCTTTTCGCGCGTTGCCCTGGACACCGTTTCGAGCACACGGCCTCCGGTCTCGCAGACTGCCGCGATGCCGTCAGCCGTTGCAACCACCGCGAAAAGTTCGACCCGGCACCGGCGGGGCTATCATGGGCCGGCAGGAGGAAGCGCATGGCGTGGGCAGTTCTTTGTCGCGACCGCGACGACATCGACACGGCCGCCTTGCGCCGCGAGGCCCGCGAGCAGCACTTTGCCTATATCGAATCGATCCTCGACCAGCTGCTGATCGCCGGCCCGCTGGCCGGGGCCGACAGCCCCGCCGGGGACTGGCGGGCCAGCCTCTTCGTCTATGTCACCGACGAACGCGCCGAGGCCGCCCGGCTGCTCCACGCCGACCCCTACCACCGCGCCGGGATCTACGCCGACGAGGAATGGTTTCGTTTCACCCCCGCGGCAGGGACGTGGATCGGTGGCACGCGCTGGGGCGGCGCGACCGGCCGCGGCCGTCCGGCGGGCGTGCCTTGAGGCCCGTCCGGCACGAAACCGACAGCCCTCGCGGCCCGCCACCGCACTGAACCGCCGCGAAACGATCGACCCGGCAACCGGGTGCGCCTAGAATCCCGGCATGGCCGGCATCCTCGTCCGCACGCTGATCATCGCCCTCGGCCTGTGGCTGGCGGCGGCGCTGCTGCCCGGCGTGGCCATCGAGGGGCTGGGCACGCTGCTGCTGGCGGCACTGCTGCTGGGCTTTGCCAATGGCATCGTGCGGCCGCTGCTGGTGCTGGCGACGTTGCCGCTGACCCTCGTCACGCTCGGTCTCTTCCTCTTCGTCATCAATGCGGCGATGTTCGGTCTGGTGGCGGCGCTGCTCGACGGCTTCCGCGTCGCGGGTTTCTTCTCCGCGCTCTTCGGCGCGGGCGTCGTCGGCCTGACGAGCGCCATCGCGTCGTGGTACATCGGCCCGGACGGACGGTATCAGCTGCTCCTCATCGAGCGTCGCGACCGCAGGCGCTGACGCGAATTTGCGCACATCCCGAGTGACACACCGCCGGCGACAGGCGGCGGGGCGACCGGCACGCCCGCCATCGCTCGTTAGCCACGCCACAGGAAAACCATATAACTTCATGATTTGGCGCAAGGCCCTTCGGCGGGCGCCCTGTGCACTTCGCATGTCGCCGCTAACTTGCTGGCCCATAACAAATATTTCCCCTCGCGCCGGTTGACGCCTCCGGAGCGTCTACCTATAGTGTCGTCAAGTGGCGAATAGTGGGGGGGAATGGGCAGAAGTGCCCGGCAGAACGTGTTTCGCGGCGCAACACAGATCACGCTGGATGCCAAGGGGCGGCTTGCAATGCCCGTCCGCTACCGCGAGCGGCTTGCGGCCCGCTGCAATGGCCAGCTGATCTGCACTGTCGACCAGGACCACTGCCTGCTCCTCTACCCCCTGCCCGACTGGGAAGAAATCGAACGCAAGCTCATGCGGCTGTCGAGCTTCAACAAGAGCACGCGACGGCTGCAGCGGCTGATGGTCGGTTACGCCAGCGAGATCGAGATCGATGCGCACGGCCGCCTGCTGATACCGCGCGAGCTGCGCGATTTCGCCGGTCTGGAACGCCAGGTGATGCTGCTCGGCCAGGGCAACAAGTTCGAGATCTGGGATGAGCAGCGCTGGGCAGCACGGCGCGACGAGTGGCTGGAAGGCGGTGGTGGCGACGGCGCGGCGCTGCCGGCAGATCTGGAATCGCTGTCGCTGTAGGTGCCGATGACGGGCAGGCGGGGTCGGGCGCCCCGTGTTGCCACGGGATCCGCGACGACTCCGGTCGTCGGTGGTTGGGAAGAAACACGACGCAGGCGCGCACGTCGCCGGGATGGCACGGGGTGACGGGGTGGAGCGACATGTACCTGTCCTCATGGACGAGGTGCTTCGTCTGCTGGCGATCAGGCCGGATGGCCTCTATGTGGATGGAACATTTGGCCGTGGCGGGCACAGCCGAGCGATACTCCGGCAACTCGGTCCCGACGGCTGCCTGCTGGCCCTCGATCGCGATCCCGCCGCGCAGGCCGCGGCGGCAGAACTCGCCGCACGGGACCCCCGTTTCCGCTTCTTCGGCGAACGCTTCGGCCGGCTGCGCGAGCTGCCGGCGTTCACCGCCGTTGCCGGCCAGGTCAGCGGCATCCTCTTCGACCTCGGCGTGTCCTCACCACAGCTCGAGGATCCGGCGCGCGGTTTCAGCTTTCGCCACGACGGCCCGCTCGACATGCGCATGGACCCGGCGAGCGGTGAATCGGCGGCGCAGTGGCTGGCTGCCGCCGACGAGAAGGAGATCCGCGGCGTGCTGCAGCGGCTCGGCGAAGAGCGCGAGGCGCGGCGCGTGGCCCATGCGATCTGTGAGGCCCGTGCCGCGGCGCCGATCCTGCGCACCGGCCAGCTGGCGCGGATCATCGCCGCGGTGGTGCGCGCCGAGCCGGGCCGCCACGCCGCGACGCGCAGCTTCCAGGCCATCCGCCTGCACGTCAATCGTGAACTGGAAGAACTCCAGGCCGGTCTCGACGCCGCGCTCGATGCGCTGGCCATCGGTGGCCGCCTGTGCGTCATCAGCTTCCACTCGCTGGAGGACCGCATCGTGAAGCGCAGCCTCCGCGACCAGTCGCGCGTCGACCCGGCGCTTGCCCGCCTGCCGCAGGTTCCGGCGGCGCTGCAGCCGCGCTACCGGCTGGTGACGCGTGCGCTGCGGCCGACTGACGCGGAGATCGCGGCCAACCCGCGCGCCCGCAGTGCCGTGTTGCGTGCCGCGGAGCGTATCCGGTGACCGCCCGTCGTGGACTCATCGCCCTTGCCGTGCTGTTGCCGCTGGTGCTGGTCTCTGCGCTCGCCGCCGTCTATGCCAAGCACCTGTCGCGCAAGCACTTCGTCGAACTGCAGGCGCTGATTGCCGAGCGCGACCGGCTGGAGATCGAGTGGGGGCGCCTGCAGATCGAGGAAAGCACGCTGAGCAGCCACGCAGAAGTCGAGAGGATCGCGCGCACCCAGCTGGGGATGCGCACCCCCGACCCGCGTGACATCCATCTGGCAGGTGGCCGATGAGCGGCCTGCGGCAGGCCGGTGCGGCGGTGCACAGCTTCACCTGGCGATCGGCGCTGGTTGCAGGCGTGCTCGCCCTCGGCGGGCTGGTGCTGCTCGTCCGCGCCGTGCAGCTGCAGGTCTACGACACGGCCTTCCTCAACCGCCAGGCCAATGCCCGTCACCTGCGCGTGGCGACGATCGCCGCCGACCGCGGCGTGATCACGGACCGGCACGGCAAGCCGCTGGCCGTCAGCACGCCGGTCGACAGCGTGTGGGTCAACCCGGGTCGCGTGCTCGAGGCGCCCGAGCGCATCGCTGCCCTGGCCGAGGCCGTCGGCCATCCTGCCGGCGCGCTCACCGAACGGCTGACGCGCAACGTCGGCAAGGAATTCGTCTACATCCGGCGTCACATGAACCCGGCGGCCGCGGCCGCCGTCGCCGCCCTCGACATGCCCGGCGTCCACCTGCTGCGTGAATACCGCCGTTACTACCCGGCCGGCGAGGTCGCCGGGCACCTCGTCGGCTTCACCAATGTCGATGACGTCGGCCAGGAGGGTCTCGAGCTGTCCTTCGAGAACTGGCTGCGCGGCATCCCGGGCAAGAAGCGCGTGCTGCGCGATCGGCTGGGGCGCGTCATGGAGGATGTCGAGCGCATCGAAGCGCCGCGCCCCGGCGGCGACCTCGCCGCATCGATCGACCTGCGCATCCAGTACCTGGCCTACCGCGAGCTCAAGGCTGCGGTCCAGGCGCATCGTGCGGCATCGGGCTCGGCGGTGGTGATCGACGTGCACACAGGTGAAGTGCTGGCCATCGTCAACCAGCCGGCCTACAACCCCAACGACGGGGCCCAGCGCAAGCCCGCCCTGTTCCGCAACCGCGCCATCACCGACATCATCGAGCCCGGCTCCGCCGCCAAGCCGCTCATCGTTGCCGCGGCGCTGGAGAGCGGCGTGCTGCGCGCCGACAGCCATGTCGACACCAACCCCGGCTTCGTCCAGGTCGGCAACAAGCTGATCGAGGACAAGCACAACCTCGGCCTCATCGACCTGTCGACGCTGCTGGCCCGCTCGAGCAATGTCGGCGCGACCAAGATCGCCATGCAGATGCAACGCGAGGTGCTCTGGAGCGCGCTCAGCGGCTTCGGCGTCGGTCGCCTGACGACGAGCGGTTTCCCCGGCGAGTCGGCCGGCGTGCTGCCGCATCACCAGAGCTGGCGGCCGATCACGCAGGCCACGCTGGCCTACGGCTACGGCATGTCGATGACGCCGCTCCAGCTCGCCCAGGCCTACGCCACGCTGGCTGCCGATGGCATGCACCGGCCGGTGTCGCTGGTCCGCATCGAGCGCGCACCCATTGCCCGGCGCGTGGTCGGCAGGGACACCGCCCGCGACGTCATCGCCATGATGGAAAAGGTCGTCGCTCCCGGAGGGTCCGGCACCAAGGCGGCGGTGACCGGCTATCGCGTCGCCGGCAAGACGGGCACGGCGCGCAAGCTGGCCGCCGGCGGCTATGTCAACGACCGCTACACCGCGGTCTTCGCCGGCATCGCCCCGGTGACGGCGCCGCGGATCGCCGTCGTCGTCGTCATCGACGACCCGCGCGGCACGCTCTACTACGGCGGCGATGTCGCCGCGCCGGCCTTCTCGCGCATCACGGCCGATGCGCTGCGCATCCTCGCCATCGTTCCCGATGGCATTCCCGCGACGGCGCCATCGCGCACCGTCATCGCCAGGCTGCCATGATGAGGGAGGCGAGCGACATGGAACTGCGCACGCTGTTCGCCGGCCTGGTCAGCGAGGTGCCGACCGGCGAGGTCATCGACCTCACCACCGACAGCCGCGAGGTGGCGCCGGGCGGCCTGTTCGTGGCCTGCGCCGGGATACACCACCATGGCCTCGATTTCCTCGACGAGGCGCTGGCCGCGGGTGCCGCAGCCGTGGCCTGGGCGCCTGGCGAGGAGCGCCCCGGCATGCACCTGCCGGCCGGCGTGGCCGGCATCCGCGTGCCGCAACTCAAAGGCCGGCTGGGGGACCTCGCCGACCGCTTCTATGCCGCGCCTTCGGCCGGCATGCCGGTGATCGGCATCACCGGTACGAACGGCAAGACGACGGTCGCGTGGCTGCTGGTCCAGGCGTTGCAGCGGCTGGCCGGGCCGGCCGGCTACATGGGCACGCTCGGCCACGGCCTCGGCACGGTCGTGCAGCCCGATGCCCTGACCACGCCGGACTGCATCACCGTGCACCGGCGCCTGCGGGCGCTGCGCGATGCCGGCGCGGCCTGCGTCGTCGCCGAGGTGTCATCGCATGCGCTGAGCCAGGGGCGGGTCGACGGCGTGCGCTTTCACACGGTCGCCTTCACCAATCTCAGCCGCGATCACCTCGACTACCATGGCGACCTCGCGGCCTACGGTGCCGCCAAGGCGCGCCTCTTTGACCGCGGCGATGCCGCGCACGCGGTGATCAATGTCGGCGATGCCTTCGGCCGGACGCTGCCGGCGCACCTGCCGGCGACGACGACGGCCCTCACGGTGGCGCTGCGGGCGGAGGGTGCGGCGCTGCCGCCGGCCCGGCTGCATGCCCACTGTGTGCCCTCGGCCACGGGCCTGACGCTCGCCATCGACGGCGAGTGGGGTCGCGCGGCACTGGACAGCCCGCTGTGGGGCCGTTTCAACGCCGAGAACCTGCTGGTCGCCACCGGCATTCTGCTTGCTGCGGGCCATGGCCTGGCCGAGGCCTGCGCGGCACTGGCGGCGGCGACCGCGCCACCAGGACGCATGCAGGTCGTGCGCACGGCGGCCGGGGCCACCGCCGTCATCGATTTCGCCCACACCCCGGATGCGCTGCGCCAGGCCATCGACGCGCTGCGCCCGCACTGTGCGGGCCGGCTGCACGTCGTCTTCGGCTGTGGCGGCGACCGCGACCGCGGCAAGCGCCCGCTGATGGGCGCCGTGGCCGTGCGCCACGCCGACCGCGTCGTCCTCACCGACGACAACCCGCGCGGTGAAGACCCACGGCAGATCATCGACGAGATCCTCGCCGGCATCGCCGCGCCGGACCGCGCGCGCGTGATGGTCATCGCCGCTCGCGACGCGGCGATCCGCCATGCGCTGGCCACCGCCGGTCCCGGCGACGTGGTGCTGGTGGCCGGCAAGGGTCACGAGCAGACGCAGGTCGGCCGGGACGGTGTGCGGCCCTTCTCGGATGCGGCGGCGGTGGCAGCGGCTGCGGGGCAGGGCGCATGACGATGGGTGCGCTGTCGATGGCGGCACGGGTCACCGGTGGCCAGCTGGTCGGCACCGACGGGCCGTTCGCCTCGGTCAGCACCGACACCCGCACGCTCGAATCCGGTGCGCTGTTCTTCGCCCTGCGCGGGCCCCATCACGACGGCTCGGCATTCGTCGCCGCGGCGCGCGCCGCCGGCGCCGCCGGCGCGGTCGTCGCGCGCCGCCAGCCTGATCCCCTGCCGCAGATCGAGGTCGCCGACACGCGCCGGGCGCTGGCTGTGCTGGCCCGCGACTGGCGCCGCCGCTTTGCGTTGCCGATGGTCGCCATCACCGGCAGCAACGGCAAGACCACGGTCAAGGAAATGTGCGCATCGATCCTTCGCGAGGCCTACGATCCGGCCGCGGCCGACGATGCGGTGCTGATGACCTGGGGCAACCTCAACAACGCCATCGGCATGCCGGTGACGCTGCTCTGGCTGCGCGAACGCCACCGCGCCGCGGCCATCGAGATGGGCGCCTCGCGGGCCGGCGACATCGCCCTGCTCGTCGATATCGCCGCGCCCGGCGTCGGCCTGGTGACCAACGCCGGTCCTGCGCACCTTGCCGGCTTCGGAGGCAGCGTGCGCGATGTCGCCGTCGCCAAGGGCGAGATGTACAGCGGCCTGCCGCCATCGGCCACGGCGATCATCAATGCCGACGACGCCTTCGCCGGTTACTGGCGCGGACTGTGCGCCGGGCGCACGGTGCGCACCTTTGGCCTGTCCGGCCATGCCGACTACCGCGCCGAGTCGATCAGCGTGGCAGCCGGGCCGGCGCTGCACTTCAGGCTCATCACCCCGGCCGGATCGGCGCCGGTGGTGCTGCCGATGGCCGGACGCCACAACGTCATGAACGCGTTGGCGGCAGCGGCGGCCTGTGCCGCGGCCGGTGTCGGCCTCGAGGCCATCCGTACCGGACTCGCCGGCATGGCCAACGTGCCGGGGCGCACGCGCCCGGTCGCCGCCCGGCAGGGTGCGCAGGTCTACGACGACACCTACAACGCCAACCCGGCTTCGGTGGCGGCGGCCATCGATTTCCTCGCCGGCCTGCCCGGTGAACGCTGGCTGGTGCTGGGCGACATGGCCGAACTCGGCGCTGCGGAAGTGCAGCTGCATGCCGAGGTCGGCGCGCTGGCCCGTCAGCGGGGCATCGACCGCCTGTGGACTGTCGGGCCGCTGGCGCGTGCGGCCGCCGAGGCTTTCGGTGACGGTGGCCGCGGCTTCGACGACATCGACACGTTGACGGCGGCGCTCGACGCCGGCCTCAAGGAGGGCCTGGCGGTGCTCGTCAAGGGCTCGCGGCGCATGGGCCTCGAGCGGGTCGTCGCGGCACTGGCGGCCGTGCCGGCCGGGGAGGGGCACTGATGCTGGTCTGGCTCGCCGAATGGCTCACCCAGTACGTCAGCGCCTTCAACGCGTTCACGTACATCACCCTGCGGGCGGTCATGGGGGCGCTGACGGCGCTCGGCATCTCGCTGTTCTTCGGTCCGATGCTGATCCGCCGCCTGACGCTGCGCCAGATCGGCCAGACGGTGCGCGACGACGGCCCGCAAAGTCACCTGCAGAAGGCCGGCACGCCGACCATGGGTGGCGTGCTGATCCTGATCGCGATCCTGCTCAGCACGCTGCTGTGGGCCGACCTCGGCAGCCTCTATGTCTGGCTCGCTGTCGGCGTGACGTTCTGCTATGGCCTGATCGGCTTCGTCGACGACTACCGCAAGCTCATCCAGCGGAACCCGCGCGGCCTGACGGCGCGCGAGAAGCTCATCTGGCAGTCGCTCGTCGCGCTGGCGGTCGGCGTGATCCTCTACCTGAACGCCGCCACGCCGCAGGCCACCGGCCTGCTCGTGCCCTACCTCAAGGGTGTCATCCTGCCGCTCGGCCTGCTGTTCATCCCGCTGACGTGGCTGGTGATCGTCGGTGCCAGCAATGCCGTCAACCTCACCGACGGCCTCGACGGACTGGCGATCATGCCGACGGTGCTGGTCGGCGGCGCGCTGGGGCTGTTTGCCTACGTGGCCGGCAATGCGATCTTCGCCCGTTACCTCGATGTGCCGCACGTGGCCGGTGCCGGTGAACTGATCGTCTTCTGCGCGGCGCTGTCGGGTGCCGGGCTTGGGTTCCTCTGGTTCAACACCTACCCGGCGCAGGTCTTCATGGGCGATATCGGTGCCCTGGCGCTGGGCGGTGCGCTCGGCACGGTGGCGGTCATCGTCCGTCAGGAACTGGTGTTCTTCATCATGGGCGGCATCTTCGTCGCCGAAACGGTGTCGGTGATGCTGCAGGTCGCCTCGTTCCGCATGACGGGCCGGCGCGTGTTCCGCATGGCGCCGTTGCATCACCACTTCGAACTGAAGGGCTGGGCCGAGCCCAAGGTCATCGTGCGCTTCTGGATCATCACGGTGATCTTCGTGCTGATCGGCCTGTCGAGTCTCAAGATCCGGTGAACGCCACGGTACACATGACACATCAGGACACAGTGTGGGCGGGGTCGACTCTGGTGCTGGGCATGGGCAGCACCGGGGCTTCGTGCGCACGTCATCTGGCGGCGCAGGGCGGGGGCACCGGCCTCATCTTCGCCGACAGCCGGGCGGCGCCGCCGGGGCTGGCGGCGATCCAGGCGGCGGCACCCGGTTCGACACTCCTCTGCGGGGAGATCCCGGCGGCGCTGCCCGCCGGTGTCGGGCGGGTCATCCTCTCGCCCGGCGTGGCGCTCGACCTGCCGCTGCTCGACGAGGCCCGCGCCCGCGGCGTGACGCTGGAGAGCGACATTGACCTGTTCGTGGCCGGTGCGAATGCGCCGATCCTCGCCGTGACGGGTTCCAACGGCAAGAGCACCGTGACCTCGATGGTGGCGGCAATGCTGTCGGCGGCCGGGGTGCGTGCCGTGGCCGGCGGCAATCTCGGCACGCCGGCGCTCGACCTGCTCGACGACGGGGTCGAGGCCTACGTCCTCGAGCTGTCGAGCTTCCAGCTCGAGCGCAGCCGCCCCGTGCCGTCGGCCGCCGCGGTATTGCTCAACATCTCGGATGACCACCTCGATGTCCACGGCACGCTGGACCGCTACACGCAGGCCAAGGCGCGGGTCTACGCCGCCTGCCAGCTGGCCGTCGTCAACCGTGATATGCCCGGCCTGGCCGGCCTGGTGCCCCCCGGCGTCCCTGCCGTCAGCTTCGGCCTCGGCGTCGCCGGCGACCGCGATTTCGGTCTGCGCGTCGACCCCGATGGCCTGTGGCTGGCGCGCGGCTGGGACGTGCTCATGCCGGTCGAGGACATGCCCCTGGCCGGGCGCCACAACCTGGCCAATGCGCTGGCGGCGCTGGCCCTGTGCACGGCGCTCGGGTTGAAGCCGGAAGCGCTGGTCGCCGGGTTGCGCCAGTACCAGCCGCTGCCGCACCGCATGGCCGTGGTGGCCACGGCCGACGACATCACATGGGTCGACGACTCCAAGGCGACCAATGTCGGTGCGGCGGTCGCCAGCATCATGGGTGTCGAGGGCCCGCTGGTGCTGATCGCCGGTGGCGATGCCAAGGGGGCGGGCTTCGAGCCGCTGGCCGCGGCGCTGGCGGGCCGGGAATGCCACGTCCTGCTCCTCGGTCGCGACCGCGAGCGGCTGGCCACGGCGCTGGGTTCGGTGGCGCCGGTCGAGGTGGTCGCCGACATGGACGAGGCGGTGGCCCGCGCGCGACAGGTGGCGCAGCCCGGCTGGACGGTGCTGCTGGCACCGGCGTGCAGCAGCCTCGACATGTACCGCGACTACGCCGCGCGGGGCGAGGCGTTTTGCCAGGCCGTGCGGCGCACGGCGGGAGCGGTCGCATGACGGCCCCGGCACGGCATCCCGCAGATGAGGCGCACCCCGACATGCTGTTGATGGCGGTCACCGTGGCCCTGGTTTCGATCGGCCTGCTGATGGTCGCTTCGGCATCCATCACCATCGCCGACCGCGACCATGGGGCACCGTTCCATTTTCTCGTGCGCCAGGCCTTCGCCGTCATGCTGGGCCTGGGCGCGGCCTTGTTCATGTTCCGCGTGCCGGTGCGCCTCTGGCAGCAGCTCGGCCCGTGGCTGGCGCTGCTGGCGCTGCTGCTGCTGGTGCTGGTGCTGGTGCCGGGGCTCGGCAACACGGTCAACGGCAGCACCCGCTGGCTGGCGTTCGGCGGGCTTCGCGTCGTCCAGGTCAGCGAGCCGGTGCGGCTGCTGCTGACGTTGTATGTCGCCGACTATGCCGTGCGCCACAACGCCGCCCTGCGCCAAAGTTTCGTGGCCTTTTTGCGCCCGCTGGCAGTCATCGCCGTGGCCTGCGTCCTGCTGATCGCCCAGCCCGATTTCGGTTCGGCGGTGGTGCTGGCGACGATCTCGCTCGCCGTGCTGTTCCTGGCCGGTGCGCGGCTGCGCGATGTCGCAGTGCTGCTGGTGCCGATCGTGACGGCCTTCGCCCTGGTCGCCTGGTTGTCGCCCTATCGTCTGCGTCGCCTGACGGGCTTCATCGACCCGTGGGCCGATCCCTTCGGCGCCGGTTTCCAACTGACACAGTCGCTGATCGCCATCGGCACCGGCGAGTGGACCGGCGTCGGTCTCGGCGGCAGCGTGCAAAAACTCTTCTACCTGCCCGAGGCCCACACCGACTTCATCTTTGCGGTGATCGCCGAGGAGTTCGGCCTGGTCGGCAGTGTGGTCATGATCGGGCTCTACGCGCTGCTCGTCTGGCGGGTGCTGCACATCGCCCGCGAGTCCATTGCCGGCGAACGCTGGTTTGCCGGTTTCGTCGCCTCCGGGCTTGCGGTCTGGCTGGCGTTGCAGGCGCTCATCAACATCGGCGTCAACCTCGGCATCCTGCCGACCAAGGGCCTGACCCTGCCGCTGGTCAGCTACGGGCGCAGCAGCATGATCGTGACGTTGGCGGCGCTCGGCCTGTTGTTGCGCATCGACAGCGAGAACCGCATCGGCCCGCGGCGACGCGCCGGGGGTGGGCGATGAGCCTCGACCCGGTGCTGATCATGGCGGGTGGCACGGGCGGCCACGTCTTCCCGGCGCTGGCCGTGGCGCGCGCCTTGCGCGCCGAGGACCAGCCGGTCGTGTGGCTGGGCACCGCCCGCGGCCTCGAGTCGCGTGTGGTACCGGCCGAAGGCATCGCCCTCGAGGCCATCGATGTCCGCGGGCTGCGCCGGCGCGGTGCGCTGGCCTGGTTTGCCGCCCCCCTGCAGGTGGCGGTTGCGCTGTGGCAGGCCATCGGTGTCATTCGCCGCTGCCGGCCGCGCGTCGTGCTTGGCATGGGGGGCTATGTCTCCGGCCCCGGCGGACTGGCCGCCTGGCTGCTGCGCCGTCCGCTGGTCATCCATGAACAGAATGCCGTCGCGGGCCTGACCAACCGTCTTCTGGCCGTCTTTGCCCGGGAAGTGCTCAGTGCCTTCCCGGGCAGTTTTTCGCCGCGCGTGCGCACGCGACTGACCGGTAATCCGGTGCGTGCCGACATCAGTGCGCTGGTGTCGCCGGCCATCCGGATGGCGGGTCGCGAGGGTCCCGTGCGCCTGCTGGTGCTCGGTGGCAGCCAGGGGGCGCAGGTGCTCAACGAGGTCGTGCCGCAGGCGCTGGCAGCGCTGCCGGCGTCGCCGGCCATCGACGTCTGGCAGCAGTGTGGCGAGGCCACCGCCGCGGTGGCGCGTGCGGCCTACGCGCGCGCCGGCATCGCCGCGCGCATCGAACCGTTCATCACCGACATGGCCGCGGCCTACGGCTGGGCCGATCTGGTCATCGCCCGCGCCGGTGCCCTGACCATCGCCGAGCTGGCTGCGGCCGGTGTCGGCGCGATCCTCGTGCCGTACCCGGCGGCGGTCGACGACCACCAGACGCGCAATGCCGCGTACCTCGTCGATGCCGGCGCCGCGAGCCTGATCCCGCAGGCCGAACTCGCGCCGCAGCGCCTCGCCGCCGAACTCGGACGCCTGGTCACCGACCGCGCGCTGCTCGTCGAGCGCGCGCTGCGGGCGCGGGCCCGGGCGCGAACCCGGGCCACCGCCGACATCGTTGCCGCCTGCCTCGCCGCGGGGGGAGTGCGATGAGCGGGCGCATGCGGCGGATCAAGCGCATCCACCTCGTCGGCATCGGCGGGGTCGGCATGAGCGGCATCGCCGAGGTCCTGCTCAACCTCGGTTATGCCGTGCAGGGTTCGGACCTGCGCGAGTCGGCGGTGACACGGCGTCTGGTGCGGCTCGGTGCGACCTTCCACCTCGGCCACGCCGCCACCCATGTCGGTGATGCCGATGTCGTCGTCGTCTCGACGGCGGTGGCTGCCGACAACCCCGAGGTGGCCGCGGCCCGGGCCCTGCGCCGGCCGGTGGTACGCCGTGCCGAGATGCTCGCCGAGCTGATGCGCTTCCGCCAGGCGATCGCCGTGGCCGGCAGCCACGGCAAGACGACCACCACCAGCCTCATCGCCAGCGTGCTCGCCGAGGCCGGTGAGGACCCGACCTTCGTCATCGGCGGACGGCTCAAGAGCGCCGACACCAACGGCCGGCTGGGCGCCAGCCGCTATCTGGTCGCCGAGGCCGATGAAAGCGACGCCTCCTTCATGCACCTGCAGCCGATCGTCGCCGTGGTCACCAACATCGACAACGATCACCTGTCGACCTACGGCGGCGACCCGGCGCGGCTGCGCCAGACCTTCGTCGAGTTCCTGCACAACCTGCCTTTCTACGGCCTCGTCGTCGCCTGCCTCGACGACCCGGGCGTGCGCGAGATCCTGCCGGCGGTCAACCGCGCCATCCTCGGCTACGGCTTCGACCCCGGCGCCGACATCCGCGCCCTCGACGTGGTGCACGAAGGCCCCGTCACGCGCTTCACGGTCGCCCGCCCGGGTCACGCGGCGCACTTGCCGGTGACGCTCAACCTGCCCGGCCGCCACAACGTGCAGAACGCGCTGGCGGCGATCGCCGTGGCCCATGATCTCGAGCTCGATGATGCGGCGATCCAGCGCGCGCTGGCCGGCTTCGAGGGGGTCGACCGACGTCTGCAGGTGCTCGGTACGGTGTCCTGCAATGGCCACGAGGCGCTGCTGGTCGATGATTACGGCCACCACCCGACGGAGATCGCCGCGACGCTCGACGCCGCCCGCCACGCCTGGCCCGGCCGCCGGCTGGTCGTGGTCTTCCAGCCGCACCGCTACACGCGCACCCACGAACTGCTCGACGACTTCGCCGCGGTGCTGTCCACCGCTGACCGGCTGCTGGTGAGCGAGGTCTATGCTGCGGGCGAAGCGCCGATCGCCGGTGCCGACGGTCGGGCCATCTGCCGGGCAGTGCGCGGCCGCGGGCTCGTCGAGCCGGTTTTCGTGCCCGACATCGAGCAGGTCGACGAGGTGCTCGGCACGGTGCTCGCCGATGGTGACCTGCTGCTGATGCTCGGTGCGGGCAACATCGGCGCCGTAGCCGCGCGCCTGCGCGAGGCGGCGGGCGTCACGGCGGCGGCCGGGGGCGCGGGGTGAAGGCCATGACGGACACACCCGCCACCCTGCTGCACGACGAGCCCATGGCGCGTCACACGACGTGGCGCGTCGGCGGGCCGGCCGAGCGCTGGTTCGAGCCGCGCTCGCGCGAGGCCCTGCTCGGCTTCCTGCGCGCGCTCGATCCGGCCACGCCGCTCACCTGGGTGGGCCTCGGCAGCAACCTGCTGGTCCGCGACGGTGGCCTGCGCGGCGTCGTCATCTGCACCAGCCGGGCCCTCGGCGCGCTCCACCATGACGGCAGCGGCATGGTGATGGCCGGTGCCGGCGTCGCCTGTACGACGCTGGCGCGCCGCTGCCGCGAGTGGCAGCTCGGCCCGGCGGCGTTCTTCGCCGGTATCCCGGGTACGGTCGGCGGTGCGCTGGCGATGAACGCCGGCGCCTTCGGCGGCGAGACCTGGTCGCGGGTCGTCGAGGTCGAGGTCGTCGACCGCCACGGCACGGTGCGCACGCGGCCGGCCGCTGCCTACCAGCCGGGTTACCGCGAGCTGCGCGGACCGGCCGACGAGTGGTTTCTCGGCGCGCGCCTGCGCTTTGATACGGGTCATGCGGATGCCGGCGAGGTGCGCGCCCTGATGGCCGAGCGCCGCGCCCGCCAGCCGCTCGGCCTGCCGAGTTGCGGCTCGGTGTTCCGCAACCCGCCCGGCGACCACGCCGCGCGCCTCATCGAGGCCGCCGGACTCAAGGGCGCGCGCATCGGCGGCGCGCAAGTGTCGCCGCAGCACGCCAACTTCATCATCAACACGGGTGGCGCATCGGCGGCCGACATCGAAGGCCTGATCCGCCACGTGCAAGAGGCCGTCGCCCGCCACAGCGGCGTGCATCTCGAAACCGAGGTGCGCATCGTCGGCGAGCCGGCGGCACGGGAGACCGCGCAGTGACCGATGCCCGCGCCCAGTCCTTCGCCCGGCCGGACGACCCGGCCGCCTTCGGCCGCGTCGTCGTCCTGCTCGGCGGCCAGTCGGCGGAGCGCGAGATCTCGCTGCAGACCGGCCAGGCGGTCTACCGCGCACTTTGTCGCCGCGGCGTCGACGCGCATCTGCTCGATGCCAGCGGTCCGGCGCTGGTCGCCGCGCTGGCCGAAGGCCGCTGGGACCGCGCCTGGATCGCGCTGCACGGCCGTGGTGGCGAGGACGGCACGCTGCAGGGCCTGCTCGGCGGTCTCGGCATCGCCCACACCGGCTCCGGCGTGCTCGGCTCGGCGATCTGCATGGACAAACTGCGCACCAAGCGCCTGCTCCATGGTGCCGGCCTGCCGACGCCGCGCTACTGCGTGCTGCGCGACGAGTCGGACCTCGCCGAGGTGCCCGACCAGCTTGGCCTGCCGGTGATCATCAAGCCCTCGGCCGAAGGTTCGAGCCTCGGCATGACCCGCGTCGACCATGCCGATGGCCTCGTCGCCGCCTTCCAGGCCGCCGCCGGCTACGGCTGCGAGGTCTTCGCCGAGGAATGGGTCCACGGGCCGGAGTACACCGCGGCGATCCTCGGCGACGATGTGCTGCCGCTGATCCGCATCGAGGCGGCCGGCGCGTTCTACGATTACGACGCCAAATACCTCGCCGACACCACGCGCTACCACTGCCCGGCGGGCCTGACGCCGCCGGACGAGCGTGCGCTCGTCGACATGGCACGCGCCGCCTTCGATGCCGTCGGCGCCCACGGCTGGGGGCGCGTCGACCTGATGATGCACCCGCGCAACGGCCCGCTGCTCATCGAGATCAATACTGTCCCTGGCATGACCAGCCACAGCCTGGTGCCGATGGCGGCGGCGGCGGCCGGCATCGATTTCGACGAACTGGCGTGGCGCATCCTCGCCACCAGCCTCGCCACGGGGGGCCGGCCGTGAAGCCGTTTCGCGCCGCCAACCGCAAGCGCCCGCCGAAGCGGGTGCCACGCCTGCGCCTGCCGGCCATCGATCCGGCGCGCGTGATGACCGTGCTGCTGGCCCTCGGTGCCGTCGCTGCCGGTTCGATGGCCTTCCACTGGCTGGCTGACCGGCCGGTGTCCCACGCGCTCATCCGTGGCGAGTTCGAGCGCGTCTCCGCAGACCGCATCGAGGCCGCGGTCCGCCCGCACATGGGGCGCGGCTTCCTCGCTCTCGACCTCGGTGCCGTGGTCGCCGATGTCGAGGCCTTGCCGTGGGTGGCCGCAGCCACCGCCGCGCGACGCTGGCCGGATGCACTGGAGGTCACCGTCCGCGAGGAGCAGCCGGCGGCCCGCTGGGGCGATCGCGGCCTGCTCAACGCGCGGGGCCGGCTGTTCGTCGAGGAGGCCACCCACATTCCGGCCGAGCTGCCGCGGCTCAGCGGCCCGCCGGGCAGCGAGGCCGAGGTCGCGGCGCAGTTCATGGTGCTGCAACAACAACTGGTCGGGCGCGGCATGACGCTGGTCGAGCTGGCGCTCGACAGTCGCGGTGCGTGGCGCTTTGGCATCGGCAACGGCATCGTCGTGCATCTCGGCTCCGGCGACGCGGCGCCGCGCATCGCCCGCTTCTTCGCTGCCTTCGACGACACGATCGCCGGCCTGGCCGAGGAAGTCCGCTACGTCGACATGCGTTACACCAACGGTTTCGCCATCGGCTGGAAGCAGCCCGGCGGCACCTCGTCCGGCCTCGCTGCGGCGGGCGCCAGGGAGCAGGATCCGGATGTCTAGACGCGACGAAAAGCACATCATCGCCGGCCTCGATATCGGCACCTCGAAGGTCGTCGCCCTGATCGGCGAGCTGCATGCCGACGGGCAGATCGAGGTCGTCGGCTTCGGCATGCACCCGTCGAAGGGCCTCAAGCGCGGCGTGGTCGTCAACATCGAGGCCACGGTGAACTCGATCCAGCGCGCTGTCGAAGAAGCCGAGCTGATGGCCAACTGCGAGATCAATCAGGTCTACGCCGGCATCGCCGGCAGCCATGTGCGCAGCCTCAACTCGCATGGCATCGTCGCCATCCGCGACCGCGAGGTGACGCGCTCCGATATGGAACGGGTCATCGATGCGGCGCGTGCCGTGGCGATCCCTGCCGACCAGAAGATTCTCCATGTGCTGCCGCAGGAATTCATCATCGACGGCCAGGAGGGCATCCGCGAGCCGATCGGCATGTCGGGCGTGCGTCTCGAGGCGCGCGTCCACATGGTCACGGGGGCGGCGAGCGCCGCCCAGAACATTGTCAAGTGCGTGCAGCGTTGCGGACTGACCGTCGCCGACATCGTCCTCGAGCAGCTCGCCTCGAGCCACGCCGTGCTGACCGACGATGAGCGTGAGCTCGGCATCTGCCTGGTCGACATCGGTGGCGGCACGACCGATATCGCCGTGTTCCACAACGGCGCGATCCGCCACACGGCGGTGATTCCCATTGCCGGTGACCAGGTCACCAACGACATCGCCATCTCGATGCGTACGCCGACGCACTACGCCGAGGAGATCAAGGTGCGCTACGCCTGTGCACTGTCGCAGCTCGCCAACGAGGACGAGACCATCGAGGTGCCGAGTGTCGGTGAGCGGCCGCCGCGGCGGCTGGCGCGGCAGACGCTCGCCGAGGTCATCGAGCCGCGCTACGAGGAGCTCTTCGGCCTGATCCGCGATGAACTGCGGCGCAGCGGCTTCGAGGACACGGTGGCGGCCGGTGTCGTGCTGACCGGCGGCAGCTCGAAGATGGAGGGCGCCATCGAGCTTGCCGAAGAGGTGTTCCACATGCCGGTGCGCCTCGGCGTGCCGCAGCACGTGCGTGGCCTCGGCGATGTGGTGCGCAATCCGATCCATGCCACCGGTGTCGGCCTGCTGGTCTACGCCGCGGAGAGGGCCAGGCAGGCCGCCGATACGCAGGTCGTGGGTGGGGGGTTGCGCGAGGTCTGGGAGCGGATGAGGGGCTGGTTTCAGGGGAATTTCTGATTCCCCGGGGTTGTTGTTTTTTTTGAATCAGGAGCAGTGACATGTTTGAACTGATGGATGCATACAGTCAGAACGCCGTGATCAAGGTGCTGGGTGTCGGCGGCGGCGGCGGCAATGCCGTGAGGCACATGGTCAGCGTCGGCATCGATGGTGTCGACTTCATCTGCTGCAATACCGATTCGCAGGCCTTGCGCACCTCGAACGTGCGCACCGCGCTGCAGATCGGCTGCAACATCACCAAGGGCCTCGGCGCCGGGGCCAACCCCGATGTCGGCCGGCAGGCGGCGATGGAAGACCGTGACCGGATCATCGAGGTCATCGAGGGCGCCGACATGCTCTTCATCACCGCCGGCTTCGGCGGCGGCACGGGCACGGGTGCCGCACCGGTGGTCGCCCAGGTGGCGCGTGAACTCGGCATCCTCACCGTCGCCGTGGTCACCAAGCCGTTCGTCATCGAGGGCAGCCGGCGCATGACGATTGCCGAGACTGGCATCAACGAACTCGGCAAGTATGTCGATTCGCTGATCACCATTCCCAACGAAAAGCTGCTCTCGGTGCTCGGTCCCGACACGGCGCTGCTCGACGCCTTCCGTGCCGCCAACGAGGTCCTGCAGGGCGCCGTGCAGGGTATCGCCGAGCTGATCACCCGGCCGGGCCTCATCAACGTCGACTTCGCCGACGTGCGCACCGTGATGTCGGAGATGGGCATGGCGATGATGGGTTCGGGCACGGCGCGCGGCGAGGACCGCGCCCGCGAGGCCGCCGAGGCGGCCATCGCCAGCCCGCTGCTCGAGGACGTCAACCTGTCGGGCGCGCGTGGCATCCTCGTCAACGTCACGGCCGGCGAGAACCTCTCGATCGGCGAGTTCCGCCAGGTCGGCGAGACGGTGCGCCAGTGCACCTCGGACGACGCCACGGTGGTCATCGGCACGGTGATCGACCCGGAGATGACCGACGCCATCCGGGTGACGGTCGTCGCCACCGGCCTCGGCCAGCAGGTGGTCCAGCAGCGCCCGCCGCTGATTCGCGTCGTGTCCCCGGTGCAGGCGCCGGTGCAGCGCGCCCCGGCGGCGCCCGCCGCCGAGCGCCATGGCGCCGGCCAGCCCGCGGTGGACACGGCGTCCAATCCCTACGGCGCCTACGACCAGCCGACCTACATCCGCAAGAAGGCCGTCGGCGAGCAGTTCAGCGACAGCGGCGAGTCGCTCGGTCTGCTCGATGTACCGGCTTTCCTGCGCCGTCAGGCCGACTGAGGCCGGCGGCGGGCATGGGCGTCATTGCGCGGTTTTCCGTCGCTGTGCTACGGTTCCCGGCGCATGACGCCCTGCCGCCCGGCAGGAGGGGCGGGGGGTTCACGGGCCCCCTCGGGTTGATGGAGCCACGTTGAAACAGCGAACCCTGAGAACGGCCGTACAGACGGCCGGTGTCGGCCTGCATACCGGGCGCAAGGTCTTCATGACGGTGCGGCCGGCGGCCGAGAACACCGGCATCGTCTTCCGGCGTGTCGACCTCGACCCGCCGGTGGATGTCGCCGCCGACCCCTTCAAGGTCGGCGAGACGATGCTCGGCACGACCCTCGTGCAGGGCGACGTCAAGGTGGCGACGGTCGAGCACCTGATGGCGGCCTTTGCCGGCCTCGGCATCGACAACGCCTGGGTCGACATCAGCGCCGCTGAAATCCCCATCATGGACGGCAGCGCCGCACCGTTCGTCTTCCTGCTGCAATCGGCAGGCATCGTCGAGCAGCCGGCCGCCAAGCGTTTCGTGCGCGTGCGGCGCGTGGTGCGGGTCGAGGAGGGCGACAAGTGGGCCGAGCTGAGGCCGTGGGCCGGGTTCCGTGTCAGCTTCGAGATCGATTTCGACCACCCGTCGTTCCGTCGTCACGCGCAGAAGGCCAGCGTCGATTTTTCCACCACGACGTTCCTGCGCGACATCGCCCGGGCGCGCACCTTCGGTTTCGCCCGCGACATCGACATGCTGCGCACCCGGCAGCTGACCCTCGGCGGCAGCATGGACAACGCCATCGTCCTCGACGACTTCCGCATTCTCAACGAGGATGGGTTGCGCTTCGAGGACGAGTTCGTCAAGCACAAGATCCTCGACGCCATCGGCGACATCTACGTGCTTGGCCACAGCCTGATCGGCGAGGTCTGTGCCAGCAAGTCGGGCCACGGACTCAACAACCGCCTGCTGCGTGCCCTGCTCGGTGACCCCTCGGCCTACGAGATGACCACCTTCGACGGGCAGCGCGACCTGCCGATCGCCTATCCCGTGGCCCTGCCGGCGGCCTGAGCCGCCCCGTTCTCAGCGCCCGCTGGCGACACGCACCCGCACCCGCAGCGCCTGCGGGTGGTGATGCCGGCAGGCGTCGAGCAGTGTCGTCGATTCGAAGCGCAACCGCGTCGCCCATTCCGGGCTGCCGGTGCTGACCACCAGCGTGCCGTCCGCGTGCAGGTTGCAGGCGCCGAGCGCCGAGCGCAGTTCGGCCGGCAATGCCTCGCGCAGGTGGTCGGCGAGCGCCAGGCGCTGCCGAGCGCCTTCCGCCAGGCGCTTCAGACGCACACTGTCCTGCAGTGCCTGGCCGATGGGCAACGGCGTGCCGCGCGGGTTGCTCATCCGGTAATGGTTTCCTGGTGTGACGGCGTTCTTGTCCCGGGCCTTGCCGGTGCGGCATAGTCTAGCCGCGATCCACGGGCAGGGACCGATGCCGGCACCACCCACCTCACCGCCCCGGGGCGACGGCGATGCCCCCGGCCATTTTGCCCGCCGCCGCCTGTTGAGCGCCGCGGCGCTGCTGCTGCTGGCCGCGGGCGGTTTTGCTGCCGGCTGGGCCTGGGGCCACGGCCAATGGGGTCCTGCCCCCGCACCGTCCATGGCCTGGGCACCGATGCCCGTCGCCGCGGCCCCGGCGGTGCCCGCGGCCCCGCCCGCCGGGGTAGACCGGCCGCCGGCGGCGGCCGCACGGGTGCGGGGTCGCAGGATCGTGCCGCCGCTCGACGGCGCCACCCTCTCGAGCCGTTTCGGTCCGCGTCGTGATCCGTTCAACGGTCGGCCGGCCCTGCACCGGGGCGTCGACTTCGCCGCCGCGCGCCACGCATCGATCGTCGCCGCCGGTCCCGGGGTGGTCACCTGGTCGGGGCCGCGGGCCGGCTACGGCAACCTGGTCGAGATCGACCACGGCAGCGGCTGGGTGACGCGCTACGCCCACAATGCCGCGAACCTGGTCAGTGCCGGTGATTACGTCAGGCCCGGCCAGGCCATCGCCCTGCTCGGCGACACCGGCCGGGCGACCGGCGCACACCTGCATTTCGAGCTGCTCTACGGCGGCCTGCACCTCGATCCCGCCCGCTACCTGCCGCCGGCGACCTGAAGCCCGCCGCCGCACCCCGGCCCCGGTCCTGTCACGGCCTGCTAGAATGCGGGCCCGCTCCGCCGGCATCGTGTGCACTGCCACGGCAACCTGGCAGCGGCCGGGTCGTCATGCCGTACCGCGAAGGAAGATACGCGTGTTCAACTGGGTTTCCCGACTTTTCGGCAGCCGCAACCAGCGCCTGCTGCGGCGCTATCAGCGCGTGGTCGCCGAGGCCGCCCGCCACGAGGCCGCGCTGCAGGCCCTCGACGATGCCGCGCTGGCGGGAAAGACGGTCGAGTTCCGTGAACGGCTCGCCGCCGGCACTGCCCTCGATGCGTTGATCCCCGAGGCCTTCGCCGTGGTCCGCGAGGCCGCCCGCCGTGCCCTCGGCCTGCGCCATTTCGACGTCCAGCTGATCGGCGGCCTGGCGCTGCACGAAGGCAAGATCGCCGAGATGCGCACCGGCGAGGGCAAGACCCTGGTCGCGACGCTGGCCGCCTACCTCAATGCCCTGCCGGGCAAGGGCGTCCACGTCATCACGGTCAACGAATACCTCGCCGGGCGCGATGCCGAATGGATGGGGCCGATCTACCGTTTCCTCGGCCTGACGGTCGCAGTCATCCGCAGCGGCCAGACGCCGGAGGAAAAGCGCGCCGCCTACGCCGCCGACATCACCTACGGCACCAACAACGAGTACGGTTTCGACTACCTCCGCGACAACCTCGCCTTCCGGCCGGAGGACCAGGTGCAGCGCGGGCTGGCCTTTGCCATCGTCGACGAGGTCGACTCGATCCTCATCGACGAGGCGCGCACGCCGCTGATCATCTCGGGCCCGTCCGAAGGGGGCTCCGACCTCTACCAGCAGGTCAACCGCCTGGTGCCGAAGCTCGAGCGCCAGGCCGCCGAGGACGGGCCGGGCGACTATTCGGTCGACGAGAAAGGCCGCCAGGTGTTTCTCACCGAGGCGGGTCACCAGAAGGTCGAGGAGCTGCTCGTCCAGGAGGGCCTGCTCGGCGAGAACGAAAGCCTCTATGACGCCGCCAACATCCGCCTGATGCATCATCTGACGGCCGCGCTGCGCGCCCACGCGCTGTTCCGGCGCGACGTGGCCTACATCGTCCGCGGCGGCGAGGTCGTCATCGTCGATGAGTTCACCGGGCGCACGATGCCCGGCCGGCGCTGGTCCGACGGCCTGCACCAGGCCATCGAGGCCAAGGAGGGCGTGCCGATCAAGGCCGAAAACCAGACCGTCGCCTCGATCACCTTCCAGAACTACTTTCGCCTCTACGGCAAGCTTTCGGGCATGACCGGCACGGCCGACACCGAGGCCTACGAATTCCAGCAGATCTATGGCCTCGAGGTGGTCGTCATCCCGACACACCGGCCGATGGTCCGCGATGACCAACCCGACCTCGTCTACCTCACCGAGAAGGACAAGTTCGAGGCCATCATCGAGGACATCCGTGATTGCCAGGCCCGTGGCCAGCCGGTGCTCGTCGGCACCACCTCCATCGAAACCTCGGAGATGCTCGCCGAGGCGCTGTCGGCCAGGGACATCGCCCATCAGGTCCTCAACGCCAAGCAGCACGAGCGCGAGGCGCAGGTGGTCGCCGAAGCGGGCCGTCCCGGTGCGGTGACCATCGCCACCAACATGGCCGGTCGCGGCACCGACATCGTCCTCGGCGGCAACCTCAAGGCGGAACTCGAACAGTCCGGTACCGGGGAGGATGCCGCGGCGGTCGAACGCCACCGCGAGGAGTGGCAGGTGCGGCACGCCGCGGTGGTGGCCGCCGGCGGGCTGCGCATCATCGGCACCGAGCGTCACGAGTCGCGGCGCATCGACAACCAGCTGCGCGGCCGTTCCGGTCGTCAGGGCGACCCGGGCTCGAGCCGTTTCTACCTGTCGCTGGAAGACAGCCTGATGCGCATTTTCGGCGACCCGGAGCGCACCAAAGGCATGCTCAAGGGTGTTGGCATGCGCGAAGGCGAGGCCATCGAAAGCAAGCTGCTGACGCGTCAGATCGAACGCGCCCAGCGCAAGGTCGAGGGCCACAATTTCGATGCGCGCAAGTCGCTGCTCGAATATGACGACGTGGCCAACGACCAGCGCCGGGTCATCTACCAGCAGCGCAACGAACTGATGCGCGCCGAAGACATCTCGGCGTCGATCGCCGCGATCCGCGTCGAGGTCATCAACGGCGTGATCAGCCAGTTCATCCCCGAGGACAGCGTCGAGGAGCAATGGGATGCACCGGGCCTCGGCGCCGAACTGGAGCAGCTTTTCGGCGTGCACATCGACGTCCAGGCCCTGCTCGATGCCGACCCGCCGCTTGACCAGCCGGGTCTGCGCCAGCACATCGTCGAGGTGATCGCCCGCGAGACTGACGCCAAGTTCGCGGCGATCCCGCCGGCCGAGCTGCGCCAGCTCGAGAAGCAGCT
Organism: uncultured Chromatiaceae bacterium; assembly: GCA_964417725.1. GTDB lineage: Bacteria > Pseudomonadota > Gammaproteobacteria > Steroidobacterales > SHZI01. The sequence goes on from CAYQIV010000015.1 coordinate 53,402, forward strand.
CATGCTCCAGCAACTCGACCTGCACTGGCGCGAGCACCTCGCCGGCATGGACTACCTGCGCCAGGGCATTCACCTGCGCGGCTATGCACAGAAGAACCCCAAGCAGGAGTACAAGCGCGAGGCCTTCGAGATGTTCAGCGCGATGCTCGACCAGGTGAAGCGCGACGTGGTGACGATCCTCGCCCGCGCGCGGGTCCGTTCGCCGGACGAGATCGCCGCCGAGGAAGCCCAGCGGCGCATGGCCGCGCAGCTTCAGTACCGCCATGACGAGGCACCATCGCCGGCCGGTGCGGCCGCGGACCCTGGCGAGGCACTGCCGGCCGAAGGGCAGGCGCCGGCTGCCGGTGGCCTGCGCCTGCGCCCCGCGGCGCCGCGCGCACCGGCTGCGCCCTTCGTGCGTGAGGACCCCAAGGTCGGCCGCAACGACCCCTGCCCGTGCGGTTCGGGAAAGAAGTACAAGCAGTGCCATGGCAAGCTGCAATGATGGCGCGGCGCCCGCCGGAGACCACCGGCCGCTGATCAGCGTGGTGGCCGGGGTGCTGTCCGACGCCGCCGGTCGCGTCCTCATCGCGCGCCGGCCGGAAGGCGCGCACGGCGGCGGCTTCTGGGAGTTCCCCGGCGGCAAACTGGCGCCGGGTGAAGCCGCCTGGGATGGCCTGTGCCGCGAACTGCACGAAGAGCTCGGCATCACGGTGCTTGGCGGCACGCCGCTGCTCCGCTGCCGCCATGCCTATCCCGATCGCACCGTCGAACTGGATTTCTACCGCGTGGAACGCTATGCCGGCACCGCCTCGGGCCGCGAGGGCCAGCCGTTGCGTTGGGTCAGCGTTGCTGAACTGTCCGACTGCGGGCTGCTGCCCGCCGACCTGCCGGTGATCGCGGCGCTCAACGCCGCGCCGGATGCTCAGCAGAGATAGAGGCGGAACGGCACGTCGCGCACCACCTGTGTCGGGCGCTGCATGACGTTCTGCCACTGCATGAAGCGCACCGTGAAGCGGTGATGGCTGCCGCTGATCTCGGGGAAGAGGTCGGCGTCGCCGGGCACGCCGACGCGCAGCAGGCCGACCGTCGCATCGCCCACCTGGCCGTGCTGGTAGACGCCGTTGACGGCCACCTGGGCGCTGGGCTGGCTGCTTTCGCGCAGCAGCCACAGCAGCTGGACGATGGCATCGCCGAGCGGACGCAGGTTGTGCATCCAGCGTTCGATGTCGGCGGTGCGCTGTTCGTATGGCCGGCGCAGCCAGTTGCTGTAGATCGGCAGGTCGAATTCACAGGTGCCGCCGGGGATCGCGCTGCGGTGTTTCACGGCGGCGAGGAACTCGTTGTCGCGCAGCGGCTGGAGGAATTGCGGGCCGACGGCGAAGAGCCGCTGGCGCAGCGTCTGCATGCTCTGGACCATCTGCCCGAGGCGCTCGAGGTCGACCCCGGGCGAGCGCTGCCAGCGGTCGAGCAGGCCGATCTGGCGCTCGAGTTCCTTGAGGCAGTCGCCGCGCACGTCGCCGCGGCCGAGGATGGCGACGATCTCGAGCATGCTGGCGATCGCCGCCCGGCTGCCCCAGTCGGGGTGTTGTCTCAGGTTGAAGGCGAACTGCTGGTAGAGGTATTCCAGGCGCAGGAAGGTGCGCATCCGCTCGCTGAGCGGCTGCTCATAGAGCACGACCGCGCCGGAGGCCGCAGGCTGGTTGAACAGGTCTGCAGGGGGTGTGCTCACATCGAGTGTGCCGGTTCGCCGTTCCGGAGCTGGGAATCTATTCTGCGCCAGCGGATATCACGAGGCAAATCCGCCGCGCCGGGTCAGCCGCCGGTGGTGTGGCTGAGGAGGAGGTAGCGTGCGTGCAGCCGCGCCACCTGTTGCGCCGTGTCGGCCCTGCTGCCCGAGTTGTCGATGATGTCGTCGGCAGCAGCGAGCCGCTCGGCGCGGGGCAGTTGCGCGGCGAGCAGGCGTTCGATGCCCTGTGCGGTCTCGCCGTCGCGCGTTGCGAGGCGCATGCGCTGGACCGCTTCCGGGCAGTCGACGACGAGCACGCGGTCGACGCGCGAGGCATAGCCGGTTTCGACCAGCAGCGGCACCACCAGCACCTGGTAGGCGCCTCCGGCGGCGGCCGACAGCGCCTCGCAGCGCGCCATGATCAGCGGGTGGAGCAGCGCCTCGAGCTGGCGGCGTGCCGCCTCGTCGGCGAAGACGCGCTCGCGCAGCCGGCGGCGGTCGAGGCTGCCGTCATCCTGGCGCAGGTCGCGGCCGAAAGTGCGGATGATGGCGTCGAGTGCCGGCGTGCCGGGGGCAACGACCTCACGGGCGATGAGGTCGGTGTCGATCACCGGCACGCCGTGGGCCTCGAACATCGCCGCCACCGTGCTCTTGCCGCTGGCGATCCCGCCGGTCAGTCCGACCCGCCATGCCGGCCCGTCATGCGGGACGTCGTGCGTCATGCCGCGGCCTCAGAAGGCGGCCGCCCAGTAGGCCGCGGTGATCTGCCGACCCCACAGCAGGGCGATGAAGCCGGCGATGGCGAGGTAGGGGCCGAAGGGCAACGGCTTTTCCCGCGCCCGCCCGCCGAAGGCGATCAGCGCCACGCCGATCAGTGCGCCGCTGAGTGCCGCGACGAGGATGACGAGCGGCAGCGCCTGCCAGCCGAGCCAGGCGCCGAGTGCTGCGAAGAGCTTGAAGTCGCCGTAGCCCATGCCTTCCTTGCCGGTCACGAGGCGGAAGCCATGGTAGACAAACCACAAACTGAGATAGCCGGCCATCGCACCGATGACCCCGGCTTCGAGCCCGGGAAAGACGCTGCCGGGTGCGCCGCCGGCCACCAGCTGGAAGAGCAGCCCGGCCCACAGCAGCGGCAGGGTGATCGAATCGGGCAGCAGGTGGTGGTCGATGTCGATGACCGACAGCGCGATCAACGCCCAGGTCAGGCCCAGCGCCCCGGCCAGTGCCGGTCCCGCGCCGAACTGCGCCGCGACGGCCAGCGAGGCCAGTGCCGTCAACGCCTCGATGAGCGGATAGCGGCGCGGGATCGGCGCTTGGCAGGCCGCGCAGCGACCGCGCAGCAGCAGGTAGCTCGCCAGCGGGATGTTGTGCCAGGCCGGAATCGGCGTCCGGCACTGCGGGCAGGCCGAGCGCGGTGTCAGCAGGTTGAAAGGCGGCTCATCGTTGTGGGCCGCCGGCGCGTCGCCGTTGAGCACCTCACTGGCCTGGCGGCGCCACTCGCGTTCGAGCATCAGCGGCAGCCGGTAGATCACCACATTGAGGAAGCTGCCGACGAGCAGGCCGAGCACGCCCGCCATGGCCATGAGCGGGACCGACATGGACGACAGGGCAGCCGCGTCGATCAGATGACCGCGCCCATCTTGAAGATCGGCAGGTACATGGCGACGACCATGCCGCCGACCAGGATGCCGAGGATGGCCATGATCAGCGGCTCGAGCAGGCTGCTCATGCTGTCGACGGCGTTGTCGACGTCGGCCTCGTAGAAGTCGGCGACCTTGCTCGACATCTCGTCGAGCGAGCCGGATTCCTCGCCGACGGCGATCATCTGCACGACCATGTTGGGGAACAGCTCGGTGTTCTCCATGGCGCGCTGCAGCCGCTGGCCGGTGGCGACCTCATCGCGCATGCGCAGCACGGCCTTTTCGTAGAGCACGTTGCCGGTGGCGCCCGACACGGACTGCAGGGCCTCGACCAGCGGCACGCCGGCATTGAACATCGTCGCCAGCGTGCGGGCGAAGCGTGCCACCGCCGCCTTCTCGAGGATCGGCCCGACGATGGGCAGCTTGAGGAACAGCCAGTCCTCGATCTCGCGCAGGCGCCGCGAGCGCTTCTTGAGGTAGATGTAGCCGCCGACGATGCCGCCGATGACGAAGAGGAGGATCCAGCCCTGCGAACGCAGGAACTCCGAGATGTCGAGGACCATGCGCGTGAAGGCTGGCAGGTCGGCGCCGAAACCCTTGAACAGCGACTCGAACTGCGGGATGACGAAGATCATGAGGATTGCCGTGACGACGATCGCGACGACGATGACCGCCGCCGGATAAAACAGCGCCTTCTTGATCTTCTTCTTGATGGCCTCGGTCTTTTCCTTGTAGGTCGCCACCTTGTCGAGCAGCGTGTCGAGGGAGCCGGCCTGTTCGCCGGCGGCGACGAGGTTGACGTAGAGGTCGTCGAAGTGCAGCGGGTGCTTGGCCAGCGCCTCGGCCAGCGCCGTGCCGGCCTCGAGGTCGGCCTTGATGGCGAGGATCAGCTTCTGCATCGCCGGGTTGTCGTGGCCGTTGCCGATGATCTGGAAGGCCTGGACCAGCGGAATGCCCGACGACAGCATGGTGGCCAGCTGGCGGCTGAAGATGGCGATGTCGCCCGGCGTGACCTTGCCGCCGGCCTGGAGCAGGCTCGACTGCTTGCGGATCTTGACCGGGACCACGCCCTGGCGGCGCAGCTCGGCGCGCACCGCGGCCTCGGTGGCGGCGAGCGTCTTGCCGCGGATGGTGTTGCCGCGGCTGTCGGTGCCTTCCCACTTGAACGGGATCTGCTTGATGGCGATGCTGGTTGCCATGCCCTGGCTCCTCCTGAACCCCGGTTCGGCCCATCGGCGGTGCCCCGCACCGCCGGCCGCCCGTGCGACTACTCGATGGTAACCCTGTTGATCTCTTCGAGGCTGGTAAGGCCGTCCTTGACTTTCTGCAGCGCCGAGCGCCGCAGGGTCCAGACACCGTCCTTGATCGACTGCTCCTCGATCTCGACGGCGCTGCCACCCTCGAGGATGATCCGTCCGATGGTCTCGCCGACCGGCAGCACCTGGTAGATGCCGACGCGGCCCTTGTAGCCGTCGTTGCACTGGCGGCAGCCGACCGGCCCGTAGATGCGCGGCCCCGCCTGGATGTCCTCGGCAGTGAAGCCTTCTTTGAGCAGCGCCTCCTCGGGGATGTCGCGCAATTCCTTGCAGTGTTCGCACAGGCGCCGCGCCAGGCGCTGGGCGATGATGAGGTGCACCGAGGTGGCGATGGCATAGGGCTTGACGCCCATGTCGATCAGCCGGGTCAAGGTGCGCGGCGCATCGTTGGTGTGGAGCGTGGAAAGCACGAGGTGGCCGGTCTGCGCCGCCTTGATGGCGATCTCGGCGGTTTCGAGGTCGCGCACCTCACCGACCATGATCACGTCGGGGTCCTGGCGCAGGAAGGCCTTGAGCGCCGAGGCGAAGGTCAGGCCGACCTTGGGGTTGACGTTGACCTGGTTGATGCCCGGCACGTTGATCTCGACCGGGTCTTCGGCCGTCGAGATGTTGCGGTCCTCGGTGTTGAGGATGTTGATGCCGGTATAGAGCGACACGGTCTTGCCGCTGCCGGTCGGTCCGGTGACGAGGATCATGCCGTAGGGCTTGGCGAGCGCATCGAGGTAGAGCTTTCTCTGGAAAGGCTCGTAGCCGAGCGCATCGATGCCGAGCTTGGCGGCGGTCGGGTCGAGGATGCGCAGCACGACCTTCTCGCCGTAGAGCGTCGGGCAGGTGTTGACGCGGAAATCGATGGCGCGGCTCTTCGACAGGCGCAGCTTGATGCGCCCGTCCTGCGGCACGCGCCGTTCGGCGATGTCGAGCCGCGACATCACCTTGAGGCGTGCCGTGACCTTGTTGGCCAGCGCCAGCGGCGGCGCGGCGACCTGCTTGAGCACGCCATCGAGGCGCGTGCGCACACGGTAGTTCTTCTCGTAGGGCTCGAAGTGGATGTCGGAGGCGCCACGCTTGATGGCGTCGAGCATCACCTTGTTGACGAAGCGCACCACCGGCGCGTCCTCGACGTCGTCGCGGGCGATGTCTTCGGCGGCCTCGTCCTCGCCGCCGGTGACCTCGAGGCTCTCGAGGTCGAAGTCGTCCTCTTCCATGCCGGACATCGAGGTGTCGACCTGCTCGAGGGCGCGGGCGACGAGGGCCTCGAGCTTGTCCTGGTCGACGACGATCGGGTCGACGCGGAAGCCGGTCTGGAACTTGATCTCGTCGACGGCCGGCTGGTCGGTGGGGTCGGCGACGCCGAGGAACAGGCGTTTGCCCCGCAACATCAGCGGCAGCACGCGGTGTTTGGCGAGCAGGCGCTGGTCGATGACGCGGACGGTGTCGAGGTCGATCTCGAGGGCGTCGAGGTCGAGGAGCGGCACGCCGAATTCGGTGGACGCCGCGATGGCGATCTTGCGTGCCTCGACCAGACCCTGCTCGACGAGGTGGCTGACCAGCCCGCCGCGCTGGCCTTCGGCGGCCTTCAGCGCCTGGAGCACCACGTCTTCCTGCACCAGCCCGTCCTGCACCAGGCGGCGCGACAGGCCGGACAGCGGGGACGATGCGGGGTTTACGGCCATGGGCGCGGTGCTGGCGGGAAGTCCCGGTGGCTCAGGCAGATAGGAGACATAGTGTTACTGATGTTCAGTGACGGGCGCAACCGACGCAGGTCACAACTCCGGGGGGTTCTTGCCCGGCCTTGCGGACCGCTCCGGGAGGTTATCGGCCGCGGTCCGCCGGGGCTTGAGGGCCCGGGCCCTGCCAGATGCCGGGATGCACCAAAAACGCGGGGGCCCGAAGGCCCCCGCGCGGTATCCGCCGGCCCGGCAGGGCCGGCCCGCAGCCTCATCAGCCGCGGCAGTTGGACGGCAGGTACTTTTCCTTGCCGGCGGCGAAGGTCGCCGCGGCGCCGGAGGCGCCGGATCCGGCTTCGGCACCGTTGGTCGGGACGTTGTCGGCGCACTGCCAGATCACGTCGAGGTTGTCGCTGACCAGCGGCTTGAGGGTGACCGTCTCGGCGCCGATTTCGGGATTGGCATCGTTGCCGTAGGTGATGGTGAGCGTGCCGTCGTCGACCGTGATGGAGGCCACGTACTTGCCGCTCGGTGCATTGGCGATGCCGAGGTCGTCGAGGTCCGTCGGCCACACGCCGCGGTCGGCGAAGAACTCCGACACCGACGCCTTGACCGAGCTGGCCAGCGTCATGCCTTCAGAGACCTGCGAGCGGATGGTGTAGTCCTGATAGGCCGGGATGGCGATGGCCGCCAGGATGCCGATGATCGCGACGACGATCATCAGTTCGATGAGGGTAAAACCCTGCTGGATCTTCTTCATGCTTCACTCCTTGTGAAAACGGTTCAGCGACGTGCGGCAGGTGCCGGCGGGAACGATGATGCAGCTTCCATGCCAGGTCTCGATATGCTCGTGCATCTATTTGATTTGAAAATGCTTTATTCGAACGCTTGGCGGCGGCGGTAACAGTGGCGGACATAAGTCGCCGTCGGCCCGTTTTCGATCTGACGCAAAACGTCACAAGGTGACGCGGTGCGTCAGCTTCCGCCCTCAGTCGAGCCCCAGCTTCTGCATGCGGTAGCGCAGCGCGCGCAGCGTCATGCCGAGCTGGCGGGCGGTGGCGGTCTTGTTGTAGCGGTTGTCGGCCAGCGCGCGGCGGATCTCCTCGCGCTCAAGCTGCTCCAGCCGGTCGCCGAGCGGTGCGCTGCCTGCCGCCGGAGCGGCCGCCGCCGGCGGCGCGCCGCCCGGCGGGTGCGGCATGCCCGCTGCGCCCTGCACGGCGCCCTGCAGCAGGATGTCCTCCGCCGTGACCTCGTCGCCGCAGAGCGCCACGGCGCGTTCGAGGACGTTCTCGAGTTCGCGGACGTTGCCGGGGAAGGGCCAGGCGCGGAGCTTGTCGCGGGCCTCGGCGGTCAGTTCACGCGGAGCAAGCCCCAGCTCGCCGGTGAGGCGGGCGAGGAGGGCATCGACGAGCAGGTCGAGGTCGCCGCCGCGCTCGCGCAGGGGCGGCACGCGCAGTTCGATGACATTGATGCGGTAATACAGGTCTTCGCGGAACTGGCCGGCGGCGACCAGCGCGCGCAGGTCCTTGTGCGTCGCCGAGAGGATGCGCACGTCGACTGCCACCTCGGCGCTCTGGCCGACCGGCCGGACGCCTTTCTCCTGGATCACGCGCAGCAGCTTGACCTGCATCGGCAGCGGCAGGTCGGCGATCTCGTCCATGAACAGCGTGCCGCCCTCGGCCGAGCGGAACAGGCCGTCCTTGTCGGTCACCGCACCGGTAAAGGCGCCCTTGCGGTGGCCGAAGAACTCGCTTTCCATCAGCTCGGAGGGGATGGCCCCGCAGTTGACCGGCACGAACGGCGCCTCGCTGCGCGCGCCCTGCTCGTGGATCATGCGCGCGACCAGTTCCTTGCCGGTGCCCGACTCGCCGGTGATGTGCACCGGCGCCTGGCTGCGCGCGACGCGGGCGATCATCTGCCGCAGGCGCATGATCGCCGGCGATTCGCCGAGCAGGCGGGCCTTGCCGCTGACCTCGCTGACCGGCACCTTGAGCGCGCTGCCGACCAGCTTGCGCAGCACGCGGATGTCGACCGGCTTGGAAATGAAATCGAAGGCCCCGGACTTCAGGGCGCGCACAGCCGTCTCGACGTTGCCGTGGGCCGTGATCACCGCCACCGGCGTGCGCAGGCCGGCGGCCTGCATCCACTCGACCAGCTCGAGGCCGTCGCCGTCGGGCAGGCGCATGTCGGTGAGGCACAATGCGAAGCGCTGGCGGCCGAGCTGCGCACGTGCCGCGGCGAGGTCGTGGCAGGTCACGGTGCGCACGTCCATTCTTTCCAGCGTCATCGCCAGCAGTTCGCACAGATCGGGTTCGTCGTCGACGACCAGTGCCACAGGTGCAGCCATGCTCAGGGTCCCCAGCGTGCCGGATCGGCGAAGATGATACGGAAAATGCTGCCGCCGCCGGGGCGGGCTTCGTGGGACAGGGCCGCGCGGTTGCACTCGCAGAGCTCGCGCGAGATGAACAGGCCGAGTCCGGTGCCACCGCCGCGACCGGTGGCGAAAGGTTCGAAGATGCGCTCGACCATCTCGGCATCGATGCCGGGCCCGCGGTCGGCGACGGCGAGGTACGGCCGGCGATTTCCGGCCATGCGACCCCACGACAACTCGATGCTGATGCCGCTGGCCGCCTCGCTGGCGTACTTGACGGCGTTCTCGCACAGGTTCCATACCACCTGGCGCAGGTGGCCGGGGTCCATGCGCACCTCGATGTCCTCGGCCGATACCACCCGGACCTGGTCCTCGAAAAGTTCCAGGGTGGCGGTGAATTCGGCGGCGAATTCCCCGGTCCAGCCCTGCAGGTAGATCAATTCCGGCCGGCTGGCCTCGCGGCGCGACAGCTGCATGACGTTGTCGACGATCTCGCTGACGCGTCGCGAGTTGGTGGTGATGATGTCGATCAGGCGCCGCTCGGCGCTGCCCGTCAGTGGCGATTCCTCGAGCAGCTGGCCGGCGTGACTGAGCGCGCCGACCGGGTTCCTGATCTCGTGGGCGATGCTCGCCGACAGGCGACCGAGCGCGGCGAGCTTGGCCTGCTGGAGGCGCTCGGCGAGCTGGCCGGCGTCCTCGAGGAACAGCAGCACGGGGCCCTGTTCGTCGGCACCGAGCGGCGCGATGTGCGCGTTGATGCGTGTCGTGCCGTCGGCCGAGCCGAAAGGCGGTGGTTGCAGCAGCGGATTGCCCTGGCGGCGCCAGTCGCGCAGCAGCCGGTCGAGGTGCGGCGCGACGCTGGCCAGCGACTGCCCGGCCTCGCGCCGCGCGATGCCGAGGTGCTCGGCCGCTGACTGGTTGATCAACCGGATGCGGTGGCGCTCGTCGACGACGACGATGCTTTCGCGCAGGTTCTGGATCACGTAGTCGTTGAGCTGGGCGAGGTCGGCGAGGTCGATGCCGCGCTGGCGGGCCAGCGCTTCGCTTTCCTCGATCTGGCGGGCCAGCGGGTAGGCCGCCGAGGCGATGATGAAGATGATCAGGCCGAGCACGCCGGCGGGAACGAAGTCGCCGAGCGGTGCGCCCTGGGCGAGGAAGCCGAAGGACTGTTCACCGAGCACGGCGAGCGCCGCGACGGCGGCGCCGAGGAAGGCATGGCGGCCCGGCAGGTGCAGGCTCGCGGCGCCGACGAAGACCACCAGCAGGCCGCCGATGCCGCTGGTCACGCCGCCGCTGGCGTGCATCAGCACGGTGATGGCGAGGATGTCGACGACCAGGGCGGCGATGACCACTGCGCGCAGCAGGGTGCGCGGTTGCCAGAGCAGGCCGAGGAGGATGGCGGCGACGATGGCGTAGAGCAGTGCGCCGGGGATGAGCAGCTGCGGGTCGCGGGCACCGGGCAGCACCGTCTCGCGGTAGCCCAGGGCGATGGCGAGCATCAGCAAGGCGGCGAGCAGGCGGAAGATGCCGACCAGGCGCACGGTGCGCTGCTGGATGCGGCGGCCGGGCGAGGGCTCGCCGGGCGCCGCTGCCCGCGATGTGCCGGTGGCTGATGGCGAAAGGGTACCCATGGACCCGGCATTATGTATGGCAAGGCGCCGGCGTTCGTGAACGCAGTCCCGGTTCGGCCGGCGGCCGCCGTCGGCCAGCGGTTTGATTCGCGGCATTTTTACCCCACAATACCGCCCGTCCGGCACCGCAACATGGTTTCAGGGGCTGAGTGTGCCGGCCCGCCCTTCGCAGAGCAGTTCATGAATCTTCACGAATACCAGGCGAAAGCGCTCTTTCGCCGCCATGGCATTGTTGTCCCGCAAGGTGAACTCGCGACCACCCCGGCCCAGGCCGGGGCAGCGGCCGAACGCCTTGGCGGCCCGGTCTGGGTGGTCAAGGCGCAGGTCCATGCCGGCGGCCGCGGCAAGGCCGGGGGCGTGCGCCTCGCGCGCAGCATCGGCGAGGTCCGCGATCATGCCCGCGCCCTGCTCGGCACGCGGCTTGCCACCCACCAGACCGGCGCCGAAGGCCTGCCCGTCAACCAGGTCTACGTCGAGGCCGGCAGCGACATCGCCCGCGAGCTCTACCTGAGCCTGCTCGTCGACCGCAAGAGCGGGCGCGTGGCCTTCATCGCCTCGGCCGCCGGCGGCATGGACATCGAGCACGTTGCGGCGACCACGCCGGAGCGCATCTTCACCGTGGCGATCAACCCGGCCGCCGGGCTGATGCCCTACCAGGCCCGCCAGCTCGGCTATGGCCTCGGCCTCGACGACGCGCTGGTCGGGCAATTCACCGACATGGCGGCGCGGCTCTACCGGCTGTTCACCGAGTGCGATGCCAGCCTCGTCGAGATCAACCCGCTGATCGTCACCGGGTCGCAGGAACTTGTCGCCCTCGACGGCAAGATCAACATCGAGGACAACGCGCTGTTCCGCCAGCGCGAGCTGCAGACCATGCGCGACCCGTCGCAGGAAGACGAGATGGAGCGGCGCGCCGCCGAGCACGACCTCAACTACGTGTCGCTCGACGGCAGCATCGCCTGCATGGTCAACGGCGCCGGCCTGGCGATGGCCACCATGGACCTCATCAAGCTCCACGGCGGCGACCCGGCCAACTTCCTCGATGTCGGTGGCGGCGCCACGCCGGAGCGCGTCTCGGCGGCCTTCCAGCTGATCCTCTCCAACCCGCAGGTCAAGGCCATCCTCGTCAACATCTTCGGCGGCATCGTGCGCTGCGACCACATCGCCGAGGGCATCATTCGCGCCGTGCGCGACGTGAACGTCGGCGTGCCGGTGGTCGTGCGCCTCGAAGGCACCAACGTCGACGAAGGGCGGCGGATGCTCGCCGACAGCGGGCTGGCCATCACCGCCGCCGTCGATCTCACCGACGCGGCCAGGAAGGCGGTTGCCGCCGCCGCCTGACCCATCCAGCCAGGACCAGAGAGCGGTAGCCGCCGCGAGACATATCAGCCATGAGTATCCTCATCGACAAGAACACCCGCGTCATCTGCCAGGGCCTGACCGGCCGGCAGGGGTCATTCCATGCCCGCCAGTGCATCGACTACGGCACGCGGATCGTCGCCGGTGTCACGCCCGGCCGCGGCGGCGAAGAACACCTCGGGGTGCCGGTCTACCACACCATGCCCGAGGCCGTGAAGGCCACTGGCGCCGACGTCAGCATGATTTTCGTCCCGGCGCCGGCCGCCGCCGATGCCATCCTCGCCGCGGCCGATGCCGGCGTGAAGCTGGTCGTCTGCATCACCGAGGGCATCCCGGTGCTCGACATGGTCAAGGTCAGGGCTGCGCTGCGCGACCACGACTGCCGCCTCGTCGGCCCCAACTGCCCGGGCGTGATCACGCCGGGCGAGTGCAAGATCGGCATCATGCCCGGCTTCATCCACCAGCCGGGACGCATCGGCATCGTGTCGCGTTCCGGCACGCTGACCTACGAAGCGGTGTTCCAGACCACCGGCAACGGCCTCGGCCAGACGACTTGCGTCGGTATCGGCGGCGACCCGGTGCGCGGCATGAACTTCATCGATTGCCTGGCACTGTTCGAGCAGGACCCGGCCACCGAGGGCGTGATCATGGTCGGCGAGATCGGCGGCAGCGACGAAGAGGCCGCCGCGCGCTATATTCGTGATCACGTCACCAAGCCGGTGGTGGCTTACATCGCCGGCGTGACAGCCCCGCCAGGCAAGCGCATGGGCCATGCCGGGGCGATCATCTCGGGCGGGGAGGGCACCGCCGAGGCCAAGTACGCCGCCCTCGAGGAGGCCGGGGTGCGCACCGTGCGTTCGCCGGCCGAGCTCGGCAGCGCGATGCACGCGCTGCTGTCCTGACACGCCCGGCGGGCGGGGGGCACGCCGGCAGGAAACGCGTCCGCCATGGCTGACACACTGCGCATCGCGACCGCCCAGCAGGACCACATCGTCGGCGACGTGGCCGCCAATGCCGCACGGATCGTCGACACGCTGCGCGAGGTGCGCGCCGGCGATGTCGCCGACCTCGTCATCTTCCCTGAGCTGGCACTGTCCGGCTATCCGCCCGAAGACCTGCTGTTCCACGCCGGCCTGCGCCGCCAGGTCGCTGCGGGGCTGGCCCGCGCCGGCGCCGAGACCGGTGGCATCGCGGCGCTGATCGGCTACCCGGAATACGCCGACGGCCATATCCACAATGCCGCGGCCCTGTTCGTCGATGGCCGGCAGGTCGCCAACTACCGCAAGCGCTGCCTGCCCAACTATGGCGTCTTCGACGAGCGGCGCTATTTCACGCCCGGTGATGGTGGCGTGGTCGTCGACTTCCGCGGCGTGCCGCTCGGCATCGCCATCTGCGAAGACATCTGGGTGCCCGAATACTGCCGGATGGCGGCCGATGCCGGCACGCGCCTCCTGCTGGTCGCCAACGGTTCGCCCTACGAGATCGGCAAGCAGCGCAAACGCGAGGCAGTGGTCGCGGCGCGCGCCCGCGAGAACCGCCTGCCGATCGTCTATGCCAACCGGGTCGGTGCCCAGGACGAACTGGTCTTCGACGGCGGCTCGTGTGCGGTGGACGGCGAGGGCCACACCTTCATGCGTGGCCCGGGGTTCAGCCCCGCGCTGCCCGTCGCCACCTTCCGCATCGCCGACGGCGTGCCGGTGCCGGTGCCCGGTCCGTGCTCACCGCTGCGTGACGACGTGGCCTGCATCTGGGATGCGCTGGTCAGCGGCGTGCGCGACTACGTGGAAAAGAACGGCTTTCCGGGCGTCGTGCTCGGCCTGTCCGGCGGCATCGACTCGGCGCTGACTTTGGCCATCGCCGTCGACGCGCTCGGCCCTGCTCGCGTCCAGGCGGTGATGATGCCCTACCACCATACCGCCGCCATCAGCATCGAGGACGCCGAAGCCCAGGCGCGCGGGCTCGGCGTCGACTACAGGGTGATCCCGATCGCGCCGCTGGTCGAGGCGGCGCAGGCGGCGCTGGCCCCGCTTTTCGCCGGTCTGCCCGAGGACGCCACCGAGGAGAACCTCCAGTCGCGGGCCCGCGGCATCCTGCTCATGGCGATCTCCAACAAGACCGGCCGCATGGTGCTGGCGACGGGCAACAAGAGCGAGATGGCGGTCGGCTACGCGACGCTCTATGGCGACATGGCCGGCGGTTTTGCACCGATTCGCGACTGCACCAAGACGCTGGTCTACCAGCTCGCGCACCACCGCAACGCCATGGGCCAGGTGATCCCCGAGCGCGTCATCCGCCGTGCACCGAGTGCCGAACTGCGCCCCGGCCAGAAGGACAGCGACTCGCTGCCGCCCTACGAGGTGCTGGATCCGATCCTCGACGCGCTGATCCTCGAGAACCGTTCGGTCGAGGAGATCGCGGCGCGCGGTTTCGACGCGCAAACGGTGGCCCAGGTGCTGGAGATGGTGCGCCGCGCCGAGTACAAGCGCCGCCAGGCGCCGCCGGGCGTGCGCATCTCCGGGCGTGCCTTCGGCCGCGACTGGCGTTATCCGATCACCTCGGGGTATCGCCACCTCGCGCCCTGAGCCGTCCCACCGGCACCGGGCATCGCCCCGCTGCGGGGTCTCACCAGAAGCGATACCAGGGCGTTGCCACGGGCTCGGGCGCCTCGGCCAGCGTCGGGTGGTTGGCGGCCAGCACCCGGCGGGCATCGGCGGCGAGGTCCATCATGCCGAGCCGCTCGTAGGCCTCGACCATGATGACCAGTGCCTCGCCGACCGCCGGGGCCCCGTCGTAGGTCTCGATGACGTGCTGCGCGCGGTTGACTGCCGCCAGCCAGGCGCCGCGCTTCATGTAGTAGTCGGCGACGTGGATTTCGTGGGCGGCCAGCCGGTTGCGCAGGAAGATCATGCGCTGGCGGGCATCGGCGGCGTATTCGCTGGTGGGAAAGCGCTGCACCAGCTGGGCGAAGACCGAGAAGGACTGCTGCAGGTCGCGGGGCGGCCGCCGGGCGAGGTCGACGTTGAACCAGCGGTGGTACCAGCTGTGCTCGCCGGAAAAATAGGCCATGCCGCGCATGTACATGGCGTAGTCGACGCGCGGGTGGCGCGGATTCTCGCGCTCGAACTGCGTCGCCGCATCGACGGCCGCCTCGATCTGGCGGTCCTTGTAGTAGCAGTAGATCAGGTCGAGCTGGCCCTGCTTGGCCTGGTTGCTGAAGGGGAAGCGTGCCTCGAGCATCTCGAAATACGCGATCGCGTTGGCGTAGTTGCCGGAATTCATCGAGCGTGTGGCGCGTTCATGGAGCACGTCGGCGCCCGAGCGTTCGTCGCGTTCCTTCTTGTTGCCGGCGCAGCCCGCGATGCCGAGGGTGACGAGCAGGCAGGCGAGGAGCAGGCGATGCGGCAGTGTCATGCGGCGGGACGATCGCTGTTTCAGGGGGCAGGGCCCGGAATGTGGCCGGCTGTCGCCGGCGCCGCGGAGAGTATACCCTGACGGCCCGCCGCCCGGGGCGGCAGCGCCCCGCGGCACACGTGCAGGCCCATGGACAACGACACGCGCGAACTCGTCATTCCCGGCAACCTCGATGGCCGCCGTCTCGACCAGGCGCTGTGCACGTTGCTGCCGGACCATTCGCGCAGCCGCATCAAGCAGTGGATCCTCGACGGCTGCGTGGCGCTCGATGGCGGCGCGGCCGAGCCGCGCACCCGCGTGGCGCAGGGGCAGGCCGTCACCATCCGCCACCTGCCCGTGCCGGAAGACGAGGCGGCACCGGCACGTGCCGAGCCGCTGCCGCTCGCGATCGTCCACGAAGACGCACACCTCATCATCATCGACAAGCCAGCCGGCCTCGTCGTCCATCCGGGCGCCGGCAACCGCAGCGGCACGCTGGAGAACGGCCTGCTCGCGCATGATCCACGGCTCGCCGAACTGCCGCGCAGCGGCCTCATCCACCGGCTCGACAAGGACACCAGCGGGCTGCTGGTCGTGGCGCGCACGCCGGCCGCACACACCGCACTGGTGCGTGACCTCGAGGCGCGGCAGATCACGCGCGAGTACCGCGCCGTGTGTGTCGGGCGCATGACGGCGGGCGGCACGGTCGATGCGCCGATCTCCCGCCATCCGTCCCAGCGCACCCGCATGGCCATCGTCACCGGCGGCCGGCCCGCCGTGACCCACTACCGGGTGCTGGCGCGCTTCGCCCACCACACGCTGGTGGCGGTGCGCCTCGAGACCGGCCGCACCCACCAGATCCGTGTGCACATGGCCCACGTGCGCCACCCGCTGCTCGGTGACCCGGCCTATGGCGGCCGGCTGATCATCCCGGCGGGATCGAGTGCGGTGCTCGCCGACGCGCTGCGCGCCATGCGCCGCCAGGCACTGCATGCCAGCCGGCTCATGCTCCGGCACCCGGTCAGCGGTGCCGCGCTGGATTTCACGGCCGCACTGCCGGGCGATTTCCTGCGCCTGCTGGTGGTCCTGTCGGGCGGCGAGGCGGCGGCGGCGCAGCATGCCGAGGCACCATGGCCGGACACCCCGCCGCGGCGCTGATCCACCCCGACTGGCCGGCACCGCCGACCGTGCGGGCGGTGGCCACCACACGCATCGGCGGCTGCAGTCGCGGGCCATGGGCGGGGCTCAACCTCGGTGACCATGTCGGCGATGACCCGGCCCACGTCGCCGACAACCGCGCCCGGCTGGTTGCGCAGTTGGCCCTGCCCACGCCGCCGGTGTGGTTGCGCCAGGTGCATGGCACAGCGGTGGTCCGGCTGCCGGCCGCCGTGGGCACCGCCCCCGAGGCCGATGCGGCGGTGGCGGGCGTGCCCGGCGTGGTCTGCGCGGTGCTCAGCGCGGACTGCCTGCCGGTCCTCCTCTGCGACCGCGCCGGCCGCCAGGTCGCCGCGGTCCATGCCGGCTGGCGGGGCCTCGCCGCCGGCGTCATCGAGGCCGCCATCCGGCAACTGGCCGCCGGGGGCGCCCAGCCTGCCGAACTGCTCGCCTGGCTCGGCCCGGCGATCGGCGTGGCGGCCTACGAGGTGGGTGACGAGGTGCGCGCGGCCTTCCTCGCCGCCGACCCCGGGGCCGGCGCGGCCTTCCGGCGCCGGCCCGGCGCCGGGCGCTGGTCGCTCGACCTGTGCGCGGCGGCGCGCCTGCGCCTCGCCGCGGCCGGCGTCGCCGCGGTCTTCGGCGGCCGCCATTGCACCCATGCGGATGCCCGGCGCTTCTATTCCCACCGCCGCGACGCGCCGTGCGGCCGCCAGGCCAGCCTGATCTGGCTGGCCCCGGCGTGACCGTCCGGTACCGGGTGTCGGAACGCCGGTCGTTGAAAAGCACCGCGCCCGGCCCCATTTCGGTTGCAGCCACCAGACACAGGGAGTCGTGCCGATGCGCATGGAAAAACTGACCGCGAAGCTGCAGCAGGCGCTGCAGGATGCGCAGTCGCTCGCCGTCGGTCGCGACCATCCGGTCATCGAGCCGGTGCACCTGCTCGTCGCGCTGCTCGACCAGCGTGGCGGCACCGTGCGCCACCTGCTCGGCAAGGCCGGCGTCAACCTCAACCTGCTGCGCTCGCGGCTCGGCGAGGCCCTCGACCAGTTGCCGCAGGTCGAGGGCACGGGTGGCGACGTCATGCTGTCGAACGACCTCGTCCGCGTGCTCAACCTCGCCGACAAGCTGGCGCAGAAGCGCGGCGACCAGTACATCTCCAGCGAACTGGCCGTGCTCGCCGCCTGCGAGGACAAGGGCGCCACCGGCCGGATCCTCGCCGACGCCGGCGTGGTGCGCGGCGCGGTCGAGAAGGCCATCGACGAAGTGCGCGGCGGCGAGGCGGTGCGCGACCCCAATGCCGAGGACAACCGCCAGGCGCTGGAGAAATACACCATCGACCTCACCGAACGTGCCGAGCAGGGCAAGCTCGACCCGATCGTCGGCCGCGACGAGGAGATCCGCCGCACCATCCAGATCCTGCAGCGCCGGACCAAGAACAACCCGGTGCTGATCGGCGAGCCCGGCGTCGGCAAGACGGCGATCGTCGAAGGCATGGCCCAGCGCATCGTCAATGGCGAGGTGCCGGAAAGCCTCAAGCACAAGCGCATCCTCGCCCTCGATCTCGGCGCGCTGATCGCCGGCGCCAAGTTCCGCGGCGAATTCGAGGAGCGCCTCAAGGCGGTCCTCAACGACCTGGCGAAGCAGGAAGGTCAGGTGATCCTCTTCATCGACGAACTGCACACCATGGTCGGTGCCGGCAAGGCCGAGGGCGCCATGGATGCCGGCAACATGCTCAAGCCCGCGCTGGCGCGCGGCGAGCTTCACTGTGTCGGCGCGACGACGCTCGACGAATACCGTCAGTACGTCGAGAAGGACGCGGCGCTCGAACGGCGTTTCCAGAAGGTGCTGGTCAACGAGCCGGACGTCGAGAACACGATCGCCATCCTGCGCGGCCTCAAGGAGCGCTACGAGGTCCACCACGGCGTCGACATCACCGACCCGGCGATCGTCGCCGCGGCGACGCTTTCGCACCGCTACATCAGCGACCGGCAGCTGCCCGACAAGGCCATCGACCTGATCGACGAAGCGGCATCGCGCATCCGCATGGAAATCGACTCGAAGCCCGAGGCGATGGACCGCCTCGACCGGCGCATCATCCAGCTCAAGATCGAGCGCGAGGCGCTGCGCAAGGAATCCGACGAGGCCTCGCGCAAGCGCCTGGCCGACATCGAGGCGCAGCTCGGCACGCTGGAGAAGGAGTATGCCGACCTCGACGAGGTGTGGCGCGCCGAGAAGGCCGCGGTGCAGGGCACGACGCACGTCAAGGAAGAGCTCGAGCGGGCCCGCGGCGAACTCGAGACGGCGCGCCGCGCCCAGGACCTGGCGCGCATGTCGGAACTGCAGTACGGCCGCATCCCGGAACTCGAGAAACGCCTCGCCGAGGCTGCAGCCGGCGAGAAGAGCGACACCCGCCTGTTGCGCAACCGCGTCACCGAGGAAGAAGTCGCCGAGGTCGTGTCGCGCTGGACGGGCATCCCCGTGGCCAAGATGCTCGAGGGCGAGAAGGACAAGCTGCTGCGCATGGAGGAGTCGATCCGCGAGCGCCTCGTCGGCCAGCACGAGGCGGTGGCGACCGTCGCCAACGCCATCCGCCGCTCGCGCGCCGGGTTGTCGGACCCGAACCGGCCGAGCGGTTCGTTCCTGTTCCTCGGCCCGACCGGGGTCGGCAAGACCGAGCTGACGCGCGCGCTCGCCGCCTTCCTCTTCGACACCGAAGAGGCGATGGTGCGCATCGACATGTCCGAGTTCATGGAAAAGCATTCGGTGGCGCGGCTCATCGGCGCCCCGCCGGGCTATGTCGGCTACGAGGAGGGTGGCTACCTGACCGAGGCGGTGCGGCGCAAGCCCTACTCGGTGGTGCTGCTCGACGAGGTCGAGAAGGCCCACCCGGACGTCTTCAACGTCCTGCTCCAGGTGCTCGACGACGGCCGCCTGACCGACGGGCACGGGCGCACCGTCGACTTCCGCAACACCATCATCGTCATGACCTCGAACCTCGGTTCGCAGCGCATCCAGGGCATGGCCGGCGAGGAGAACTACGCGGCGATGAAACGTGCCGTGATGGAGGTCGTCAGCGACCATTTCCGCCCCGAGTTCATCAACCGCATCGACGACATCGTGGTCTTCCACCCGCTGTCGCGCACCGAGTTGCGCGAGATCGTCGCCATCCAGTTGCGCTACCTGTCGCAGCGCCTCGCCGGACGCGACATGCGCTTCACCGTCAGCGAGGCGGCGCTCGACCGGCTCGCCGAGGCGGGCTACGACCCGGTCTACGGCGCGCGGCCGCTCAAGCGCTTCCTCCAGCACCAGCTCGAGAGCCGGATCGCGCGCGCCCTGATCGCGGGCGAGGCGGGCGAGGGCGCGAC
This sequence comes from uncultured Chromatiaceae bacterium, assembly GCA_964417725.1. Lineage (GTDB taxonomy): Bacteria > Pseudomonadota > Gammaproteobacteria > Steroidobacterales > SHZI01. The sequence continues at coordinate 73,004 of CAYQIV010000015.1, forward strand.
TTTGCGCGTCGACGCCGCCGGCGACCAGCTGACGGTGGCGGTCGAGGCGGCGCGCAGCGCCGAGCCGGTCGGCGCCTGAGGTTGCCCGACACACCTTCGTCGGGAGGCCGGCACCGACTCGCGTGGGGCCTGGTCCACGCCTTGCACTCCTTGCCCGGCGGATGGAAGGAATCCAGGAGACCGACATGACACGCACT
>CAYQIV010000015.1:73210-74095 GCA_964417725.1 uncultured Chromatiaceae bacterium
GCATCGCATCGCAACTCGTGGCGCTCGCGGCGCTCTCGCTCGCGCTCGCCCCCACCCCCGCGTCCGCCCAGCCGGTGGAGCGGATCGACGGCCTGCTGGTCGACAGCGCGGCGCTGGTCGCCGGCTTCGACTCGGCCTTCCTCGACGTCCGGCTCAGCGGCCGGACGGCCGAGCTCGAGCTGGTCGACTTCGCGCGCATCGCGCGCGACGAGGGGGAGCGCGCCCTGCGCAACCTGCTCGGCGGCCTCGAGCTCGGCCGCGTCAGCATCGGCAACGGCCTCGGCCGGCCGATCGCCATCGTCCAGGAGACGCGCGTGGAGGGGCTGCGCCGGCTCCTCTTGGTCGTGCCGCGCGACCTCGGCACCCGCGAGGCATTCCGCGCCTCGCGCAGCGTCGACTACCCCTATCTGGTGATCGACGCGACGGTCGACGCCGAGGGCTACGGCGTCGGTGAGCTCTACCCGGCGGCGCGCCTCGACGTCTCGCCCGACGGCAAGCTCAGCTACCGGAGCCTGACGCCGCTGCCGATGCGCATTCTCGGGCTCGAGGCCTCCTGATCCGGCGTGCGTAGAATCGCGGCGTGTCCGCACCCCTCGCTCGGCTGGAGAGCCTGAAGCTCGAGTTCGGTCCGGAGGCGGCGCGCGAGCGCCGCCTCCTGATCGAGCGCCTGGATCGCGCCGACCTCGCGCGCGCGCGCGAAGTCGAACGCCTGCACGAGGCGCTCTGCTTCGCCCGTGCCTACCCCGACGACGCCGAGGTCGAGCGCGTCGCCGAGCGTGCCCTGGCCCGATTCGCGTCGCGGCGCGACCTCGTCCGGCTCGCCGGTGCCCTGGTCAACAGCGGTATCGCCGGCTCCGACACCCGCTACCCGTTCTTCGCGCCGAG
>CAYQIV010000016.1:0-63436 GCA_964417725.1 uncultured Chromatiaceae bacterium
CGATGTTCTGCAGCAGCATGGTCTTGCCGGCCTTCGGCGGCGAGACGATCAGGCCGCGCTGGCCCTTGCCGATGGGCGCCACGAGATCGATGATCCGGGCAGTGAGGTCCTCGGTGCTGCCGTTGCCCTGCTCGAGGACCAGGCGCTCCTTGGGGAACAGCGGTTTGAGGTTCTCGAACAGCACCTTGTGCCGGGCATTCTCCGGCGCATCGAGGTTGATCTCGCTGACCTTGAGCAGGGCGAAGTAGCGCTCGTTGTCTTTGGGCGGGCGGATCAGGCCGGATACGGTATCGCCGGTGCGCAGGTTGAAACGACGGATCTGGCTCGGCGAGACGTAGATGTCATCCGGACCGGCGAGATAGGAGCTGTCGGCCGAACGCAGGAAACCGAAGCCGTCCTGGAGGATCTCCAGCACGCCTTCGCCGAAGATGTCCTCGCCGCTCTGTGCATGGGCCTTGAGGATCGCGAAGATGATGTCCTGCTTGCGCGCCCGGGCCATGCTCTCCACGCCCATCGACTCGGCGAGACGGACGATCTCGTTGATCGGCGTGATCTTGAGCTCGTTGAGGTTGAGCAGGTTCTTGCCAAGCTCGAGTTCGCTGCGCGAGATGACCTCGTCAGGCGAGAACGTCGCCACCTCGTCGTGGTCGTGCCCGCCGCGGCGCTGCGGCGGTTTGCGGCCGCCCTGGTTGTCTTCCTTGACGTTGCCGCGGTGATGGCCGCCCTTGTTGGAGCGGTTGCGCGCCGAATTACCCAGATAGCCTCTCACAGTCTTGATTCCAGCAGTTTGTTGAGTTGATCCCGGGACACGATGCCGACGTGCTGTGCCTCGACCACGCCATTGCGGAACAGGATCAGGGTGGGAATGCTGCGGATGCCGAATTTCATCGCGGTACTCTGCGCCGCCTCGACATCGACCTTGGCGACCTTGAGGCGATCTGCGTAGTCGCCCGCAACCTGGTCGAGTATCGGCGCGATCATCTTGCAGGGGCCGCACCATTCGGCCCAGAAGTCGACCAGCACGGGGCGGTCGGCCTTGAGGACCTCGGCATCGAAGGAATCGTCGGTCACATGGACTATGCTCATGGCTCGCTGATGCTCTATCTCTGGGGGTAAGGACATTCGTGGAACGCCCGGTCCGGCCGGGGGAGGGCGGAACGGCAATTTTCGGGGCGCAATCGGCTACACTTGCCGAGGGCCGGACAAGGCAACTTCAGGAAGCGTGGTCTTCAGGACGCTTCGTGACAACCCAATCGGACAATTTGCTGGCCGCGACCCTGGCGGGTACGACATCAGGCCGGCAGCGATGGCCCAATTTGAACCCGTCCCGGGACTTTTTGCAAGTGGGCGACGGCCGGCAACGGTCACTACAACGGAAAACCATGAACCAGCACGACACGATCCTCTTCAGTTCACTGAACCTCCCCGCAGCCATTCTTCATGGCATCGAGAGCGCCGGCTTCAGCCGCTGCACACCGATCCAGGCCCAGACACTGCCGATCGCCCTCAGCGGGCGCGACGTGGCCGGCCAGGCACAGACCGGCACGGGCAAGACCGCCGCGTTCCTCATCGCGATGTTCAACCACCTGCTGCGCACGCCGGCACCGCAATCGACCCAGCCGGCGCCGCGCGCCTTCATCCTCGCGCCGACGCGCGAACTGGCGGTGCAGATCCATGCCGACGCGCTGGTCCTCGGCAGTGCAACAGGCCTGCGCATGGCGGTGGTGTTCGGCGGAGCCGATTACGACAGCCAGCGTGAGAACCTGCAGGCAGGGGTCGACGTCCTGATCGGCACCCCGGGGCGGGCCATCGACTACCTCAAGCAGCATGTCTACACGCTCAAGCACGCGCAGGTGCTGATCCTCGACGAGGCCGACCGCATGTTCGACCTCGGCTTCATCCGCGACATCCGCTACCTGCTGCGGCGCCTGCCACCGCCCGACCAGCGCCTCAACCTGCTGTTCTCGGCGACGCTCGGCTATCGCGTGCTCGAACTTGCCTACGAGCACATGAACAACCCCGAGACGGTCGAGATCGAACCGGACAAGAAAACCGTCGACCAGGTCACGCAGGTGGTCTACTTCCCGAGCAACGAGGAAAAGGGCCCGCTGCTGGTCAGCCTGCTGCGCAGCATGGAGGCGCGGCGCACGATGGTCTTCGTCAACACGCGGCGTGTCGCCGACGAAGTCGCGCAGCTTCTGGCGCACAACGGCCTGCCCGCCGAGGCCATCACCGGCGACGTCCCGCAGAAGAAGCGCCTGCGCATGCTCAAGGATTTCCAGGAGGGCAGCCTGCCTGTGCTGGTCGCCACCGACGTCGCCTCGCGCGGCCTGCACGTGCCCGACGTCAGCCATGTCATCAACTTCGACCTCCCGCAGGATGCCGCCGACTACGTGCACCGCATCGGGCGCACGGCACGCGCCGGGGCCAGCGGCGATTCGGTCAGCTTCGCCTGCGAGACCTATGCCTTCTCCCTGCCGGAGATCGAGGAATACATTGGCAAGCGCCTGCCGGTCGGCACCATCGACCGGCGCTCGCTGGAGGGCATCGGTACCCCGCGCTACGAACGCCGGCCACGCAGCGGCCCGGGCGGCCGGCCCCCACGCCGCGGCAGCCAGGGCGGCAGCACACGCCGACCGCCATCGCGCGCCGGACGGCGCTGACGGCGCCGCGCCAGACACACGACGGGGCAATCAGCCCAGCAGGTCGCCGAGGGTGCGGACGGCGGCGTAGCCCGGCACGGCGCGCGGCGGGCGGCGCGTGTCGGGCTGGGTGATGGCCAGGCCGTGCAGGCCCCATGCGGTGGCAGTGGCCAGCACCGGCAGGCTGTCGTCGATGAGCAGCGTGGTGGCCGGATCGAAACCCAGTCGTTTGGCCAGCACCGGCCAGAAATCCGGATTCTCCTTCGGCAGGCCATGCTCGTGGGCGCTGACAAAGGCGTCGAGGTGACGGTCGAGCCCCACGACGCCGCGCTTGACCGCCAGCGCATGGTGATGGGCATTGGTGACGAGCACCGCGCGCTGGCCGCTGGCACGCAGCGCGCGGAGGAACGCCTCGGCCCCCGGCAGGTAGCAGACGCGGTGACTGCTGGCCGATTTGAGCGCATGCAGGTCGAGCCCCAGATCCGCGGCCCAGTAGTCCAGGCAATACCAGTCCAGGTGGCCCTGCCGGCTGGCATAGCGTGCATTGAGCCATTCTCGCGTCGCGCCCCCGTCGGCGCCGCGCGCGCGGGCCAGACAGCGCGGCACCAGCTCGCGCCAGAAGTAGTTGTCGAAGGCGAGATCAAGCAAGGTGCCATCCATGTCGAGCAGGATGGTTTCGTACTGCCGCCAGTCATACATCGGTATGTCCACCCCGGGTGCCGGCCGCCGGGATCGGCGCGGTTGCCAGTCGGCGGGGTTTGATTGTAGCTTCACGACCCGCCCGTCACGGATCCCCGCAGGATGGCTTTCCAGGCAGCCCAGCTATTGCCCCGCGTCGTCGACATCGCACGCGAGGCCGGCCGATGCATCCTTGCCGTCTATGGTGAGGACAACCCCGTCGAACGCAAGGCCGACAACAGCCCGTTGACGGTCGCCGACAGGGCGGCCCACGAGGCGATCGTGGCCGGACTCGGCGCACTGACGCCGGACATTCCCGTGTGGTCCGAGGAATCGGCGACGGTGCCGTGGGAGATGCGCCGCCACTGGCCGTCGTTCTGGCTCGTCGACCCGCTCGACGGCACGCGGGAATTCCTTCATCGCAACGGCGAGTTCACCGTCAACATCGCACTGATCGAGGACCATCACCCCGTGCTCGGCGTGGTCCACGTCCCCGTCACCGGCCGGGACTACTGGGGCGGACCGGGTGGCGCATTCCGGCATGACCCCGGGCAGCCACCGGTACCGATCCACACACGGCAACCGGCGACCTCCCCCGTGCGCGTCGTCGGCAGCCGCTCACACCGCGGTACGAGCCTGGACGGTTTTCTCGCACGGCTCGGCCCGCACGAACTCGTCACTGTGGGCAGCTCGCTCAAGTTCTGCCTCGTCGCCGAAGGCACGGCAGACATCTACCCGCGCCTCGGACCGACCTCGGAGTGGGACAGCGCCGCCGCCCACGCGGTCGTCGAAGCAGCCGGTGGCCAGGTGCTGGACCTCGAGGGCCGGCCACTGCGCTACAACCGCGGGCCCGATCGCCTCAACCCGCATTTCATCGCCATCGGCGACGGTGGCCGCGACTGGCTGGCGCTGCTGGCCGGGTGAGTGCCACCGGCATGCGCTGCTACACTGCCGTCCGGGGGATTCGCGGCGCATGACCGACAAGATCAACACGGAAGTCTTCGGCGCCCGCACGCGACTCAAGGAGCTGCGCATCGCCCATCGTGAGCTCGATACCGCGATCATGGCCCTGGCCTGCGATCCGGACGCCGACCAGCTCCAGGTCCGGCGCCTCAAGAAAGCCCGCCTGCGCCTCAAGGACCTGATCACCCGCATCGAAAGCGCGCTGATACCGGATCTCGAGGCCTGACGCCCGTCTGTCGGCAGGCTTTACACTCGCTGGAAAAAAGCAACCGTATGTTTTGAAAGGCTAATCCGGCACATCGTGACGGACGGGGCGGCGTATCACGACCCGCGGCCGTCGGCCTGCCATACAACACTCCAGATCGACGCCCGGAATGACCCGGCGACCGGGCCGTGGGCCGCGGGCCGGCACCACGCCTTTCGTGACCCCCGTCACAGCCACCCGGTCTTTTTCAATATTCTGTCAAATCAAAGGCTTGAATGATGGCCGATGGCACGCTTGCTGCAACAGTCCCTCTCGAACGGTGCACACGGATCCACGCATAGCCCGCACAACCCCAAGCCCAAAACCCCATCGGATCCGCGAGCGATACAACAAAAACAACAAGCGCCATTAGAAGAAGAACAAACGCACCTGTCGTGACACGCCCAACCCGACCGCCCCGCCAGGGGCGGTTTTTTTTTGGTCCCGCCCCTGGCCTGCGGCGCCGCGGGTGGGCCGTCGGGCACTGGGCCCACACCGCTTTTGCCCTATGCTGCACACCATGCAATGGCTCATCGCGGACATCGGTGGCACCCATACCCGTTGCGCACGGCTGCATCCGGATGGCGGGGTCGAGGGCCTGCGCCTGTACGACAACCGGGACCACGCCGGCCCCGTCGCGATCCTCTCCGACATGCTGGCCAGCCTGCCGGCCGCGGCACGCCCCACGCATGCCGTGCTGGCGGTGGCCGCCCCCATCGACGGTGACACCGTCCACATGGTCAACATCGACTGGACCTTCTCGGCCATCGAACTGGCCCGGCAGCTCGGCCTGCGACAGGTCTTCCTGCTCAACGACTTCGCCGCCCTGGCCCATGCACTGCCGGACCTCGGCCCGGCCGACCTGATGGCCGTCGGCGGCGGTACGCCGCTGGCCGGCGCACCGAAGGTGGTGGTCGGACCCGGCACGGGGTTGGGCGCAGCGGCACTGGTCGACATCGGCGGGCGCTGGCATGCCATCGCCGGGGAAAGCGGCCACCGCACGATGGGCGCGGCCGACGAGCGCGAGGAGCGGCTCATCGCACTGGCCCGCCAGCGCTGGGGTCACTGCTCGGCGGAACGCCTCATCAGCGGCAACGGGCTCAGCTTCCTCCATGAGGCCCTGCACGCCGAAACGCTGGCCGCGGAGGCAATTGGCCGGCGCATCACGCAACACGAACCGCGCGCCGTCGATACATTTGCCGTGTTCTGCCGCCTGCTCGGCACCTTCGCCGGCGACCTTGCGCTGACCTTCAACGCACGCGGCGGGGTCTATCTCGGCGGCGGCATCCTGCCACGCCATGCGCAGGCCCTCGCCGCTTCCGGGTTCCGGCAGCGCTTCGAGGACAAGGGCCGCTATGCCACCTGGCTGGCCGGCCTTCCCTGCTGGCTCATCACCGCCGACCAGCCGACGCTGCGCGGGCTCGCCGCATGGACGGCCGGCGCGGGCCGCACCTGAGCGCCCGCCGGTTCAGGTCGCCTCGATGGCGGCGAGAAAGCCGCGGAACAGTCCGCCGATCTCGCCCAGGCACGTGGTCAGGCGGTGATCGCCGTCGACGAGCAGCAGTTGCGCGGCATGTGCGGCCGCGTAGTCGACGCTGTCACGCCACGGGATGACCTCATCGTGCCAGCCATGGACGATCGCCATCGGGCAGCCCGGCGGGACCGCCGGCAGGCACTCGCGATAGCCCGGCACGTAGAGCGCCGGCGCCATGAGGAAAAGACCGGCTGCGCCGCATTGCACCGCAGCCGACAGGGCGACGAAGCCCCCCATGCTGCTGCCGACGAGAAGCGGCGGCTGCGCCTGGTGCCGACACCAGTCGGCGAGCATCCGTACACGGGTCACGGGCTCGGCCACGCCCTGGTAGTCCAGCGACTCGACCGGCCAGCCCCGGTCACGGGCAATCGCCGCCAGCGCCTGGATCTTGGTGCCCCAGGGCCCGCTTTCCTGGCCATGGGAAAAGCACACCGTGCGCATCAGTCTTCTCCTTCCGCAAAGGCCAGCGGCCCCCACAGCAACTCATCGAGGCCGGGTCGCCAGCCATGGCGGGCGACGTCCACCTTCCCATCGCGGCAGGCCACGCCCTCGGCATGCAGCCGCGCAACCTGTTCGTCGTGGACCGGGCTCGAGCGGGCCACGGCGATGCGCCCGCCGGCCGCGACGACACGATGCCAGGGCAATGCCGGCGACGCGTGGCGCAACACGCGACCGACGAGGCGGGCACCACGCGGCAGCCCGGCCAGCGCCGCCACCTGGCCATAACTGGCCACACAGCCATACGGGATCGCCGCGATCACCTGCCGGATGCGGGCATCGCGTGCCAGGGCCTGCAACCGATCCTTCATGACGGCATGACACCGTGACGGCGGTCACTGGTCAAGCGCCATCCGCCGATCCGTGGCGCATTCCCTTCTACACGCCGGGTCCATCCGCTACAGTCATGCGGCGTTGCCGTCGTGCGCCGGCAACCTCATCGGTACCGTCCAGTGACCCTCGAGATCGGCTTCATATTCGGCATCCTCGTCATCGCCCTCGGGTTGTTGATCACCGAGGCGCTGCGCGCCGACCTGGTCGCCCTGCTGGTACTGGCCTCGCTGGCACTGACGCGCAGCGTGTCGCCCGAGACCGCGGTGGCCGGCTTCAGCAACCCGGCCGTGATCACCGTCTGGGCGATGTACATCCTCAGCGAGGGGCTGACGCGCACGGGGATCGCCAGCGTGCTCGGCGACCAGTTGCTGCGCATCGCCGGCCGGCAGGAGCAGCGGCTGGTGATCGTCACCATGCTCGTCGGCGGCGGACTGTCGACTGTCATGAACAATATCGGCGTGGCTGCCCTGATGCTGCCGGTCGTGATCGAGGTGGCACGACGCACGGAGGTCCCGGCCTCGCGACTGCTGATGCCGATGCTGTTCGGTACGCTGCTCGGCGGCCTGACGACACTGATCGCCACGGCGCCCAACCTGCTGGCCAGCGATGCGCTCGCCTCGCATGGCGAACGCCCCTTCACGCTCTTTGACTTCTTCCCGGTCGGCGCCGGGGCGTTCATCACCGGCACGCTGTTCATCGCCTTCATCGGCCGGCGCTTCCTGCCCGAGCGCGACCCCGGCGGCGAGTCCCAGCACCGCAGCCAGCGCAACCTGCGCGCCCAGTACGGCCTGCAGGAGCGCACCTTCACCATGCGCGTGCCGCATGGTTCGGTGCTGGTCGGCAAAACGCTTGCCCAGTCGCGGATCGGCACCGCGGCCGGACTGATCGTCGTTGCCCTCGAACGCGACGATCAGGTCATCACGCTGCCCTCGCGCAACACCCCCATCGCCGCCGGCGACCGGCTGCTCGTGCAGGGCCGGCTCGACCGCTTCGACGAACTGCGCCGCTGGAGCGGCCTGGCAATCGAGCGCGAAGCCCCGGTGCTGCAGGAACTGCTGGCCGAACGCATCCGCCTGCTCGAGGTGTGCATCGCGGAGGATTCCGCGCTGGTCAAGGACCTGCTCCATCATGGCGACTTCCGCCGCCGCTTCGCCGCCAACGTGGTGGCAATCCGGCGCGGCACGCTGGTCCGGCGCACCAACCTCAATTACGTGCCGCTGCGCGCCGGCGACCACCTGCTGCTCCAGGGCAGCGACGAAGCCCTGTCGGCCATCCGGCCCGGCAGCGACTTCGACAGCGTCGGCGAGATCAGCGAGGTGCAACTCCTCGACAGCTACCGCATGCAGGAGCGGGCCTTCATCGTCCGCGTCCCCGACGACTCCGGCCTCGGCGGCACGACCCTCGCGCGCAGCCGGCTCGGCGATGCCTTCGATTTCCGCCTGCTGGCGATCTTCCGCGAGGGCACGCTGCATGTCATGCCCGAGCCGGACGCGCTGATCCTCGGCGGCGACCTGCTGCTCATCCAGGGCCGCCCCGAAGACCTCGACGTGCTGCGCGGACTGCAGGAGCTGGAGGTCAGCGAACGCGTCGCACCCCAGCTCAACATTTTCGAGTCGGACCGCCTGGCGACGGTCGAGGTGGCGTTGGCACCGAACTCGCCGCTGGCCGGAAAACGCGTGGCCACGATCAACCTGCGCGAGAAATACGGTCTCGAGCTGGTGGCGATCTGGCGTTCCGGCGGCGCCATCCGCACCGACCTCGATGCCCAGGAACTGCACTTCGGCGACGCGCTGCTGCTGCTCGGGCCGCGCGCCAAGCTGGCCCTGCTGCGCGACGACCCGGACCTCATCGTCCTGACACCGCTCGGCCCGGTGGTCGCCAACCGCCAGCGCGCACCGGTGGCCGCGGCGCTGATGCTGCTGGTGGTGGCGCTGGCCTTTTCGGGCTGGCTGCCGATTTCCGTCGCGGCGATCCTTGGCGCGACACTGATGGTGATCACCGGCTGCCTGACCATGGAGCAGGCCTACCGCGCCATCGAGTGGCGGGCGATCTTCATCATCGCCGGAATGATGCCGCTGGGCATGGCCATGCAGGACAGCGGCGCCGCCCAGCTCATCGCCCAGCAGGCCACCACCTTCCTGTCGAGCTACGGGCCATGGCCCGTCATCATGGGGCTCTACGCCATCACCGCCGCCGCCTCGGTGCTGATCCCGTCACCGGTGCTGGTGGTGCTGATGTCACCCATCGTGATCTCGACCTGCGCCGAGATGGGCATCGCCCCGCAGGCCGCGATGATCGCGCTGGCCGCAGCCTGCACCAGCTTCGCGAGCCCCTTCGCCCACCCGGCCAACCTGCTCATCATGGGGCCGGGCGGCTACCGCTTCTCGGATTACGTGCGCCTCGGCCTGCCGCTGACGCTGGTCGTGTTCGTCACCGTGATGCTGCTGCTGCCGGTGTTCTGGCCACTGGCCAGGACCTGAGCCTGCCCTACGGCAGCAGGATGCTCGCACCGCTGGTGCGGCGGCCTTCGAGGTCGCGATGGGCCTGTGCGGCATCCTTGAGCGCATAGCGCTGGCGGATGAGGACCTGCACCGTGCCGCTGGCCAGCTGCGCGAACAGTTCGCCCGTAGCAGACTCGAGGGCCTCACGGCTGCGGATGAAATCGAACAGCACCGGTCGCGTCAGGTACAGCGAGCCACGCCGCGCCAGCTCCAGGGGCGAGAACGGCTCGACGGCGCCCGAGGCATTGCCGAAGCTGACCATCGTGCCATGTGGACGCAGGCAATCGAGCGACTGCGTGAAGGTATCGCGGCCCACCGAATCGTAGACGGCCGCCACGCCCCCGCCGGACAGCGCGCGCACTTTGTCGACGAAGGCCGGGTCATCGGCGAGCAGCGTGGCCTCGCAGCCATGCTCGCGCGCCAGCGTCGCCTTGTCCGCGCTGCCGGTGACACCGATGACGCGTACGCCGAGGCCGCGTGCCCACTGGCTGACGATCGTGCCAGTGCCGCCGGCGGCGGCATACAGCAGGACCCAGTCGCCCGCCGACGCCCGATAGCTCCGCCGCAGCAGATACCACGCGGTCAGGCCCTTGAGCATGGCGGCGGCGGCGGTTTCATCGCTGACCCCGTCAGGCAACCGCACCAGCCGCTCGGCAGGCCACAGGCGCCTTTCGGCATAGGCCCCCGGCGGCACGCCCGTGTAGGCGACGCGATCACCCGGGGCAAAGCCCGCCACACCCTCACCGATGGCCAGCACGCGCCCGGCAGCCTCGGTGCCGAGCCCGGCGGGGAGGGCCAGCGGATAGAGCCCGGAGCGATGGTAGGTGTCGATGAAGTTGAGGCCGATGGCGGTCTGCTCGACCAGGACCTCGCCGGGCGCGGGTGACGGCAATTCGACCTGTTCCCAACGCAGTACTTCCGGTCCGCCGAATTCGTGGATGCGTATCGCGCCCGTCATCGTCATCGTTCTGCTCCTGCAAGCGGGCGGCAAAGGCCCGGTGTGAACCACGGCGGCCAGTATAATCTGGCCCGCTGGCGGCCCCGCCGATTGACGGAGAAACGAATGACAGACCCGATCGTGATCGCCGGTGCCGGACACGCCGCCGGCCAGACCATCGTCTCGCTGCGCCAGGGCGGCTGGCAGGACGGCATCGTCCTCGTCGGTGAGGAAGCCTACCTGCCCTACCAGCGCCCGCCGCTGTCGAAGAAGTACCTGTCCGGTGAACTCGACGTGCCCCGACTGCTGGTGCGCCACGAGAAGTTCTATGCCGATCATGGCGTCGAGCTGCGCCTGTCGACGCGCGTCACGGCCATCGACCGTACGGCACGGCGCGCCACCCTCGACAGCGGCGACGCACTGCCCTTCAGCCGGCTGGTGCTGGCCACCGGCAGCCGCGTGCGGCGCATCACCTGCCCGGGCAGCGACATGGACGGCATCCACTACCTGCGCACCATCGACGACGTCGACCGCATTCGCAACGATTTCCGTGCCGGCGCCCGCATCGCCATCGTCGGCGCGGGCTACATCGGCCTCGAAGTCGCGGCCGTGGCAGCCAGCCACGGCCTCGACGTGACGGTGGTCGAACTCGCCGACAGCGTGCTGGCGCGCATCGAGGCCCCGCCGGTCGCCGCCTGGTATACCCGCATCCACCGCGAGGCCGGCGTACGGATCCGCTGCCGCACCGGCATCACCGGCTTCACCGGCAACGGCCGGCTGCGCAGCGTGAAACTGACCGACGGCAGCGAGATCCCCGCGGACCTCGCCGTCATCGGCATCGGCATCCTCGCCAACGAATCCCTTGCGGCGGACGCCGGCCTGCCGGTCGACAACGGCATCGTCGTCGACGAGCACTGCCGTACCGCGGACGCGGATATCTATGCCGTCGGCGACTGCACCAACCACCCCAACCCGCTGCTCGGCCGGCGCCTGCGCCTCGAATCGGTGCACAACGCCCAGGAGCAGGCCAAGACCGCCGCCGCCGCGATCCTCGGCAAGGCCGAGCCCTACGCACAGATCCCGTGGTTCTGGTCCGACCAGTACGACCTCAAGCTGCAGATCGTCGGGTTCTCGGCCGCCCACCAGCAGGCCGTGGTCCGCGGCGATCCCGAGTCGCGCAGCTTTGCGGTGTTCTTCCTCGATGCCGGACGGCTGGTCTCCGTCTACGCGATCAACAGCCCGCGGGAATTCATGCTGTCGAAGAAGCTCATCGCTGCGGGCGTGCACCCCGACCCGGCCCGCCTCGCCGACACGCAGTGCCCGTTCAAGGAATATGCCGAGTCGCTGGCCGGTGCCTCCAGCGGCTGATCAGCGCCGCACCACCGCCGGCAGGTGGAGGTGCAGTTCCCTTTCGGCCGGCTGGCCGGGCGAGCCGGGGATGACGACCTCGCGGATTTCACCGCCGCGCAACGGCTGACCCGCCCAGTCGCCGGACAGATGCGGCGCATCGGCACCGGGCGGTGCGTCCATCGCCAGCGCATAGGCCGTGGCCAGGCCGTCTTCACCGCCCAGCATCAGGTCGCCGGCCACCGGCCAATAGTTGCTGTAGCCGCTGGCGAACAGGCTGATGCCGTCCAGCCCGGCGATATGCCATGCGTCGACGGTGGCGAGACGCGCACGCCAGGGCGCGTTGCCGGAAGCCGGCAACGAGACGCGCACGGCCACGACCGCCGGCGTCGCCCGGCCCGCCGCGAGGATCATGAGCCCGGCATCGACATCGCGCAGCGCCGCGTCGTGGGTGGCACGGCCACCGATGCCCAGCAGGCGCGGCACACGCACGTGCAGGGGCGGTTCATCGGCCGCCAGCCAGCGGTAGACGATCGGTTCGCCGTCGCCACCACTCGCCGGCCGCTGGCCGAGGTGCACAAGCGGGTTCACGGCCAGCAGCGCCACCGCGGCGGCCATGCCCAGCAACAGGGCGATGAAATCGAGGATCCGGCGCGCGTTCATGGCTGTCGGACCAAACGCGTCGACAGCACGATGCGCCCCCGCGTGCTGTCGTCGGCATTGACCTCGGCAAGCTCCCAGCGCTCGGCGTAGCCGCCGGACAGGCCGGCGAACGAGCCCGTGCCACCGAGCACTTTGCCCGGCATGCCGGTGGCCGTGACACCCAGTGTGGCGGGCCGTGACGCCCAGAACGCGGCGTCGGCAAACGCGGCGATGTACGCCGGCTGGCCCGCCACCGGCCGGCGCCGCGCCGCCAGCGCCACGACATCGGTCTGTCCGAGGAACAGCGTGCCGCGGCCGGTGACGGCCAGCAGCCAGCGTGATTGCGTGGTGCCGCGGGCCGGTTCCACGGCGGTAACGACGCGGGCCGCGACACCGATGACGTTGCCGGCCGTGTCGCGCATGCGGAACAGGTCGCCGGATACCTGCCTGCCCCCCTCGCCGACGAGCGCCACGCTGCCTGCAGCGACGCCCCCCGTCCGCCCGTCGAGGCGGTCTTCCGGCCAGCCGATGACGAACACCTCGGCACGCCCGCCGTCGGGCTCGACGCTGGACAGCGACGGAAATCGCACGGGCTCGGGCAGCGGCCACAGGAATGCAACCAGGCCGACGAGCACCATCCCGGCGGCGAACCAGAGCCAGAAACGACGCAACACAGTCCTCCCACGAGAATGCAGCGCCGGAGAATACTAAACCCGCGCCCGGCATTGCGACAGCACACGGCCGCGTTACTGCGCAGCAAGTCACATGCAGCACGGTGCCAGGACTCAGTCGAAATAGCGGCGCAGGTACGTGTCGAAGTCGCAGTCGTCAGCATTCTCCACCTGCCGCTGCCGCACCAGTGACTGCGAGGCCTCGCCAACCAGTTCGGCATGGTGGCGGTTGAACTCGGCCGGCAGGGTCAGGAAATAGCTGCGGGTGCGGCGCGCCAGGTCGAGGCCGTAGTCGGCGAGCGAGGCCCCGGTACGGCGCAATTCGTCGAGCAGGCGCGCCGATGGTGTCAGCGCGGGATCTTCGATGACGTCGAGCTGCTCGCGCACAGCGTCGAAGTGGCCGATGGTCCCGTCGGGATCGAGCAGCCGCGCGACGTCGGCCATCGCCCGGCAGATCTCGCGGGCCCAGTCGCGCAGGGTCACCTCGCCACCGGCTCGGCGCAGGCGCAGGGCCGGATCGCGCCCGCGGCGCGCCACCGCACCATGATTGTGGCCGATGCACTGTTCTTCCGCGCCCGCGATGGGCGGGCTGTCGAGGAACAGGCAGTAGAGCAGGAAGACCTCGAGGAAACGCATCTGCCGCTGGCTGACACCGACGGGGTCGTAGGGGCTGATGTCGAGCGCGCGCAGCTCGAGGTACTGGACGCCGCCACGGAGCAGCGCCGCGGTCGGCCGCTCGCCCGGCAGCGTGACACGCTTCGGCCGGATGGTGCTGTAGTACTCGTTCTCGATCTGCAGGACATTGGCATTGAGCTGCCGGTACTGGCCATCGACCTTGACGCCGATGCGGGCAAAGGCCTCGCTGGGCGTGTGGATGGCCGCATCGAGGTCGCGGACGTAGGCGTCGACACTGTCGAGCGAAACGTGCAGGTCGGCCTGGGCGCTGTTGCGATAGCCGAGGTCGCTCATGCGCAGCGACGTGGCGTGGGGGCCGTAGAGCGTGGCACGATCGAGCGGCGCCAGGCCGGCATCGTGCCGTCCCTGGAGGAAGCTGGTGCAGACCGCGGGGGATGCACCGAACAGGTACAGCACCAGCCAGTCGAGGCGGCGCACGTTGCGCACCGCGCCGAGGAAGGCCGCCGAGCGGAACGCCACGGGGTCTCCCGCAACCTCTTCGAGCTGCTGGTAGAGCGGCCAGAACTCGTCGGGCGGGGAGTAGTTGTAGTGGATACCCGAAATGGCCTGCATGTAGCGCCCGTAGCGGTAGCCGAGGCCGCGGCGGTAGATGGTTTTCATCATGCCGATGTTCGAAGAACCGTAGCGCGCCAGCGGGATGTCGTCGTCGTTGCGCAGGCGGCACGGCATGCTCAGCGGCCACAGCAGTTCATCGCCGACATGGGCAACGGTGAACTGGTGGATGTCGACGAGGAACTGCAGCGTTTCCCAGTTGGTGTTCAGCGGCGGGGTGACGAACTCGAGCAGCGCCTCGGAATAATCGGTGGTGATGTAGTTGTGCGTCAGCGCCGAGCCGAGCGCCAGCGGATGGCCGGCATGCGACACCCGGCCGTCCGGCGTGACGCGCAGGCACTCGCGCTCGACACCACGCAGCCCACCGCGCAGCAGGCCGGCAAGGCCGGCGGCGGAAAGCTTCCCGAGACGGGCATCGAGCAGGGAACTGGCGGCCATCGCATCCTCTCCGCCGCGCGGCGGGCGTAAAGGGTACACGGCCAGCGCCGGCGACAACACGCCCCGCTCAGGAAAATGCGGCCACCAGCCAGTCATCGAGCCAGCTCGTCAGCACCGCCCCGCCGAGGTAGCCGCAGTGGCCACCATGGCGCGTGCGCTGCACGGTCAGCGCCGCCGGCCGGGCAAGGCGCGCGACGCCGGCCACGGGGATGACCGGGTCGTCATCGGCCAGCAGGATGCGACTCGCCACGCGCAGCGGTGCCAGCCGGTCGCCCGTGATCGCATAGCCACGCAGGTAGGTATCGAGGTCCGGGAAGCCGGCATGCCGGGTGACGAAGAACTCGGTCATCGCGGTCAGCGTGCGAAACCGTCCCAACTCGCCGAAGTCGTACACGCCGGGGAAAGCCACCGCCTTCTTCGCCAGTGACCGACACCACTTGCGAATGAAGTAATGACGGTAGACGAACAGCCCGTTGTCGATCACGCGCAGGGTATCGGCCGGGTCGAGCACCGGACAGACGGCCGCGACGCGCGCCAGCGGCAGGTCAGCGGCAGCCGCCGCGATGCGCAGGGCAAAATTGCCGCCCAGCGACCAGCCGGCGAGGAACAGCCGCTCGCCGGCATGATCGAGGGCGACCCTGCGCACGGCGTCGATCATCTCGGGCAGGCGACATGAATGGAACAGGCCGCGGTTGAGGTGGTGCGAATCGCCATGGTCGCGCATGTTGAGGCGCACCACGCGATAACCTTCCGCATGCAGGCGCGCAGCGGCCGAGAGCATGTAGAGGGACTCGCTGTTGCCTTCCCAGCCATGCAACAGCACGGCGACCCGGCCGGGGGCCGCGGGCGGCGGCGTCAGGTGCGCGAGCAGGCGCACGCCATCTGCACATTCGATGATGCGCGGGGTGCTCTGCGCGATCAGGGCGCCGGCACGGCGCGCGACGAGGCCGCGGCGCAGCCCGCTGCCGGCAAGTATTGATTGAACGTGGGCATGGCGCAGCAGCCACGGCGGCCGGAACCCGTCTCGTGCCATCCGGCGGGCTCAGCGGACCATGGCGGGGGCTGCGACGAGATGCAGCTCGACGCGCTGGTTGGCCTGCGCGGCACGGTTCCACTCCGCGGCGACACTGCCGGCAGCCGCTGGTGGATAGGCGACCCGCGGTCGGCCGTTGCCGACCGGTTCGATCTCGATGCGGATGCCGTCATCGGCCGCGGCCGCGGCCGCGATGGCGTTGGCAAAGGCCACCGACTGCCGGCCGGCAAGCTCGACGGCTTCCGCCGGCGGCCAGCCGAGCCGGTCACAGCGCGGCACCGGCAGGTCGTCGCCAGCGAGAGCGTAGTCGCCATCGCCGGTACGCACCATGCAGAAGTCGCCGACATGCGCCTCGAGTCGCACGGTGCCGCGGAAGCCCAGCGCACGCAACTGGCGCAGCAGCGCGGCGAGCTGCACGGCACGCGCATCATCGAAAGGCATGTCGCCGGCGGCATAGGCCGGGGACTGGTTGACCCCCCATTCCAGCGCGGCGATGACCGCATCCGGGATATCGGCCGGCAGCGGGGTTTCGGCCGCACCGGCGGCCGGGGCCGCGGCCGCACCGGCTCGCTGGCGGTCGAGCGCCGCCATCAACTCGAGGTTCTGGCGGCTGGCGGCCTGCCAGCGCGACTGGGCATCGAGATGCAGGAGGAAGAACACGGCGGCAACCACCGCCAGGGCGACAATCAGCAGCCGCAGCGGCCACACCGGGCGCAGCGGCGGCAGGCGCTCGGCGAGGATGCGGCCAATGCCGGCCTCGAGGTCACTGCGCAGCGAACGGCTGTGATCGCCGAGCATCTTCTGCAGCCAGCGATGCAGGTCGGACCAGTCGGCCGGTTGCATCGCCACCTCTGCGCCCGGCAGTGGCGCCGGCGCGGCCATGTGACGTGCATCGGCGGTGGCCTCACCGGTCAGGTGCAGGGAATGCAGCACCTCGGCCACCTCGACCGGACGGATCTGCTTGGGCAGCACGCCGACGGCGCCGAGGGCGCGTGCCTGGCCGACATACAGATCGCCGGACTGCGAGGTGTACATCATCACCGGGATGGTCGCCGTGGCCGGGTTCTGCTTGATGGCCCGCACCGCCTCGAAGCCATCCATGCCGGGCATCATGTGGTCCATGAAGATGACATCGGGACGCTGCGCGGCGAGGAACGCCAGCGCCGCCTCGGCCGACTCGGCCATCTCGACGCGCAGGCCATGCTGCGCAAGCATGCGACCGAGCACCTCGCGCGCCAGCCGCGAGTCGTCGACGATGAGCGCGCATTTCCCTGCCATCTGGTGAGCGCCGCCTTGCGGCCCGGGCGCGGGCCACGGCCATTGTAGCGCCCCGCCCGCCCTACCCGGGTGTGCACCAGCGCACAGCCCCGTCACCGGCACGGCGCCGGCCATGCTAGGCTTTGATCCTCATTTCCCAGGCCATCGGCGGTCCTGGCAGCGGCCCCATGAAGCACCCTTTCCTCCTGGCTGGTCCCGCGTTGCTGGCCTCCCCTGGAGCCAGCGGCGCGCTGCCGTATCCGACCGGCAGCATCGCGACAGTCACCGGCCTTGCCGGGCTGCTGCTATTGCTGGTGGGCGGTTTCATCGTGCTGGCCGTGTACCTCCGGCGCCAGCGGCGTGAGCGCCACCGCCAGGACCTCGCGCTCGCGGATCTGCGCGGCCGGCTCGACAACACGGCGCGCGCACGCGACTACCTCGGTCAGGTGCTGAACAGCATGAGCGATGCCATCGTCCTGACGCGCAGCGACGGCATCATCACGCGCACCAATCCCGCCGCCGAACGCCTTTTCGGCCTGTCCTGGCAGGAACTGCGCGGTCGCGACATCCACTCGCTGGTCGCCGAGGGCGATGGCCGCAAGCTCATCCTCAAGGACAGCCACGGCCGCGAGTCGCTGTTCCTCGCGGCGGGCGGCAACACCGTGCCCGTGTCCTACACCTGCTCGGCTGTCGGCGTCGACGATCCCGACCGGCAGGGCTTCGTGATCAGCGCACGCGACATCAGCGAGCGACGCGTCGCCGAGCAGCGCATCCGCTACTTGGCGCGCATCGATGCGCTCACCAAGGTGCCCAACCGCATGCAGTTCCAGCACCTGCTGCAGCGGGCGATCGCCCGGGCCCGGCGCGGCCGGCACCGCCTCGCGCTGGTCTATCTCGACGTCGACAAGTTCAAGGAGATCAACGACACCTTCGGCCACACGGCCGGTGACCTGTGCCTCGAGACCATGACCGAGCGGCTGGCGCGGATCCTGCCGGACTCGGCCGTGGTTGGCCGCCTCGCCGGCGACGAGTTCGGCGTCATCCTCGATGGACTTGACCCGGCGCGCAACGTGCGCGCCGAGGTCGTCGCCACCACGCGCCTGCTGCAGCAGGCGATCACCGATCCGCTGTTTTTCCAGGGCCACCAGATCTACATGAGCGCGAGCGCCGGCATCGCCCTCTACCCGGGCGATGGCAACAATGTCGTCGACCTGATCCGCAACGCGGACGCAGCCCTCTACCGTGCCAAGCGCCAGGGCGGCGGTGCGCTCGATGTCTACCACGCCGACATGAACGCCGCAGCAGTCGACCGGCTGATGCTGAAAAGCCGCCTGCGCCGCGCCTTCGAGCGCAACGAACTGTCGCTGCGCTATCAGTCCAAGGTGGCCCTGGCGAATGGCGCGATCGCCGGGGCGGAAGCGCTGGTGCGCTGGGAAGTCGAGGGACGCGGCACGATACTGCCTTCGGAGTTCATCCCGCTGGCCGAGGAAAGCAACCTGATCCTCGACATCGGCGAATGGGTGCTGGACCGCGTCTGCCGCGACCTGCACCAGTGGCACGAGGCCGGCCTGCCGGCCGGGCGCATCTCGGTGAACCTCTCGCTGCGCCAGCTCAGGCAGCGCAACTTCCTTGCCCGCGTGCAGGCCATCCTCGCCAGGCACGGCGTGTCGCCCGACGAAATCGAGCTGGAGATCACCGAATCGACCCTCATGGAGGACAGCCGTCGCACCCTGCGCCTGCTCACCGAACTGCACGAACTCGGTCTGCGCCTGGCGATCGACGACTTCGGCACCGGCTACTCGTCGCTGTCGGCCCTGCAGCAATACCCCATCAGCACCCTCAAGATCGACCAGTCCTTCGTCCGCCATGCCACCACCGACCACGACCAGGCGACCATCGCCTCGATGATCGTCGAGATGGGTCACAGCCTGAAACTGGACGTCGTCGCCGAAGGCATCGAGTCCGAGGACCAGCTGCGCTTCCTGCGCGCACTCAACTGCGATTTCGCCCAGGGGATGCTCTTCGGCCAGCCGATGACCGCCCAGGCGCTGGCGGAATTGCTGGATGATCAACGGCATGGCGCGGGCCGCTACCGGCCCCTGTTCGCCCGCGGCTGAGCCTGCGGCATAATTGCCGCCCATCGACGCCACCGCCCGCGCCCCACCGGCCACCCGGCCGCGGCGTGCATCACACCAGAGGGGATCGTTCATGACCGTCATCCACCGGCTCACGGGATGCAGCGCCCTGCTGCTCGCCGCCACCGGCCTGGCGCAGGCCGCCTGCCAGTACCCCGCCACGGTCAACATCCCCGACGGCGCACAGGCCAGCCGCGAGGAACTCGAAGCGGCACACCGGCACGTCACCCGCTACATGCGCGACATGGAGGCCTACCTGGCCTGCCTCGACAAAGAAGTCGCCGCACTGCCCGAAGAGCAACGCACCGCCGAGGTCAAGGCCCTGCATACCCGGCGGCACAATTCGGCCATCGACGCCATGGAAGCGGTGGCCGCCGATTTCAACGCCCAGTTGCGCGCCAGCAAGTCCGCCAACTGAAGCCCAGACCCACACCGACCACACAGGGAACCAGACAGATGACCAAAGCCGCCAGAGTGACCATTACCGGTGCCGCCGGGCAGATCGGCTACCAGCTCGCCTTCCGCATCGCCTCCGGGCAGCTGCTCGGCCCCAACCAGCCGGTGATCCTGCAACTGCTCGAGATCACGCCGGCCTTGAATGCCCTGCAGGGTGTCGTCATGGAACTCGAGGACTGCGCCTTCCCGACGCTGCGCGGTGTGATCGCCACCGACAAGCCCGAAGTGGCCTTCAAGGACACCGACTACGCCCTGCTGGTCGGCGCCAAACCGCGCGGACCAGGCATGGAGCGTGGCGACCTGCTGCGCGAGAACGCACGGATCTTCTCGATCCAGGGCAAGGCGCTCGACGCGCACGCCAGCCGCCAGGTGAAGGTGCTGGTGGTCGGCAATCCGGCCAACACCAACGCGCTGATCGCACAGAAGAACGCGCCCTCGATCAACCCGCAGAACTTCACCGCCATGACGCGCCTCGACCACAACCGCGCCCTGGCCCAGCTCGCGTCGAAGCTCGACACCCATGTCACCAACCTCAGCCGCATGATCATCTGGGGCAATCACTCGTCGACCCAGTACCCGGACATCCACCACGCGCTGGCCGGCGAGCGTGCCGTCATCGAGATGGTCGACCATGACTGGATGGCGAAGGATTTCATCCCCACCGTGCAGCAGCGCGGCGCGGCGATCATCAAGGCCCGCGGCCTGTCGAGCGCGGCCTCGGCGGCCTCGGCGGCCATCGACCACATCCGCGACTGGGCGCTCGGCACGCCGGGTGACGACTGGGTGAGCATGGCCGTGCCGTCGGACGGCAGCTACGGCATCGCCGAAGGCGTGATCTATTCCTATCCCGTGCGCTGCATCAAGGGCAAGTACGAGATCGTCCAGGGACTGCCGGTCAACGACTTCAGCCGCGAGCGCATGGCGGCCACCGAGCGCGAGTTGCGCGAGGAGCGCGACGCCATCGCCGAACTGCTCTGACGGGTGGCGGGGCGGGGGCGCCGCGCGACCCCCGCCTTGCTATAGTCTGCCTTCCCCTCGCAACGGGCGTGCCCGAGGTGTACCGATGGCCGAGTTGCTGAGCTGGTTGCTGTGGACCGTGGCCCTGGCTGCCGTCCTGCTGACGCTCGCCTACCGCCGCACGGACCTGCCTGGCGCCACGCTGCTCGCCGGCCTGGCATTGTTCGTCTACACCGTCTTCGGTGCCGGCTGGTGGCTGTGGAAACTGCTGCTGTGGGTGCTGTGGGGCGGGCTTGTGGTCCTCAACTCGACGGCGTTCCGCCGCGAGCGCATCACCGCCCCGCTGCTGCGCTTCTACCGCACCGTCGTGCCGACGATCTCCGACACCGAACGCGAGGCGCTCGAAGCCGGCACCGTGTGGTGGGACGGCGAGCTCTTCACCGGGCAGCCCGACTGGGGCCGACTGCTGGCCATGCCACCGCCCAGGCTCAGTGCCGAGGAACAGGCCTTCCTCGAGGGTCCCGCCGAAACGCTGTGCCGCATGACCGACGACTGGCAGGTGACGCACGTGCTGGCCGACCTGCCACCGGAGGTCTGGCGCTACATGCGCGAGCAGCGCTTCTTCGCCATGATCATCCCCAAGCGCTACGGCGGGCTGGAGTTTTCGCCGATCGCCGTCGCCGCGGTCCTGACCAAGCTTTCGAGCCGCAGCGCCGTGCTCGCCTCGACGGTCGGCGTGCCCAACTCGCTGGGGCCTGCCGAACTGCTGCTCCACTACGGCACCGAGGAACAGCGCCAGCAATGGCTGCCGGCACTGGCCAGCGGCGAGGAGATTCCGTGCTTTGCGCTCACCGGACCGCGCGTCGGCTCGGATGCCGCCGCCTTGCCGGACACCGGCGTGATCTGCCGCGGCCTGTGGCAGGGCGAGGAAATCATCGGCATGCGCCTCAACTGGGACAAGCGCTACATCACGCTGGCGCCCGTGGCGACGGTCGTCGGCCTGGCCTTCAAGCTCCACGATCCGGAACACCTCATCGGCAACAAGGATGAGTACGGCATCACCGCTGCACTGGTCCCGGCCAATCTGCCCGGCGTCGAGATCGGCCGCCGCCATTTTCCGCTCAACGTGCCGTTCCAGAACGGGCCGACACGCGGCAAGGATGTCTTCGTGCCGCTCGACGCCATCATCGGCGGCATCGAACGCGCGGGGCAGGGCTGGAAGATGCTAGTCGAGCAGCTCTCCGCCGGGCGCGGCATCATCCTGCCGTCGAACGCCATGGGCGGCAACAAGGCGGCGGCATGGGCCTCGGGCGCCTACACCCGGCTGCGTCGCCAGTTCAACCTGCCGGTATGCGAGTTCGAAGGCGTCAGCGAGGCGCTGGCGCGCATCACCGGCAACACCTACATCGTCAACGCCGCGGTGTCGGTCACGGCCACGGCAATCGCCCGCGGCGAAAAACCTTCCGTGCCATCGGCAATCCTCAAGTACCACTGCACCGAACTGGCGCGCCAGTCGGCCAACGATGCCATGGACGTGCACGGCGGCAAGGGCATCATCCTCGGGCCGAAGAACTATCTGGGCCGGCTCTACCAGGGCGTGCCGATCGCCATCACGGTGGAAGGCGCCAACATCCTGACCCGCAGCCTGATCATCTTCGGTCAGGGGGCCATCCGCTGCCATCCGTTCGTCCTCAAGGAGATGGAAGCGGCACGCGATGCGGACCACCAGCGCGGGCTGCGCGAGTTCGACCGCCACCTTTTCGGCCACATCGGCTACGCGGTCAGCAATGCGGCACGCTCCTTCGTCCTCGCCCTGACCAACGCACGCATCGGCACCGCACCGGTTGGCGGGCCGACGGCGCGCTTCTACCAGCACGTCAACCGCTACAGCGCCGCCTTCGCGCTGGCCGCCGACGTCGCCATGCTGGTCATCGGCGGTGGCCTCAAGCGCCGGGAGGCGCTGTCGGCCCGGCTCGGCGACGTCTTCAGCTGCATCTACCTGGCGAGCATGGTGCTCAAGCACTACGAGAACCAGGGTCGACCCGAAGCCGACCTGCCGCTCGTCGAGTGGTCCTGCTACACCTTGCTCTACAAGGCCCAGGAGCAGTTGCACGGCTTCCTGCGCAACTTCCCCAACCGCTGGGCGTCGCTGGCGCTGCGCCTGTGCATCTTCCCGCGCGGGCGCATGTATTCGGCGCCGGCCGATGAACTGGGCCAGCAGATCGTCGCCCTGGTGACGCGACCCACCGAGACACGCCAGCGGCTGTGTGCAGGCATCCACGCACCCGATGAACCAGGCTGCCCGCTGGGCCGGCTGCAGGCCGCGCTGGAGATGGCCGAGGCGCTGATCCCCATCGAAGCCCGCGTCCGCGAGGCCACCAAGGCCGGTCTGGTAAAACCGGCCGGCCCCCGCGAAATGGCCGTCGAGGCCCTTGCCAAGGGGGTCATTTCCGAAGCCGAGCAGCAACAACTGCTCGACTTCGATGATGCGGTGATGGACCTGATCGGCGTCGATGATTTTGCCGCCGGGCACCTTGCTGCAGGTACCGCGGGTTAACCCGCGGTCATGGCACCCCGGACACCGTGCGGTTAGTATTCCCGGCCCGGCAGGCGCCCCAGGCGCCGGTGCGGCCATTGCCGTGCGGGGCAACCGCCACGACGGCCCGCGCGGGCAGCGGGGACATTCCGGCGATTTCCACATGAGCAGAGACAACCTCAACGGCAGCGGCGCCAGCCCCGGGATCAGCGGCATGGTCCTGAGCCTGCCGCCCTACCGGGTCGACCTGCGCCAGTGGTGCGCATGGACCGGCAACGACCCGGAGAAAATCGGCCGGGTGGTCGGCAGCGGCTTCCGCCTGCTCGGCCCGCGACAGAGCATCTATACCCTGGCGGCCGATGCCGTCCTGCGGCTGGTCGAGCGCTATGCGGTCGACCCGGCGCGCGTGCGTTACCTGGCACTCGGCACCGAATCGAGCACCGACAACTCGGCCGGCGCGATCATCGTCAAGGGCATGGTCGACTCGGTGCTCGAAGACCGTGGCCATACCCGGCTGTCACGTCACTGCGAGGTGCCGGAGTTCAAGCACGCCTGCCTCGGCGGCATCTATGCGCTGCGCGGTGCATTGCGCTTCCTTGCCACCGACGGCGACGATGACGCACTCGCCATCGTCGTCTGTGCCGACAAGGCGCTCTACGGCAGCGGCAGCAGCGGTGAACCGACGCAGGGTGCCGGCGCGGTGGCGCTGCTGCTGGAGAAGAACCCGCAACTGGCACGGATCGACCTGCGCCTGTCGGGCACGGCTTCCGAATACCGCGGCATCGATTTCCGCAAGCCGCTCGGCTCGAGACCTTGCCCGGGTGGGGGGACGTCGGCCCTCGACATCCCGGTGTACAACGGCCGCTACTCGACCAACTGCTACGTCGATGAAGTCCAGCGGGCGCTGGAAAACATGTACCAGCGGCGCGGCCTGAACCCGGCCAGCTATGTCAGGTCGGTCCATGCGGTGTTCATGCACCGGCCCTACCAGCGCATGCCCGAGACCGGCTGGGGCCTGGCCTACCTGTTTGCGCTGGCCGGCGGCGATAGCGCGGCACACGAAGAACTGGCGACATGGTGCCGGGGTGCAGGCCTGGCGCCCGCCGATGTCATCGCCGAGATGCGCACGCCACGCGAGCTGCGCAGCCTTGCCGTCCAGGAACGCATCCAGGAAGAGAGCTTCCCGCTGAGCATGGCGGTACTCAAGGCCTTCCGGCAGAGCGCGGAATTCCACAGCTGCGTGCTGGCGCGCATGACGCTCGGCGCCGAATGGATGCGCGAGGTTGGCAATCTCTATACGGCGGCGCTGCCGGGCTGGCTGGCAGCGGGGTTCTGCGATGCCGCCCGACGCGACATCGAACTGCACGGGCGCGAGATCCTCGCCATCGGATACGGCAGTGGCGACGCCGCCGATGCCCTGCCGCTGCAGGTTGTCGAGGGCTGGCGGGAGGCGGCGCGCGAAATCCGCTTCGCCGAAGCGCTGGAAGATGCCATCGACATCACTGCCGAGCAGTATGCGGCGCTGCGTGCCGGCCTGTGCCCACACGGGTTGCCCGCGGCGCCCGACAGCGGCTTCGTCATCGAGCGCATCGGCCACCACGCCGGGCAGTCCTTCCAGGATGCCGGCATCGAGTACTACCGCTACATCAACTGACGCCGCCGCACTCAGCCGCTGGCCGGGTTGTCGATGGTCAGCCCGCGCACGCCGATGGCGATGTCGGGGCACCAGTAGCCGGCCTCGGCGTAATCGTCGCGCAGGCGTGCGGCGACCTGTGCCGAGCCGGTAAACGCCAGGCCGAAATCCCCGCCGCCGGCACCGGATGTCTTGTAGACGGCATCGTGGCGCAAAGCGAGGCCGCGCAATCGCTCGTGATCCGGTGTGCAAATGCCGATGCCCGCCTCGGCATCGAGTTGCCGCAGTCCCTGGTCACAAGTGTGCACGGCCGACAGGAAGGCCGGCACGTCGCCGGCTTCCCAGGCGGCCAGGCCGCGTGTCGCGATCGCCGACAGGCGCACCATGTGACTGGCATGGTCGGCCGGGCGCTGGTCGCGGAATTTCATCAACCTCGACAGCAGGACCGGCGTCGCGGCGTCGCGCCCCGACCACACGGCGACCAGATGCAGGCCGCGCGGCCAGGCCAGTGGTCGCGGACACGGCGCGGCGCCAGACGCCGCGAACTCGACCGCCAGCGTGCCACCGACCAGTGCCGCGGCGATATCGACACCGCTGCCGGCGACCACCTGCAGGCGGCCGTGCGCCTCGTGACACAGCGACAGCAGTGCATCATCGGGCACCGGCCTGCCCCACCACGCCCGCAGCGCACCGGCCAGGGCCACGGTGACCGCCGCACTCGAACCCAGCCCGAGCTTCTGCCGCCGCCCTTCGCTGTCATCGCGATACAGCGCACTGCTGTCGACGATGATCTCGCAGGCCGGGCCCTGGGCCGCGTCATCGAGCAGGCCGCGCACGGCCAGGACCTCGGCCAGCGCCGACAGCGTGCGGGCAAACGCCGGCGGGGCGGCGGTTTCGAAATGGACGCCGCGCTCGCGAACCCAGCGGAAGTCCACTGCGCCGTGCGGTCCGCCAGCCACGAAGCGGCTCACCGGACCCGCGACCGGCCGGACCGAGACGCGCACCCGGCAGCCAACCGCGACTGCGATGCCGGGTGCACCGGCGAGCACGGCGTAATCACCCATGAGGACGAGCTTGCCGGGCGCCTCGGCGACGATCATGGTGCGACCCGGCGTGCACCCTGACCCAGGCCGCAGCGCATGACCTGCACCACGCCCGGGACGGCAGACAAGGCCGCGGCCACGCCGTCGGCCGCGGATGGCGTGCAGATGGCCTTGACCTGCGGCCCGGCATCGATCGTGCTGAACACCGGCACGCCGTCCTGCTGCAGCCCGCCAATGGACCGGATACAGGCCAGCGTGGCCGGCGTCCAGTACAGCAGGGGCGGCCGGGAGCTGAGCATCAGCGCATGCATCTTCATGCAGCTGTGCTCGGCGACCGCGGCGAGCGCGGAGAAATCACGGCGCCAGACGGCATCGAGGGCGGCCTCCATGTCGGCGGCGTGGCTCTGCACCCAGCCGGTGTAGTACGGCGAGGTCCGGGCGCTGCGCAGCATGCCGGCGCGCGAACCGACATCCTTGGGTGCCGTCTGCGTCACGGCGATGACGACCGTCAGCGGCCAGTGGTCGGGACCCGCGACCTGCGCGCAGTCGGTGTCGCCGCCACGGTTGCGCAGCGCGACGAAGCCGCCATACAACGAACGTGCCGCCGATCCCGACGCGGTACGCGCCAGTCGCGACCGCTGGGCCTCGGGAAGATCAAGGCCCAGCGCCGCCGCGGCCGCCACCAGCAGGGCGGCAAAGCCGGACGCCGAGGACGCCAGCCCGGCAGCGGTGGGGAAATCGTTGCGGGTCTCGACGAGGGCACCGTCGCGGACGCCGGCCAGTTCGCGCAGCGCGTCGAGACAGGCGGTCACGCGTGCCGCCATGGCCGGCGCCTCGCTGCCATTGAAGACCACCGTATCGCCCTGCCGCGATGGTGAAAACTCGACCCGGGTGTGCGTCGACAACCCACCGAGGGTGATCGACAGCGAGTCGGTCGCCGGCAGGTTGCCCGGACCCGGCCGTTTGCCCCAGTACTTGACCAGGGCGATATTCGGGTGGGCGATGGCCGCCGCCTTCATGGTGATGCTGCCGACATGCTCCGTGCCCCGCTGCCGCCCGTGGTGTCGACAGTGGCGCGGATTATAGCGGTCCGAGGTGGCCTGATGCCGCCCATGACACTATCCTTGCCCGCCATGGAGCGTGGGACCATGACTTTCAGCCAGCGGGTCGACGACTATGTCGCGCGCACCGAGCGCGTGCTCGACGCGTGCCTGCCACCGGCCAGCGTCGCGCCATGCCGGCTGCACCAGGCCATGCGCTACGCCGCGCTGGGCGGCGGCAAGCGCATCCGGCCGCTGCTCGTCTACGCCACCGGCGAAGCGCTGCACGTGCCGGTCGAATTGCTCGACCCGCCGGCCATCGCCATCGAGCTGATGCACACCTTCTCGCTGGTCCACGATGATTTGCCGGCGATGGACGACGACGACCTGCGCCGCGGCCGGCCGACGACCCACCGCGCCTTTGACGAAGCCACCGCGATCCTCGCCGCCGACGCCATGCAGCCGCTGGCGTTCGAGGTGCTGGCGCGGCACCCGGCGCTGGCCGGCCAAGCGGCCGTCCAGCTGGCCCTGGTGGCGCTGCTCGCCGAAGCCTGCGGCTCCAACGGCATCACCGGCGGGCAGTCGCTCGACCTCGCGGCCGAAGGTCAGCAACCCGACGAAGCCGAACTGGAACACATCTACCGCCTCAAGACCGGACGCCTGCTGCGCGCCAGTGTGCTCGCCGCCGTACATTGCGCCGGGGACGTGCCGCTGCCGGTGGTCCACGCCCTCGAACGCTTTGCCGATGCGCTCGGGCTGGCCTTCCAGATCCGCGACGACATCCTCGACATCGAGGGCACCGTGGAAGAGACCGGCAAGCGCGGCGGCTCGGACGAGGCGCGGGCCAAGGCCACCTGGCCCCTGCGTTTCGGCATCGACCGCGCGCGGCAGCGCACCGCCGAACTGCTGGAGGGCGCGCTGGCCGAGATCGCCGGCCTCGGCGACAGCTACGACGGGCTGCGCTGGGCCGCCCACTACCTCGTGATGCGCCGCAGGGACTGACCCGCCGTGCGGCTGGCCGCGACGCCGTTGACCCGCGCCAGCTACTGCTAGAATCCCCGTGCCCAGGGCCGGATCCGATCCATGTACACCAGTTTCTTCGGCCTCCAGGAAAAGCCGTTCGCGATCACACCGGATCCGCGTTACCTCTTCATGAGTGAGCGGCACGCAGAGGCCCTCGCCCACCTCATCTATGGCGTGCGTGAAAGCGGCGGCTTCATCCAGCTGACCGGTGAGGTGGGCACCGGCAAGACCACCCTGGTGCGCAGCCTGCTGCTGCAGCTGCCCGACTTCGCCGACGTCGCGCTGGTGCTGAACCCGCAGCTGTCGCGCGTCGAGTTCCTGGCGACGATCTGCGAGGAACTGCATGTCGACCTGCCCGAGGCCCGCTCGAGCATCAAGGCGCTCACCGACGCCCTGAACAGCTTCCTGCTGACCAACCACAGCCTTGGGCGCCGCACCATCGTCATCGTCGACGAGGCGCAGAACCTGCGCGTCGAGGTCCTCGAGCAGGTGCGGCTGCTGACCAACCTCGAAACCTCGCGCCAGAAGCTCCTGCAGATCATCCTCATCGGCCAGCCGGAACTGCGCGAGCTGCTCGGCCGCAACGACATGCGCCAGCTCGCCCAGCGCATCACCGGCCGCTACCACCTCGAGCCCCTGACGCGCGATGAAACGGCCACCTACGTCGACCACCGGCTCAAGGTCGCTGGCGCCGTGGGCCGGATCTTCGACGAAGGCGCCAAGCGCGAGCTGTACCGGGCGACGGGCGGCGTGCCGCGCATGATCAACGTCATCGCCGATCGTGCCCTGCTCGGTGCCTACACCGGCGAGACCCACCAGGTCAGCGCCGCGCTGGTCCGGCAGGCCGTGCGCGAGGTTGGCGCCGACGGGCCGGCCACACGGCCCCGCACCCCGCGACTGGCCCTGGTCGCGCTGCTCGGCATCGCCACGCTGGCCGTCACCGCCGCGGCAGGCCTGGCCGGCGTGCGCTGGTACCGCAGCCGGCTGCCGGCGGCCGTGGTACCCGTCGCCGACGTCCTGCCGGCCGCACCGACACCGGCGCCCGCAGACGTCGAATCGCTGCCAGCGCTGCTCGCCGCCACCGGCGAAGGCACGTCCACCGACGCGGCTTTCGATACGTTGTTCGGGTTATGGCAGGCCCATTACACCCCGGGGGCCAAACGCGGCTGCCTGCAGGCAGAAGAACAGGGCCTGCAGTGTCTCTACCAGCGCGGTCCGCTGGCACAGGTCCGCGAACTCGGCCGACCGGTGATCGTGACCGTGCGCGATGCCGCGGATGAACCCCGGCAGCTGGTGCTGTCGGGGCTTGGCGACACCATCGCCACGGTGCGCATCGGCGAAGCCGAGCACCGCATCGCCACCGCCGAGCTGGAACGGCACTGGTTCGGCGAATACCTGCTGCTGTGGCGGCCGTCCGCCGCGGGCACGCAGGCCTTCTTCCCCGGCATGCGCGACCCCGGGGTGCGCTGGTTACGCGAGAGCCTGGCAGCCATCGAGGGGCAGCCCGTCGAGCCGATGGACTCCGACCTCTACGACGACCGCCTGGCCGCACGCATCCGCGACTACCAGCAGGCCCGGCACCTGGCGGTCGACGGGCTCGCCGGGCAGGCCACCCTGCTCGCCATCCACGCCGACCTCGACGCCGGCGACGACGACACACCGCGGCTGGCCTGGAGCGAGTGACCGGCATGTCCTTCATCCTCGACGCACTGCGCAAGAGCGACGCCGAGCGGCAGCAGCATCGCGCGCCCGGTCTCGCCGACGTCCGCCATGCCACCCGCGGGCCGCGCCGCGGCCTGTGGCTGCCACTCATCGCGCTGGTGCTGGTGGCCAACATCGGCGTCATGGCATGGCTCGGCCTGCGCGACACCGCCCCGGCACCGGCCATCCCGCCCGCGGCGCCAGCCGAGCCCGCCGCAACACCGACGGTGCGGCCGCTGGCGCGCGAGGCGGCACCCCCGCCAGGCGCCAGCACCGTCTCGCGCGCGACACCCCCCGCGGCACCGGCCGCGCCGGCGGCGGCACCGCCGGCCGCCCGAACCGCACCGTCGGCGCCCGCCGACGACCGCGCCGGCGACGAGGCACGCCTGCCGGGCATCGAGGCGATGGTCGCCGCCGGCAAGCTCGCGCGCACCGACCTCAGCATCGACCTGCATGTCCACAGCGACGTGGGGGCGAAGCGCTTCGTGGTCATCAACGGGCGCCGCCATGCGGAAGGCGACACGCTTGGCGAAGGGCCGAAGGTCGAGCGCATCACCCCCGACGGCGTGGTGCTCAGCACCGGCGGCACGCACTTTTTCGTGCCGCGCAAGTGACGGATGACCCCGACACCCCCATCACCTGCCTGGATGGCCGCCGGCTGCGCCGGCTCCTGCTCGGCGGCATCGCCCGCCTGGGCCAGGAACGCGGCCACCTCGACCGCATCAATGTCTTCCCGGTGGCCGACGGCGACACCGGCACCAACCTGACGCTGACCTTCGCCGCGATCGCCGAGCGGCTCACGCCCCTCGACACGGGTGATGCTGACGTGCTGCTGGCCGCGGCAGCCGACGCCGCCATCGATGGCGCCCGCGGCAATTCCGGGGCGATCTTCGCCCAATACCTCAACGCGCTTGCCGAGGCCGTCACCGGGCGGCACCACATCGACGGCCCGAGCCTGGCACAGGCGCTGCGCGCCGCGGCGCGCGGTGCCCGCGGCGCGCTGGGCGAGCCCGTCGAGGGCACCGTGCTCACGGTCATGACGGCCATGGGCGAGGCCGCGATGCGTGCTGCCGGCGACGACCTGGCCACGTTGCTGGCGCAGGTTCACCGCAGCGCGCGGGCAGCCGTGGCAACGACGCGCACGACGCTCGGTGTGATGCGCGAGGCCGGCGTGGAGGATGCCGGTGCACTCGGCATGATGGCGCTGCTCGACGGCATGGCCGCGGCCCTGCAACCCGGCGCCACCCTTCCCCCGCCGGTGGTCGTCGAGGAGCCGCTGCGCGCGCACGTCGCACCCGGCCACGACGCGGCACCGACACAACGCTATTGCACCGAATGCGTGATCCGCGCGGCACACATCGACACCACGGCGTTGCGCAACGCATTGTCGGCGATCGCCAGCAGCGTGGCCGTGGTCGGCGGCGCCGGCAAGGCGCGCATCCACGCCCACGTCGACGACCCCGGCGCGGTGTTCCGGCTGGCCGCACGCCACGGCGAGGTCAGCGCCCAGAAGGCCGACGACATGACCCGCCAGGGGCACGCGCTGCAGACGGGCAACCGGCGCGTCGCAATCGTCACCGACTCGGCGGCCGACCTGCCGGAAGCGCTGTGCGATGCGCTGGACATCCACGTGGTCCCGCTGCGCGTCAATTTCGGTGCGCACAGCTATCTGGACAAGGCCGAACTCGACGGCCGGACATTCTTCGAACAGCTGGCCGCCAGTCCGGTGGCACCGACGACCTCGCAGCCGCCACCCGGCGACTACCGCCGCGCTTGCGAACTGCTGTCCTCGCACTTCGAACATGTCGTCATCATCAGCCTCACCGGCCGGCTGAGTGGCACGCTGCAGGCGGCCCGGACTGCCGCGGCACGACTCACGCCCGGCAACCGGGTCACGGTCGTCGACAGCCGCAACGGCTCAGCCGGCCAGGGGCTCATCGTGCTGGCGGCGGCCGAACTGGCGGCACGCGGCGCGGACAGCGCACAGGTCCTCGAGGCCATCGACGGGCTGGTGGGCCGCACCCGGACGTGGGCCCTCATCCCCGATCTCGAAACCACGCTGCGTGGCGGCCGCATCCCGCCGCGCTGGCGCTGGCTGGCCCGCAGCCTGCGCGTCAGCTTCCTGGTGGCGACCACGCCAGCCGGCGGGCTGCGCGTGCGCGGCTTCGCACGCCGCCACGGCGATCACGCCGGGGCCCTCTGGCGCCGGGCGCTGGCCGACCTCGGTAACCGGACGGTGAAGCGGGCAGCCGTTGCCCACGGCGACCGCGAAACGGCGGCCCTCGCACTGGCCGAGGCCTGCCGCCGGCACTTCCCCGGCCTCGGCGAGATCCCGGTGACCCTGCTCGGGCCGGCGATCGGCGTCCACGGTGGGCCGGGGACGCTGGTCCTCGCGCTGCAAACCAGCGATTGATCCACTATCCTCGGCGGCATGACAGCGCCGAAAAGCAACGGGCCGCCCACCGCCAGCGGGCCTGCGGCGCTCGCCGCCATGCGCCAGATCTATGCCACGGCACTCAGCGGCAGCGCGACGTTCTGGGATGTCATCTTCTGGCAGTGCGCCCAGCTCATGGGCAGTGAGGTCGGCGGCTTCGTCAGCACCGACAAGCTGGAGAAACGCGTCGCCCTGCCCTACATGGCCGGCTTCGATGCGCAGCGGGCCGAGGCCACCTATGCCAGGGCCGGCATCGAGGGCGACCGGCTCTACACCGCCAGCCTCGACCTGTCGCCCGAGGCCGTGTTTCTCGGTGGCGACCTGATCAGCATGCAGGGCATGCGCGAATCGCCGTTCTACGAAACCATCACCGTACCCGCCGATGTCTGTCACGTCATCGGCGGCATCCTCGAGAACAACACCCGGTACCATTCGGCGCTTTATTTCTGGCGCGCGCCCCACGACCCTCCCTTCGACGCGCAATCGGTCGGCCTGCTGGCGGCCACGCTGCCGCACATCCGCCAGGCGCTGGAGATCCGCCAGCGCCTGCGTGAACCCCAGCCCGGTGCCGCCATCATCAACCCGGACTGGATCGATCTCCTCTACTCGGCCCGCCGCGGCATCCTGCTGCTCGACGAGGCGCACCACGCCGTGCACCAGAACGGCGAGGCCCGGCGCATCCTCGCCGCCGGCGACGGCCTGACCCTGCGACATGGCAAGGTGCACATCGACAACGGCAAGACCCAGGGCGGCATCGAGACACTGCTGCAGCACACGCACGAAGGTCGGCCGGGCGACCGCCCGCATGGCATCCCGACGCTCGTCAGTCGTCCCTCGGGCCAGCTGCCCTACGAGATCGTGGCCAGGCCGGCGGCCGGCACGGCCGAATACCCGCTGCTGCCGCCCGGCGTGCGCACCATCCTCGCCATCACCGACCCGGCCACCTTCAGCCACATCACGGTCGAGCGGCTTCGCGACTGGGGGCTGACGCGGGCCGAGGCCCGCCTCGCCCAGGCGCTGGTGCAGCACAATTCGCTGTCACGGGCAGCGGCGCATCTCTCGATCCGGCCCGGCACCGCGCGCGCCCATCTCAAGCGCATCTACGCCAAGCTCGGCCTCAACTCGCAGGTCCAGCTGGCCATGCTCCTCGCCTCGAGCCTCCCCGCACCCCGCGGAACTGGCCCGCCACACCCCGCTGGCGGCGCGAAACCTGACCTTCCCGGGGGTTGAACAGACAGCGCGCGGGATGACGACAGCCCTCGCAGCCCACCGCCGCACAGCGACCGGAAGGCGGCTGCATCCGTGACCCCGCACCCTGGACGACGTCACTCGCGGATCCGCGTCCCCCGGGCGAGCAACACCGCGCACAGCAGCACCAACGCGAGAAAGAACCCCGTCATCACGGCCAGCGACCCGGCGATATCGATGTCTGAACGGCCGAGCAGGCCATAACGGAACCCGTTGACGATGTAGAGGATCGGATTCAGCAACGACAACTGACGGGCCAGCGGCGGCAGCAGGTCGATGGAATAAAAGACCCCGCCGAGATAGGTGAGCGGTGTCAGCACGAACGAGGGGATGATCGACACATCGTCGAAATTCTTCGCCAGGATGCCGTTGATGAGGCCGCCGAGCGAAAAGATCGCCGCACAGAGCAGGAACACCGCCAGCGCCGCCAGCGGGTGGGCCAGCGGTATCCGCGTGAACAGCAGGGCCACCGCCGTCACGCTGGCCGCGACCAGTGCCCCGCGGATCACGCCACCGGCGACGTGGCCGAGGATGATGACCAGGTTCGACATCGGCGCCACCAGCATCTCTTCGAGGTGGCGGTTCATCTTCGCCGAGAAAAACGACGACACCACGTTGCCGTAGGCGTTGGTGATCACCGACATGATGATCAGCCCGGGCGCGATGTACTGCGTGTAGTCGATGCCGTCCATCGGCCCGATGCGCCGCCCGATGAGGGTGCCGAAGATGGCGAAATAGAGCCCCATGTTGATCGCCGGCGGCAGGATCGTCTGCAGCCAGATGCGCATGACCCGCGCATATTCCTTGCGGCACAGGGTCAGCAGCGCGACGGCCTCGATGCGCAGGTTCACGGCAGCCCGGCTCCCGCGACGTCGGCATCGGCCGGTGCGCCGCGACCGGTCAGGTTGAGGAACAGCGTCTCGAGCCGGTTGGCCTTGTTGCGCACGCCCTGCACACGCAGCCCCGCCGCCGACAGCCCGGCGAACAACGCGTTGAGGTCGCGACCGCGCGGCACCACCACCTCGAGTTCATGCTCGTTGAGGAGTGCCATGCCGAACCCTTCCAGACGCGGCGCCACGGTTTGCGGCTCGCACAGCGCCAGCACGATGCGCTGCTCGCCGAGCTTGCCGAGCACGCTCGACATGCGGTCCTGCTCGATCACCCGGCCGTGGTCGATGATCGCCAGGTGACGGCAGAGGTTCTCGGCCTCCTCCAGGTAGTGCGTCGTCAGGATGATGGTCGTGCCCGCGGCGTTGATCTCGCGGAGGAAGTCCCACATCGTGCGCCGGATCTCGATGTCGACGCCGGCGGTCGGTTCATCAAGAATCAGCAGGCGCGGCCCATGCATCAGCGCCCGCGCGATCATCAGCCGGCGCTTCATGCCACCCGAAAGGTGGCGTGCGGTTTCGCGGCGCCGCTCCCAGAGCCTGAGCTGCTCCAGGCACTCCTGCGCGCGCTGTGCCGCACGCCGGCGCGGCATGCCATAGAACCCCGCCTGATTGACGACGATGTTGTGGACGCTGTCCCACTGGTTGAGGTTGATCTCCTGCGGAACCACGCCGATGAGTTGTTTGACCGTCGAACGCGCGGTGTCGAGGTCGTGACCGAAGACGCGCACCGTGCCGCTGGTCTTGGTCACCAGCGAGGTGAGGATGCCGATCAGCGTGGTCTTGCCGGCACCGTTGGGGCCGAGCAGGGCGAAGAAGTCGCCCTCGGGCACGTCGAGGTCGAGGTGGTCGAGCGCACGGACGCCATTGGCGTAGACCTTGACGAGCTGGCGTACCGAGAGCGCGGACATGGCGGGCGCATTGTGCATAGCGGTGCAGGGGAAAGATACCCGCCGGGCCGCGCACGCCGGTGCGCGGTCGCGCACCTCACGGACCCGGCAATCGCGCCTCGTAGAGACGGCCGCCATGCGCACCGGTCTGCGCTGGCGTGCGCAGGCCGACGAGGGTCAACTGCACGGCCGCGAGCTGCGTCATGTGCAGCAGCTCGCCCTCGCCCTGACGTACGGCGCGCAACAGGTCGGGCCAGAACCGCGGATGGTGGGCGAAGCGCGCCTCGAGCGCATGGGCGGCACGCGGCGTGAAGTGCTGCAGCTCGCGGAAATCGCGCGCCCGCAGGCCCTCGGCGGCCAGCGGATCGGGGCCAAGGCAGAGGGTGGCGAGCAGCGCGTCGTCGCGGACCACCTGCCACAACCAGGTGAGCAGGGTCGCGGCATACAACTGGGTGGGTGCCTCGACCGGCAGCGGCACCACGTTGGAGGGCGTGTCGGCCACGTGGTCTGCACTGCCGGCCATCAGTGCATGGCCGAAGCCGGCCAGCAGGCAGGGCGTGCGGGACAGGAGCACGCAGCGCGCCATGTCCAGTTCACTGATGCCGATCCGTACGGATTCTTCCAGCCCGAAGCTGCCCGGCACCCGGGCCCGCTGCCGTACCAGCTGGAGAAACTCGAGGTTGACGTCAGCCAAGGCCGCCCGCAGGCGCGTATCAGGCCATTTACCGGACATTATGCAGATCCCCCTGATTCGTCATACCGGATTAATATACCGGTTCTAAACGACCCACTTATGTCCAACTCTCTCTATATATGTTCCAGAAAAACCATATGTGGTTAAAAAAGGGGGTTTTATGCGCATCACCGACGACCGTTACAGCGCGGAGCGGGCCCGCTTCGATCTCGCCGTCCGCATGATCCGCCACGAGGCGCGCACCGGCACGATCCGCCAGTGCACGGGCTTCACCGAAGACCGGATCCGCAAGATCTACGCCAGCTATTTCGCGGACGAGCCCCACGCGCTGCGCCGCCGGCGCGGCAAGACCCCCACCCAGATCACCCCCTTCATCAGCTCCGCAGTGCGCCAGGGCGAAGCCAGCCTGTTCGGCGGACTGCTGCTGCGCGCCGGCGTGGCCTGCTTCGAGGCCAACCACCGCCTCCTGCGCAGCCCCGCCCTCACGCCGCTGACGGTGGGCACGCGCTTTTGCACCGCCTATGAAAACTACCTGACCCTCCACCCGGCCCCGCACATCAGCTTCGAGTGGGGCTGGAGCCTCTACCAGTCGCTGGTCCACAGGCGCGAGCTGCGCATCAACTGGTGCACGCTGTGCTACGGCACCTACATCGAGGACGCCTACTCGCTCAATTATCAGCGCTGCCCGTTCTGCGCCGTGAAGGACCAGCAGCGGGGCGCCGGCGGCTGATGCCGGCGGGCCGGCTCCGGTATCCTTGAGGCCCCGCGGCCGGGGTACCGGCCGCACACCCACGGAACCAGGACAGCGCCGATGTGCCTCGTCGCCCTCGCCTGGCGGGCCCATGCCCGCTGGCCGCTGGTCGTCGCCGGTAACCGCGACGAGCGCCACGCCCGCCCCAGCGCGCCGGCCGACTGGTGGGACGACCCATCTTCGGTGTGCGGCGGGCGGGATCTCGTCGCCGGCGGCAGCTGGCTGGCCGTCCACCGCAGCGGACGCCTTGCCGTGGTCACCAACCATCCCGGGCGCGCCGCGGCGCCCGGCGCACCGAGCCGCGGCGGGCTGGTGACCGGCTTTCTCCTGGCCAGGGAGGGCGCCGGCACCTTCCTCGACCGCCTCGCGGCCCAGGCCGACCGCTACGCCGGCTTCTGCCTGGCCGTGGTCGGCCCCGACGACGCCGGCCTGCTCACCGCCACCGGTTCCCCGGCCGTGGCACAGCCGCTGGCCCCCGGCATCACGGTGCTCAGCAACGGCGATCCGCAGGCGCACTGGCCGAAAACTGCGTGGCTGCGTGAGGCGATGACCCTCAAGATCGACACTGACGACTTGACTGTCGAGTCACTGATGACACTGCTGTCCCGCCGCGAACCGGTCAGGGCGGTGGCGGGGTCCGACCTGCCGGCCCTGCAGCGTGCCACCCCGTTCATCGTCGGCGGGTCCTACGGCACGCGCGCCTCGACGGTGGTGCGCTTCGACCGGCAGGGCCGGGGCGAGCTGGTCGAGCGGCGCTTTGCACCCGATGGCACGCCGGCAGGCGAGTCGGTCCACCGCTTCGCCATCGAACCCTGCGGCTGATGTATTCATCAGCCATCAAAATCGCTAAACTCGCGCCCATCTTCGCTGAATGACCCCATACGAGATGGCCCGTCTCCTGCTCCTCAACGGCCCCAACCTGAACCTCCTCGGCCAGCGCGAGCCCGGCCTCTATGGCACCACCACCCTTGCCGACATCGAAAGCCAGGCCGCTGCGCTTGCACAATCGCTCGGCCATCAGTTGGTGGCCTTCCAGAGCAATGCCGAGGCGGCGCTGGTCGAACGCATCCACGAGGCCGCCGGCACGGCCGACCTGATCCTCTTCAATCCCGGCGCGCTCACGCACACCAGCGTGGCGCTGCGCGATGCGCTGCTCGCCGTCGCCGTGCCGTTCATCGAGATCCACCTCAGCAACACCCGGGCGCGCGAGCCGTTCCGTCACCACTCCTATCTGGCCGACATCGCGCTCGGCACGATCGCCGGCTTCGGCGCCTTCGGCTACGAGATGGCCGTCCGCGCCGCCGCCAACCACCTGCAACGTCGCCCTGCCTGAGGCAGGTCACCGGCAAGGAACCCACCGATGGACATCCGCAAGGTCAAGAAACTCATCGAACTGCTCGAGGAATCGGGCATCGCCGAACTCGAGATCACCGAAGGCGAAGAGTCGGTGCGCATCTGTCGCTACGCCGCACCACCGGCCATGGCCGCCGCACCGGCTCCGCTCGTGGCGGCCGCACCAGCGCCCGTGGCCGCGGCCACGGGCCCGGCGCCCGCCGGCGGCGGCGAGCCGGCCGGGCACCGCGTCCTGTCGCCGATGGTCGGCACCTTCTATGAATCGCCCTCGCCGCAGTCAGCGCCTTTCGTGCGCATCGGCGACGAGGTCAAGGTCGGCGACACGGTGTGCATCATCGAAGCCATGAAGATGATGAACCAGATCGAGGCCGACCACGCCGGGAAGGTCGTCGCCGTGCTGGCCACCAACGGCGACCCGGTCGAGTTCGGCCAGCCGCTTTTCGTCATCGCCTGAACCACCGGCCCCTGCACCATGCTCGAAAAGGTCGTCATCGCCAACCGTGGCGAAATCGCGCTGCGCATCCTGCGTGCCTGCCGGGAACTCGGCGTGCACACGGTCGCCGTCTACTCGACGGCAGATGCGACCCTCAAACACGTGCTGCTCGCCGACGAGACGGTGTGCATCGGCCCGGCACCCTCCGGCCAGAGCTACCTCAACATGCCGGCGATCATCAGCGCCGCCGAGGTCACGGATGCGGTGGCGATCCACCCCGGCTACGGCTTCCTGTCCGAGAACGCCGACTTCGCCGAGCGCGTCGAGCAGAGCGGCTTCATCTTCATCGGCCCGCCACCCGACATCATTCGCCTGATGGGCGACAAGATCTCGGCCAAGGCAGCCATGCAGAGGGCCGGCGTGCCCTGCGTGCCCGGTTCCGACGGCCCGGTCGGCGAGGACGACGACGAGGTCCTGCGCCTGGCCCGTGACATCGGCTATCCGGTGATCATCAAGGCCGCCGGCGGCGGTGGCGGCCGCGGCATGCGTGTCGTCCACAGCGAGGCGGCGCTGCTCAATGCCGTCAGCCTGACCCGGGCCGAGGCCGGTGCGGCCTTCGGCAACCCGGTCGTCTACATGGAGAAGTACCTCAGGAACCCGCGCCACATCGAGTTCCAGGTCATCGCCGACGGCCAGGGCAATGCCGTACACCTCTACGACCGCGACTGCTCGATGCAGCGCCGGCATCAGAAGGTCGTCGAAGAGGCGCCGGCACCCGGCATCAGCGACGAGCTGCGCGACAAGATGGGCGCGCTGGTCGTCAAGGCCTGCCTCGAGATCGGCTACCGCAGTGCCGGCACCTTCGAATTCCTCTACGAGGATGGCCAGTTCTATTTCATCGAGATGAACACCCGCGTCCAGGTCGAACACCCGGTGACGGAGATGATCACCGGCATCGATATCGTCCGCGAGCAGTTCCGCATCGCTGCCGGCCACCCGCTGTCGTTCCGCCAGAGCGATGTCGTCATCCGCGGTCACGCCATCGAGTGCCGCATCAATGCCGAGGACGCGCACACCTTCATGCCGAGCCCGGGCCGCATCGACCTGTGGCACCCGCCGGGCGGTCCCGGCGTGCGCGTCGACAGCCACATCTACAGCGGCTACGTCGTGCCGCCCCACTATGACTCGCTGGTGGCCAAGATCATCGCCCACGGTGATACGCGCGCCTCGGCCATCGCCCGGCTCGACAACGCGCTGTCCGAGATGGTCATCGAGGGCATCCGCACCAACCTCGCCCTGCACCGCGAGATCCTCGCCGACAGCGCCTTCCGCGCCGGCGGCACCAACATCCACTACATCGAACAGCGACTGCGGCCGCCGGCCTGAGCGCCCGCCGATGACCGACCGCTGGCTCAGGGTGCAGGCGCAGGTTCCGCGCGAGGCCGTGGCAGCCGCCGAAGCCGCCTTCAGCCTGCTCGGCGCGCTCGTCACCTGGAACGAACCCGCCGGCGGCCCGGCGGTCCTCGAACCCGCGCCCGGCGAGACCCCCCTCTGGGCACGCGTCTGCGTCACGGCCCTGTTGCCGGCGGACACCGCACCGGAGCCAGTCATGGCACTCCTCGAAGACATGCTGCCGGGCGCCATGCCGGCCTGCGATTTCGTCGACGACCGCGACTGGGACGCCGACTGGCGCCGGCAACTGAAGCCACTGTGTTTCGGCCG
This sequence comes from uncultured Chromatiaceae bacterium, assembly GCA_964417725.1. GTDB lineage: Bacteria > Pseudomonadota > Gammaproteobacteria > Steroidobacterales > SHZI01. Next base: position 39,903 of record CAYQIV010000016.1, read on the forward strand.
GCGCCTGTGGGTGTGCCCCACCGACCACGCCTGCCCCGACCCGGCGGCGACCGTCGTGCGGCTGGAACCGGGGTTGGCCTTCGGCACCGGCACCCACCCGACCACGGCCATGTGCCTCGCCTGGCTCGACGGCCTGGCACTGGCCGGTTGCCGCGTGCTCGATTACGGCTGCGGCTCCGGCATCCTCGGCATCGCCGCGCTGGCGCTCGGCGCCACGCATTGCACAGCCATCGACAACGACCCGCAGGCCCTCGCGGCCACGCACGATAACGCCGTGCGCAATGGTGTGGCGGCGCGCATGGTCATCATCGGCCCGCCGGCCGGTGACGATGACGACGCCCCGCCCTGCGACGTGCTGGTGGCCAACATCCTGTCCGGCACGCTCATCGCGCTGTCACCGGCGTTGGCCCGGCGCTGCCGGCCCGGGACCGCCGTGGCATTGAGCGGTATCCTTGCCAGCCAGGCCGACGAGGTGCGCGATGCCTGCGCCGGCTGGGCCACGCTCGAAGTCGGCAGCCGCCAGGATGACTGGGTGCTGCTGAGCGGCCATGCTGGCAGCCCGCCATCGCGCTGAGGATCCGCAACGCACCATGTACACCAGTTGCCCGGAATGCGGCACCGTCTACCGGATCACGGCGGCCGAACTGCGCCTCGCCGATGGCATGGTGCGCTGCGGAGAGTGCCCGGCGACTTTCAATGCGCTGGCCTCGCTCTCCGACGAACCGCCGCCGACGGTCAGCGTGCCACAGCTCAGGCAGGCACTCGGCCCGGCACGCGGTGTTGCCGTCACCGGCGCACCGCCGCCCATCGACACGCCCCCGCCCAGCGCGGCGTGGACCAGCGCGCCGACACGCACCGGTCCGGTCGACGAACCGGGGCCCGACGCTGCGCCTGTCGTGACCAGTGCGACAGTGGCGGACCCCGCACGCGCTGAAGACAGCTTCATCGACGGCGCACCGGCCGACGAGGCGCCGGCCGAACACATGCCGGTGGAAGACACCCCGGTCGAGGACACCCCGGATGCAGCCACGACCGGCGACACCCCCGCACCCGACCATGACCCGTCGGCACCCGACGCCTGGCGCGGGACACACGCCGCACCGTTGGACGCCCCCCCGCCGGCATCACCCGACGCCGCGGACGGGCCATGGGATGCGCCGGCTGGCGAGACATCGCCCGACGATGGCCTGCCAGCAGATGACGGCACCGCCGGCGGCGATGAAACCCTCGAGTTCAACCTGCCTGAAGATGCGTGGTCGACGTTCTTTCCGGATGTGCCCAAACCGCCCGCCGTTGGCAACAAGGCGTTGGGCAGCCCCCCGCCGGCAGCGGCCGGCGACGAGACGAACGACTGGGCGTCCCTGTTGCGCGAGCTGGACGGCGCAGAGGAGGATGACAACCAGCCGGTCTACGTCATCGGTGCTGAACCCCCGGAAGCGGCCACCGACACGGCCGGGCCATTGCCCGACGACCTGCCGGACGACATCGGGGTGGCCCACGGCCCTGCCGTGGCCGTCGCCCCGACCGACGGCGGGCACGCGATAGACGACATCGTGTTCGACGGCGAGGGCCTCGCCCCCGATGAAGCGGCTGATGTTGACCACGCGACCGGCGAGTGGCGCATCTACCCGACGCTGGACCACGACGCGCCGCTCACCGTCACCGGTCCCGACACCGACGACGTTGACGTTGACGTTGAACATGACGATGACGAAGGCTATGCGCCAGTGTTCGTCGACGACCCGCCTGCCGCCGATGACAGCGGTGTCGCCGCTGCCGGGAACGCGGCAGGTGCCGCACGTGATCCCGCCCCCGCCACCCCGGACATCGATGCGTCGCTCGCACCCGCACCGCACTGGTCCGAAGGCCCGCACGCCTGGCAGCCTCCCGCGCTCGAGGAAGAAGCGCCGCCCCGTCGCAACGTCTTCTATGCGCTGGGCAGCGTGGTGCTCGCCCTGCTGCTGCTCGGCCAGGTCATCCACCATGAACGCGACCAGATCGCCACCCGGGCGGACTGGGGCCCGACACTGGAACGGGTCTATTCCCGTCTGGGGCAGCCGCTCTATCCCGCCTGGAACCTGCGTGCCTATGAGGTGCGTGGCACGGAGGCCGTCATCGGCGCCGACAATGGCGGGCGACTCGAGATCAGGGCACAGATCGTCATCAAGGGCACTGAACCCGTCGGCGCACCCACGGTGAAGGTCACCTTGCGCGACCGCTGGTCGAACGAAATCGATTCACGGCTTTTCGGCGCGGCGGAATATCTGCAGGCTTCGCTCCAGGACACGTCGCGCCACGATCCCGGTGCCGTACTGCCCGTGCGCATCGCGCTGCGCGACCCCGGCACCGAGGCCTACGGTTATGAAGTCGATGTCTGCGTGGTCGGCCGCAACGGGCCGCGCTGCCAGCAGGAACTCGAACCCTTCCGCTGAGCGACGCGGCATCCTTGCGCATGCCGCGTCGGGACGCTGGAAAAATCCAGCGTCAACCTTGCACTGTGTGCACGTCATCCGCCGGAACCTCACGAGTGCGCGGCAAGCGGCTGACTTTGTACCGTGTCGAAATCCGGTTGGGATGATGCATCGCGCTGTTGTCGCAGGTCGTTTGCGCGACACGTCGGCGTGGTATGCTTTCGCCACCTCGATGTCGGCACCTGCCGAGTCCTGTCAGGCACTTCAGGGTTTGGCATGGCCAGGGCCGTCCACAGGGGTTGCCGTCGTCGGCCAGAACATTTTTCAAAAGCGCCGACGACAACGAACAGGGTGCATGCATCACCCGATAACATGACGCCGCGGCCATCACTGCGCAGGGGAAAGGTGGCGGCGGCTGGCATCCTTCCCCGGGAGAGCCGCATTGGCCAGAACTGCAAAGAGCGATGTCGCCGACAAGAAGCCGCATGCCGCGCGCGGCAACCCGCCAACGGTGCAGGTACGCAACCGCCCGTTGCGCGACCTTACCGAAGAAGCCCTCACCCACTACTTCCACGACCTGAACGGCCACCGCACCGGCGACCTCTACGAGCTCGTGCTCGGCGAAGTCGAGGCGCCGCTGTTCAAGACGGTCATGGACTACACCCAGGGCAACCAGAGCCGGGCCGCCGACATCCTCGGCATCAACCGTGCCACGCTGCGCAAGAAACTCCGTCAATATCAATTGGTTAACTGATCACCCGTCGGCTGCGGCAGGGCCCCGGGGCCAGGCCGTGCCGGCCCCGCTGGAACGCTTCCCCGACCATGAAATACCGCGCACTCGTCAGCGTCTCCGACAAGACCGGCATCAGCACACTCGCCACCCGCCTCGCCGCCCTCGACACCGAGATCGTCTCGACCGGCGGCACGGCACGCGCGCTGCGCGAGGCGGGCATCGACGTCCGCGACGTCAGCACGGTGACCGGCTTTCCCGAAATCATGGACGGTCGCGTCAAGACACTGCACCCGCTGATCCACGGTGGACTGCTCGGCCGGCCGGCCATCGATGGTGCGGTGATGGATGCGCACGACATCCATCCCTTCGACCTGCTGGTGGTGAACCTCTACCCTTTCGAAGCCACCGTGGCCCGTGGAGACTGCACGCGCGACGACGCCATCGAGAACATCGACATCGGCGGACCGGCGATGATCCGCGCCGCCGCCAAGAACCATGAACACGTACTCGTCATCGTCGACCCGGAAGACTATGCACCCGTGCTCGACGAGCTGGCGAAGGGCACCGTCGGCAGCGACACGCGCCGCCGGCTGGCGCGCAAGGCCTACGCCCACACCGCCGCCTACGACGCGGCGATCGCCGCCTGGCTGCGCAACGCCGACGGCGACGACACCCTGCCTGCACAGCTCAGCCTCGGCCTGCGCCGGAAGACACCATTACGTTACGGGGAGAACCCGCACCAGCGCGCCGCGCTCTACACGCTGCCCGGCACGCCGGCCGACACCGTGGTCGGCGCGACCCTCCACCAGGGCAAGGCGCTGTCGTTCAACAACCTCGTCGATGCGGACGCAGCGCTCGAGTGCGCGCGCGGGCTTGCCGCACCGGCCTGCGTGATCGTCAAGCACGCCAACCCCTGCGGCGTGGGCCTCGGCGACAGTGCTGCCGCAGCCTACGAAAAAGCCTGGACCACCGACCCGACCTCGGCCTTCGGCGGCATCATCGCCTTCAACACCGCACTCGACGAGGCGCTGGCGCGGACGATCCTTGCGCGGCAGTTCGTCGAGGTCATCGTCGCCACGGCCATCAGCCCGGGCGCGCTGCGTGCGCTGGCCGAAAAACCCAACGTGCGCGTGCTGGCCACCGGCCCGCTGCGGCCGCAACTGCCCGCCGGGTTGCGCGTCGAGCAGATCGAGGGCGGCATGCTGGTGCAGGACAACGACGTCGCCGTGCTGTCGCGCGACGACATCAAAGTGGTGTCGCGGCGCCAGCCACAGGCGCAGGAATTCGACGATGCACTGCTCGCCTGGTCGCTGGTGCGTCATGTCAAATCCAACGCCATCCTCTTCGTCCGTGACGGGGCAACGATCGGCATCGGCGCCGGCCAGATGAGCCGCGTGATGAGCGTGCGCATCGCGGCATGGAAGGCGGAGGAAGCGAAGCTTGCCGTCAGCGGCGCGGTGATGGCCTCTGACGCCTTCTTCCCCTTCCGCGACGGCATCGACCTGGCCGCATCCTTCGGCATCCGTACGGTCATCCACCCCGGCGGTTCGCTGCGCGATGCGGAAGTCATCGCCGCAGCCGACGAACACGACATGGCCATGCTCTTCACCGGCATGCGCCACTTCCGTCACTAGGGACACGCCATGAAGGTTCTCGTCATCGGCAACGGCGGGCGCGAACACGCGCTGGCCTGGAAGCTGGCGCAGTCGAAGCGCTGCGAAATGGTGATCGTCGCGCCGGGCAATGCCGGCACGGCGCTCGAACCGCGGGTGCGCAACGCCCCGGTCGCCGCCGACGACATCGACGGCCTGCTGCAACTGGCTCGCGACGAGCACGTCGGCCTGACGGTGGTCGGCCCGGAAGTGCCGCTGGCCAAAGGCCTCGTCGACCGCTTCACCGACGCCGGCCTGCGCTGTTTCGGTCCGCGCAAGGCCGCCGCGCAGCTCGAAAGCTCGAAACGCCACGCCAAGGCCTTCATGCAGCGGCACGGCATTCCGACGGCGGCCCATGAAAGCTTCACCGAGCTCGACGAGGCGCTCGACTGGCTGCGCCGGCACGGCGCACCGATCGTCGTCAAGGCCGACGGGCTGGCGGCGGGCAAGGGCGTGGTGGTGGCACACACGCTGGCCGAGGCCGAGGAAGCCGTCACCTCGATGCTCGGTGCGGGGCGCTTCGGTGAAGCGGGTGCCTGCGTCGTGCTCGAGGAATTTCTCCAGGGCGAGGAAGCGAGCTTCATCGCCCTGGTCGGTGTCGATGGCACGATCCTGCCGCTCGCCACCTCGCAGGACCACAAGGCGCGCGACGACGGCGACCTCGGCCCGAACACCGGCGGCATGGGGGCCTGTTCACCGGCGCCCGTGGTCGACGACGCGCTGGCGCAACGGATCATGCGCGAGGTCATGACGCCGACGGTGCGGGGCCTGCGCGAAGAAGGCATCCGTTATTTCGGCTTCCTCTATGCCGGCATCATGATCCTGCCGGATGGCGACATCCGCGTTCTCGAATACAACTGCCGCTGCGGCGACCCGGAAACCCAGCCGATCATGTTCCGCCTGCAGTCCGACCTCGTGGCGCTCATCGAAGCAGCGCTCGACGGTCGCCTCGGCCACATGCAGGCGCAATGGGATCCGCGGGCCGCGCTCGGCGTGGTGATGGCGGCCGGCGGCTACCCCGGCGACTGCCGCCAGGGCGATGTCATCGACGGCTTGCCGGCCACCGCGTCAGCACAGGCCAAGGTGTTCCACGCCGGCACCGGCTTCAACACCGACAACCAGGTCGTGACGCGCGGCGGTCGCGTGCTGTGCGTGGTCGGCAAGGGCGACACCGTGCGCGACGCCCAGCGCGAGGCCTACGCGGTGGTCGCACAGATCCGCTGGCCGGACGCCATCTACCGGCGCGACATCGGTCACCGCGCCATCGCCCGCAACCGCTAGCCCCCCGGTGCCGGCCCGCACCGGTCGATGGGCCGGCACGGCACCGGGCGGCCGTCAGCGGCCTGGCGGGGCCGGGAGGTCTTCGCCGCGACCCGGCTGGGTGATCGTCCCGCCGCTGCGATCGAATGTACCCGGCCTGCCGCTGCCCGCCGGACCGGTCGCCTCGCCAGGGTTGACGAGCGGGTTCACGCCCAACGCGCGCCCGACGTTCGACGTGCCCTGACCGCTGCCGCCTTCCTCGCCGCCCCGGCCGGGCTGGCTGACCGTGCCACCCCCGCGGTTGGGCGCCCCGGCACTCCCGTTGCCGCCACCGCCCGAATTGCCGTCCTCGCGCGGCATGGTCCCCGCCTTGTCCTTGCCACCCCCCTTGTCACCGCTGTCGGGCTTGTCGCCGCCGCCCTTGTCGCCACCGTCGGGTTTGTCGCCGCCGCTGCCCTTGCCGTCGTCCGGCTTGGAACCGCCACCGCCCTTGTCGCCCCCCTTGTCACCGCCCTTGCCGCCGTCAGGCTTGTCGCCGCCACCGGTGCCGCCCCTGGGAGGTTCCTTGCCGCCACCGACAGCGCCCTGCCCCCCGGGCTTTGGCCCCTTGTCATCCTTGCCGCCACCCACGCCGAAGCCGCCGCCCGGCTTGTCGTCCTTGCCGCCGCCCGTACCGAAGCCGATACCGGGCTTGTCATCCTTGCCACCCTTGCCACCGACCCCCGGCAAGCCCATGCCACCACCGGGCTTGTCGCCCTTGTCGTCCTTGCCGCCGCCCATGCCGGGCATCCCGCCGGGCATGCCACCCGGCTTGTCGCCCTTGTCATCCTTGCCACCGCCCGTGCCGGGCATCCCGGGCATGCCCATGCCACCGACGCCCTTGCCATCCTTGCCGTCCTTGCCACCGCCCATGCCGGGCCCGGCCATGCCCGGGCCGGCCATGCCTGGCCCCAGCTTGCCGTCCTTGCCGCCCATGCCGGGCGCACCCATCCCCTGTTTCGCATCCTTCATGCCACCGAGGGTCTTGCCCTCGAGGCCGCCCGGCTTCAACCCGGCGGAATCCTTCATGCCGCCCATGCCGGCACCGAGCCCCTTGGCACCGGCACCGACCCCACCGAGGCCCGACTTGCCATCCTTGATGCCGCCGGGCTTCATCCCGCCGGTGGCCGCACCGCCCCCGGCACCGAAACCGGCACCCCCGAGGCCGGGCTTGGTGTCTTTCGCGCCGCCGGGCTTCATTCCACCGGGCTGCCCACCGGCCATGCCTGCGCCGCCCAGCCCGCCGGGTTTCACACCGTTGACACCGTTCATGCCACCGGCCTGCGCCCCGGCCGCACCCGGGCCCGCCGGCTGACCCTTGGCCGGCTTGACCCCTGCCGGCGCCTTCTGCATCCCACCGCCCGGTGCCTGGACCTTGGCGCCGCCCGAGGCAGGGCCCTTGTTCTTTTCATCGGCACCGGCGAGCGGACCCGCGCCGATGGCCAATACCAGCAGGCCGGCGAGCACGATGGAACGGGAGGGATTGCGCATGACGGGGTCCTCACAAATGGACCGGGGCCCCATACCCCGGCGTGCGGCTATCGTAACCCCGAAGAAATGCCCGGCGTGTGCACTGATTCCGGTCTGCCGCCGGCGCGCACCGCGCCCACCACCGCGCGAGCGGACTGCAGCGCCTTGATCAGCCAGATGAGGGTCGATGCCAGGCAGGCCGCGCGCAGCGACAGGCCGAGCCCCGCCCCACCGCCGAAGGCGGCCACCGCGGCCGGCGCCGCAAACCAGTAATAGAGACCGACGCAGGTGGCAGCCAGCGACGGTGCCGCAAAACGCAGTGCCATGCCGCTCGCGCGGATCAGGGTCCGGGTCACCACCAGACTGACCAGCCCGCCGCCGATGATCATCAGCAGCACCTCGGGCAACGCGGAGACCCCGCTCCCCGACGCCAGACCGTGGCCGAGGATGACGCCCGGGAAGGCCGTGGCGAACACCCCGCCGGGACTGCGCAACCAGGCGCCGGTATCCGCGGCATTGCGCACGGTCACCGCCGGATCGATGTCGACGCAATCGCGGACTGCACAGCCCACGCAGGGCGCGCAGCGGGCATTGCGCATCGGCAGCAGCGGTGCCTGGCCATAGAGCCTTTCCACCGGAAGCACCGGGCAGAACGCGTTGCAGAAGCCACCCTTGGCGCGCACCCGGCGCCCGGTGAGCCCTGCCACGGCGACGAGCCCCACCAACAGCAGCGCGAGGACGGTGCCATCGGTGTCAAGCGAAACCCGACGTGCGACCAGCGCGGCCAGCAAAAGGGCCATGCCGAGGACATTCAAACGGCGCAGCGCAGCCGGCTCCGGCACCCGCCCCCGCGAAGTCACCCGGCCACCGGCACTCACCGTGGCCAACGGGCAGACGGCGCGCCACAGGGCGGTGTTGACCAGAAATGACAGCGGCAGCAGGGGAACCAGCGCGTGCCAGAACACCGCCAGTGTCGGCTCGGGCCACACGAGGAGGCCGACGATGACCAATGCAAGGCCCGCGCAAACCAAAGCCTGCACCCCCGCCAACGAGCGAGGGGCAGGCCCCGGTTGGGGATGGCGCGTCGTGGCGAACATCGTGGCGGGTCGGCTGTTCCGGTGTGGCGGCGCGGGGCCACGCGCCGTGGCACCCCACACTAACCGCAGCCTGTGAAGCCCCGGTGACAACGCGATGACGAAACGCGGCGGCCAGGGCATCGTCACGCGGCTGTCACATGAATGCAGGATTGCGCTGCTTCAATCGACACCTGCTGCATCGGAGCCACGAATGAACACGCGCGACACGGCCTGCCCCCTGATTCACCGCCACCGGAGCCGCCGGCGCTTCCTCGGCGAGACGCTGGCCCTCGCCACCGGCCTGTACGCCGGCCTCGGCCTGCGTGACGCACGCGCCGCCGATTTCCTCGAAGCCCTCGGCGCGGCGCGGCCGATCATGGGCCCCCCGGGTATCGCCCCCTCGCAGGCTGCGGTGCGCGGCCTGATCCTCGGCCCCGGCACCTTCGTCCGGCCCGACAACGGCTTCGACCACTTCCTGTGCGTGGTCGACCTCGATGCGGTGACCGGCCAGACCTACACGCTGCACCGCCTGCCGCTCGACTTCTTCGGCCACGGCGTCGTCTTCGACCCAAGGTATCCCGAACGCGCCGTGGTGCTGCAGAAAAAGGGCGAGGGCGCCTGCGAGGTGGACCTCCGCGCCGGCACCGTGCTGCGGCCGATCGAGACGGCTGCCGACCGCAAATTCTATGGCCATGGGGCCTTCTCACCCGATGGCGCCCTGCTCTACTGCACCGAGACCATCGAGGCGGCCGGTTACCGCGGCCTGGTCTCGGTACGCGACGCGCGCAGCCACGAGCAGCTGGGCGCCTTTCCGAGCCACGGCGCCTCGCCGCACGACTGCCAGCTCATCGACGACGGCCGCGTCCTCGTCATCACCAACGGCGGTGGTCCACGGGGCGGTACTGCGCCGAGCGTGACCTACGTCGACGTGAAGACCGAAAAGCTCATCGAGAAGCTCGAGTTCGCCACGCCCGACATCAACGCCGGTCACCTCGCCATCAGCGCACGCGGCGACCTCGCCGTGGTCTCCGCCCAGCGCGATGGCCTGCCGCCCGAAACCTCGCCCGGCGGCATCAGCCTGCGGCCGGCCGGTGGCACGTGGCACACCCTGACACAACCCGCCAGCCTGCTGTCACGGCTGTATGGCGAAACCCTCAGCGTGTGCATCGACGAAGCGCACGGGGTGGTGGCGGCCACCACCCCGGTCGGCAACCGGCTGACGTTCTGGGACATGGCCAGTGGACGGCTGCTGCGCGAGTACGGCGCACACAACCCGCGCGGCGTGACCCTGACGCGGGATGGCCGACACTTCGTCGTGAGCTACGACAAACCGCCTCACCTCAGCCTGATCTCGACCGAGACCCTCGACAAAACGGCGAGCCTCGACCTGGCCGGGACCGGCATGTCCGGTTCGCACATCTTCAACACCGTGCTGCCGGTCGGTGACCCGGCGTCCACGCCCCGTGCGTGACCCGGCAGCGTAAAACCCGGCACCCCGCCGCGGCAGCCCACCCGGGCGGGCAACCCGCCGTGCTAGCGGTCCGCCGGATTGATGCGCTTGACGTCATCGATGAAGGCGAAGCGGCCGCGCTCCACGCCATGGATGGCGATGAGGAGGATGAGGATCCACGCCACGATGCCATGGAGGAGCAGGAAGAAATTGCGCAGCGTCTCGTCGGCCTCGGCGATCGAGGAGAACGGGATCAGGCCGAAGGCGATGACCTGGTAATCGACGAACGCCGCCTGCGTCATGCCGATGCCCACCTGCAGCAGGGTCAGGGGATAGAGCACCCACTGGCCGACCATCGCCGGGCGCTTCCACCAGCGCGGCGGCGTGTACAGGTTGTTCTTGCGCCGCCACCACCAGCGCACCAGCATCAGGACGAGGATGATCATGCCCACGGTGGAGTGGATCATCATCAGCACTTCTTTCACATCCAGCTCGAAGTTCTCGATGCGCCAGCCCGAGAACAGGTTGAAGAGGATGAAGACGAAGGCGATCCAGTGCAGCACCTTGGCGATGTTGTACTGCTGCTTCTTGGTCTTGGCGGCCATAAGGAACCTGTCAGGTGAATCTTCGCGCGGCATTATAGCGTCGCTTTCCACGGCGGGGGCGGGGCGGGCCACCCCGCCGCCGGCGCACCGCCACGGCGCGGCCGGGCCCTCACGGGCGGCGGCGTTTGCCGGCCGGGCTGCAGGCGCGGGGCGTCGACGCGCTTGACCTCCACGCCGGGCAGGCGGCCCCCGCGACGCAGCAGCAGATCAATCCCGGCGCCCTGATGCGTCGCCCAGAACCAGGCCTCGTCGTGGGGCTCGACGGCCAGCACCTGCTTGATCACGAAGCCTTCCAGGGACGCGTCCAGCTTCGGATGCGGCAGCAGGGTATGGGCTATGCGCTGATGGAAAACCTGCAGACGGTCCCCCCACCCGCCATCGCCCATGCGATCTACAACGCCATCGGCGTGCGCATCCGCGAACTGCCGATCACGCCGGAGAAGATCCTTGCGGGACTCGGGCGTTTGCCCGACGGGTGACAGCAGCGCGTCAAGTAAGCCAACCCCGGCACCGGTACCGGGGCGATATCGCCGGGGTGCACAGCCCACGCGTAGAACCCATCCGTCTTATCGCTGAGGTTCTGGTAGCCGCTGCCGAAGCCGAAGTACCACGCGCTACTGGTATTGGGCGCGTACTCCGTGCCGGACCAGTAGCCGTCGGGCTGGACGTTCGAGAAGGGACCGACGTTGCTCGTTCAAGGGGGTCGAGGTGGACGGCGAAAGGGTCATGCAGCGTGCCGGCCAGAAGAGCGACAAGCCAATTGACCTGTTCAAGATCAAGTCGAAGGACAAGGGCAAGCCGGAGCACGAGGCGAGGCTGGCGGCCTACGGAGCACTCGTCGTCACGCAGCAACGCGCAGGCTTGTACTCCATGCCTTGCGCGGCGGCTGTGTTGGCGTGATGGATTGCTGCTCCAAGCCCACCCGACAACGAATGGCAATGGCACGCGCGCAAATGATGGTCGCAAAAGGCCATGTGCGTGTGCCACGGCGAAGAAGTTAGCGCCGATTTCGAGAGAAGAGAGGGCGGAACGGAGGGCAACCGGGGATGTTCCTGCCAGGCCACAGGAGCCTGGTCGCACACGCAGAATGTGCGGGAACCCTGCGTGTCATGCGGGAAGCACAAATGAAAACGCCCAACCGAGAACAGTTGGGCGCTGAATTTTGGTGGCCAGGGACGGAATCGAACCATCGACACGCGGATTTTCAGTCCGCTGCTCTACCAACTGAGCTACCTGGCCATCCGGGTGCGGCGGGAGCCGCGTGCAGGCCCGGCCGGGGCAAGGCCCGGGTCGGGCGCGCATTGTAAGCCGCCGGCATGGCGCAGCGTCAAGGAAAAGCGCCGCGGATCCTCGTTCGGCATGGCGTCTACCCGCCGACCTGCCCCGGCCGGCGGGTAGACGGTGGCTGTGCGGTCAGCGGCCCTTGCCGCCGCCCTTGCCCTGACCTTGACCTTTACCCTGACCCTTGCCCTCTCCCTGACCCTGACCTGGTGCCGGACCCCCATAGGGCCCACGGCGTACCCCCTTGCCGTCACCGGGGCCGCGGGGGTCTCCCTGGCCCATGCCGGCACCGCGGCCGGGACCCTGGCCGGGCTCGTCGGCAAGCGTCACACCGCGCTCGGCGGCGCGGGCCTTCATGCGCTCGTGGTGCTCGGTGCGGAAGCGTTGGCGTTCTTCCTCGGTCTTCAGTGCCTGCAGCTGGCGGCGGTGCGCCGCGCGCTCTTCGACGGTCATGAGCTGGCTGCCGTAGATGTCGTCGTTGACAGCCGCGGCTTCCTGGGCCGGCAGGGGCGGTGCGACGAACAGCACGCCGGCGAGGAGCAGGGTCCACAGACTGGTTTTCATGTTCGCTTCTCCTGATCCGGGTGGACAGGCCCGATCCTGCGCCCGCACACGCCCACTGACAAGCAGCGCTGCGTCACTGCGCCACATTTCGCCGCGCGCGGGGCCAGCGCATAGTTTTTGCGTCGGCAACGGGCACGGGGGGCTGTGATGGACGCCAGGATGCTGTGGAGCTTGCTGGCCGGGGTGGCGCTCGGCGGGGTCCAGGGGGCCGCGGCCGGCGAGGTGGAGACCTTCACCGAAGGCCCGCGCCAGCTCACGGTGTGGCGCGTGCCGAACGTGCCGCGCGCCGCGGAGCCGTATTACGCCAGCGACAACCTTACCCTGATCGCCCAGGTCCAGGACCCGGATGCCGTGCGGGCCAAGGCCGGTGGCTCGGGTGGCGCGCTGACGTGGACATTCACCGACCAGGGCGACAACCTGCGCCGCCTCAACGACACCGGCCAGGATGCCTGCTCCTATTTCTTCCCGGACATGCAGCGCATCGTCTACACCTCGATCCGCGACAACCTCGACATGCCGCTCGGCAACTGGTCCGACCCGCGCGACTACCCGCTCGGCTCGGAGCTGTACATGGCTGATATCGACGGCAGCAACGTGCGGCGCCTGACGCACAATCGGGTGTATGACGCCGAGATCTCGGTGTCCCCGGATGGCCAGTGGATCGTCTTTGGCCGGCAGCAGGACGGCAACATGGACCTCTGGCGCATGCGCGCCGACGGCACGGGCGAGCAGCGCATCACCCACACCCCGGACTGGGAGGAAGGCCGCCCGGTGTATCTGCCCGACAGCGAGACCGTGATGTTCCGCGCGTGGAAACACGAGGACTTCGGCCGCATCCGCCCGACGCCGATGACGGTCTTCACCATTCGCCACGACGGCAGCGGGCTGACGGCGCGCACACGGCCCGACACGGGCATGAACTGGAGCAGCTATCCGGCCCCTGACGGCCGGCATTTCGCCGCGGTGCGCGTGGTCGAGAACAACAACTGGGAGATCTTTCTCTTCGACATGGAGAACCCCGATGCGGCGCCCGAGCGGCTGACATGGAACGACAGCTTCGACGGCTTTCCGTCGTTCTCGCCCGACGGCACGAAGATGGCTTTCGCGCGCAGCCTCGGCAAGGGGTTCATGAGCGACAACCACGTGCACATCATGGATGTCACGCCGCTCGGTCTCGGACCACGGCACAGCGAAGGCGGAAGATAGGGGCCCGGGGGTCCTGCGAAGGCATCACGCGGCCTGGGCGCATCGACGAGGCGCGGTCGTGCCCGCCCTCCGTGATCGCCTGCCCACCCATCGACGAGGCGCGCGGCGAGACGTTGCGACCCCTTCGAGGCCCCCGCTTGCCGGCTCAGCCCTGCCGAAAGTCCGGCGGCGGAGCCGAGCCGTCGCCGAAGAAGAACTTCTCCATTTCGGTGGCGAGAAACTGCCGCGCCTTGGGCTCGATCGGGCTCAGGCGGTATTCATTGATGAGCATGGTCTGGTGAACCAGCCATTTCTGCCAGGCCGGCTTCGAGACCTCTTCATAGATGCGCTGGCCGAGCGGGCCGGGCCAGGGGGCGTAGTCGAGGCCGTCGGCTTCGATGCCGAGCAGCGCGCAGTGGACCTTGCGGGACATGTGATCGTTTCTCTTGGCCGTGGGGGGAACGGGGCGGCGGCCACGCCGCCGCGCCAGGCGGAGCGGAGCGGCGCGGCGATGGGCGTCGGGGCTATCTTGCCACGACCACCCGCCTCATGCCGGCACGGGCCGGCGGCGCACCGGCGGCATCGCCCGCCACCGAGGCCAGCAGGCGGGCCACCGGCGCGGCGAGGCCGACTTCGGCCGGCCGGCGCGGGTCATACCACAGGTATTCGCCATCGGGTGCACCGGGATGTGCGCCGAGCCGCGCCTCGATCGGGGTGATGGCGAGGTCGAAGTGCGTGAAGGCATGGTGCAGCACCGGCAGCCTGGTGAGCGTGGCCGGCGGTCCACCGAAACGGGCCGCACACCAGTCGCCGACGGCGTCCGGCGCGTCGAGCGCCGGCAGGCCCCACAGGCCGCCCCACAACCCGGACGGTGGGCGGCGTTCGAGGAGCACGGCACCATCGGCGCGGCGCGCCAGCACGAGCACGGTGCACCGCGAGGGGCGCACGCGCCGCGGCTTCGCTGCCGGCAGTCGTGCGGTGGCCCCGGCGGCGCGCGCGGCGCACTGGGCCTCGAGCGGACAGTCAGCGCACGCCGGACGGCGGCGGGCGCAGGGACCGGCGCCGAGGTCCATGATGGCCTGCGTGTAATCGGCCACGCGCGCGGCGGGCGTGCACGCTTCGGCGAGCGCCCAGAGGCGGCGCAGCACCGCCGCCTGGCCGGCGTGGCCCTCGACCATGAAAACGCGCGACAGCACGCGCCGGACGTTGCCGTCGAGGATCGCGTGGCGCGCACCGGTCGCCAGCGCGAGGATCGCACCGGCCGTCGAACGGCCGATGCCGGGCAGCGCCGCCAGCGCAGCGAAATCCGTCGGCACGCCACCGCCGTGGACGTCGCGGACGATGCCGGCGGCACGGTGCAGGTGGCGCGCGCGGGCGTAGTAGCCGAGCCCGGACCAGCGGTGCAGCACATGGTCAAGCGGCGCGTCGGCCAGCGCGACGACATCGGGGAAATCGGCCATGAAGCGCGGGTAATAACGCAACACCGTGGCCACCTGGGTTTGCTGCAGCATGATCTCGGAAACCCACACGCGGTAGGGCGTGGGCTGCTGCTGCCAGGGCAGGTCGTGACGGCCGTGCGCGTCCCACCAGGCAAGCAGCGCCGGGACGATCCGTGACGGGTCGGGTGACGACATCGCGGCTCAGCGCTTCTTGAACAGCCGGTCGAGGGTTTCCCTCACGGGGTCCTCCGCTTCGTCGGGCGCCGCCTGCGGCGCCTCGCCATCGGTCGGCGCCGGTGCGGGGTCCTGCGGCGTGCCGCCGAGCCGATCGAGAAACTTCCGGGCGCGGTCGCGCAGCGCCTCGCGCGCCGACTCGCGCACCGCATCGGTGACCATGTTGTCGAGATCGGGACGCACCTTCGGCCCGTCGAGCGGGCCCTCGACGGTCAGCGGAATGCGCACGCCGACGAGATCTGGCAGTGCCGTGCCATCGTCGAATACCGGGGTCTCGACGATGCGCGCCTCGAGACGGCCGTCGAGGGTCTCGGCGGGCAGGTCGATGGCCAGGGCCCCCGACAGACGCATGAAGGGGATCTCGGCAAGGAAGGTGCGGCTGGTGAAACGGCCATCGCGCACCGGGCCCGCGAGTTCGACCCGCTGCAATGCCGTCTGTGGCGACTCGGCCGCCGGTGGCACCGGCTCGCGGCGCAGTACAGCGCGTGCCCGGCGCACCTCGTGCCAGAGGTCCATGCCGCGGTACACGCCATCGGCCACGCCCAGCGTCAGCTCGCCCGACAGGCTGCGCAGCAGCGCGTCGGCATCGTTGCCGCGCGCCTCGACGTCGAGGCCGAGGCGCGTCGTGCCGGTGATGTTGTCGATGCCGGCGAAATCGGCGAGGAAGCGGCCGAGGTCGAGGCCGTCGAGCTGCTGGCGCAGCGTCAGGCGCGCCTCGTCGCGCGTCACGTCGAGCGCCGCGCGCCCGGCGACACGGCCGCCATAGAGCTGCGCGCCGAGTGGCTCGATGCGCAGCCGGCCGTCGCGCAGCTCGAGCGGCGCCGACAGCCCCTCGAGGCGCAGCCCGGCGACGCGCAGGCGCGCGATGTCGATGCGCCCGGCAAGCGTGGGGCCGCGCAGCGCTTCGAAGGGCGAGGCCTGGGCACCCGCCGCTGGCGGGGTCGGGAGGGCCGCCGCACCCTCGCCGTCCGGTTCGGTCGCGGCGCCGTCGGGGGCGAGGTAGCGGTCGATGTCGATGTCGTCGAGGGCGAGTTCGAGGCGCAGCGCTGCACCTGGCGCCCACGGATAACGCACCCGGCCGGTGAACCGGGTGTCATCGAGGGTCACGTCGAGGTCCTCGAGCGCCAGGGCCCCGGCATCGAGCTGCCAGCGGCCGCGCCCGGCAAGGCGCGTCAGCACGGCCGGATCGGTGGTCTGCAGTGCGGTACCGGCAACCGCAAGCAGCGCCCGGGGGGCGAGGCCGGTGACGTCCAGCGTGCCATCCAGCGCCGGCCGGGCCGCGACCCGCCCGCGACCCTCGACGGCCAGGGTGCCGCCGCCCGGCGCCTCGACGCTGGCGCTGAAGGATTCGAGGTCGAGACCGATGTCGTCGGCCAGCGACAGCACGCCCCGCGGCGCGGTGAGCCGCAGCGCCAGCGGCATGTCGCCGGCGAGCGTGCCGGCCACGGTGGTCGCGAGCGCGGAGAGCGCCACGCGATCCACGCCCTCTCCGGCAGCCAGTGTGGTTTTCAGCGTCACGTCGACACGATGCCCCGCGGCCTCGTCGACGAAACCGAAAGCCCCCTGCAGCGGAAACGGCGCACCGCCTTCGATGGCCCCGAGTTCCAGTTGCAGTGGCTCGATGCGCACTGCCTGGCCACCCGGTGCCGCCGTGTAGCTGATCCGGCCATCGGTGAGCGTGAGACCGGCCAACTTCAGCACCGGCGGCTCACCGGGGCCGGCGCCGTCCCCGGGGCCGTCGTCGTCGGGCTGCGCACCGCCATCGAACTGCCAGTTGCCGCGGCCGTCGGCGTCGCGGACGAGGTCGACGGCGAAGCCGTCGAGGACGATGCGGCCGATGACCAGCTCACCGCGCGTCAGCAGCGGCCAGACGGCAAAGCGCAGACGGGCGGTGCCGGCCCTCATGAAGGGCCGGTCGGGAAATCCAGGCGGGTTACCGAGCGCCGCATCCGCGAGCTCGATGGCACAGCACGGCCACAGTGACAGCGACAGACCCGCCAACCCGAGGCGCCGTCCGGTTTGCGACTCAACGAGCTGCGCGATGTCGTCGCGGTAGTCGTCCGGATCGACGAAAGCGATCAGCGCCGCAAGCAGCGCCAGACCCAGCAGCAGCGCCGTGGCGACCAGGGCGACAAGGATTTTCAGGAAACGTGGCACGCGGCCATTACAGCACGGCGCGGCCTGTGGTTTAAACGCCGCAGGGGCGGCGCACGACCGCTCAGCAGCCGCTGGCGTCGACGACGATGGCGGGCCGCTCGCCCGGGGCGGCCGGCGCGCCATAGCGCACGCCGCAGGGCCCATCGGTGCCGGCATGTTGCCAGCGCCCTGCCGCGTGGCGGAATGCCGCCACCTCAGACGGTTCGAAGAGCAGCGGCAGCGTGGCCACCGATGGATAGCCGTGGACCATCGCGACCTTGCCGCGCGGCGTGGCGAGCGTCAGCGGGCCACCGGCCGCCGACCAGCGGGCGTGGGCCAGTGCCGTGGTGCTGGTCATGCCCTGTGCCAGCGCCGCCACCTCGTCCTGGCGCTGGCTGCTGGCCATCTGCCAGTGACGCGGCACGGCCACCGCCACCGCCATCGCCACCACGGCGACGAGGATCGCGGCATCGACACGCGAGATTTTTCCGTAACCGTCCATCGCGGCATCGTCGCGCGAGGACCCCCGCCCTGTCGGTGACCGCCATCGCATCACCGGCGAGAGCCGTTGCCACGGACAGCCCCCTGCGGCCGGCTGCGCAGAACCGCCGACCGGTGTCCGTGCAAACCGCGCAACTGTGAGGCGTGTCTCAACGACTTGTCATAGTGTGGCTTAGTCTCCTGCCATCGGGGGATATCGACAGCCATCCGGCCAGCCACTGCGATGCCGGACGCATGCGTGGGGTTCCTGTAGAACATGAAACTGCTGCTCGTCGAGGACAATCCGGCAGATGTCGAGTTCCTGACCGCGTGTCTGCGCCGGCAGCGGGCCAGCGACATCGAACTGGTCAGCGTCGCGAGCATGGTCGATGCCACCGCACGGCTGCACAATGATGCCTTCGATATCGTGCTGCTCGACCTCAACCTGCCCGACGCGACCGGGCTCCAGTGCGTCGACGCCATCCAGCTCGCCGACGACACCGTGCCGATCGTCGTCCTCAGCGGCCAGGACGATGAAGAGTACGCGGTCAGCATCCTCAACAAGGGCGTGCAGGACTACCTCGTCAAGTGGGAGGGCCAGGGGCGCACCATCCTGCGCTCGATCCGCTACGCCATCGAGCGCAAGCGCAGCGAGCTGCGTCTCAACTACCTTGCACAGTTCGATGCCCTGACCGGCATCCCCAACCGCCAGTATTTCAACGATCAGATCAAGCGGGCCACGGCGCGGGCACGCCGCGACGGCCGCCAGTGCACGCTGCTGTTCCTCGACCTCGACGATTTCAAGGTCGTCAACGACACCCTCGGCCACGACGCCGGCGACCAGCTCCTCAAGGAACTCGCCGAACGGCTGCAGCGCTCGGTGCGCAGCGGCGACATCATCGCCCGCCTCGGTGGCGACGAGTTCGCGGTGCTGCTCGAAGGCCTGGTCAACCCCGTCGACATCGAAACCATGGCCAAGGGCCTGCTCGACGTCGTCGCCCAGCCCTTCACCATCGCCGGACGGCAGCTCAAGACCACGGCGAGCATCGGCATCACGATGTATCCGACCGACAGCGCCGACACGCAGATGCTGCTCAAGAACGCCGACATCGCCATGTACCAGGCGAAGGGCACCAGCCACAACAGCTTCAAGTTCTTCACCGAGGGCATGCATGCCGCGCTGATGGCCTATCACGAGCTGGAGCAGGACATCCGCCGGGCGATGGCCGAGGACGAGTTCAGCCTGGTCTTCCAGCCCAAGGTCAACCTGCGCAACAGGCGCCTGCAGGGCCTCGAGGCGCTGCTCCGCTGGCACAGCCCGGAACGCGGCGACGTCAGTCCCTCGGAGTTCATTCCGGTGGCCGAGGAAAGCGGCCACATCATCCCGCTGGGCTACTGGGTGATCGAGGAAGTCTGCCGCACGCTCGACCAGTGGCGCGAGGCGGGACTCCACACCGTGCCGGTGTCGGTCAACGTCTCGGCGCGCCAGTTCCAGCAGGCCGATTTCCACCGCCGGGTCGGCGAGATCCTCGACCGCCATCGCATCGACCCGCAGCTGATCGAGATCGAGTTGACCGAACGGCTGGTCATGGAGGACACCGAAGCGGCACAGAGCGAGCTGGCACGCCTCAAGGAAATCGGCGTGCGCATCTCCATCGACGATTTCGGCACGGGCTACTCCTGCCTGAGCTACCTGCACCGCTTCCCGATCGACGTCCTCAAGATCGACCGGTCGTTTGTCTGCGAAGTGGGCATCAGCCCGGACAGCGAAATCATCATCGAGGCGATCATCTCGCTGGCGCGCAGCCTGCGCCTCGACACCGTCGCCGAGGGCGTCGAGACAGAGACCCAGCTCAATTTCCTGCTCGAGCGCGGCTGCCATGTCGCCCAGGGCTACCTGCTCGGCATGCCGCTGTCCACCGGCCATGTCGCCCCGCTGCTCGAGGAACTCGGCCGGGAACGGGCCGCCGACCCGTCCGAAACCACCGGCACCCAGCCCGTGCTCGACAAGGCGGCCGCACGATGAGCGGTGTGGCGGTGGTCGACAATGTCGATGATGCCTGGCAACGGCTCATCGGCCAGGAGATCCGCCGCACGCTGTTGACCACCGGCATCGGCGTCTACCTCTACGACGGGCTGGAACACCGCTTCTACATGGATGCCGGCTGTCGCCAGATCTTCGGCATCGGCGACGACGAGGTGTTCGGCACCGACACCCTGGCCCGCTACATCCACCCGGAAGATGTCGAAACCTACCGCGCCGGCATCACCGCGCAGATGGCAGGCCGTGGTGGCGATGGCTCGATCGACTACCGCATCGTGCGCGCCGACGGCAGCGTTCGCCACATCTCGAACCGCAACCACGTCCTGCCCGGACCCGATGGCGCAGTGATCCGCATCACCGGTGTGTGCATCGACGTCACCGCCCAGCGCGAAGCGAGCGAGGCCCTGCGCAGCACCGAGGTGCGTATGCAGCACCTTGCCGACAGCGTGCCGGGGCTCTACGCCTGGCTCGACACCAGTCTGGTGGTGCGCTTCCTCAGTTCCGACTACGAGCGGCTGTATGGCCGGCGGCGTCACGAACTGGTCGGCCAGCCGCTGGCACAGATCATCGGTGCCGAGCGCATGGCGGCGCGCATGCCGCTGTACCGGCAGGTGCTGGCCGGAGAGACGGTCAGCTACCAGGAAACGCGCCGTCACGAGGATGGCTCGGAACACTTCTACACCATCACCTACCAGCCCGATTTCGACGAGCGCGGCCGGATCTGCGGCGTCATCAGCCTGGCGATCGACATCACCGAGCGGCGCACCATGGAGCGACGCCTCGAGCAGCAGGCTCGCGAACTGGCCCGCTCCAACGAAGACCTCGAGCAGTTCGCCTACGTTGCCTCGCATGACCTCAAGGCGCCGCTGCGTGCCGTCGAAGTGCTGGTCGACTGGATCCGCGAGGACCTCGAAGGCCATGATGTGGGCGAGGTCCAGCAGAACCTGGCACTGCTCGGCCAGCGCACGGCGCGCCTGCATCGTCTGCTGGACGATCTGCTGGCCTACTCACGCGCAGGACGCAAGCCTGGCGACGTGACCGAGGTCGACACTCGCCTGCTGGTCGAGGACATCCATACGCTGCTGGCGCCGCCGGAGACGATGCAGCTCATCGCCGACCCTTCACTGCCGGTGATCCATGCCCATCAGGCACCGCTCGAGCAGGTGTTACGCAATCTGGTCAGCAACGCCATCAAACATCACCCACGCCCGGACGGACGCATCCGTGTCTACGCCGAAGACAAGGGCGACCACGTGCTCTTCAGTGTCGAGGACGACGGCGCGGGCATTCCGCCGGAGTTCGCCGAACGGGTCTTCCAGATGTTCCAGACCCTCAAACCGCGCGACGAGGTCGAGGGCAGCGGCATGGGGCTGGCGATCGTCAAACGCATCGTCGAGTGGCAGGGCGGCCGGGTCTGGCTGCACGCCGGTCCCGACGGGCGCGGCACGGTATTCCGGTTCACATGGCGCAAGCGGGCCAACACGGCGGCTGGAAAGGCCGGCAAAGGGGACGAGGATGGACACGCGACCGACCGTACACATCTTGCTGGTTGAGGACGACCACATCGAGCAGAAATCGTTCCTGCGGGCGATGAAGAAGCTCGGCCTGTCGAACCCGGTCACCGTGGCGAAAGACGGCGTCGAAGGGTGGGAGATCCTCAAAGGTCTGGACGGGCAGACGCCGCTGCCGCGACCCAACCTGCTGGTCATCGACATCAACATGCCGCGCATGAACGGGCTGGAGTTGGTCGAACGCATCCGCGAGGACGCCGCGCTGCATGACTCGATCGTCTTCATGCTGACGACGTCGAACGACGAGGAAGACAAGATCGAGGCCTTCGGCCTCAACGTCGCCGGTTACATGCTCAAAGCCGATGTCGGCGACAACTTCGTGCGCGCGGTCGAGCTGCTGAACCGCTACTGGACGGTGGCCGAGTTCCCGCCCTCGGGCGGCAGCCGGCGCGTGGTCGCGGCGCCGGCCACCACGCCGGTACCACAGCCCGCCGCCCCCTGACCCCCCGGGGGCCGTCGTTCAGCGGCCCTCGCAGGCGTCCTCGGCGTCGATCACCAGCGCGCTGAACTCGGAAGCGATCCTGTCGCGGCGCTTGTCCGACGAGCCGTGCTTGTCGAGCTGCGCATCGGCCTTGCGCACCACTTCGGTATCGGCCGATCCGGAAGCCGTGAGCAGCAGCGCGAGCCTGAGGTCGCCCGGGGAGAGTTTCGCCGAGAGCCACGACCAGGCGCAGTCGCATTGCGCCGGGCTGAGTTCGTCGACGGCGCAGATTTCACGATCGAAGGTTGCCCGACCGCCATCCGGCTCGCTCTGGGCCTGCGCCATGGCCGGCCACACGCCGGTGGCCAGGGAGAGAATCGTCAACAGGGTCAGCTTGCCTCGCATACCGGTGCTCCTGCGCCCTCGCTGCGGCCGATTCTGGCGCGGATACCCGGTGGCGTCCAGCGCGCAACGCCGGGCGGCTCAGTCCAGCCCCGTCACCGACTGGCTCCACTGCCAGAGGCGCGCCGCCAGCGCCTCGTCGAGTGCCGCACCGCCGGGGCGGGCCTCACGGCAATAGGCGAAATAGCGCCCCGACACGCCCTCGACATCCGGTGACGCGGCGAGGTAGAGGTGCGTCTGTGCCCCGGATTCCGCGGTGTTGAGGCGCAGCAGCGCACCGATGCCGAACACTACCCCGCAGCCGAGGCGGAAGATGCCGCGCATGTCGCGGTAGATGCTGGTGTTGACGAAATACCCCGGCGACAGCGCGTTGATGGTGACGCCGCTGCCGGCCAGGCGTGCCGCCTGCCCGCGCACGAACAGCAGGTTGCACAGCTTGGCGCGGTGGTAGGCACCGAAGGCAGCGGTGTGCGACACCGGCCGGCCTTTCCACAGCGCGGCGTTGTTCATGTCGTCGAAATCGAGGCCCGGGCCGGTCTTGTGCGCCTCGGACGACACCACGACGATGCGCGACGGGGCGCTCTTTTGCAGCAGGCCGAGCAACCTCTGCGTCAGCAGGAAATGGCCGAGGTGGCAGGTCGCGAGGTGCATCTCGACCCCGTCGGGACTCAGCCGGTAGACCGGATCGGTGATGCCGGCGTTGTTGACCAGCACGTCGAGGCGGTCGTAGCGCGCAAGGACCTCGTCGGCCAGGCGGTGCACGTCGGCGCGCGCGGCGAGGTCGCAATAGAGGAATTCGGCGGCATGGCGGGCGCTGCGACGGTTGATCTCGTCGCGGGTGCGGGTGCCATCCTCGCCCTGCCAGTCGACGAGGATCACCCGGGCGCCGGCCGCGGCGAGGGCACGGGCGGTGACGCGGCCCATGCCGCGCGCCGCACCGGTGACCAGCACCACCTTGTCCGCCATTGAGCCCGGAGCCGGCATGAAGGCCATCGGCGCAACCCCCGGGCACCAGCGGCAGGAGAATGGAGCGGGTGAAGGGAACAGCACCCGGTCGCTAACTCGTTTATTACGAACGTTT
>CAYQIV010000017.1:0-60041 GCA_964417725.1 uncultured Chromatiaceae bacterium
ACAGCTGGGAAGGCTGGTTCTGGGGCGCCATGCACCACTGGGGCAACAGCATGCGACTCGGTTGCCCCGAGTTCTACGGCACCGTCGAGGACTGTCTGAAAGAGTCCGAGATGATCGTCTTCTGGTCGAGTGACCCCGATGCATCCTATGGCTTCGAAGGGCTGCAGCGCCGGGCCTGGGCCAAGGAACTCGGCATCAAGATGGTCCACATCGACCCCTACATGAACCACACTGCGGCGCATCTCGGTGGCAAGTGGTTCTCGCCGAAGCCGGGCACGGACGCGGCGCTGGCCCAGGCGATCTGTCATGTCTGGATCACCGAAGGCCTCTACGACAAGTCCTTCGTCGACCAGCGCACCACCGGCTTCGACGAATGGAAGGCTTACGTCCTCGGCGAGCGCGACGGCACGCCGAAGACGCCGGAGTGGCAGGAGAAGGAAACGGGCATCCCGGCACGCGAGGTGCGCGCGCTGGCCCGCGAGTGGGGCCGCAAGAAGACCTACCTCGGCGTCGGTGGCTGGGGTGTCGGCGTCGGCGGCGCCTGCCGCAGCCCGATGGGCGCGCAGTGGGCGCGGATGATGGCGATCCTCGGCGCCATGCAGGGCTGGGGCCGCCCCGGCGTGAACTTCGGCAACCTGCAGTACGGCGCGCCGCTCGACTTCAACTTCTACTTCCCCGGCTATGCCGAAGGCAGCTTCTCGGGTGACCTCGCCTACAGCGCCAACGCCGCCAACAACTACCAGCGCATGCCGCACATCGTCACCATGAGTTCGGTGCGCCAGGCGATCCCGCGCATGTGGTTCCCCGAGGCAATCATGAACGGCAAGGCGATGGGCTACCTCACCGAGGTCGCCTCGGTGCAGGGCCAGTTCTTCCCCTTCGGCTACCCCTCGCCGGGCCACGTGCCGGTGGAAATGCTCTACAAGTACGGCAGCGCCTCGTTCGGCACCATGGTGGAGTCCAACCGCTGGGTGCGCATGTACCAGCACGAGAACCTCAAGTTCGTCGTCAACCAGTCGGTGTGGTGGGAAGGCGAGACACCCTATGCCGATGTCATCCTGCCAGCCTGTACGGTGTTCGAGAAGTGGGACATCGGCGAGTGGTACAACGTCGGTGCCGGCTACGTGCACCACATGTATTCGATGAACAACCACCGCGTGATCTCGCTGCAGCACAAGTGCATCGAGCCGCTCGGCGAATCGAAGTCCGACTACGACATCTTCCTCGCGGTGTCCGAGAAACTCGGCCTCGGCGCGGTGTATTCGGAGGGTGGCGCCACCGAGTACGACTGGTGCAAGCGGGTCTTCGACTCCTCCGACATGGCAAAGCACATCTCGTGGCGGGAGTTCCTCAAGAAGGGCTATTTCGTCGTGCCGCCGGACCCCGAACCGGCCCGCCCGCCAGTCGCCAACCGCTGGTTCTACGAAGGCCGCAAGAAGGACACGCCCGAGCCCTATCCGCTGCCGTCCGACTACGTCGGCAATTTCGGCGAGGGCCTGCAGACGCCGTCGGGCAAGTTCGAGTTCGTCGCCTCGACGCTCAAGCGGGTCGATGATCCGGACCGGCCGCCGCTCAACGCGTACATGCCGACCTACGAAGACCCGCAGCGTGAACCCGAACTCGCCGAGTTCCCGCTGCAGTTGCTCACGCCGCATTCGCGCTATCCCTTCCACGTCATGGGTGACGACGAGGGCAGCAGCCTGCGCGACATCCGCGAGCACCGCATCCTCAAGGATGGTCACTACTACCTGGTGGCACGCCTCAATCGCAAGGATGCCGAGGCCCGCGGCATCCGCGACGACGACCTGATCCGGCTGTGGAACCACCGCGGTTCGGTGGTCTGTGCGGCGCAGGTCACCGACCGCCTGCGACCTGGGGTGGTCAGTGCCTCGACGGCCTCGGCCGAGTACCGGCCGATGGGTGAGCCGGGCAAGTCGACCGATCTCGGCGGCTGCGTCAACATGCTCAACACGAGCAAGTCGATCACCCGCAAGTCGCACGGCATCCGGCCCAACACGACCCTGATCCAGGTCGAGAAGTGGACCGGCGTCGACACCTGGAAGCCGGCGGAGGTGGCGTGATGACGAAGAAACGCAACATGATCGTCGACGTCGCGCGCTGCAACAATTGCCGCGTCTGCTTTCTATCCGTCAAGGACGAGCACATCGGCAATGATTTCCCCGGTTATGCAGCCGCGCAGCCGGCGCAGGGCCATAACTGGCTCGACATCCAGCGTCGCGAGCGCGGCGAGTACCCGCTGGTCGAGGCGCACTTCATGCCGGTGATGTGCAACCACTGCGATGATGCACCGTGCATGAAGGTGGCGAAGAACGGTGCCGTCCGCAAGCGTGACGACGGCATCGTCATCATCGATCCGGAGAAGGCGCGGGGCCAGCAGCAGATCGTCGAGGCCTGCCCCTATGGTGCGGTGTGGTGGAACGAGGAGAAGCAGATCCCGCAGGCGTGGATCTTCGACGCCCACCTGTTCGATGCAGGTTGGCAGACTACCCGCGAGGAGCAGGGCTGCCCGACCGGCGTGTTCCGCTCGCTCAACGTCGATGACGCAGAGATGCAGCGCATTCAGGCCGAGGAGGGGCTGGCGGTGCGCAATCCCGAGTTTGGCACCCGGCCGCGCGTGTACTACAAGAACCTGCACCTCATGACGACGTGCTTCGTCGGCGGCTCGGTGGCGATCGACGTCGATGGCGTCGAGGAATGTGCCGCCGGGGCCGAGGTGGTCGTCAGCAAGGACGGCCGCGAGGTCGGCCGCGCCGTGACCGACACCTTCGGCGAGTGGAAGGTCGACCGGCTCGAGCCCCACAGCGGCACCTACCAGGTTGAGGTCCGCAGCGGCGCCCTGCGCCATGCCACCGGATTCGAACTCGGTGCCGAGAGCCGTTATCTCGGTGTCATGAAACTTGCTTGACCGCGCCGGTGTCCTGATGGCGTCGATGCCGTCCGGGCACCGGGTTGGCGCGCCGCTGCCGCTTGCGTTGCGCCGGCGCCGGCATGGTCTTCGTGTCTTTCGGGAGCGGCGCCGGGCTTGACCGGCGTGTCGAGCCAGGCGCGCACGTCGCGGCCGATCCCGGCACCCGCTTCCTGCACGGCCATGTGCCCGACGCCCGGGTAGCTGATGAACGTCACCGACGCCGCGTTGTCGAGCATCTTGAGGAACTCGCCCGACTGGGAGAACACCGCCGTCGTGTTGGCTTCGCCCCACAGCAGCAGCACGGGCGCGCGGATGTCGCGGATCAGCCCCTCGATGTCACCGGCCTGATACTGCGCGAGCCGGTCGAGCTGCGCCTTGCGCTGGCCTTCGCGCATCCAGAAGTCGTACCACCGGTCGATCAACGCTTCGGGCAGCTTCGACGGGTCGCCGAATCCACTGCGCAGCATGAATGCGGGCAGGGCGCGCGGCAGGATCCACGTCAGCACGTAAGCGGACCTGGGCAGGCCGCGCGCGGCCCGCTCCTTGCCTTCCAGCGAACCCGGGCTGAGCAGCACCAGCCGCTGCACGCGTTCGGGGTGACGCGCCGTGTAGTGAATGGCCACCGTGCCGCCGAGGGACGTGCCGGCGAGACTGAGTCGGTCGATGCCCAGCGCGTCGATGAATTGCTCGGTGAGAAACAGGGTACGGGCCAGGCTGTAGTCACCGGTCGGGTCCGGTCCGGTGAGGCCATGGCTCGTCATGTCGAGCCGCACCACGCGGTAGCCGTCCTCCAACGCATCGACCCAGGGGTCCCAGTCGATCAGGTTGGAAAAATTCGCGTGCAGCAGCAGGATGACCGGGCCCGTGCCCTCGTCGCGATAGTGCATGCGCACGCCATCGAGGGTGATGAAGCGCGATGCCGGCCCGGCATGGCGAGCCTCCACCACTGCGGCCGGGATGTCGCGGTACAGCCACAGCGCAACCGCCAGGGCGAGCAGTCCGATGACGACCACGGCGCCGAAGAGGCGGGCCAACACGCGCATTGCGCTCATTCGAGTTGCTCCTTGCCGGCGCCTGTCGCGGCGGGATGACCCGGGTGTGGTGGTGCCCGGCAACCGCCATGTTGCCGGCATCGTGACGTGTTGCGGCGCGAGGCGCGCCGCATTCCTGCGACCGGGTTCATCCTGCGGCCGCCATCCGGGCCATGGGGCGGGCGGATGATGGCGAGGGGGCATGCGCGGCTGGCCGCCCCCGCGGTACCCCGCGCGCTTGATCCGTCGCTGCTGCGCGGCGTGTCGGGGTGGGCGTTGGCACGGCAGCACCGCATCGCTGCCGGTGCCGTCCGGCATCTTTACATAAGCGGCTGGCCTGCCTGCGGCCGGCCAGCACCGGCGCCGTGCGCGCGCTTGTGACGCTGTCGGGATGCGGAGGATACTCACGCGACGGACAGCACAGCCATGCCATGGGCATGAAGAGAGCCGGTCATGAACAGATTTCTCCTTGCCAGCCCCCTGTTGCTTCTCGCCCTGCTCGTCGGGGGCTGCGGTGGCGGCGGTGGTGGTGCGACTGCCGGCACCGATGCCTCGCCGAACACGGCAACCGTCGGCGTGCTGATCACCGATGCGCCGGTCGGGCGCTGGGACGAGGCGCTGGCGACCGTCACGGCCGTGGTGCTCATCGGCGAGCCCGGTCAGGTGACGTTGTTCGAGGGCGAGCAGACCTTTGATCTGCTCAGGCTTGGCGATTTTTCGGAACTCTTCGCGGTGGCGGACACAGTGCCTGTCGGCCGCTACGAAAAGATCAGGCTGCAGCTCGCCGACCTCGTCCTCAACGACCGCGACGATGACGGTGAACTCGTCGACAGCGTGCGGCCGCAACTGGTCGGCAACGGCAAGATCGATCTCAACCCGCGGGGCGGCTTCCTCCTTGGTCCGGGTGATGTCGTCGTCATCGAGCTGGACTTCGACATGGAGAAGTCGCTGAAGATCACCCGGACCGGCGGTGGCCGGCTGATCGTGCGCCCGGTGGTGTTCGTCGACATCCGCACCGAGGGCTTGCCGGATGCGCGGCTGACGCGGGTCCATGGTGAGATCGACACGATCGATCTGCCGGCCGGCGTGTTCGTGCTCTGCCAGACCGGCTTTGCATCGAACTGGGACGATGACGACGACGATGAATGGGATGACGACGCGTCGAGGCGCTGCATCCATGCGGCCATCGATGAGGACACCGGTATCTTCGCCGGCGACGGCCAGCCGCAGGATGCGTCCGCACTGGCCGTGGGCGAAAAGGTGAGCGTCATCGGCCGCCTGCGACCGCTTGACGAGGACGACGACAGCGGAAGCGCCCGCCGCGAGGATGACGATGATGACGACGATGACGACCGCTATCGCTTCGTGCTCGATGCCTACGTCATCGAGGAGGGCCCGCTGGGCACCTTCCGGCGCCTGCGCGGACGCGTGGCGACGCCCTTCGACGCCGTGGCCAGCCGCTTTGGTCTCGATGTCGCATCGGGGCAGGGCCTGGCCACCGAGTCACCGCTGCCGGTCTTGCTCTACGAAAAGAGCCGCATTTTCAACCGCGCCGGTGTTGAACTGGATGTCGATGCATTGATCGAGGACCGCCCGGCCCTCGTCGATGGCGTGCTGGTGGTGGGGGTTGACGATGTGCTGCGCGCGCCGCTGGTGATCCTCGGCGAAGGCGATGCGCCGGACGACCTTGCCGCGCTCGCGGGTGAGGTCGTCTCGGTCGATGTGGGTGCCGGGACGCTGCGTGTCAACGATGGCACGATGGACCGCTGCGTCGATGCCGCGTCTGCCGATGTCTTCCTCGTCGACGATGATGACGGGCTGTCGAGCCGCCGCGGCGACCTCGGCGACCTCGAGCCCGGCCAGGACGTGGTGGTCTTCGGCAGCGAGGGGATCGACGGCTGCGTCATCGCCGGCACGATCCTCGCCGAGGACGACTGACCCGGGCAGGCCCGTGGCGCGGCCGCCGCGCCACGCCCGGCCCGGCCTTCAAACTGTCCGGCGGGTGCCAGACACCGGCACTGCAGGTCCGTGCGTCACTGCGGGGTCACGGGGGCGTCGTCGACGGAGGTGATGACAGTGCCGGGCGGCATCGCGCCGGTGGCCAGCGCGGCGATGTAGTCGGCGGTGGCCGTATGGCAGTAGTGCTGGCCCTGCACCTGCCAGGGCAGCCAGCGCGTGATCCAGCTGTCGTAGTTCTGGAAGAGGCCCGGTGAGCGGAGGTGGAGGGTGTCGTCGGCGGCCGTGTAGCTCAGGTCGAATTCACCCAGATAGGACCAGCCGGTCAGGTAGGGCGCATTGTCGTCGAGGACGAACGCCGCGGCACGGGCTGCGGCCTCGGCCTGCCCGACGGTCGCCAGCGCCGCCACCGCCGTGTCGCGAGCCCGCCGCGTCAGCGCCACGCACCCGTGCTGGGTGCCGGCAGCCCGCGGGCCGTATACCGCGCGCAGGTGTGCCGCCGTCTTTACCTTGCAGGACACGGCGATGGGCCGCGTGCCGGCATAAGTCACGACCTGGTAGATCCGGTGCGGATTGGCAGCGGATTTCGAGTGGCGATAGGACGGCATGTCGGTGAAGACGGTGTTGCTGCCGGTCAGTGTCGTGCTGGCCAGGATCTGCTGGGCCGCCTGGCAGTAGCCGTCGGATGCCGGTGTCGGCAATGGCACGGTCGAGATGTCCTCGAGCACGGTCACCTGCGGTTCGAGAGGCCCGGTCACGGCATCCGGCGGCTGGTTGCTGCAACCGGCCAGCAGCGTGAGGCTGCCGAAGAGGATCGGGGCCGATGTACGCTTGCGCACAGTCTTCGCTGGTCTCGTCATCGGCTTTTCCTCGGGGCATCAGGGACGGTGACGGAGAAAGGTACCGCAAAAGACCGGCAGCGGGTCGGCCGTCTCCCGACGTGATGAAGGCCGTCCGCATGATGGGTGGCGCAGGGAAATACCGTCGTCAGCGCCCGCCGCCGCCACCACCCCCGCCACCACCACCCGAGGAGCCGCCGCCGCCCGACCCGGAGCGGCCGCCCGGCGGGCTCGATGCGGCGGCGATTCGTCCGCCGAGGTTCGAGCCCAGCACCCGGCCGAGATCGCCGGCGTTGCGAAACGTGCCGTTGCCGCGATACCACGCGACGCGACCGACGGCCTCGGTGGCGGCGGTTGCGCCGACCGCGGCGATGAACTGGTCCGTCCATGCGTCCTCGACCTCCAGCGCCACGGCATAGGGCAGCAAAGCCTCGTAACGTTCGGCATCGAGGGGGGGTGGTGCGGTGGGGCCCTCGAGCCGCGCCAGCGTGTCGCGCTCGGCGACACCGAGGTAATGCCTGAGCCCCTCGATCTCGTCCATCAGCCGGCGCCCTGCGGTGGTCGGCGCCTGTACCAGCCGGCCGAAGGCCACCACCACGGCGAGCATGAGCAGCGCGATGAGCACGATGGCGATGTGCCCGTCGCCGCCGGAGACGAGAAAGGCCAGTGCCACGCTGGCGCCGCCGAGCACGGCCGCGACCATCGTGCTTGCGGTGTTCGTGCGGAAGTAGTCGCCCTGGTAGCGGTGCGCCAGTGCCTTTTCGTGGGCCGTGCGCGCCGCCAGCAGCGCCGCGGTGCCCGCTTTGCCGAGCTCGATGCGCTGGACGCCCCCGGCATGCAGCGCGGCGTGCAGTGCGCGTTGAGGGCTGTCCATGGCGGGCGCCTCGCGGCCGTGACGGCTCGCCCCGCCGGCCGGCCGCGGCGCGTCCTCCACCGCCCCGTCGATGCCTGCCAGGGCCCAGCGGTCGCCGCGCAGCCATTTCTTTTCGTGCTCGATGCGCAGCCTGCCGGCCACCGCCAGCGCCAGCACATCGCCCGACAGGCAGCGCGGGTCGTAGCCCATGCGCAGGAGGTAGCGGAGCCCACCCGGCCCGTGGCCTTCGGGCGGGAAATACCGCGCGATGACCACGCCCTTGCGCGGGTCGCGACCGCGAGTCCGCCAGCGTTGCAGGCAATAGGCGACCAGCACCACGAGGCCGGCCAGCGCGACGAGCACGCCGACGTTGTCGGCGAGGAAACGGCGCGCCCGCTGCACGGTCGATGGTGGTGCGATGACCCCTTTCGGGAAGGTCAGGACGACGGTCAGGCCTTGTTCCGGGGCCAGCGCCGCGGTGAGCCGGTAGCGCGCCGTGCCCGGCGCGGGAAATTCCGCCGTCCAGTCCTGTCCCCGGGCGCCCTGCGGGCCCGTGTAGGCCTCGGCGTGCAGGTCGCCCACCGGCACCGGTGCCGGCAGCCGCACCTCGACCGTGCCCTGCTCGATGGGCAGTGCCCAGCCGGTGCCGATCGCATTCCAGTACAGCTCGTCGTGCGTGGCGAAGAAGCCGAGCTGGCGTGTGGTGCGAAAGCGCAGGGCATAGGTGTACTCGCGCGGCACCGCCAGCAGGTCGTCGCTGCCGGTGTTGATCCGCACGCCGTTGGTCTGGCGCTCGGTGAACCACGGCTCCGCTCGGCCATCGCGCGCCACCGACAGGACTTCGAAACCGACGCGCACGCTGTTGCCGTGGCGGTCGCGGTAACGGGTCGGGAAGTCGCGGTAGATGCCGCGCCGGACCTGGTGGCCCTCGGCCCGCACCGTGATGTGTTCTGTCACCAGCAGGGCGCCGTCGGCGCAGACCTCGACCTCGCTGTCGTAGGCGAGGATGCGTTCCGCAGCCACGCCATGGCGCGGCCCCGGCACGATGACGAGCAGCAAGACGGCCCACCACGGCAGTCGCCCCTGCATCCACGCGGGGGGTCGCGGTGGCACGCATGCGGCAGCCCTCATGTGCCCATGTCCGTGTCGGCCGGAACACGCTGGTCGGCGTGTGCCTGGAAGAACTCGGCGGCACCGAAGCGCAGGGCCCGGGCGATGAGCAGGTCCGGGAAGCGTTGTATCGTCGTGTTGAAATCACGGACGGCGCCGTTGTAGTAGCGGCGTGCGTACTGCAGATGGTCCTCCACGTCGACGAGGTCGCGCTGCAGCCCGATGAACAGCTCGCTGGCCTTGAGATCGGGATGGTTTTCGCGCAGGGCGAAGAGGCGCTCCAGTCCGCGCTGCAGTTCGGCCTCGACATCGCCGAGGCGCGCCGGGCTGTCGAGCGCCAGCGCCCGGGTGCGAAGTTCGGTGACGGCGGCCAGCGTCGTCCGCTCGTGGTCGGCATACGCCTTGACCGCGGCGACCAGTGGCGGCACCAGGTCGTGGCGTCGGCACAGCTGGACGTCGATGTCGGCCCATGCCGCGCGCACCTGGTTGCGCAGGCGCACCAGCCGGTTGAAGGCGTACACGGCCCAGGCCATGAGCGCGGCAATGATGAGCGTCGACAGGATCGTCAAGGGCGTCCACCGGTGGAGACCGGCGGTTGCGGACATCGCGCCTGCGGCCTCGTCGGCGGCCAATCTAGCCCGATCGCGGACCGGGCCGCCACCCCGCGGCCGGTGCGCGCGGCCGGGGGGAAGGCGCCGGCCGCTTGCGGCGTGCCGGCCGGCCGGAGATGTCCCGGCACCGACCGCGCCCGTTGCCGGGGCCGCGGTCGGTGCCGCGACGGCTGGCGATGCGCTACAGCCCCCAGTGGTAGAGGACGTTCACGCTCAGCAGGTCGATGTCGTTTTCGTGCCCGAGATCGGGATCGTTGGTGCCGACGTCCTGGAAACGCGTGTAGCTGGCCTCGACGCCCCACAGGCCGAAGCGATAGCCGCCGCCGATGCCGTACATCGGATCGGTGCTGTCGAAGCTGCCGGAGTCGGAGAAGCTGCCGCTGGCGAAAGTGACCTTCTGGTCCCACAGAAACAGGCCGGCTTCGACGAAGCCATAGAAGCCGCCGTAGGGCAGGGTGCCGCGCACGCGGAGGAACACGCCGTCGGCCTCGAGCTTGTCGCGCCAGTCCCCGCTGCGACCGGACGCCTTGGTTTCCCCGAGATCGACATAACCGGCGTGGACGCCGAGGTACGGGTTCACCTGGTAACCGGCGAAGAGGCCGAACGCGGTATCCGTCTCGTCCAGCGAGCCGACCGGCGAGCCGCAGCCGCTGCACGAGTAGCTTTGCAGATCCGACTGCCCGAGCATCACGCCGCCGACGATGGCAGGCTCGGAGAAGAACCCTTCGGCAGCCGCCAGGGCCGGCAACAGGCAGATCGCCGCGACGGCGCCCGCCCCCCGCGGGTTTCCGTTTGGTCTGTACATGTGCCATTTCCTTGTGTGGGTTGCACGGCCCCCATGGCCGGGCAGGGCAGTTATGCGCCTTGGACCGGGTCCAGGTCAATCACTTTCCGTGCCGCGACGGCTGGCGATGCGCGGGCCGATGCCATGGCGGTCGCGCCGTGCGTACGCCGATCACCGGAGGGACAGGCCCCTGCCGGCCGTGAGGCCGCTGGTCTACCATGGGGACCGGCATCCCTGCGGAGCAACCATGTCTGCCGAGATCGAAGCCGCCAACGAGGCGCTGGTCAACCGCTTCTGCCGCGACTGGTCGCAGCGGGATGCCGGCCTGCTGGCCGGATATTTCGCCGAATCCTTCGAGTACATGGTCTACGAAGGGGGGCCGGTGATCACGCAAAAGGCCGACTTCGTGCAGCAGATGGGGCCTTTTCTCGCCCGCTTGAAGGCGGTGGAGTGGGAAGTCGTGCGCTCGCATGCGATGGGGCCGATGGTGATCAACGAGCGCATCGACCATTTTTTTGCCCACGACAGCCGGCACGACCACCATCCACGGATCGCCGGCCTGTTCATCGTTCGCGGCGGGCGGATCGTCGTCTGGCGCGACTACCACATGGGCTGAAGTGCGCGTGCCGGTACCGGCCGACGTCGACGACGGCGGGCAGCCATCAGGGCGCCGCGTGTCATCGGTGTGCGTCCCGGGACGTGCCTCGTCACGATGGACGGCACAGGGTCGCTGAAGGCCGGGGGCGCGCTGCCGGCCATGGAGGAAAGGCATGAAGACAGTGCTCGTCATCGGCGCCAGCCGGGGCATCGGACTCGCCACCACACGGTTGGCGCTGGCGCAGGGTCATCGTGTCCGCGCCTTCGCGCGCTCGGCGCAGTCCATTGGTGTCGATCACCCGCAGCTCGACAAGGTGGCGGGCGACGCCTGCCGGGCCGATGATGTTGCCCGGGCGCTGGCCGGTGTCGATGTCGTCATCCAGGTGCTCGGCATCCCGGGCAACATGCGCATGGTCACGGGCCCTGTCGACCTCTTCTCGACGGCCACGCGCGTGCTGGTTCCGGCCATGCAGGCGACGGGCGTGCGCCGCCTCGTCGCCGTCACCGGCTTCGGTGCCGGCACCAGCCGTGCGGCGATCAGCCCCCTGCAGCGCATCGGCTTTGCGCTGGTCTTCGGTCGTGCCTACGCCGACAAGGACATCCAGGAACATCTCATCCGCGACAGCGGCCTCGACTGGGTGATCGTGCGCCCGGGCGTGCTGACCCATGGCCGGGCTACCGGTCGCTACCGCGTGCTGCGCGACCCTGCCGAGTGGCGCAACGGCGTGATCAGCCGCGCCGATGTCGCCGATTTTCTGATCCGCCAGGTCGACGACGACAGCTGGCTTCATCAGACCCCGGTGCTCATCGGCCCCTGACGAGGGCCGGTGCGGTCCGGGTGTTGGAGTCCCGTGGCGCAGGGCAGCGCGTCCGGGCCGCATGCTGATGGCGAAAGATTGCCGACCGAAGCGGTCGCATGCCGCACTTGCACGGCGCCCGACTTTGACATACTGCACCCGATCCGGGAGCCATGATCCGCAGGACATGGCTGCCCGGATGACATGGGCAATGAAGGTGCAGCAAATTCATGAATACCCGTCGGGAGCACCGCAAGACCGTACTGATCGTCGGCGCCACGGGCTACATCGGCCAGGCCGTGGTCGCGGAGGCCGTGCAACAGGGCCATGATGTCATCGCCGTCACGAGATCGCCGGTCGGCAGTGAGCGGTTCCCTGGCGCAGAGGTCGTCGTCGCCGACGTCTCGAACCCGGCATCCGTGGCCAAGGCGTTTCACCGCCGGGTTGATGTGGTCATCTCCTGTCTGGCCTGCCGGTCGGGTACCGCCCGCGACTTCGATGCGGTCGATTATCACGCCACGCGACACGTGCTCGATGCCGCCCGGGACAGCGGCGCGACGCAATTCATTCTGCTGTCGGCCATCTGCGTGCGCAAACCGGACCTGCCGCTGCAACTGGCGAAGCTGAAGATGGAAGACGAGTTGATCCGCTCGGGGATGGATTACACGATCGTGCGGCCAACGGCCTACTTCTGGGTTTTCGACAGTCAGGCCCGCCTCATCCGCAAGGGCTGGCCGGGTTTCCTCGTCGGGAGCGGTGATCAGGCCGTTCACAATCCCATCGCCCGGGAGGATCTCGCCGCATTCATGGTCGGCAGCATCGACAACGACGAACGCCGCAACCGGCTTTTCATCATCGGCGGACCCGAGGTCGACGGCAACATCGTCAGTTACCGGGATGCGCTGGTGACGATCTTCGAGTCGATGGGCAAGGAACCGAGGCTCGTCCGCATCCCCGACCGGCTGGTGCGGGCAGTGATCTGCGTTGTCCGTTTCGCCGGAATATTCTGGAGACGGGCCAGCGTCCTGTCGGAAACGCTCAAGATCGTCC
The DNA here is from genome assembly GCA_964417725.1 of uncultured Chromatiaceae bacterium. Taxonomy (GTDB): domain Bacteria; phylum Pseudomonadota; class Gammaproteobacteria; order Steroidobacterales; genus SHZI01. The sequence goes on from CAYQIV010000017.1 coordinate 12,558, forward strand.
ATTACTACACGAACAACGACATGCGCGCCCCGGGTCATGGGTCGCGGACACTGCGCCAGCACCTGCTCGATGCCGGCGGTGCGGCAGAACGCACGCCCCCCGGTTGACCGGCCCGCCGGATTCGGAAAGAGTATCGTCGAAACCTTCCGGTTCACCGCCTTCGGCGTTTTCTCGCAGCAAGACAGGGGTGTACGCATGGAGAAGGCAGCAGGCGACAGCGCAGGCCGTGGTGCCGTGGGAGATTCCGGCACGCCGGTGCGTGGTGGATTGGGCTGGCCGCAGGTCATCCTGGTCGTGGTCCTCGCCGTCGCCATGACCGCCGGGCTGACGGGGTGGCTGGCCAGCCGCTATCTCTTCCCCGCCGCCTTCACGCCCGTCGATCTCGGGCCGCGGGAGAGGCAGCGCCTCGACCACAAGCTGCGCGCGATCGGTGTCGATCTGCAGGGTTCTTCGGCGCAGCATGACACCCGCCCGCTGGCACCGGAGCGCTACAGCGAGGCCGGTGCCAGCCGCGAGGTGGCGTTCAGCGAGCGGGAGCTGAACGCGATGCTGGCAACGAACACCGACCTGGCACGGAAATTCGCCATCGACCTGTCCGGCGATCTGGTCAGCGCCCGGTTGCTGCTGCCGCTCGACGCCGATTTCCCCGTGCTCGGCGGCAGAACGCTGCGCGTCAATGCCGGCATCGAGCTGGCCTACAGGGACAGCCGGCCGGTGGTCGTGGTCAAGGGCGTGAGCGTCATGGGTGTCCCGGTTCCCAACGCATGGCTCGGCAACCTCAAGCACGTCGACCTGGTGCGAGAGTTCGGTGCGGAGCCGGGTTTCTGGCAGGCCTTCGCCGACGGTATCGAGGACATCCGCGTCGAGGAAGGGCGGCTGCGTGTCAGGCTCGGGGAATAGCGTTGCAGCCTGGCGTGCGGCGGAGGCGCCCCTGGGAAAAGGCGCCGTGCGGTCCCTTTTGTACCTTTGCCTGTTCCGCGCACTGCAGTGAAATCATGAAGGAGCAAGGCCATGAATGACGGCGGCAAGCTGGTCCTGAGACTCGCGCTCGGCGTGCTCTTCCTGCTTCATGGCATTGCCAAGTTGCAGAAAGGCATCGGGCCCATCATCGGCATGGTGGAAGGCGTCGGCCTGCCCGGCTTCGTGGCATGGGGCGTTTACGTCGGCGAGGTGCTGGCGCCGCTGCTGGTGATCGCCGGCTGGTACGCGCGCGTCGGTGCGCTGGTCATCGTCATCAATATGCTTTTTGCCATTGCGTTGGCGCACGCCGACAAGCTCTTCACGCTCGGCCCCACCGGTGGCTGGGCCCTGGAATTGCAGGGCATGTTCCTGTTCGCAGCCCTCGCCGTCGCGCTGCTCGGGCCCGGACGTTACGGGGCGAATGACCGGTAGCTGCGGTGGGCAATGCCGGCAGTACGCCGCTGCCGTGATGGTGCGCTACCGGGCCCGTGATGACCGGCGACGGCGCGCGTAGAGCCCGATGCCGGCAAGTCCGGAGAGCAGCAGCGGCAGCGTCATCGGCCCCGGTACGTTGGCGATGCGCGTGATCTCCAGGGCCGCCGCGATGTCGGGATTCTCGGCAGCGAAATCGGGGTTCAGCGCGAATACCGGATCGGCCCATGCCGAGGCCTCGATGTCCAGGCCGGCATAGTCGCGCGGGTCAAAGGTGGCCCAGCCGGGCAGCGAGATGGTGGCCTGGGCTTCGAGTGACACCCAATATTCCTCGTTGGGTCTGACGAGGATGGTTTCCGTTACGCCGATCGCCGCCGATTCACCGGGGTCGAAAACCGTGACGCTCGACGCGGAGGCCTGGAGTGGCGACCACATCATGCCGGAAGCCAGCGGCGGTACCGCCAGCGTGGCCGCCTCGAGGATGAACAGCGTGGCTGTGGACTCCGACAGGTATCGGGCGCCGCTCGTCACGGCAGAGCGGTCCGTCACCGAACTGAACACCGAGAAGGTGACATCCACTTCCAGGAATTCGGGCAGGGCACCCCCGCCGACATCGAAGTAGAGTCGCTGCCGGTCGATCGTGGCGATGTTGTAGAGCAGTGGAAGCACACCGGAAACCGCGCTTCCCGTGCTGCTGGCCCGCACCGTCGCTCCGGCGAAATCGCCGCCTGCCGACGCCTCGCCACTTGCGTTGACACCCGAACCATAGGCCGAGTAGTCGACGACATAGGTGGCGATACCCGCGGGGCCCGAGCATGAGAACGAAGGCTCGGGAAATACGGTGCAGTTGGATGTGCTGGCGCTCGTCCCGGGCAGCACATCGCGGCCTGTATTGCCGAGGTCCGCGATCTGGCTGATGGCCTGCCCCGGTGTCTGGGCGAAGACCGCATCGTTGAACCACAGCACGGACTGGTCGCGGGTGACGAAGACGCCACCGTGGCTGGTGCCCGCGGCCAGCAAGGCCAGCGCCGTGAACAGGGTTGTGGTCTTCATGTCCGCCCCCTGGCGTTGTTGTTATGTAAAAAACGCGGCCCCGGAGCCGAGCGCCCGGGCCGGGTGCCTGCGGATGACCTTAACAACCCGGGATGGCCCGGGCAACCCTGCGGCACGGGCACACGCCGGTCGCGTCAGGTCAGGTCGTCGTCGTCACGCTGATGGCCGTGTCCAGATCCAGACGAGCACGGCCGCGGCACAGGCGGTGGGGACGAAACGCCAGTGACCGGTGAGCATTGCGAAACCCGTGACGATGCTGATGGCGAGAAGGCCCGTTGCCGCCCACTTGGCGGGCACCGGGATGGCACCGTGGTCGGTCCAGTGACGGATCGCCGGGCCGAGCACCGGGTGGGCGAGCAGGCGCCGTTCCCATTCGGGGTGCGAGCGGGCGAAGAGGTAGGCAGCGGCGATGACGAAAGGCGTCGTCGGCAGCAGCGGCAGCAGCGTGGCGCCGACGGCGAAGGCCAGGCAGAGCAGGCCCAGGCCCCGATAGAGCGGTGTTTTCATCCGGCCTGTGGTGTGCCCATGTCAACGTCGGCATTGTGCCCGAACACTGCGGGCCGCACGCCCCATTGGGATTAGATCCAGTCGAAGAAAGCGGCTATCGTGTCGCCTGCGGTGGCACTGGGCCGTCGCATGCAGCAAAGACAACCGATGCCGCCCGCCGCGGCGGCCCGCAATGTGGAGAAGTTTGATGATTTTGCTCACGGGAGCGACCGGCAAGACCGGTGGCGAGGCAGCCAGGCAGCTGCTCGGAAAGGGACTCCGCCTGCGCGCGCTGGTGCGCGATGCGGCCAGGGCTGCCCATCTCGAGGCCGCCGGTGTGGAACTGGTGGTGGGCGACGTCGCCGAGCCGGACACCGTCCGGCGCGCGCTCGAAGGCGTCGAGAAGGCGCTGCTGATCCTGCCCAACGGCCGCCGGCAGCTGGCACTCGAGAAGCAGTTCACCGACCTCGCCGTCGCGTCAGGCCTCGGGCACCTGGTGAAGATGTCGTCGATGGAGGCGGTGGCGGATGCGCGCACGCCGATCCCGCAGGGCCACTGGGCCGCGGAAACGCACATTCGCGGCTCGGGGCTCGCCTGGACCATGGTCAAGCCCAACTTCTTCATGCAGAACCTCCTGAACAGCGCTGCCAGCATCCGTGAGCAGCGGCGCTTTTCCCTGCCGATGGGCAACGGCACCACCGGCATGGCCGATGTGCGCGACATCGGCGCGGTGTGCGCCGAGGTGCTGACGGGCACCGGCCACGAGGGGCAGAGCTACGAGATCACCGGCCCCGAGATCCTTTCGTTTCACGATGTCGCCGCGCGCTTCTCCGAAGTACTCGGCGAGAAGGTCGAGTACGTGCCCATGTCGCTCGAGGCGTTCCGCGAGCGGATGGCCAACATCCTTGAGCCGTGGCACCTCGATGCGGTCGCCGGGCTGTTCAACGAGATCGCCGAGATCGGCCTCGATCACACGACGGATACCTTCCGCCGGCTGATCGGTCGCGAGCCCATCTCGCTGCGCCGATTCATCGAGGACCACCGCGCACTGTTCGCCTGACCGGGGCGCGGGTCGCGGCCGCCGGGGGATCGGCAGCCGGCGTCATGGGGAAGACGCGCGCCGGCCTGTCTGGGGCCGGCGCGCCAGTCGTCAGGGCGGGCTGAGTTCGACGCAGCGGTCGGGCGTGCGCGGGTTGCCATCCGAAGGGCAACTGATGCCTTCCAGGGCCACCCACAGCGGGGTGCCGGCGTACCAGTGGGTCGGTACGTTGACATAGCCCTTGACCCCGGCGATGGCGAGATCGGGCAGCGGGTTCATGATGAGGTCGGCCTTGCCCGCCTCGACGTCGGCATCGCAGCCGCTGAGGTCGTCGGTGTAGCGTGTCTTGATCCTGTGCCCGGGAAGGAAGGCGCGTGCGGTCTGCGTGGTCAGCGGCCCGGCGCAGATGCGCAACCCGGGGCGCGCGATCAGGTCGTCGAGGTGGCGGATCTCGTCAGCCAGTTTCGAGCTGGCCGGAACGTGGATGTACTGGCTCGAGGCCGTCATGGTGCAGGTGAATCGCCGCGAGATGCGCCGGCGCAGGTCCTGCGTCTCGCCGCCCGTGGCATTGAGCTGGTCGATGAAATCCGCTTTGCCGTCGACGAGCAGCGAGGTGGTCGGCGCGGGCCCCGGTGGCAGGGCGACGTCCTCGATCTTCAGCGTGACGCCGTAGTGCGCGTTGATCTCGTCGATGACCGCGTCGAGATAAGCGTCGCTGATCCCCGAAAACCAGTACGACGTGTTGCCCGGCGTCTCCGGTACCGTCTGGGTGCCGCGGCGGATCACGCCGCGCTCGAGGATGTCGCGCAGCAGGCCGACCGGTTTTTCCGGAAACGGCGCACCCTCGGGGTTGGGCAGGCAGTCGACCATCGACACCACGTAGCGTTGCGCGGCCCCCGGCGCGTGTGCCGGCAGCGTGCGGCGGATCTCGCGGTCCTTGCCGCTGGCGGTGACGCGGATCCATGCCGCGTCGATGGCCCGCACCAGCTGTTCGCGGCCGCGCACCTGTTCGTCGCGCGAAGCCGCCGCCCCGACCGCGTCGGCGGCGAGGGCGGGCGGTGCTGCTGCCGTGCCGAGGCACAGCAGCAGCACCGCCGGGAGGGTTCGCGCCGGGCCGCGCATGGCCTTACGACTTCACCGGCGCGGGTGTCTGCTCGCGCGAGTAGTGCTCGAGGCTGGAATGGCTGGGGCCATAGTCCTCGGTCGGCGCGGTGAGCATGTGCGGGCAGTGCTTGCGCGTGTATTCGAGGACGTGGGCCGGCAACTTCTCGACGGTGTCGAAGCCGACCATCGTCGAGGCATAGAGCACGTGGCCGGGGCGCTGGCCCATGAGCATCCACGGCAGCCACGGGCCGACGCGGTGCCAGGTGCCGTGGTAGGGCACGGCGGTCAGCGCCGGGTTCTCGAGGTCCTTGCGCTTGACGATGTAACGCATCATCTCGCTGACCTGGGCGAAGGGGCCGGCCGACTCGCGCGGCCACTTTTCCGGCTGCAGCGGGCTCGGGTAGTTGAGGTGCATGTCGGTCGACAGCACCAGCGTCTCGCTGTCGAGTTCCTGCCAGGGGAAGATCAGCGGGATCTTCGGCAGCTTGCTGCGATCGCCCTTGAAGTCTTCAGGGGCGAGGATGAGCGTCTCGCTGATGGTGTAATTGAACGGGTCGTTGGTGACCTGCACGACGCGGACCTTCTCGTCGTTCCACGGGTTGTGCCATTCATCGATGATGGCGCCGGGCTGGCCGGTGCGCGTCAGCTCGGTGTAGAAGATCACTTCCTTGTTGAGGCGGCGGATGTTGCCGTCGGGCAGGGCCATCAGCCGCGTGACGAGGAAGGTCTGGAAGCCGAGGAAGGGCTTGAGGGCCTTGCCGGGCTCGACCGCGATGATGATGCCGCTGCAGTGGCTGATGCGTTCCTTGCCGGTGTCCATGTCGGCGTGGATGCGCGCCCAGGCGTCGCGGTTCCAGCGCGGACGGGTGAAGTCGATCTGCGTCTCGAAGGGGATGACTGCCATCGTCGGGTTCCTTGTCACGGGGATGCAACGCGATCCGGAGCGTCTCCGGAAATCGGGGCGGCCAGTGTAGCGGAACGCCGGGAAGGTGGCTGGCCGGCAGCCGGTCAGGCGCGCAGGTGACCGGGGCGCCCGACGGCAGCCCCGGCCAGCGGTGGCGGGCTCACTCGATGGTGATCGCGCGCTTCTTGGCCTGCTCGGCCTTGGGCAGGGTCACCTCGAGGAGGCCGTCCTTGAGGCGGGCACGGGCGCCGGGCTCGCTGACCTCGGCCGGCAGCGACACCGTGCGCGAAAAATTGCCCTGCGTGGTTTCGCAACGGTAGTAGTCCCCTTTCTCCTCCTTCGCCTCGCGGCGGGTTTCGCCGCGGATGGTCAGCAGGTTGCCCGTCAGCGAGATCTCGATGTCCTCACGACGAAAGCCCGGCACTTCGGCACGGACCACCACCTCGGCATCGCGGTCGATGACGTCGAGTCGCGGTGCCCGCTCGTCGAACGCCAGCGGCAGGTCGCCGAAGCGGCCCCAGCGCAGGCCCCGTGGCCAGGCGCCCATGCGGAACTCATCGAACAGCCGTTCAATGTCTTCCATGGGATGGAAGATGCGTGCGGGGGGCTTGCCCCTGTCCTTGCGATGCAGTGCCTGAATGTCTCTTTGTTCGACAGCCATGGTTTTTCCCCTTGCGGTTTTGGCAACGACACGGCACGCGGCCGGCTGCCGGCCGGAATGCCACCGGTACGGATGGTAGGGCGCCACGGGTACGTCCGGTTTAACCTGGAGCAACGCGTGATGGCGGCCGTCGGCCGGTGCCGTGGCGAGGGTGCGCTGGAGGCGGTCGTTGCTCAGCGAGGGCGCGTGTTGCCGGGCGCAGGGTGCCCCGTGCAGGCCGGAGGGGGTGGAGAACGACGGCCGGAACGGCACGGGGGCGGCAGATGCCGCCCCCGTCCGGGTATCGGGGTGCCCCCGAGGGCACCGGGGACCGGGGTCGTCCGGTCCGCGCTAGAAGCTGAAGGCGAGGTTGTAGTTGGTGTTGAGGTTGTACGTCGCTGCGGCGTTGTTGCCCTGGATCGAACCGGTCGACGGGCGGCCGTCGTCGCCGCGTGACTCGAGGATCTGGGCGATGTTGCCCTGCAGGGTGCCGAAGACGATGACATGGCCCGGCAGGTTGTACTGGCCTTGTTCGAAGCCGACCAGCCCGCCGAAGGCGTGCGAGGGCTGCTGATAGGCGGCGGTGGTGGTATTGACCGGCCCCTTGATGAAGCCGGCGCCACGCAGGTGCTTCCAGATCTTGCGCGACTCCTGCGTGTTGTTGGTGCTGTTCCAGGCACCCTGGATGACGCCGTTGCCGTTGCCGTTGTCCGCCGCGGTCCATGTGCCGGGGAAGCGCGTCGAGGCAGCGGGATCGTCGCCGGGCAGCACGCCATAGCGGTCCTGGTAGGCGAGGATTGCCGCGGTGATACCCTTGTAGTCGTTCTCGACCTTGCTCACCTTGGCATTGGTGATCATCTCCTGGCCCTTCAGCACACCGCCGATGAGCAGGCCGATGATGACCAGCACGATGGCGATCTCGACGAGCGTGAAACCTTTCTGCCTGCCCATGTGACGACTCCTCATCTGTGCGTGTCCCGGGGCGGAACTTGTCAAAAGACGATGCGATTCTGCGTGAGCGTCGCCGGGGCTTCTGTAAAACGGGTCACAGTTCTGCATGTCGTCACCGTGCGGGCGGGCCCGCCGCGGTGCTTCACGGCAGCCGCCCGGCGGCGACCAGCGCGCCGTACAGGGTCGGCGATGAGACCCACGTCACGATGTCGTCGTACTCGCCGCCGACGGCATCGCTGCGCGCGCGGCTGACAAAGACCCGGTCGGCGGCGACGCGGTAGCTGCGCCCGGATGGCCCGCCGGCAACGGTGGCACCGACGTTGGCAACCTGGTCGGCCGAAGTGAAGGCGGCCCAGTCGCCACCCAGCGAAAGGAGCACCGCCGGTGCGCCAGCGGCGACGGTGGTGGCGGCGCTGGCACAGGCGGTGGCGCTGGCACCGGCTGCCGTGGTGCACACGACGAGGTCGGGTGCCAGTGCGGCCATGCCCACGTCGCGCAGCTCGCCGGGTGCGGTGAAGTCCCAGTTGCCATCGCCATCGCTGTCGCTGGCGCTCACCGAATAGCGCAGCGGGCTGCCCCAGGCGTCGAGCAGCAGGCCGTCTTCGTTGATGGCCCCGGCCAGACCCAGCGTCACCGCCGGGACAAAGCCGTGCTGGCGTACGCAGCCGCCGCCGCTGGGTGCGGCCCGTCCGGCGCTGGCCGGTGTCGCCGGACAGGGCAGGGCGTCGTTGGCCAGCGCCCAGCCGCCGAGCGCGTCGCGGACTTCGTCGAGCAGTGCGCTGCTCTGCCTGTGACGCTGTACTTCGCGCTGTGTGCCCAGCGGCATGACCAGTCCGCCGAGCAGCAGGCCGACGATGAGCAGCACGATGGCCACCTCGATCAGGCTGAAACCGGCCTGGCGGCGCGCCGCGTCGGGCCTTGTCGCGGCGTGCGCGACATGAGGTGCCGTGCCGCCGTCTGGCAACCTCGGCGACGTCGGCGCCGGTCGGTGGCAACCGTGGCCTGCGATCGGGGCGTGTCTCAACATGACGTCACCGAGAGATCTCCGGCGATGCACCACAGCTGGTCATTGAAGGTGGTGGTGGCGGCGGCGGACTGGTAGTCGCCGTTGCCGCCGCTGTTGGGATGGTTGGTGGCATTGCGGCCTTCGAGATAGTGGGCGACGAACTGACGCGTGTCGGCGTCGGCCGGCGGTTCGTCGCGCACCTGGCCGAGGGTGTCGAGGCGCGGTCCGGCGTAGATGACCACGGCCGCCCATGCCCCGGCGCCGTTGACGCGCAGGCAGGTGGTGCAGGCCGCCCCCGGCGTGGCGTCGGGGCGCAGGTCGAGCGCCACGGCGTAAAAGAAGTGATCCTTCCAGTGTTGCCAGAGGGTCTGCATCGTCGGGGTCCATGCCGGCACCGCGAGCGGGTCGCAGTCGGTCAGCGCGCGGGCCACCGGGCTGCCGGTCAGCGCGGCGGAATCGTTGACGGTGTCGGGCAGGCGCCCGCTGAGCGCGCCGAGCGGCGTGTCGTCGTACTGCGCGTCGAGGCGGTAGTCGGCAAGGTCGAGCGGTGCCGGCCACGGCAGGCGGTGGTCGCTGGCGCCGCCGGGGTTGCGTTGTGCGACATCGGCGATGCAGCGGGCGAGGGCCTCGCCGAGCTCGGTCATCTGCGCGCGGAAATCGGCGCGTGCATGGAGGCGCGTCTCGATGTCGGCGCGGGTGATCCACAACAGGCGGTCGTTGTTCGCACCCACGGACGGGTCGCCGGCGAGAAAGTCGTCGATGGCGTGGGCGGTGCCGGCGAGCGCGGCGTTGTCGAAGCCGTGGTCCGCGTCGAGCCACTGGCTGGCGAGATAGTTGCCGCCGCACTGCTCGACACCGCTGGCCGCCGCCGTGCGGGTCTGGCCGGGCAGCGCAGGCCCCGGGGCGATGATCACGGCGACGGCGCGCGAGGCGGCATCGGTACCGGTGAGCAGCGTGGTGCCGTCGGCGCCACGGATGCGGAACTGGCCGCTGGTGTCGCTGTTGCGCATCTGCGGTGAGGCGCTGCCGGCCGCCTTCCAGGTGCCGGATACCGCATACCACAGGCAGTCGATGCCGGCGCTGCGCGCCGGTGCCAGACCAAGGGTGCGCCAGGGCAGGCGGCCGATGCGGCTGTGGTACGCCGGGCCGCAGGCGCCTTCATGCGCTTCCCCCTCTGCCCAGGTGCCGCTGGCATCGAGGTCGGGGCAGGGCAGTGCGCCATACTCGCCGGGATGCGCGGCATCCCATGTCAGGGCATGGGCGAGGAGGGCTTCGCGTGCGGTGGCCAGCCCGGCGGTGGTGGCGCGCTCGGGCGGGCTGGTCAAGCGCCCTTGCAGGTTGCCGCGCGTGACGAGTGCGGCCGCGCCGAGGATCAGGATCAGCATCATGATCAGCAGCGCCGCACCACCCTGATGCGAGCGGCCGTGGCGGTGCGCGGCGGTTCCGGCCGCGGCCTCTCGGGCGACGCCGGCACCGTGCCGGGGTGGATTGTGGTCGGGGTGTGGCATGTGACGGGCCACGAGGTCACGGGGCCTCGTCCACCCCGGTGTTGCCGGCGGCACCGCCGTCGTCGGCCGGGGCCGGTTCGCGGCAGCCGAAACATTCGACGATGCGTCCGGCGGCCTGCTGCCAGGCCTGGCCGGGCCGCAGCTGGATGCGGTTCGTGCCGTCGCCGAGTTGTACGGCCGGCACGCCGCGGTGGTCGGGTGCGGTGAGTACGGCCCGGTGGGCGCCGGCGCGCGCGCCGTTGACCCAGATCACGCCGCGTCCGTCGCGGCGCCGGACGAGCCCGTCGACATGCAGCAGCGGTGCCTGCGTGTCATGCCCCACGCCCGGCGGGTTGCGTCCGGCATCCAGTGCACGGCGTTCGGCCGCAGTGGTAAAGAGCCGACCCGGCAATGCGCCGTCAGCGTCGCCGGCCATCGCCGCGGGGCCAACAAGCCACCACAGGCCCGGCAGCAGCAGTGCGGCGCAGGTCGTGCGCCACCGTGACGCGGGCGCACTCATGTTTCGCCCCCATCGCGTGGCGAGGTCGCGATGTGCAGCCAGTCGAGGGCGCAGCGTGCCGCGACATTGGCCCGGCCCGCGGCCACCGGGGTGTCGCCGGCGAGACGTTCCAGTGCGCAGCCACTGACGTGGAACAGGGCCTGCGTGTCGCCGAGTCGCGCCAGCAGGCGCAGCAGATCACCCTCGTGGATCACGCCGGCTTCGATCTCGACGCGGCTGGCCCGCACCGGTGCCATCTCGACGGGGTCGAGGTACGGCATGGCATAGTCGCGCTCCGGTGCCGCGTGATAGCGCAACCAGGGCAGGCCGAGGGCGGCTGCGCCGTCGCGCAGGCCCTGGATGATCATCAACCGCTCGCCGGCGCCGACGCGGCCCTGTGCAACGAGTTGCGCCCAGTGCGCGCGGTGGAGACCGGCGGCCTCGATGCGTGCGGCAAGCGTGCGCCGCTCTTCGACGAGTGTCCCGAACTCATCCTGGGCCCCGTTCAGCGCCATCTCGCCGCTGTGGCGCATGACCAGCGACAGCCCCCAGACGACGAGGCACAGCACGGCAACCGCCAGGCCGTTGCGCTGGGCGCGGGCGATGTGGCGCCAGTCGATCTCAGGCCTGCTCATCGGTATTCCCCAGGGTGACCTCGACGCTGAACACGGCCTTTGGCTCGGCGTTGGCCGGACTCCACTCGCCGGTCAGCGCCTTGTCGGCGTCGACGTCGAGCGGCAGTTCGAGTGGCCGGGCCGCCGCGACCTGCGGCTGCGCACGCAGCGCGCCGAGGAAACGTTCGACGGCGGCGAAAGCGGCCGGGTAATTGCCGTCGAAGGGCTCGACGCGCGCCCTTACCACGAGCCGCATGCGCGCGTCGGTGGCTGTCGCTGGCGGCCCCGTTTCCCCGTTGCCATCCACGGTGTCGTCCGCTGTCGCGGTGCCGTCGCTGCCTTGCGCTGCCGCGCCGTCGATGGCGCTGCCCCACGCAACGTGCTCGAGGGTGATGGCAGGCTGGCCGTCGAGTGCGGCGCTGACCACGCCCAGCAGCCGTGCGGGGTCGCTGGCGTGGCGCAGCAACGTCTCATGGCTGAGCACGGCGCGGCGCATCTCCAGCGGATCGATGCCCTGTTCATCCGGTGATGCGGTGTCGCCGATGAGCGCCTGCAGCTCGCTCACCGACTGGCGCGTGGCGACCAGTTCCTGTTGCAGGCCGAGCCGCACGCCGATGTTCTGCATGGCTGCAACCAGCAGGACGGCCGACAGCACGAAGCAGGCGGCACGCGCCATCCCGCTGGCCCGCTGCGTGTTGCGGTGGCCGAGGTCGATGGCCGGTGCCAGGTTGGTGCGTGGCGGCAGCCGGCCCAGCAGCTCGACGTACAGCCGCTCGGATTCATCGTCCCGGAGGGGGGTGTCGATGCCGACCTGACGCCGCAGCGCTGCCCCATCGACCACCTGCAGCCGCAGGCCCTCGCCTTCGGTGAGCCGGGCGCCAGGGTCGAGCAGCAGGATGTCGACGACGTTGTCGGGGCCGACGATGAAGGATGGTTCGAAGTAGCGGATGCTTTCGTTGATCTGCTGGCGCAGCCAGTGGCCATCGTCGGGCGTCGCGGCCAGTGAACGGCGCAGCAGCCGGCTGCCGGCCAGTTCATTGTTGCGGAAGAAGGTGTGGCGCAGGCTGCCGTCGCTGTTCTGCGTGACCACCATGATGGCCTTGCCGGTCAATCCACTGCGCTGGATGATGCCGTTTGACAGCAGCGCCGGGCTCCAGATCCCGCACACCGGGATGCGTGCCTCGCGCAGTGCGCTCATCAGCGTGTCGAGGTGCGCCGGCTGCGTGATGGCCGTGAGCATGACGTTGTCGCTGGCCGGCTCGCCGGGCGTGCGCGCCATGAGGCGCGCGGCGCGGTAGGGGCTGCGCGGATACTGACGCGCGAGGCGTCGCGCCATCATCACCTTCCGGTCGCGGGCACCGAGGCGCGGGATGACGATGCGCGTGAAATGTTCCTCGAGGACGTCGATCAGCACGCCGACCGGCCGGCCCCGGCCATGTGCACCGAGCCAGGCGACCAGCGCCGACGGGTCGCCGCCGGGCCGCCGGTACTCACCGGCCAGTTCAAAGTGCCGGCCGGCGGCGGTGTACAGCGCGCAGCGGCCGGGCGTCACGTGGATGATGTGATGGATACGCATCGCTACATCCCGAGCTGGCTGATGGTGTCGTAGATCGGGCCGAGCACGGAAAGCATCACCCAGCCGAGGATCAGGCCCAGGATCACCGTCATCGCCGGCTCGATCAGGGTCTGCAACCGGTCGATGGACTCGCGCACCTCGCGGTCGTAGAAGTAGCTGACGTTGCGCAGGGCCTCGTCGAGCTTGCCGATGTCCTCGCCCATGCGCACCATGCGTGTGACGAGGGGCGGGAACATTTCGGTCTTCTGCAGGCTGAGGCTCAGACTGTTGCCCTCGGCGACGAGGCCCGAGAGGCGCTCCAGTGCGCTGCCGATGACCACGTTGCCGGCCAGCTCACGCGTCGTGCGCAGCGCCTCGACCACCGTGATGCCCGATGAATACATGATCTCGAAGTAGGTCGCGAAGCGGTTCATGACGATCTTCTCGAGGATCGGACCGATGACCCAGACGCGCAGCTTGAACAGGTCCCACAGGTAGCGGCTGCGGGCGTCGTGCCGGACGAACCAGCGCCCGGCGAGCACGGCGCAGACCGGCACGGCGAGCACCATGTACCACCAGCGCATGAGAAAGTCCGAGGTCGCGATCAGCGCCTTGGTATGCAGCGGCATTTCCTGGCCCATGGTGCGCAGGAACTCGCTCATCTGCGGCACCACGTAGAGCATCAGGAAGAACACCACGGCGAGCACGACCGTGCCAACGAAGGCCGGGTACAGCATCAGCTTTTTGGTCCGCGAGACGAGTTCGTCCTGCCACTTGAGCGTCTCGGTCATGCGGTGCAGGACATCGGACAGTTCGCCGGAGCGTTCTCCGGCGTGGATCAGGCTGACGAACACCTGGTCGAAGACGGTGGGGAAGTCGGCCAGCGATTCCGACAGGCCGCGACCGCCTTCGACGGCCAGCGAGACGCTGGCCAGCACGTTGCGGAAACCTTCGCTCTCGCTGCTGTCGCGCAGGTCACGCAGCGCTTCGAGGATCGGCAGGCCGGCACGATGGGCCTGGCCGAGGTGGAAGCAGAAGTTGATCAGCTCCCGGCGCCCAACGTGGGCGCTGCGTGCGTGACGGGTGCTGCCACCGCGCAGGCGGCAGGTGAGGAGTTGCAGGTCGATCTGCAGCAGCCGCCGGTCGAGTTCGCGCTCGCTGCCGGCGACGAGTTCGCCGCGCAGGATGCGTCCGCTGTTGTCGACGGCGCGGTAGGCGTAAAGGCTCATGGGCCGACCTGCATGGCGTGTTCGGTGAGGTCGACGACGCGCGCCACCTCCTCGAGGCTGGTGTCGCCGGCCAGCACGCGACGCAGGCCGTCCTCGGCCAGCGGACGAAAGCCCTTGGAGATGGCCAGTGCGCGCAGTTCACCGAACGTGCAGCCACCGGCCAGCGCCTCGTCCATGCCGCGATCGAAGCGCACGATCTCCATCAGCGCGAAGCGCCCGCGATAGCCGCTGTCGGCGCAGTGCTCGCAGCCTGTCGCACGGTGGAGTGCGGCTTGCGTGCCGGGTTCGAGGCCCATCAGGCGCAGTTCGACGTCGCTGGCCGGTGTGGCTTCGCGGCAGGCCATGCACAGGCGCCGCACCAGCCGCTGGGCGATGATGCCGACGATGTTGCCGGCAAGGATGCCCGGCTTGAGGCCGATGTCGAGCAGGCGGGGGATGGCGCCGAAGGCCGAGTTGGTGTGCAGCGTCGAGTAGACCTGGTGGCCGGTCATGGCGGCGCGGAAGGCCATCTCCGCGGTCGCCTCGTCGCGGATCTCGCCGACGAGGATGATGTCCGGGTCCTGGCGCATCAGCGAGCGGATGCCGGTGGCGAAGTCGAGCTTGACGGCCTCGGACAGCGACGTCTGGCGGATCATCGGGAAGGGGTATTCGACCGGATCCTCCAGCGTCATGATGTTGACCGACTCGTCGTTGCGGTAGTTGAGCATCGAATACAGCGTCGTGGTCTTGCCGCTGCCGGTCGGGCCGGTGACCAGGATCACGCCCTCGGGCCGCGACATCAGTACCTTGAGCAACGTCAGCTGGTCTTCGGGCAGTTCGAGGGATTCGAGCGGCACCACGCCGGCGCGCCGGTCGAGGATGCGCAGGACGATGTTCTCGCCGTGGATGGTCGGCTGGGTGGCGACGCGGAAGTCGACCGTGCGGCCGCCGATCGTCAGCGAGATGTGGCCGTCCTGCGGGGCCCGCGTCTCGGTAATGTCCATGTGCGACATGACCTTGATGCGCACGGTCAGCGCTGCCCAGAACTTGCGGTGCAGGGTCGAGATCTGGCGCAGCACGCCGTCGATGCGATAGCGGATGCGGATGAAGCCATCCTCGGGCTCGAGGTGGATGTCCGAGGCGCGCTGCCGGACGGCGTCGCCGAGTACGGCATCGACCAGCGTGACGATCGGCTGCGAGACGTCTTCGCCGTCGGCACCGGCGGTGCCGCTGCGCTCACCGGTCTCGATGTCCTGGAGGAGGCCCGCCAGCGACAGCTCGTGGTGGTAGAAGGACTCGAGGGCGGTGTGGATCTCGCTTTCGCAGGCCAGCAGCGTGCGCATGCGGATGTTGCCGCCGAGCAGGGCGACGACCTGGTCCTGGGCGACCACGTCGAAGGTATCCGACATGGCCACCGTCAGTGTGCGGCTGCTCGCATCCCATGCGATCGGCAGCAGCTGGAAACGGCGTGCCAGTTCCTCGGGCAGCAGGCGCACGGCCTCGCGGTCGGGGACCACCTTGTTGAGGTCGATGCTTTCCACGCGCAGCATTTCGGCCAGCACGTCACGCACCGCGGCCTCGCTGACCAGGCCGAGGCGCACCAATATGCGGCCGAGGCGATCACGGCGCTGTTTCTGTTCGGTCAGGGCAACGCGCAGCTGGTCGGCGCTGATCAGCCCCTTGCGCACCAGCAGGTCGCCGAGTTGCATGCGCGGCGCGCGGCGCTCACCGTGCGTCTGGCCGTGCGCCTGGGCCGCCGGGCCTGCGGGGCCTGCCTGTGCGGTCGGGGTCGCCATGGCTCAGCCCTCCGTCTCGAGGGTTGCCACGCGGTCGCCGGCGGCGACCGTGTCGAAGTGGCTGTCACCGGCCGACAGGGCCAGGGCGCGCCGGTACCAGGCGATGGCTGCGGTGCGCTGGCCGATGCGGTCGAGGCTGACGGCGAGGTTGTAGGCGTAGTCGGCATTGCCCGGCGCGTGGCGTACCGCGGAAAAGAATGCTGCCTGGGCGTCGCTCCAGCGTTGCCCGGCGAGGTAGTGCAGGCCGAGCGCATGGTGCAGGGCCGCCGCCTCCGGTTGCTGGGCGATGAGGGTCTTGAGGCGGCTTTCCTCGTCGGCGCCGGTGCCGCCCTCGAGTGCCGCCAGTGCGGCGATGGCCGTGGCGTTGCGCGGCGCCAGGCGCAGCACCGCGTCGTGGTACTGGCGGGCGCTGGCGGTGTCGCCCTGGCGTGCGGCGAGGGTGCCGAGGCCGAGCAGGGCATCGACGTTGTCCGGGTCCTCGGTGAGCACGGCCTGATAGAGCGCCCCGGCGCGCGCGGCATCGTTGTCGCGCAGCGCTTCCCAGGCGGCGGTCAGGCGGGCATGCAGCGGGGCTTCCACGGGACGGCGGGTGATGATGATGCGTGCGGTGTCGTCAGCGGCGGTCAGCGGGTTGGCCCCGGCGGCATCGGTGGCCGGGTCGATGGCCGCCGGCTGGGGCGTGAAGCCGCCGAAAGTCGAGCGCGGGTCGGGTTCCGGTTGCAGCGCCGGCGCGGGATCGGCCGGGGCCGTGCGGGTGATGGGGGCGATGGGGGCGAAGGTGTCCTCGCCGGTCGGCGGGGGTGCCAGGCCGGGGGCGGCCAGGATGTCGTCGCCCGCCGGCGGGTTCAGTTGCCACAGCGCGGCGCCGGCACCGGCGAGGATTGCGCCGAGGCCGAGCAGCAACATCAGGGTGCCGCGGCGCAAGGTCTGGCGGGCCGGTGCGGCGCGCCATGTGTCGGTGTCGGCCGCTGCCGGCGCCTCGCCCGGACCGGCCAGCGCCCCGCCGGTCGCCAGGGGGTCGTCCGGTGTGGCGTGCCAGCCGCCGGTCTGCAGGTGTGCCCCGGGGGCCTCGTCGTGGGCTGGCGGACCGGCTGGCGGGTCGCCGGCGAGCTGCAGTTCGAGAGGGGCCGCGCCGGATTCCGGCGTGTCCGGGCCCGTATGCACAGGGTCGCTGGCCGCTGGCGGCGCAGGCGTGACTGCCGGCCTGCCCGGCGCGCGCCGATGCAGGATGTCGAGCAGGGCGCTCATGGCACCTGTGCCCCGGCGAGGTGCCGGTCGCCGTCGGTCTGCGCCACGGCCTCGGCAATACCGCTGTGAATCACTGTCGGGCGCAGGAACACCACCAGCTCGCTTTTCTTGACCGTTTCGCGCCGGTAGCTGAACAGCTTGCCGACACCGGGCAGCCGCGACAGTCCCGGCACGTTGTCGCTGCGCTTGTCGATCTCATCCTGCATCAGGCCGCCGATGACGATGGTGCGGCCATCCGCCACCTCGAGCAGCGACTCGATCTCGTTGATATGAATCTCGGGCACGAGGTTGTCGAAATCGATGCCGGCGAGGCGCGGTGCCGGGTCGATGGCAAAGCCGAGGATGCGCGTGATGGTCGGGCGCACGTTGAGGCTGACATTGCCGTTGCCGTTGATCTGCGGCGTGACGCTCATGACAAAACCGACCGGTACGGTGCGGATCTCGCTGGTGAAGATGGTGCGCGGCGCGATGCCCGGGCCGGTGCTTTCGATGGTTTCGGAAGTCACGTTGAAGTAGACGCGTTCATCGACGACCTTGAGCAGCGCGGTCTGGTTGTTGAGGGCGAGGATGCGCGGGCTCGACAGCACCTTGGCATCACCGAACTGCTCGAGCAGGCTGACGGCGGCCGCAAAGCCGCTGCCGTCGGGATCGAGGTTGTTCCAGGTGCCGGTGAAGACGGGCGGCGTGGTGAGGTTGTTGCCGGTCATGCGCGCGATCATCGAGATGCCGTCGCGGCCGGCGCCGGCATTCGACGAGACGCGGCTCCAGTCGACGCCGGCCTGGTAGTCGTCGCCGAGCGTGACCTCGACGACCGTGACCTCGATCAGCACCTGACGCTTGCTGTTGAGTGCCAGCTTGTCGATCCAGGCCTGAACCTGGGCGTGCTGTGCCTGGCTGGCAAGCACGCTGACCATGCCGGTGATCGGGTTGACGACCACCGGGTCGATGCTCTCGGCGTCGTCCTGGCTGGCGGCCCGGCCGGTGATGATCTGGCGCAGGTTGGCGGTGAGTGTCACCCAGAAGCTGTTGTCCGACAGGCTTTTGACCGTGGTGCGTGACGTGTTGCCCTGGTCGCCGTCCCCGCCCGAGCCGCTGTCGCTGTCGCTGTCGACGCTGCCACCGGTCGAGGCGATCTCGGTGGCCACGGCCACCTCGCCCTCGCTCGTGCGGCTCATGTTGACGTAGTCGACGGTGTAGTTGCGCCACATCGGCGTGTCGGCCGAAACCAGCAGCGTGCCGTCGGCCAGCGTGTAGCGGATGTCGCCCTGACGGCTGATGCGGTCGAGGATCTGCGGCAGGGTCTGGTCGATGGCGTTCATCGTCACGCGGCCGGGCAGTTCGCCGGCGACATCGATGTCGAGGCCGGCATCGCGGGCCAGCGCGAACAGCACCTCGCGCACCGGCACGTCGCTGACGACCACCGTATAGGTCTGTTGCACGGGCTGTGGCACCGGGGGTGGCGGCAGCGGCGGCGGGACCACCGGTGGCGGAATGGTGCCGGGCGTGGCCACCGTCTCGAGGTGATCGGCGGAAGGGGTGAATTCCTGGAGCGGACCGCAGCCGGCGAGCAGGCCCGCGAGCAGCGCGCCGACTGCATGTCGGCGCCGGTTGCGGTCACGGCTGGCTGCTTTCGAGCATCCCCGGTTCATGCGTCACGTCCTTGGGTCTTATGTCACCAGCGGGTTCGTGGCGCTAGCATCCCCGCTTTGACCGCAACCGGGCCGTGCGCTGGGTCACATCCCGGGCGGGACGTGACTTAAGACTGTGACGGGATCGTCAGGGAGCGGACCCGCCCCCGGGAAAAGACGGCGGGCCTGTCAGCGGCCGGTGCCGAAGTGGTAGTCGATGCCGATGTTGACGGTCCACAGGTCGGCATCGTCGTAGTTGTACCAGTCGTAGCCGGCATTGAGGCGCACGCGCTCGGCGATGGCGATGCGCAACCCGGCGCCGGCCAGCACGCCCTCGGCCTGGCGACGTTCGCCGATGGTGCCGACGGTCAGCGTCTGGTCGTAGGCGTAGAGCCCGGCCCTGGCGTAGAGGTCGATTTCCTCGGACGGGGTCGGCATGTACCAGAGCAGGGAGAGGCTCGGGCCATCAAGCTTGAGCGAGGCGTTGCCCTCCTCGATGTCGTCGATGCGCAGCCAGGCGGCCTCCAGTGCAAAGCGCTGGCCGAAACGGTAGCTGCCGGCGACGCGGAAGCCGGTGCTGGAGTCGTTGATCTGGCGGTTGTCGAGGGTGAAATCACCGAAGGCCGCGCCCAGGCTCGCCGTCCAGCCCGTGTCCTCGATCCCGGCCAGCGCCGGCCCGGTGCCCAACGCCAGCGCCATCCCCAGAGCGATCGCAGCTTTCATCGCCGATCCTTGTGCATGTCTGACGGGTGTATGTCTGGCGGGAGCGCTCAGCGCGCGCCGCCGAAGAGGTATTCGCCACCGAGGTTGATCGACCAGAGCTTGCCGTCGTCGATGTCGAACCAGTCGGCCTCGAAGCGGATGCCGAACTGCTCGCTGATGGCGAAGCGGGCACCGATGCCGGCCATCAGGCCGTCCGGCGAGTTGATCTGGTCGAATTCGTCGTCGACGGCGAATTCCTGGTCGAAATTGTAGAAGCCGGCCCGGGCGAAGAACTCGACATCCTCGACGGGGACCGGCAGGAAGACCATGCCCGAGACGCTGAAGCCATCGAGCGACAGCTCGGCATTGCCGCCGCTCTCGGCGGGCGTGATGTCTTCCTTGAAGTCGCCGGTATTGTGGTAGGCGGCCTCGACGGCAAACCAGCGGCTGAAGCGATAGCCGGCGAAGAGCTTGAGGCCGGCCCCGCTGTCGCGCACGTCGCCCGAGTCGAAGCGGTAGTCGCCGAGCAGTGCGGCGACGCCTGCATTCCAGCCTGTCTGCTCCTCGGCGGCGACGGCGGACACCGCCACCAGTGACATCGCGGCTGCCATCAGGAAACGTTTCATCGTGCAGGCTCCCAAGCTGAGTACTTTTGACTGTTGGTTATGGATACAAGCCGGACTACAGGGCTGGTGGTGCCGAAAGCCCGGCCCCCCGACCGGGTCTGGATGCCGCCTCGCGGACGTGCCCGAAGTATACGGGGGCACGGTCCAGCGTCAACTTGCCAAAGCGCCGCGCATCCCCGGTGTGAACGGTGGGCTCAGTGCCCCGGCTCTGGTGATTCCTCGAGGATCCGCCGCAGCAGTGCCTGCCAGGTGCCGCTGGCGCGCAGGATGTCGCATGCGGCGACGTGCAGCCCGTCGACGTCGAGTGCCGGCTCGCCGCGGATGATGTGGGCGCTGTCGCGACGGAACCAGGGCTGCCAGAGGCGTGCGTCGCGCACCATGTGCCACGCCTCGAGGAGGTGGCCCCCGTGCCAGACGGGTGTGAGCGATGGCAGCCCCTCGTCGAGCCATGCCGCGCGCTCCCCGGCGGGCAAGGGCAGGGGTTCGATGGCTGCGGCCGGCGGCGGGGTCAGCCCGCGTTCGGCGAGCAGGGCGAGCAGGGCTGCACCGCTGCCGTGGCCGATGAGCCGCGTCCGCTGACCATGGCGCGTGCCGAGCACGGCCTGCAGGGCGCTGGCGCAGGCCTCCAGCACGTCGCCTTCCGGGGCATCGCTGCCGCCGTGGCCGGGCAGGTCGGGGACAACGACGCGATGCGTGGCGGCCAGCGCTGCGGCGTGCGCTGCGAGCTGGCGGCCGGCGGCGCCGGCGCCATGCACCAGCAGGCAGGTCGGCGCATCGTCGTTGCCGGAACGGCTCAGCCGCACGGCAAGTCCGCCGACCTCGACGATGGCCTGGGGTGCGGCGGGCCCGGTCGGGGGTGCCGCCGGCGCTTCGTCGCCCGGGTGGTCATCGAGCCACGCCTGGCAGCGCGCCAGCGCATCGGCGGGGTCGGTGGAGGGCGCCACCTCGACGCAGGGCGACGGGTGGTGGATGCGGGCGAGGTGCGCGGCGAGGGGGTCGCGGGCGGCAGCCGTGACCCGTGTCGGCACGGTGAGCCCGGGCAGGGTGCGCTCGGCATGGCCTGCGAAGGCCGCGCGATAGGCGACGGCGTAATGCGCGCCGGCGGCGAGAAACTCGTTCAGCGATTGCTGCAACCGTTCGGGTGGCGGCATGTCGAAGTGCATGCGCGTCGCGGCGCTGCGCCGATGCCAGGGGAAGAACACCGTCTGCTCGCGCAGCCGCGCCCACAGCCAGGCGAGGTGGCTGCCGTCCCACTGCGGTGTGATCGGCGGCAGGTAGTCGCGCAGGATCGGGCCGAGTTCGTCCGGCGTCGGCATCACCAGGCCGTTGAGGGCCAGTGCCGTGACCCGCTGTGGGTGGCGCATGGCATGGCGCAGGCCGAGGCTGGCACCGGTGTGGTAGCCGTAGGTGGCCACGCGCCCGAGGCCCAGCGCGGCGATGAAGGCCTCGAGGGCGTCGGCGAAATCGTCGAGCGTGGCATCCGCGGTGGCGAGCGGGTCGGACAGGCCGTAGCCGGGCATGTCCGGGGCGATGGCGGTATGGCGTGTCCCCCAGGCGGCGAGCAGCGGCCGCATCTCGCGCGAGGATTGCGGCGACTGGTGGAGCAGCAGCAGTGCCGGCCCGCGCCCGGCCCGGTGATAGTGCACCTGACGGCCACCCGGCAGGGTGACGAAGTGGCGGTGGACGGTGGCGTTCATGCGGGGCTGACCACGGGGCAGTGGAGGGGGATGGTAATGGCCTGCCACCACCGTGGCGAGCCGCATCTCCGGGTTAACATGGTGTGCAACCGTCCCAGCGAGTCCTTGCCCGTGCCGCCCGATGCCCTGTCCGCTCGACCGCCCTTCGATCCCGCCGCGGCACTCTACCGCGGCGGCATTCCCCGGCCGGCGCATATCGAACCCGTCGCCCTGCCGGCGCTGACGCCGCTGCAGCGTGCGCTGCTCGTCATCGACGGCACGGTCACCACGTTCCTCGAAGCCTGGGTGCTGGAGCCGGTCGCGGTACAGCGCCTGTGGCAGCGCCCGGCGGTGCTCGCCCGGCCCGACCCGGTGCTCGATGCCGGCGCGGGCAGCGAGGTGCTGGAGCGGGGCGTGATGCTGGTCGGGGCGCGCAGCGGCGCCTTCTTTGCCTTCGCCGAGTCGCTGATCTGCGTGGCACGCCTGCCGGCGGTGATGCGCCATGAAATGGAAAGCACGGGTGCCGGCCTCGGCGCCATCCTCATGACCAGTGCCTGCGACACGCGCCGCGAAGGCCTGTGGTATGGCCGTGAGCGGCCGGCGTCGCTGCCGCCGGCAGTGGCGGCCTGTACCGAGGGCGATTTTCTGGTGCGCAGCTACCGTGTGATGCGCGAGGGGCAGGTGCTGATGCAGATCACCGAACGCTTCCCGTGGCGGCCGATGCCCGTGGCGGTGGCCGAATGAACGCCCGGCCGCGACCCGCGGCGGGCCACCTGCTCGTGCTGCTGCTGGCCGCCGGGGTTCCCGCGGTGCAGGGGCAGGAGTGGCCGCACTACGGGGGCGACGAGGGCGGCAGCCGCTACTCGCCGCTCGACCAGATCGACCGCGGCAACGTCCACCGGCTGGAACTCGCCTGGGTCTACCGCACCGGTGCGGTCAGGGCCAACCCCGACCTGCGCCCGTACATCGACTTCCAGGCCACACCGTTGCTGCTGCCGGCTGCCGCCGGCGCCCATCTCGTGGTCTGCGACCCATTCACCCGCGTCATCGCCCTCGATCCGGCCAGCGGCGCCGAACGCTGGCAGTACGACCCGAAGATCGACAAGACACCCTACGCCGGGCGCTTCAAGTGCAAGGGGGTGGCGTACTGGCACGACCGCCGCGCGAAGGACGGCGGCGCCTGCGCGCACCGCCTTTACCTCGCCACCGCCGACCGCCGGCTGATCGCCATCGATGCGCGCGATGGCCAGCCCTGCGCGGCCTTCGGCCGCGACGGCACCGTCGATCTCGACCCGCTGATCCGCGGGCTGCTGCCGGCCGATGGCGTGCAGGGTACGCAGCTGCTGTCGCCGCCCACCGCGATCAACGACGTCATCGCCGTGGCCTCGACGGCCAACAAGTTCCGCAGCGAGACCTCCGTCAACGGCGCGATCCGCGGCTTCGACGCGCGCAGCGGTGCGCTGCGCTGGACCTTCGATCCGCTGGTCCGCGATCCGGCCACCGGCCTCGAGCCGACGCCGCCGGAAGTCGGTGGTGGCAACAACTGGGTCCCGATGAGCGCCGACAGTGCGCGTGACCTGCTGTTCATTCCCACGGCGGCCCCGGCCCCCAACTACTGGGGCGTGCACCGGCCCGGCGACAACCGCTACGCCAATTCGCTGATCACGCTGCGCGGCGCGACCGGCGAGGTCGTCTGGCATTTCCAGACCCTGCATCACGACGTCTGGGACCGCGATGTCGGCTCGCCGCCGATCGTCGTCGACATGCGCCGCGACGGCGAGACCATCCCGGCGGTCATCCAGCTGGTCAAGACGGGGATGGTCTTCGCCTTCAACCGCGAGACCGGGGTGCCGCTGTTCCCCATCGAGGAGCGGCCGGTGCCGACCGACACCGACATCGAGGGCGAACGGCTGTCGCCGACGCAGCCCTTTCCGGTCAGGCCGCCGGTCCTGGTGCGCAACACCATCACGCCGGACGACGCCTGGGGTTTCACCGTCTTCGACCGCCTGGCGTGCCGGCGCAAGATCGCCTCGATGCGTCACGGCAGCCACTACGAACCGCCGAGCACCCGCGGCACGGTCATGTTCCCGCAGCCCGGCGGGGGACCGAACTGGGGTGGCGGGGCCTACGACAAGGAGCGCAACCTGCTCATCACGCCCGTGTCGCAGATCCCGTACTACATCAAGCTGATTCCCCGCGAGGAGGTCGACCCGGAGTATGCCAGGCGTCCCGAGGCCGGTGCGCCGATGCAGGGCCCGGGCTATATCGGCAACACCCCCTACGGCATCCGGCAGGGCCCGCTGATGTCGCCGTCCTTCACGCCGTGCACTGCGCCGCCGTGGAACCTGCTGGTTGCCGTCGACATGCTCGAGGGCACCATCAAGTGGAAGATCCCGTTCGGCAAGCTCGACAAGCTGATGCCGGTGCCGATCCCGCTCGACTACGGCGGGCCCTCGGCCGGGGGGCCGATCGTCACCGCCGGCGGGGTGATCTTCATCGGTGCCACTTCCGACGACCGCGTGCACGCCTACGACACCGAGACCGGTGAATTGCTGTGGGAGGCCAGGGCGCCGACCTCGGCGATGGCCACGCCCATGACCTACAGCGCCGACGGCCGCCAGTACGTGGTCTTCGCCGCCGGCGGCCACTCGTGGTACGACGCCAAGGGCATCGACGACTACGTGCTGGCCTACGCGCTGCCCGAGAACTGATCGGCATTGCGGGCGCCGCATCGCCCGGCCGTCGACCGACTGAGAACTGGCGCATGGTGAGGGCGGCGGCGCAGGGCTAGGCTGCGGCCCATGTCGACAGCCAGCATCCTGGTTCCCTATGTCGTCGCTGCGGCGGCCGGTTGCGGCGTGGGGGCCGTGCTCGCCGGTGCCCTGTCGGGCGGGCAACGCCGCCTGGCGGCGGCACGCATGGAGGAGGCCGAGCACCGCGTCCGCGCCCTCGAGGCCGATCTGCGCGTTGCCCAGCGTGTCACCGCCGAGGCCGGTGCCGGCCGCGAGTCGCTCGACAGCGAACACCGGCGCGTTTGTGCCGAACTCGACAAGGCCAGCGACGAACTGCGTCGCCGCGACGAGCGCGAGCGCGAGTTGCGCGTGGCCCTGCAGGCCGAGTGCCGCAAGGTTACTGAGTTGCGCAACGAGCTGGCCGACCGCGCCGAGCAGATGGTGCGCACGCACGTCCAGCTGCGCGACACCGAAAACGAACTCGGCGTCGTGCGCATCGGTTCCGACGTGGTCGTCGACCAGATCAACCGCCTCGAGCACGAGCGCGACGAACTCGGCCGGGTCGTCGCCGAACTGCGCCGCGAACTGGCCCAGCTCGAGGCCACCGGCAGCCGGCGTGCGCCGCCGGACTGTTCGCTCGTCGACTGCTGAAGGACGCATGCCATGGCGACACTCGGTTTCATCCTCATCGGCGCGCTCTTCGGTCTGGTCTTCAGCCTGCTGATCATGGCCTTCATCGTCATCCGTGCCGACGGCGTGCTGCGCGACCGCCTGCGCGAAGGCGCCAGTGCCCTCACGGCGCGTGCTGCCGGCCGGCCGCTGGTCGACGGCACGCTGCGCAGTCCGGCGCAGGACCTGCGCCTGCGCCAGATCCAGGAGGAGGCGAAGACGCTGCAGCGCCTGCTCGACGAGGAGAAGGTCGCCCGCGAGACCGGCGACACCGAGCGACGGCGCCTGGGCGACGTGGCGCACGCCCTGCAGACCCGGCTCGCCGACAGTCAGGCGCGGATCACTGACCTGGAACGCCAGGGGGTGGCGCTGGCCGGCGAGGCCGATGGGCTGCGTGGCGAACTGGCCCGGGCCGCCGAACAGCTGGCCGCGGCCCAGCAGGAGGCCCGCGACCTGCGCACCGAACTCGACGTGGCCCGCTCGGGTGATGGGGTCATGGTCAGCCAGATCCGCCGCCTCGAGGAAGAAAACACCGCGCTCACCAGCCGCCTCGCCCAGGCCGCGTCGCGCTGAAGTGCCGCGGCTGGACCGCGGTGCCTGTCCCTCGCTACCCTGCCCGCGGGCACCTTGCACGGGAGTTGCGCCATGCGTCTCGGATTCGTCGCCGGCTACGGGCCGGCCGCCATGAGCCTGCCGATGGACGAAATCCTCGAGGCCGAGCGGCTCGGCTACGACTCGGTGTGGGTTTCCGAGGCCTATGGCAGCGATGCCGTGTCCCCGGCGGCGTGGATCCTGGCGCGCACGACGCGCATCCGCGTCGGCACGGCCATCATGCAGATGCCGGCGCGCACGCCGACCTGTGCGGCGATGACGGCGATGACGCTCGATGCGCTGTCGGGCGGCCGTTTCATCCTCGGCATCGGCCCTTCGGGACCGCGGGTCGTCGAAGGCTGGTACGGCGTGCCCTACGGCAAGCCGATGACCCGCACCCGCGAATACATCGACATCGTGCGCCGGATCGCGGCGCGCGAGGCGCCGCTCGAGCACGACGGCGAACACTACCGGATCCCCTGGCGCGGTACCGGTGCCACCGGCCTCGGCCAGCCGATGAAAAGCATCCTGCGTGCCGTGCCGCAGCTGCCCATCTATACCGCGGCCGTGACGCCGGCCGGGCTGGCGACGGCCGCGGAACTCGCCGATGGCGTGTTCCCGATCTGGATGAACCCGCAGCGTTTCGACCTCATCGGTCCGCACCTCGCGCGCGGCTTCGCCAGGGCGGCCACGCCGCGTTCGCTGGCGGATTTCGACGTGGCGCCGTTCGTCCCGGTGGTGCTCGGTGATGACCTCGAGGCCTGTCGCGCGCCGCTGCGCGCCCACCTCGCGCTCTACATCGGCGGCATGGGCCCGCGCGAAAAGAACTTCTATTGCGAGTACGCGGCGCGCATGGGCTGGGAGGCCGAGGCACGGCGCATCCAGGACCTCTACCTCGCCGGCCGCAGGGCCGAAGCCGAAGCGGCGGTACCGGACGCATTGATCGACGAGATCGCGCTGATCGGCCCCGCCGGGCGGATCCGCGAACGCCTGGCGCCGTGGCGGGCGGCGGCGGCGCGCGGCGAAATCGGCTCGCTGCTCGTCGCCAACGCCTCGCGCGAGGCCCTGCGACTGATGGCCGAGGCGCTGGCGTGAAACCGCTGCATCGGCGTGTCGCGGGCCGTGACATAGAATGACCGACCTGACACGCGACCCACTGCGGAGATCGACGATGCCCCTGCTGTGCATTTCCCCGTCCCGGCTGCTGCCGGCCGTCCTGCTGACCGTTGCGGGCCTGGCGGCGCATGCCGACCTCGCCCCCGACGTGACATTCGCCGGCGATGGGGCCGCCGCCATCAACCTCGGCCCCGGCTTCGATTTCGGCACCGCCATCGTGCGACATGCCGATGGCGGCTATGTCGTCGGCGGTTTCAGCGCACGTGAGATCGATGGCACGGCGCTGTTCCGCGTCGTCGTGGCCCGTTACGCCGGCGATGGCACGCTGGTCGCCGGGTTCGGTGATGCAGGTGTCGTCGAACTCGGCGAGGCGCTCATTCCGCCGCTGCCGGCACCCGTGCCGCCGGCGCTGTTCGTCGGTGGCCAGGTCACCGCCCTCGCCGTGCAGCCGGCTGACGGGCGCATCGTCGTCGCCGGCATCTGGAGCGCTGACGGCAACACCGTCGATCCGTTCCTGCTGCGCCTGCTTGCCGACGGCGGCCTCGACCCGTCGTTCGGCACCGGCGGCGTACGGGTTTTCGGCGAGCCGGAACTCGCCGACGCCGCGCCGCGCGCGATCGCCGTCGACAGTGCGGGGCGCATCGTCGTCGCCGGCTATACCGACCGAACGGGCCAGCCGGACGAGGGCATGGTGCTGCGCCTGCTCGCCGACGGCAGCTTCGATGCCGGCTTTGCCAGCGGCGGCATCTACCTGCGCGAAGATCCCGACGCCTCGTCGCTGGGGTTCCGCCTCAATGGCCTCGCGCTGTTGTCCGATGACCGCATCCTCGCGGCAGGCGGCAGTCTCGATGCGGCGCTGCTGCAACTCGACGCGACCGGCACGCCGGACCCGGCCTTCGGCGATGACGGCGTGGCCGTATGGGCCGGCGATGGCGGCTCCGACGACATGTTCTTCGGGCTGGTGGTCGAGGGTGGCGGTCCGATCATGGCGGTGGGCTCGGTGACCGCCGGCGGCAACGCTGACGGCCTGATGGTGCGCTTCGCCGGCGATGGCCAGGTCGACGCGGCCTTCGGCAGCGATGGGGTGTTGCTGCTGCCCGATGACGGGTCGGGCGAATTCCTGCGCAGCGTGGCGTGGCGCAGCGCCGGCGATTACGTCGTCGGCGGCAACGAGATCCGGCCGCTGCAGGTCAGTCCCGCGGGCACTGCGCTCAGCCCGCTCGGCAGCGAGCCCGTCCTGCGTGATGTGGGTGCGCTCGTCGCCGATGGCGATGATGTCGTCGGCGTCGGCGTCGACGCCACGACGACGCCCCCACCCGATTCGCAATTCGTGACTTTCCGCCTCGCCGTCACCGATCTGCCCGACGAGACCGACACGGTGCCCGATGCTTTCGCCTTCACGGCGCAGGAGGGCGTGGCGACGTCGGCCTTCATCGTTTCCGACGCCGCGACGATCACCGGCATCACCGCGGCGGCGCCGGTGTCAGTCGCCGGCGGCGAGTTTTCGGTCAATTGCACCGGCACCTGGCGCAGCACGGACAGCCTGATCCTCGGCGGCCAGACCATCTGCGTGCGCCACGTGTCCTCGGCAGCGCCCGGCGGCGTCACGGAAACGACGCTCACCATCGGCGGTGTCGGCGCGACCTTCACCAGCACGACGCGCGACGACCAGCCGGATGCCTTTACCTTCACGCCGCAGACCGGCGTGCGGCTGGTCTACATCATCGTCTCGGAGGCCATCACCATCGGCGGCATCGACGCCCCGACACGCGTGCTGGTCGCCAACGGTGAAGTGTCGATCGGCTGCAACGACATCTGGTACACGGCGCGCGAGACGCGGGAAACCGTGCGCCTGATCAGTGAAGGCGAGCAGGTCTGCGTGCGCCATCTCGCGGCACCGCTCAAGCTGCAGACCGTGACGACGACGTTGACCCTCGGTGGCACGGTGGTCGGCGACACCATCACGGGCGGCGTCAGCGGGACCTTCAGCAGCACGACCACCGACGGCAAGCCGTTGCCGGGCTCCAGCGCCCTCGACCCGTGGTCGCTGGGACTGCTCGGCCTCGCCGCACTCTGCAGGCGCCGCAGGTGCCGGTGCTCCGGTTCCGCGTGAGCTGTTCATCGCTCTGCGCCCCGCCATTCCCCGAGCCACCGTCGATCACCCGGATGGGTGGCCGACCTGCATGAAAAGCTGCCGTGGCTCGGCCCGGCACCCCATGGCGCGGGCGACACGCGACTGATGCACTACACCCGGCCGGCCACCTGTCCTGCTACGGCCCGAGCAGGGTTGTGATGGCGGTGCAAAAGCCATCCGCATCGGTTGCCGGTGGTGTGCCGGCGCCAAGTTCGCGCCATTCGCCGGCATGCTCGTGGCATTCCAGCGCCAGGCGCTGCTGCTTGCCGTTCCACACCAGCCGGTGGCGGCGGCCATCGCGCTGGAAATGCACCAGCCAGCTGCCGAAAGCGCCGGCCGCGGCGATGTATTCCTCGACCTCGATGCCACACGCCCGGCACGCGTCGGTGATGGCCGCCGCAAAAGCCTCGCTGGCCGCCGGATTGTCTGCCGCGCCGGCCAGTGCCGCCGGCCGGCGTCCTATCCACATCACCTCGTGTTCGGCCATCTGCCATGCTCCAGCGTGTCCAGGGCGGGGCATGGTACTCCCCGGCACGGGCTGTGGTGCACACCTTGACGCCGCCGGCATGAATGCCGGCAGTGGTGCGTCCTGCGCGGGTGCGGGGAAGGGTGCCGATCTGCTACGCTCGCAGCGCGTTCAGGGCGGCCGTCGCCGCCCGGAGGAGACGTCCATGAGGGGCTTTGCCGCGTTGCTGGCGGGGGTGCTGTCGGCGGGTGTCGCGCTGGCCGGCGCGGCGCCGGTTGGTGCGGCGGGTGATGGCGTCACGCTGCACGAGTTCCTCATCTTCATGCACGTCCTGCTCTTCGTCTTCTGGCTCGGCCCCGATATCGGTGCCTGGATCTGGAGCCGCAAGGCCGCCGATCCGGCGCTCGGCGCGGCACAGCGGGCGGCGGCCTCGGCGATGATGCGCGCCATCCGCCTTCTCACTGCGGCTTCCATGAGCCTGATGCTCACCGTCGCCGGCCTGCTCTCGCACCACGCCGGCCTCGACCACCCGGCCTGGCAGATGGTGGCCATCGTGCTGCTCGGCCCGGCGTGGCTGGCGCTGGTCCTGGCGGCCGGGCTGCGTGCCGGCACGCCGCTCGGCGATACGGCGGCGGGCCTCGAGTACCGGCTGCGCTGGCTGCTGGTGGTGGCCGTGCCGCTGTCGGTGTCGTATGCGTGGCTCACCGGCCGCCTGGCGCCGGCGCCCTACGTCGGTTCCAAGCTGCTGTTGTTCGCCCTCGCGCTGTTCTTCGGTCAGTTGCTGCACGGCCGCCTGCAGGCGTTCCACCGTGGCGTGGCCCGCGAGGTGGCCGGCGAGTCCTCGCCGGCCCTGCAGGCGGAGATGCACGGTGCCCTGCGTCGCGGCCAGCCGTATTTCCACGCCCTGTGGGCCTGCCTGTTGCTTGCCGCACTGGTCGGCGTGCTGCGTCCGGGCGTGCCGCCGCCACCCGTCGCCGCGGTCGCCTCAGCGTCGGCTGTCGAATGACAGGAGCTGCACGCGCGGCGTGACGTAGTCGTCCTGCGGCGGCTCCATGTTGGCCAGCGCCGTCGACAGGTATTTCTTGTTCGAGTCGCAGAGCACGGTGACGACCACGGCGTCGTCGCCCAGTTCCGCGGCGATCTTCATCGCCCCGACGACATTGGCCCCCGACGAGATGCCGAGGCCGAGGCCGAGCCGGTGGCCGAGTGCCTGGGTCATGAGGATGGCGTCGCCGTCCCATACATCGACCACCTCATCGAGTTCATCGAGCCGGACGATGCCGGGGATGAACTCGTCGCTGATGCCCTGGATGCGGTGCGAGCCGACCTTCTTGCCGGTGCGCAGGGTCGGCGAGTTGGCCGGCTCGAGGGGGTGGATGCGCACAGCGCGGCCGTTGCGCCGCAGGTGGCGGCCGACCCCCATCACCGTGCCGCCGGTGCCGACGCCGGCGACGAAGGCATCGGCCTCGAGGCCGAACCGGGCGAGCTGGGCCTCGATCTCCGGGCCGGTCATCGTTTCGTGGGCCTCGACGTTGTCGGTGTTGTCGAACTGGCGGGGCAGGAAGGTGCCGGGGTTCTCGGCGGCGTATTCGCGTGTCAGGGCCACGGCGCCGACGAAGCCGCCCTGGGTCTTGGACACCGGAATCACTTCGGCGCCGAGGTTGTGCATCAGCTGCACGCGCTCGTAGCTCATCCAGTCGGGCATGTAGATGCGCACGCGATGGCCGAGCGCGCGGCCCAGCGCCGACAGCGAAATGCCGGTGTTGCCGCTGGTTGCCTCGGCGATGGTGTCGCCGGGCTTCAGTTCGCCGCGCGCCATGGCCTGGCGCAGGATGTAGAGCGCCATGCGGTCCTTGACGCTGCCCGTCATGTTGAGCAGCTCGTATTTGGCGTAGACGCGTCCCGGCCGGCCATCCAGCGTGTAGCGGATCTCGAGCAGCGGGGTGCGCCCGATGAGGGTGGCGAGTGCGTCGATGGTGCTCATGTCGGTCAGCCTGCAGTGGCGGTGGGGCGCTCGAGGGAACGGTGGTACTCGCCGGCACTGCGGAAGTGCAGGGCGCTGAGTGGTGGTGCGGCGTAGGCGGCCGCAATGCGCTCGGCCGGCGGCGTGCCGTAGAGCGTGGTGCGCTGCACCGGCGTGCGTCCGGCGCGCCCGATCAGTGCGTCGAGGCGCTCTGGCGACAGCTCCTGACCGAAGCGCGCGCCGGCGGCGCGCGAGATGCTTTCGTTCATCAGCGTGCCGCCGAGGTCGTTGACGCCGGCGCCGAGCAGCTGCGCGGCACCTTCTTCGCCGAGCTTGGTCCAGCTCGCCTGGATGTTGTTGATCAGCGGGTGCAGCACCAGGCGCGCCACGGCGTGCACCAGCCGCACCTCGCGCCACGTGGCGCCCGGCCGCGCCCGGCCGCGGCGGTAGAGCGGTGCCTCCATGTGCACGAAGGGCAGCGGCACCAGTTCGGTGAAGCCGCCGGTTTCGGCCTGCAGGTCGCGCAGCGCGAGCAGGTGGCGGGCCTGGTGGCGCGTCGATTCGACGTGGCCGAACATGATCGTCGAGGTGGTGCGCAGGCCGAGACGGTGCGCGGTGGCGATCACCGCCAGCCAGCGTGTGGTGTCGAGCTTGTCCGGGCAGATCACCTGACGCACCTCGTCGTCGAGGATCTCCGCCGCCGTGCCGGGCAGCGAGCCGAGGCCGGCATCGCGCAGGCGGCGCAGGAAGGTTTCGATGTCGAGGCCGAGCGTCCGCGCGCCCTGCGTCACCTCGAGCGGCGAGAAGGCGTGGACGTGCAGCCCGGGTGCCGCCTCGCGTACGGCGTGCAGGACATCGAGGTATGTCTGGCCGGTGAAGGCCGGGTGGATGCCGCCCTGCAGGCAGACCTCCGTGGCGCCGCGCTGCCAGGCCTCGAACGCGCGCCGGCCGACTTCGTCCATGTCGAGTACATAGGGCGTGCCGCGCAGGTCGGCGTGTGTCTTACCTTTGGAAAAGGCGCAGAAGCCGCACTTGTAGCTGCACAGGTTGGTGTAGTTGATGTTGCGGTTGACGACGTAGCTGACGGTCTCGCCGCTGACCTCGCGGCGCAGGTCGTCGGCGGCCGCGATGAGGTGGTCGACGGCCGCGCCGCGCGCCGCCAGGAGCGTCACGGCCTCATCCTCGCTGAGCCGCGTGCCCCGTCGCGCACGGTCGAGCAGCGGTGTCAGCCAGCGACCCGCTGCGCTGGCCGGTGCCGGCATCCGTGCCGGGGGTGCCAGGCCGGCGCCGGCGGCCCAGGTGTCGTCGCGCGCCAGGCCGGCGGCATCGGCGAGGCGCAACACGGCCCCCTCGAGGCCGCTGTCGAGCCACGTCCGGCGCCCGGCGATGTAGTCGGGATGTACGGTCAGGCGCGCGGCCAGCACCTTGCCCGCTGCCGCGGTCTGCGCCTCGAGTTCGGCAAGGTGCGGCCAGGGCGATTCGGGGTTGACGTGGTCGGGTGTCAGCGGCGAGACGCCGCCCCAGTCGTCGATGCCGGCGGCGACGAGCGCGGCGAGGCGCCCGGCGTTGAGGTTCGGCGGCACCTGGATGCGCGTGCCGGGTGCGCTGAGCAGTCGCGCCATGGCGACCGTCCACAGCAGTTCCTCGAAGGGCGGTGGTGGTGCCTGCGCCATGCGCGTGCCGGGCTTGGGCACGAAGTTCTGAATGATCAGTTCCTGGATGTGGCCGTGCCGGTCATGCAGTTCGCGCAGCGCGAGCAGGGCCTCGATGCGCTCGGCGCGTGTCTCGCCGATGCCGATGAGCAGCCCGCTGGTCAGCGGCACGCGGGCCTCGCCGGCGGCAGCGATCGCCGCGAGGCGCACCGCCGGGGCCTTGTCGGGCGAACCGAAGTGGGGGCCGCCGCGTTCGGCAAGGCGTGCGGCCGAGGACTCGAGCATCAGGCCCATCGACGGGGCCACTGCCCGCAGCCGGCGGTAGTCGGCGAGGGACAGGATGCCGGGGTTGAGGTGCGGCAGCAGGCCTGTCTCGCGCCGCACCCGCGTGGCCATCTCGTGCAGGTAGTCGAGCGTCGTGGCGTGACCGAGGGCGGCGAGCGCGCGGCGCGCGGTGGCATAACGGGCTTCCGGGCGGTCGCCGAGGGTGAAGAGCGCCTCGTGGCAGCCGCTGGCGGCGCCGGCCTGCGCGATCGACAGCACTTCGGCCGGCAACAGGTAGGGGCGCGCGAGGCGGCGCGGCGTCTTGGCATAGGTGCAGTAGTGGCAGACGTCGCGACACAGCTCGGTGAGCGGAATGAAGACCTTGCGCGAATAGGTGATGACGTCGCCGCGCAGGGCATCGCGCTGCGCGGCGGCCTCGGCCATCAACGCCTCGAGGGGGGCGCGTTGCCACGCGAGGGCGATGTCGGCCGCCGCATCGTGCGGCCGGGGCGTCGTGCTCATGCTGTGTCTGCCGGTCCGGGTCGTGGGGCTGTCCGCAGGCGGTTTCCGATGCCGCTGGCCTTCAGCCAGGCGAGGGTGGCGCAGGCCTGGCGTTGGCCGAGCAGCCAGTCGACATCATCGACCGTGTCGATGTCGTGGGCAAATGCTGCCACATCCGCCTGCCGGGCAGGCAGGTGGCGTGCTGCCGCTGCGGCCAGATGTCGCGCCGCGCTGTCGGGGCCGTAGAGGAACGGGATCGCCGTCGGCGGCGTGACGAGCAGTGCGTTGGTGCCACCGTCGCGTCGGGCAGGACAGACGGTGACACCGCCGCGTGCCGTGGCGACGTGGCCGGCGATGAGTGTGCCGATGTCGCCGGCGGTCACGGTCGGCAGGTCGGCCGGCACGACCAGCAACTGGCGAATGCCGTGTGCGGCGAGCGCGGCTGCGGCGCGCGACAGTGCCGTGCACCAGTCCTCGCCCGGCGCTTCGCTGAAATGAAAGCCGGGCTTGCCGGCGGGCAGGGCCGGCAGCCGTGACTCGCCGCTCAGCACGGCGATGGAGGAGATCTGCGGCGCGGCATCGAGCGCGGCGAGCAGGTCGCCGAGCATGCGCCGGGCAAGCGTCGCGCATTCCTCGCGCGACAGCACGCTGGCGAGACGCGTCTTGGCGGCGTCGAAGGGCTTGACCGGCACCAGTGCGCAGGTGCCGGTCATGCGGTGTCCGCCCGCCCCAGCGCCGTGGCGAAGTCGAGGGCACAGCGGGCGAGGCGGCGGCGCGCGGCGACATCGCGCATCACCGCCGGAGCGGTGCGCACCGCCAGGCCCGCGCTGGCCAGTGCCGGGACCAGCGCCGCGTCGGCCTCGTCGACGAGGAAGCCGTCGAGCAGCGGGCCGTAGTATGCCGCGACGCCGGACGCCGAGGCCTCGAAGCCGAGCTCGTGCAGGAGCCGTGCGGCCGGGCCGCGCAGCGCCTGGCCGGCGATGATGGGCGAGATGGCGATGCGCGGTGCGTGCGCCGAGCGCAACGCAGCGCGCAGCGACGGGATGGCGAGGATCGGCGCGATGCTGAGCAGCGGGTTCGACGGTGCGATGAAGATCGCGGCCAGCGCCGGGTCGGTGAGGCGCGCGGCCAGCGTTGCCCCGGGGGGCACCTGCATGGCGCCCGCGTAGTCGATGCGCCGCACCACCGGGCGCGCCTGGCGGCGCACGAAATAGTCCTGGAAGTCGAGTTCGCCCTCGTCGGTGTCGAGGCGCGTGCGCACGGCGCCGTCGCACATCGGCAGGATCTCGGCGCTGACACCGAGCCGCGTGCACAGCGTGCGCGTCACGCCGGTCAGCGTCTCGCCGGCGGCGAGACGCCGGGTGCGTTCGACGTGTGTGGCGAGGTCGCGGTCGCCGAGGCGGAACCACGTCTCGCCGCCAAGGGCCTCGAGTGCGGCCATGAACGACCAGGTTTCGTCGCGCCAGCCCCAGCCGCGCCCCTCGTCGGCGCAACCGGCCAGCGTGTACATCAAGGTGTCGAGGTCCGGCGAGATGGCCAGCCCGAGATGGCTGAAGTCATCGCCGGTGTTGGCGATGACGGTGAGCTGCGCGGCCTGCGCGCCGAGTTCGCGCGCCAGCCCGTCGGCGAAGCGCGCCCCGCCGACGCCGCCGGAGAGGACGACATAGCGCGCACCGCTGTCGGTGACCGGCGACATCGTTCAGCGGAACAGGTCGGCGGCGGCCGGGCGCAGCGCCGCCGTGGCGCGCTGCGCCGTGGTGACCGGTGCCAGGCCGCGCATCAGGACCACCGGCGTGGCTTCTGCCGCCTCGCCCATCAGCAGCACGGCGGTCGCGGCCAGGCTGTCGGCCACCGCCACCTCGCTGACCTGGAGCGTGCGGCCGTAGAGGTCGGGCTGGCCGCGCAGGTCGTCGAGCACGGTGACGCCGGCCGCACCGATGGCCGTGCCGGTGGTGCCGAGGCGCCAGGCCCGGCCGATGCTGTCGGTGATGATCACGCCGGGGGCCACGCCGAAGGCGGCCGTCAGGCGCGCACGCAGTGCCGCGGCCGAGGCATCGGCATCGACCGGCAGCAGCAGCGCGTGGTGCGCGGCGTCGGCGATGTTGGAGCGGTCGATGCCGGCGTTGGCGAGGACGATGCCGCTGCGGTGCTCGACGATGACCACGCCGGGGGTGACGCGCAGCACGGCGCGCGACTCGCGCAGGATCAGTTCGACGAGGCGCGGGTCCTTGTCGGCACGCCGGGCCAGCGCCTCGGCCTCGCCCGAGGGCACCACGGTGTTGAGGTCGACGAGGCGGCCCTCGGCCTTGGAGACGACCTTCTGTGCCACGGCCAGCACGTCGCCGGCCTCGAGGGCGTGGCCACCGGCGCGCAGTGCGTCGACGAGCAGCGCGGCGAGGTCGGCGCCCGGGGCGACGTGCGGCAGGCCGCCGATGCGGTAACAGGCGAGCGCCGGGTGCGGGGTCATGCGGGGCGTGCCGGGGGTGGCGTTCAGCCGTCGAGGCCGGTGATGCGCAGGCCGGCATGCCCGCCGTAGCGACGGTTCATGAAGATCAGCACGGAGGTCAGCGCCTCGGCCGCCGCCGCGTTGGCCAGCGGGCCGGCGTGCCAGGCGCGCAGGCCCATGCGTGCGGCCAGCGCCACCACGGTGTCGCGTGCCGCGACCTCGTCGCCGCACACCAGCACGTCGCAGTCGAGCGGCGCTTCGCTGTCGAGCAGGTCGGCGGCGATGTTGTGGAAAGCCGCCACCAGCCGCACGTCGTCGCCGACCAGGCCGCGGGCGATGAGCGCTGCCGACCCGCCCGCCGGCAACTGCACGCGGGCGACTTTGGGCGGCACCAGCGGCACGGTGGTGTCGACGAGCAGCTTGCCGGCGAGATGCGGCGCGATCTCGCCGAGTGTGGCCGCCTGGCTGGCGAAGGGCACGGCGAGGATCACGACCTCGCCGGCCTCGCTGGCGGCCCGGTTGTCGAGACCGCGCACGCGGGCATCGGCCTGGCGGGCACGCAGCGCGGCTGCAGCGGCCTCGGCGCGCGCCGCATCCCGCGAGCCGATGACCACCGGCAGGCCGGCTGCGGCGATGCGCCGTGCCAGCCCGCTGCCCAGCGCGCCGGTGCCGCCGATGATGCTGATGGATGTGTCGGCACCGAGTGCTGTCATGGTCCGCTCCGGGACAGGGATCGAAGCGCGGCATGGTACTGGCCTGCCGTCGGCGCTGCCAGACGCGCCGGGCACCAGTGCTGGCCGGCCTGCGGCGGGCAGGGCAGAATAGCCGACCCCCCGGCGCGGTATGCAGCGGAGCCCTGCGTGGAAATCTTCAAGGAATTCATCTTCGAGGCCGCCCATCGCCTGCCCAATGTACCGGCAGGCCACAAATGCGGGCGTCTGCACGGCCATTCGTGGCGTGGTGCGATCTACGTCAGCGGCGACATCGACCCGCACAGCGGCTGGATCATGGACTTCGGCGAGATCAAGGCGCGCTTCGCGCCACTCTACGACATCCTCGACCACAATTACCTCAACGACATCGAGGGCCTCGAAAACCCGACCAGCGAGATCGTCGCCCGCTGGATCTGGCGCCGGCTCAAGCCGGTGCTGCCGGCGCTGAGCAAGGTCGTGGTTCACGAGACCTGCACCAGCGGCGCGATCTACAGCGGGGAAGACGATGGCTGAGCGGCCCGCGCCGCCCGCACCACGGCGGGCTGCGCCGGCCGCCACCGGGACTCCGGCGATCGACGCATCCTGCATGGACGAGGCGCTGGTTGCCGCACGCCACGCGCTGGCCGCCGGTGGGCCGCCGATCGGTGCCTGCCTCGTCGAGAGCGGCGAGGTGCTGGTGCGTGCCGCCAACGCCGTCGCCGCGGGCCCCGATCCGACGGCGCACGCCGAGATCGTCGCCATCCGCGAGGCCTGCCGCCAGCGGCGCACGGCGCGCCTCGACGGCTGCACACTCTACGTCACTGTCGAGCCGTGCCCGATGTGCCGGGCCGCCTGCCACTACGCCGGTATCGCGCGCATCGTCTGGGGCGCCCCGATCACCGCGCTCCACGCCGTCACGGGCAGCGAACTTGTCGGCGCGTCGTCGCCGGCGGGTGGTGAGGGCGGTGTGCGTGGTGAAGCCTGCCTGGCGCTGCTTGATGAGTGGGCGCGGCTGCGCGAGGCCACGGCATGACGCCCGCGGCACCGCCGACCCAGTACGATGCCATCGCGCAGGACTACCAGCGCAGCAAGGACACGCCCCTGCGCCGGCATGTCGAGGGCTGGACGCTGATGCAGCTCGTCGGCGGGACAGAGGGGCTGGCCGTGCTCGATGCCGGCTGCGGCGAAGGCCACTACGCGCGGCAGTTGCGCGCCGCTGGCGCAGCGCACGTCCTCGGCATCGACAACTCGCCGGGCATGATCGCGCTGGCGCGCGAGGCCACACCCGACGACGCCGGCATCGAATACCGCTGCGTGGCTGCCGAAGACCTCGACCTGCCGGCGCGCCACGACCTCGTGCTCGCCGCCTACCTGCTGCACTACGCACGCGACGCGGCGACGCTGGCCCGCCAGTGCCGGGCGCTGGCCGCGGCGCTGCGCCCCGGGGGGCGGCTGGTCGCGCTCATCGAGAACCCGCGCCAGTCGGTCGCCGATTACGCCGGCCACGACCGCTATGGTTTCAGCAAGGTGGCGCTCGAGCCGCGCGCCGAGGGCTCGCGCATCGGCTACACGCTGGTCAGCGGCCGGCGCCTGCTGCGCTTCGAAACGCACTATTTTTCGGCCGCCACCTACGAGCGCGAACTCGCCGCTGCCGGCTTCGAGGGTGTCGTCTGGCATCCGCTGCGGCTCGATCCGGCGGCAGGTGCGCGCGATGACTGGCAGGGCTATCTCGACAACCCACCGGTGCTGGCGCTGACCGCGATGCGTGCCGGCGGCGCGGTGGGGGCGGGCGGATGAGCACGCCGGACCCCGTCGCGACAAGCGGGGCCGCAGCGGCGGCGGGCGCCGCGCTGCCCGGTCTCATCGCGCAGCTCGCCCGGCACGCCGCGCGGCGCCCGTCGGCACCGGCCGTCGTCTACGGCGAGTGGCGCCTCACCTACCGCGACCTCGACGAGGCCTCGAACCGGCTCGCGCATCACCTGCGCGGATCCGGCGCGGCGCGCGGTGTGCGCGTCGGCCTGCTGCTCGAGCGGGGCCCTGACCTGCTGGTGGCATTGATCGCGGTGCAGAAGGCCGGCGCGGCATGGTTGCCGCTGGAACCGGCGTGGCCCGATGAACGGCTGGCGACGGTCGTTGCGGCGGCGCAGCCGGCATTGCTCGTCACGCGGGGGCGTCACGCGGCGCGCCTGCCCGGCATGACCTGCATCGACCTCGACCGCGATGCCGGGCTGGTGCGTGCCGCGCCCGCCACGCCGCCGGCGGTGGCGCTCGCCGCCGACGACCCCTGCTACCTCATCCACACCTCCGGCTCGACCGGCGCGCCCAAGGGCGTGGTCGTCACCCATGGCAACCTCGTCGATCTCTTCACGCCGCTGACGCCGGCGCTGGGGCTGTCGGCCGACGATGTCTGGACGTGGTATCACGCTTGCGCCTTCGGCTTCTCGGTGTGGGAGATCTGGGGTGCATTGCTGCACGGCGGTTGCCTGGTGATCGTTCCCGAACATCAACGCGATGACCCGCAGGCGCTCGCCGCGCTGATCGTCGATGAAGGCGTGACGGTGTTCAGCCAGACGCCCACCGCCTATCGTCGTTTGCTCGGCGTGCCGGCCTTCCATGCCGCGGTCGACCACAGCCGCCTGCGCTACCTGGCGCTGAGCGGCGAGCCGTTGTGCCGCGCCGACCTCGCCGGCTGGCTGGCCCGGCACCCCGAGGCGCCAAGGCTGATCAGCACCTATGCCGTGACCGAGACCGGTGGCCAGGTGACCTTGCGCTGCTACGGGCCGGGTGACGACAACGAAACCGCCGCCGCCGACCTCGGTCGGCCGCTCGACGGGCGCCTGGTGCGCGTCGTCGATGGGGCGGGGGTCGAGGTGGCGGCCGGCGAGCCGGGCGAGTTGTGGGTCGGCGGCCCGGGCGTGGCGGCGGGGTACTTCACCACCCCGCAGGGTCCGACGCGATTCGTCACCGCCCCCGATGCCGCCGGCATGGTGCAGCGCTGGTATCGCACCGGCGACCGCGTGCGGCAGATGCCCGACGGTGCGCTGTGCTACGTCGGCCGGGACGATGCATTGCTCAAGTTCCGCGGCCACCGCATCGACCCGGCCGAAGTCGAGGAGGTGTTGCGCGCCCATCCCGGCATCGGCGAGGCGGCGGTCGGCGTCCGCGAGGATGCCGGCGGCACGCCGCGCCTCGTCGCCTGGCTGGTCGCCGCCGGCGGCGATGTCCCCGGCGAGGGCGTCGAGATCTGGCCATCGCTCGGCGCCTGGGGTGTCTACGACGGCTTGCTCTACGATCTGATGAACGTCGAGCCGGCGCGGCTCGCCGCCTACCGCGAGGCGTTTGCTGCGCACGCGCCGGGGCGCCACGTGCTCGACATCGGCACCGGCCGGGATGCGCTGCTGGCGCGGCTCGCCGTCGAGGCCGGGGCACGCCACGTGTGGGCGGTGGAGGTGCTGGAGGATGCCGCGGCCGACGCGGCGGCGCTGGTCGGGCGGCTCGGCCTCGGCGCACGCATCACCGTCATCCACGGCGACATGCGCGACGTCCGCCTGCCGCAACCAATCGAGGTCTGCACGCAGGGCATCATCGGCAACATCGGCAGTGCCGATGGCATCGTCGCGACGTGGAACGCGGCACGGACACAGTTCGCCGCCGACTGCGTGCCGGTGCCGCAGCGCTGCCGGACGTGGCTGGCCGCGGTCGAGTTGCCGGCAGCGACGCGCGCCCGGCCGCGCTGGGCCGCGCTCGCCGAACGCTACGTCGAGGCCCTGCACCGCGCTGCCGGGCGGCCCTTCGACCCGCGCCTGTGCCTGCGCCACCTGCCGCGCGGGCAACTGCTGTCGACGCCGCTGTGCTTCGAGGACCTCGACTTCCGCGGTCCGCTGGCGGCGCAGACGGCCGGTGGTGGGCGCCTGGCCATCACGCGCGAGGGCCACTGCGACGGCTTGCTGCTGTGGACCGAGGTCGAGGTCATGGCCGGGCACGGCGTCGACTACCTCGACGCGCAGCAGGCCTGGCTGCCGGTCTTCGTGCCGTTCCCCGACGGGTCGCGGTCGGTGCAGCGCGGCATGCAGCTCGCGCTCGACTGGCAGGTGCGCTGTGAATCACACCCGCAACACCCCGACTACCTGTTCGAGGGGCGCTGGCACGAGGATGATGGCCGGCCATGCGGTGCGCCGCTGGCCATCGAAAGCCGCCACTGCGCGGCGGGCCACGGTTCGGGCGTCATCCATCGAGCACTGCGCGATGCGCCGCCGGCCGTTCCCGGCGTGGAGGCGCTGCGGGCATGGCTCGAGGCCCGCCTGCCCGAGGCGTTC
The DNA here is from genome assembly GCA_964417725.1 of uncultured Chromatiaceae bacterium. Classification (GTDB taxonomy): domain Bacteria; phylum Pseudomonadota; class Gammaproteobacteria; order Steroidobacterales; genus SHZI01. The sequence continues at coordinate 53,714 of CAYQIV010000017.1, forward strand.
GTGCCGCAGGTGTTCATGACGGTGCCGGCACTGCCGCAGACCACCAGCGGCAAGCTCGACCGCGCCGCCCTGCCGGTGCCGGGCAACCAGCGCCCGGCGCTGGCCCGCCCGCCGGTCGCACCGCGCACGCCTTTCGAGGCGGCGCTGTGCGCCGAGTGGTGCGCGGTGCTCGGCATCGAGGGGCTTGGCGTCGACGATGATTTCTTCGACCTCGGTGGCGACTCGGTCAGCGCGGTGCAGCTGACGACCCACATCCAGCGCTGGCTCGACGCGCCGGTACCGCTGGTGGCGCTGTTCGACGGGCCGAGCGTGGCGGCGATGGCCGCATGGCTCGAGGCGCACTTTGCCGCTGCCGTCGCCCGCCGCCGGTCGGCCGGCACGCGCGAGCACGGCGAGATATGACGCCGCAGGCGCTGCTCGAGACACTGGCGGCGGCCGGTGTCGAGCTGCGCAGCGAAGGCGGGCGGCTCTACTTTGATGCACCGGCCGGGGCCATGACGCCGGCGCTGCGCGAGGCGGTGCGCAGCCGGCGCGGGGCGTTGTTGGCGCTGCTCGATGGCGGACCGGCCGTACCGCCGGGCGACGAGGCACCGTCGGCGGGCGACGAGGCACCGCTGTCCCATGCGCAGCAGAGCCTGTGCGTCCTCGAGGCGCTCGACCCGGCCAGCACCGCGGCCAGCGAGCAGTTCGCCATCCGCCTCGACGGGCCGCTGTCGGTTGCCGCGCTGGAAGCGGCGTGGCTGGCGCTCCGGCAGCGCCACGCCATCCTGCGCACCGTGTTCCCGCCGGTCGGCGAGATGCCGGTGCAGCGGGTCGCCGATGCACCGCCGGAGGCGCTGGTGCCGGTCGACGTGACCGACGAAGAAGCGTTGCGCACCCAGGCCACGGCAGCGCTGGCGACGCCCTTCGACAAGGCCTGCGCGCCGCCGCTGCGTGCCCGGTTGCTGCGCCTTTCGCAGCACGTGCACGTGCTGCTCGTCACCGCGCACCATCTCGTCGCCGATGGCCTGTCGGTGCCGGTCATCCGTCGCGAGCTGGCGGCGCTCTACGCCGCGGCCCTGTCGGGCAGGCCGCCGGCGCTGCCGCCCGCAACCCGCCAGTACGCCGACTTCGCCCGCCGCCAGCGCGCCGCCGCGCCACCAGCCACGGCCATCGAGTATTGGCAGGCGCGGCTGCAGGACCTGCCACCACCGCTCGCGACGAGGCTGCCGGCGCCGGCCGGCCCGGTGGCGGCGGAGGCGGTGCGCCGCGTGTCGTTCGCGCTGCCGCCGGCGCTCGCGGTGGCGCTGCGTGCCTTCGCCCGCGCGAACCGCACCACGCCCTTCGTCGTCCTGCTCGCCGCCTGGCGCCTGCTCCTCGGCCGCCTGGCCAGCGAGCGCGACGTGCCCATCGGCAGCCCGCTGACCCTGCGCGACACGCCGGCCCTCGGCGGCATGATCGGCTGCCTCGTCAACCCGGTGGTGCTGCGCACGCCGCTCGACGGCGCGGACTCGTTTCGCGACCTGGTGCGGCGCGAGCGTGACACGGTGCTTGAGGCGCTCGCCCACCGGGCCGTGCCCTTCGCCGAGGTCGTGGCGCGCTGCGCGCCCCGGCGCGAGGCCGGCCGCCATCCGCTCTTCCAGGTGCTGTTCGCCCTCGAGGGTGACGACCTCGGCGTCATCGAGGCCGGCGGACTGGATTTCGCTCCGTTGTCGATCGATGCGCCACGCCGCTCGTGGTTCGACCTCGAGTGCGGCCTCCGCGACGGAGGCGCTGCGGCCGCCGGCGGCGGCCTCGGTGGCCACATCAGCTGGTCGCCGGCACGCATCGATGACCGCTTCGCCTCCGCCCTCGCGCCGCGCCTGCTGCGCCTGCTCGGTGCGGCGCTCGAGCGCCCGGAGACGGCGTGTGCGGCACTCGACCTGCTCGACGAGGCCGAGCGGCGCCTGGTGACGCCACCCGCCGATGACCAGCACCTGCCCCGGGCCGGCCTGTGGCCGCTCTTCGAGGCGCAGGTGCGACGCACGCCGCAGGCCGTCGCGCTGCGTGGTGCACAGGGCGATGTCACCGACTACACGGCGCTGCACGGGCGGGCGCTGGCGCTGGCGGCACGGTTGCACGCGGCGGGCCTCGCGCCGGGCGAGCCGCTGGCGCTGGCCCTCGGCCGCTCCACCGCGCTCGTCGTCGCCCTGCTGGCGGTGGCGCGCACGGGGCTCGTCGGCGTGCCGCTCGACCCGGCGTGGCCGGCGGCGCGCCGCCGCCACATCCTCGCCGACGCCGGTGCGCGCGTGGTGCTCGGCGTCGGGCCGCAGCCCGACGATGCGCTGCCCGACGGGCTGACGTGGCTCGATGCCGTCGCCACCGCAGCGGCCCCGCGCGATGACGAGATCGCGGCCCTGCCGGCGGTGCCGTCCGCCGACGCGCCCTGTCTCCTCCTCTACACCTCGGGCTCGACGGGCGAACCGAAGGGCAGCGTGACCCTGCAGCGGGGCGTGGCATGGCGCTGCAGCTGGATGTGGCGCACTTTCGGCCTCGGCACCGACGAGGTGTTCGCCCTGCGCACCAGTCCCAACTTCATCGATGCGCTGTGGGAAGTGTGGGGGCCGCTGCTGCACGGCGCGTCGCTGTGTCCGGTCGACGACGCCTGCGCCGGCGATGCCCTGGCATTGCCGGAGTGCCTCGCCGCACGGGGCATCACGCAACTCGTGCTGGTGCCGGGCCTGCTGCGCGCCGTGCTCGAGCGCGACGATCTCCCGGCGCTGCCGGCGCTGCGCACCTGCATCAGCAGCGGCGAGCCGCTCGACCCGGCGCTGGTGCGGCGCTGCCACGCGCGCCTGCCGCACGTGCAACTCATCAACACCTACGGCACCTCCGAGATCTGGGATGCGACGTGGTACGACACGGCACACCTCGATCCGGCGGCGACGCGCGTGCCCATCGGCCGGCCGCTGCCCTACGCGCGGGTACGCGTCCTCGATGCCTTCGGCGCGTTGCTGCCGCCTGGCGTGACTGGCGAGATCGTCGTCGGTGGCGGCGGCATCGGCGCCGGCTACTGGCGCCGGCCGGCGCTCGATGCCCGTGCCTTCGTCAGCGGGCTGCCTGGCATGGACGGCCGGCGCGCCTACCGCACCGGCGACCGCGGCCGCTGGAACGACGGTGGCGTGATCGAGTGTCTCGGCCGGCTCGATGCGCAGTTCAAGCTGCGCGGCGTGCGCATCGAGCCGGCCGAGGTCGAGGGCGTGCTGTGTGCACACCCCGACGTGGCCGCGGCGGCGGTCACGGTCGCCGGTGACGGCACCGGCGCCGTGCTCTTCGCCGCATTCAGGCCGCGCGACGGGGCGTTGCCCGACACCGATGCGCTGCGTCGTCACGCTGCGGCACACCTGCCGCCGATGCTCGTGCCGGGCGCCTGGCGTGCCCTCGAGGCGCTGCCGCAGACGCCGAGCGGCAAGCTCGACCGCCGCGCGCTCGCCGCGCTGTTGCCGGCCGGCGAGGGCGGCGCCGGGCCGCTGCCGCAGACGCCGACTGCAAGGCGCCTCGCCGCGCTGTGGGCCGAAGTGCTCGGCCGGACCGCGCTGCCGGCAGGCAACGAGGATTTTTTCGCCGCCGGCGGCCACTCGCTGCTGGCCATGCGCCTGATGACGCGCGTGCGCGCCGCGTTCGGCGTCGAACTGGGGCTGCGTGCATTGTTCGATGCACCGACCGTCGCCGCGCTGGCGGCGTGCATCGACGTGGCGCCGCGCGCCGTGCGCGCCGCGCCGGCGGCCGATGCCGACCTGTCGCCCGGCGAAGCGCGGCTGTGGTTCCTCGAGCAACTCGACCCGGGCAACCCGGCGTACCACATCGGCTGGACGGTGCGCCTCGGCGGCGCGCTCGACACGGCAGCGCTGGGCCGCGCGCTGGACTGGCTGGTGGCGCGCCACGAGGCGCTGCGCACCACCTATCCGGCCGCACACGGCCGGCCGCGACGGTGCGTGCGGCCCGCCACGGCACGGCACGGCGTGTTGCACATCGCCGATGACGGCCGCGCGCCGACCCCGGCGCGCTTGCGCACGCTGCTGCGCGAGCCCTTCGACGTGGCGAGCGGTCCACTGCTGCGTGCCGACCTGTTCCGCGAGGCCGGGGACCGGCACCTGCTGTTCCTGCGCATGCACCATCTCGTCACCGATGCCAGTGCCAACCACCTGCTGTTCGATGAGTTGTGTACCGCGTACGGCGCTTTCGCCGCCGGGCATGAACCGGTGCTGCCGCCGGCCGGCAGCCACGCCGACTGGGTGCGCGCGCAGCCGGCCGTGCCCGACACACTCCTCGACTGGTGGCGCCAGCGCCTCGAAGGCCTGCCGGCGCTGCCGGGACTGCCCACCGACTGGCCGCGCCCGGCCGAACAGCGCTTCTGCGGCGCGACGCACCGCTGTGCGCTGCCGGAGGACCTGTGGGTGCGGCTGCGTGCGCTGGCGCAGGCGCGCCAGTTCACCACCCACATGGTGCTGCTCGGCGGTTTCGCCGCGCTCCTCCATCGCCTGTCGGGCGATACCGACCTCGTCATCGGCGCGCCGGTCGAGGGCCGCCATGATGCGGCCGCAGAACGCCTCGTCGGCCTGTTCATCAACACCGTGGTGCTGCGCCTCGCCGTTCGCGATGACGACGACTGGGCGGGGCTGCTCGATCACGTGCGCGAGGTGACGCTCGAGGCGCTGGCCCACCAGCAGTTGCCCTTCGAGCACCTGGTCTCGGCGCTGGCGCCGGAGCGCCACCTCGACCATGCGCCGGTCTTCCAGGTGCTGTTCAACATGGTGCGGCTGCCGCAGGGCCAGCGCCGCGAACACGGAGTCGAACTGGCGCTCGGCCGGCTGGTCGACGCCGGCGTGTCGCCCTTCGACCTGACGCTGACGGCCGGCGAATCGGACGACGGCATCGAACTGGCGTTCGAGTACGCCACCGATCTCTACAGTGCCGAGACCATCGCCGGCTTCGCGCGCGGCTACCTGGCGCTGCTCGGCGCGATGGTTGCCGATGTCGGCGGGCGCATCGGCGCGGCACCGCTGGTCGACGGGGGCCAGCTGCGCTGGCTGCTCGACACCTGCCAGGGTCCGCGGCCGCCGCTGCCGGCCTTCGTCCCGGTGCACCGCCAGGTCGCGGCCTGGGCGCGGCGCACGCCGGGCGCCGCGGCGGTCGCCTGGCAGGACGAAACGCTCGACCATGCGGCGCTCGACGCCCGGGCGACGCGCGTCGCTGCCGGGCTTGCGGCGCGCGGCATCGGCCGCGGTGCGCGTGTCGGCCTGATGATGGCGCGCACGCCCGCACTGCACGTCGCGGCACTCGGCGTGCTGAAAAGCGGCGCAGCCTACGTCGCCATCGACGGTGCGCAGCCGGCCTCGCGCCGCGATGCCGTGTGCCGTGATGCCGGCCTCGCGCTGCTCATCGTCGATGGCCCGGGCGCGCCGGCGGCGGTGCCGGCAACGGCCGACATCGGCACGCTGGCCACCGCCGACCCGGCCGGCGTCACGCTGCCGGAGGTCGGGGCCGATGACACCGCCTACGTGGTCTATACCTCCGGTTCCACCGGTGCTCCGAAGGGTGTCGTCGTCAGTCACGGCAACCTCGCCGCGGCGGCGGCCGGCTGGGCGGCGGCCTGGGCGTCGGCACCCGGCGAGACGCACCTGCAGATGGCGGCGTTGCCCTTCGATGTCTGGAGCGGCGACTGGGTGCGCGCGCTGACCCGCGGCGGGCGGCTGCTCATCTGTCCGCGCGAGACGTTGCTCGACCCCGCGGCACTGCACGCGCTGCTCGTCGCCGGCGAGGTGCGCTTCGCCGAGTTCGTTCCGGCGGTGATCCGCCTGCTCATCGCCCATCTCGAAGCACGCGGCGAGCGCTTCGCGCCGCTGCGCTGGCTGGTCGTCGGTTCCGACACCTGGCATCCCGGCGAGGCCGCGCGGCTGCGCGCGTTGTGCGTACCGGAGACGCGCCTCGTCAATTCCTACGGTGTCGCCGAGGCGACCATCGACAGCACGTGGTACGAGATCCCCCGCGATGTCGGTGCGGCCCCGCGGATCGCCATCGGCCGGCCGTTCGCCCACGCGCGCTGCCATGTGACCGATGCCCGGGGACGGCTGCTGCCGCCGGGCGTGCCCGGTGAGATCTGCATCGGCGGGCCCGGTGTGGCACAGGGTTACCTCGGCGACCCGGAGGGCACCGCGCGCCGCTTCGGTGTCGACCCCTTCGGCGAATCGCCCGGTGCGCGGTGGGTGCGCAGCGGCGACCGCGGGCGCTGGCGCGCCGACGGCCAGCTCGAACTGCTGGGTCGCACTGATTTCCAGATCAAGCTGAGGGGTTTTCGCATTGAGCCTGG
>CAYQIV010000018.1:0-58207 GCA_964417725.1 uncultured Chromatiaceae bacterium
CACCCCAGCCCGGCTGGAGGCGGGGCGCCGCCCACCCGGCGCGCGCGATGGGCATGGAGGCCCGCAGCGAGCGTCCCGACGTTGGCGTCAGGCCTCGTGGCCCACGCCGGCATCGCTTTGAAAAAAAACCTCCCGGCACCCCTGCCAGACCGCGAGGCCTGACGCCGGTGGCGGACCTGTGAAGCCCGCCCGGCAGGAGCCGGGCGGGGGTTTACGGTGCGGTTTCCTGCATCAGCCAGGCGATCAGGTTGGCGCGATCCTCGGCCTTGGGGATGCCGACGAAGACCATGCGGTTGCCGGGGATGAAGCTGCTTGGCCGCTCGATCCACTGGTCGACGGTCTCCGGCGTCCACACCACACCGGATGATTTCAGCGCATCGGAATAGGCAAAACCCTCGGCGAAACCGGCAGGCTTGCCGAACATGCCCGACAGGTTGGGCCCGACCTTGTGCGCACCCCCCACCTCCACGCCGTGACAGGCCCGGCACTGCAGGAACAGCACGCGGCCCTTTTCAGCATCGGCACTGGCGAGCAGTGCCTCCATGCCGTTTGCGGCAGCGGCAGTCGCCGCCGGGGCCTCGGCAGACGGTGCCGGGGACTGGCCGCAGCCGGCGGCGAAAGACAGGGCAAGGGCCGACAGGCCCAGGGACAGACGATGATTCATGGGTTTCTCTCTCAACGGTTCACGATCAGGTCGGATCGGCAGGGCTCGGCCGGGACCCCGTGCCGCCACGCGCCGCGCGGTGTATCGCCCGGCGGATGCGCGGGTACGTGCCACAGCGGCAGATGTTGGTGACGTGGCGGTCGATCGTTGCATCGTCCGGGTCGGGAACCGCGTCCAGCAATGCCGAAACGGTCATGATCATACCCGGCTGGCAATAGCCGCATTGCGGAACCTGCTCGTCCATCCACGCCTGCTGTACCGGGTGCAGGCTTCCCGGCCCGTCACCCGCGAGGCCCTCGATCGTCGTCACCGCACGACCGGCGACTGCCGCCACGGGAAGGACGCAGCTGCGCGTCGCCAGGCCATCGACGTGCACGGTGCAAGCCCCGCACAGCGCCATGCCGCATCCATACTTGGTGCCCGTGAGGCCGAGGTGGTCGCGCAACACCCAGAGCAGCGGCATGTCGTCGGGGACCGCTGCCTGGATGTCCTCGCCGTTGAGCCTGAAACCGATCACCCCTGCACACCCGATCCGGGCGGTTATTTCGCCGGCATGGGCTTGCGGTCTGCCATGTAGACGCTGAAGCTCGAGTCGTTCGGCCCACCCCAGGTCTCGACACCCGGAGCGACGAAGAAGTCGGGGTGGCGCTGTTCGGCCCGCTCGCGCAGCGCAGCCGGCAGCTGGTCGGCGGTACCCGAGCGGTGCATGAACGTGCGGTACAGCAGGTGCCCCGGCGCCTGGCCCTGCAGCATCCACGGCAGCCATGGCCCGAGGCGCGTCCAGACGCCGGAGTAGTCTGCCCACGTGCGGTTCGGGTCTTCGAGCTGGTCGAGGGGCACGATGCGGTGGAAGATCTCGCTGATGCGCGTCACCGGCCCGGCCGATTCCCGCGGCCATTCCTCGACCTTCATCGGATTGGGGAACGCCGTGTGGACCTCGAACAGCGAGAAGGCCTTGTCACCCATCAGCGTCCAGGGCGGACTGAAGGGGTACTCGACCAGCGTGCCGTCGAAGTCCATCTTCATGATGGGTGCGATCTCGGCGTTGACCGTGCGATTGTGGATCGGGCTGACCTCGCAGACCTCCTGAGTGAACGGGTTGGTCCAGGTGTCGATGAACGCGCCGCTGCGCGGGTCCTTGTAATAGGCCAGTTCACGGTTGAAGAGCCGGTACTTGCCGTCGGGCTGGGGGGAGACGCGCAGCACGCCAAAGCCTTCGACGCCGCAGAGCTTGACAAGCGGCTTGTCGGGGCCGAGCACGGCGAAGATATCGCCACCAAACCAGCCGACCGTCTCAGCCGCCGGGTCGAGGTCGCCGGTGAGCTTGATGAAGGCCTTGAGGTTTTCCGCCGGGTTGGAGAAATCGATCTTGACCCGCTCATTCTGCGTGGTACCACCGCCCTGCCCTTCCGCGGCCGGGTCGGGGCGCTGCGCACAGGCGCCGAGACCGAGGCCTGCGCCGGTGGCGATTGCGCCCCACGAAAAGAAGGTCTTGAGCGCCTCGCGGCGGTCGTTCATGGTCTCCAGAAGGCGGCCCTGCCACATGGTCGTGTACTCCGTTGCTCGGGTGGTCGGATCGGTGAGGCGTGAAGAATAACCCGGATCGCTCAATGCGCCGGGCGCAGCACGCGTTCGGCGGCGCGCGCGGGGTCGGCGGTGAGCAAGGCCGGATGCTCGCGCTCGGCGCGCGCGCGGTACTCGGCGGGCAGCCCGTCGATGCTGTCGAGCTTGGCGCCCGAGGCATGCCAGACGACATGGCCCGGTCGCTCGCCCATCTCCATCCACTTCAGCCATGGCATGTGCACGGTGGAGCTGAACACCGCGGGCAGCGAGGCGAGGCTGTCGTCGAGGAATTCGCGCTGGCCGACGAACATCGTCTGGCGCTGGGCGCGCGGTGGCGGCAAACCCGGCGGATAGCGCGTGTCGTTGTGCAGCCAGACCATGTCGCGGGCGAAGGTCCAGTCCATGACCAGTGCCTCTTCGGGCAGATGCGCCATGGCCGGAGTGAAGCGGATACCGCGCACCGAATAGTTGAAACCGCGACCCGGGCCACCGCCCTGTACAGCGGGCTGCACGGTGTTGCGCGCACCCGTCCAGGGGTTGTCCCATGTTTCGAGCATGCGGCCATCGAGGCTGCGGAAGAACGTCACGGTGTTGCCGGTCAGTTCGTATTCACCTTCGGGCAGGTGCCGCATCCAGTAGAGCTCCATGCCCTCGAAGCGGAACAGCGGCCGCGGGTTTTCGCCGGGCACGACGCCGTAGACGGTGCCGTCGTACCACCACGGCACATCACGCTCCTCAAGGCTCGCCGTCATGCGCACCAGCGCACGCAGGTTCGCCGCCGGATCGGTGAGGTCGGGGCGGCGGCCGGGCGGGCTGCCGGCGACGCGCGGCAGGGCCGCGCCGCTGAAACCGAAGGCGAGCACACCGCTGCCCAGCACGAACATCCTGCGGCTCAACGCCTCCGCCACGGGCAGGCTCCTTCGTCGAAATCAGGTGCTTCACTTTGCCACAGCCACGCAGCGGGCGACAGATACAGCCGATTGCTGTAACCGCCGGCAACTCGGTTACTCTCGGCCGACCGGGGTCCTCCAATGCCCCGCGGGAGGTCGCCGATGGACCCGCGCTGCACACGTCGCCATCTCGTCACCGGCGGTATCGCACTGGCTGCAGGGGCCGCGCTGCCCGGCTGTGGCGGTGAACCGGTGCGCCGCCCGGAAGGCGTGCCGCTCGGCCCTTTCGGTGCCCGCTCGACGGCCGAGGAGGTCACTGCCGGGATGGACCTCGGCGGCCGCACGGTCCTCATCACCGGCGCCAACTCCGGACTCGGCTTCGAAAGCATGCGCGTGCTGGCGATGCGCGGTGCGCACGTCCTCGCCACGGCGCGCACTCTGGAACGCGCCCGCGAGGCCTGCGCCCGCGTCGAAGGCCGGACCACGCCGCTGGCCCTCGAACTGACCGACTTCGATTCGGTGGTCGCCTGCGCGGAAGCCGTGCGCGCCCTCGACGCGCCCCTCGACGTGTTGATGGCCAATGCCGGCGTCATGGAACTGCCGACGCTGGAGCAGGTCGACGGCATCGAGAAGCACTTCGTGGTCAACCACCTTGGCCATTTCATCCTGACCCTGCGCCTGTTGCCCGAGCTGATGGCCGCACCGCAGGGCCGCGTCGTGGTGCTGAGCAGCGGCACGGCGACACGCGATGCACCGGCCACGGGCATCGAGTTCGACAACCTGTCCGGGGAGCGCGGCTACACGCCGGCGAAGGGCTACGGCCAGTCGAAACTCGCCAATGCGCTCTTCGCTCGCGAACTGGCCCGGCGCACGGCCGGTACGCGCGTCACGGCCAACGCCGTGCAGCCGGGCGTCGTCATGACCAACCTCGGCCGCCACCTGCCGCGCTGGAAAATGATCCTCGCCGACCTGATCGGCTGGAGCTTCATGAAGGAAATCGGTGCCGGCGCCGCCACCCAGTGCCACGTGGCGACGTGGCCGGCGCTGGCCGGTGTCAGCGGCCACATCTTCAAGGACTGCAACCCGGTCCTCGCCGGCGGATACACCGCCGACGACGCGATGGCGGAGCGGTTATGGCAGGTGTCGGAAGCCCTGACGCGGGACCACCTCCCGGGTGGTACGACGGCCTGAGCGGCGCGGCAGCGGCCTCGCCTGTGCGCCGTTCAGCACGGGACGGCGCTCAGCGTGCCGCCCACTGGCGCACGGCCTCAAGGGTGTTCTTGACATGCTCCTCGGGCTTGCGCGCACTCCACACGTAATGCACGCGGCGGTCCGGGGTGATGACGTAGGAGACGCGTTGCGCCATGTTCATCAATGGCATCAGCTTGACGTCGTAGGCATCGATCACTGCGCCGTCGGGGTCCGCAGCAACGGCAAACCGGTTGCGGCATTCTTCGACGGAAAACTTCTTCAGGGTGTCGATGTCATCGTTTGAGACGCCGACCACGGTGGCATTCAGCGCCGCAAATTCATCGCTGGCCTCGGCGAAGAGCCGTGCCTCGACGGTACAGCCGGGCGTGAAAGCCTTCGGATAGAAGTAGAGCACCACCGGGCCCTTCTTCAGGGCCTCGGCCAGCGCGAAGGAGTACGCCTCTCCGGCAAGCGCGGCTTCGAGGGTGAAATCCGGCGCCTCGCTGCCCGGCTCGAGCGCCGCCTGCGCGCCACCGCCCAGGACCAGCGACATCAGCGCCAGCAGGGACCACCGGCCGGCAGCGCGTTTTGTCCTCATCTGCATGCTCCTCGTGCGGGCCGGCCATGCCGGCGGTTGGGCCTTGATCTGGACTGAGTATAAGACGGCACGGGGCAGGCCGGCACCTGCCCTGCACCCTGGCCACCAGATGGCTTGCCGCACCTCAAAGCGCGACGCCGGCATCGGCCCGGCACAACGGCAGCGCCGCACACAGGCCATCGCCGCTGCCCGGCATGAAGCCAGCCGGGATCAGCAGGCGCCGGGCCAGTGCCGGCAGCAGGAAAAGGGCCGCCCCGCCGGCCGAACGGCCACGCAGGCGTGCGATCACCGGACGCACATCCGTGCGCGGAATGACGGGCAGGAAACGCTCAGAGCTGCAGCGCACCCGGGTTCATGAGGTGCTGCGGATCGAGGCTTTTTTTCAGTTCGCGCAACACGCGGGCGGCCTCGGCGTCACGCCCCGTCATGTACGGGTAACTCTTGCCGATCTGCATGTGGATGGCACCGACCGAGGCGAAGATCCGCTTGATCTCCTCGCGCAGCTCGCGCACCAGGGCGCGGCCTTCGGGGTTGGCCGGGTACTCGGGCAGCATCGCCAGATACTCGGCAGGCAGGAAGCGCTTGTGGAACGCCGTGCGGTCGTCTTCCCAGTAGAACACCGGCTCGTAGAGGAAGCCGTGCGTGGTGACCGTCAGGTACATCGTGCCCTTGTCGACCCTGGCCCGCTTCATGCGTTCGGCGTTGTCGGCATAGAGCTTCTGCAGCCGGCGATGGAACTCGTTGACGCGCGAGAAGGGCAGGATGCCGTGCTGGGGCACCCAGCGCTCGCCCTGCGGCCCGAGGATCGGGTAAAGCGGAATGAAGGGCATGGCGCGGATCACGGTGGGGATGGTGTTGGCCGTTTCCGTGCCGTGCGGGGCGATGGCCTGGCGCAGGCGCGCCAGTTTCTCGTTGACCTCGGCGCGGCACACGCCCTCGACGGTGTAGTGGGCGGAATAGTTGTGGCCGGCGAGAAAGCGCTTGCCGGCAATCGCCATCCTGATGAGCTTGACGCCGGCCTCGACGGGGTTGCGCGCGGTGCGCGCCACGGCCCAGGCCGCTGCCACGGCGTCCTTGGCACTGGCCTTGCCGAGCTGGCCCTGCTGCAGCTTGGGGTCGAGGCCAAAGTTGTCGGCGCAGACGCCCTCGCGCGCCGCGGCCGCCATGCCGGCGAACATGTTCTCGAAGGTATCGAAGCCGAACGACGCCGCACCCGAGTACGGCAGCGTCTTGATCAGGCGCAGCGAGATGCGCGCCTTGATACCCAGCGCACCGGCATCACCGGTGAAAAGCCCCGTGAGGTCGGGCCCGTACCAGCGGAAGAACGGCGTGCCGTTGGCAGCGGCAGCCGAGCCGGTGCGCAGGATGTCGCCACTCGCGGTGACGATGTCGAAGCTCAGCACGGCGTCGGCGGAAATCCCGAAGTTGCCGGTACCGAGGCTGGCGCTGTTCTGGGACATCGAGCCGCCGATGGTCGCCTTGATGCCCGAGAACGGCCCCCAGAACGTGGTGCGCAGGCCTTTCTCGCCCAGCTTCTGCCACAGCTCGGCCCAGGTCAGGCCGGGCTCGACGGTGACGACCATGTCTTCTTCGTTGATGTCGACGATGCGGTTGAGCCGACCGGTGTCGATGAGCACGGAGTCGGCGGTCGTCGGCAGGTAGCCGTCGGTGTACGAGGCACCACCACCGCGCGGCACCATGGCCAGGCCGGCCCGTGCAGCGATGCGCACCACCTGCTGCAGTTCCTCGACCGTGCCCGGCTGGACCACCGCCAGCGGCAGCTCGATCTGGTTGTAGACATCCATCGCATAGAAGCTGCGATCGGCGTCGGCGGTCAGGACGTGCTCGCGGCCGATGCAGGCCAGCAGCTCGCCGATCACGGCATCGCGGGAAACGGCAGAGGGCGTTGCAGACATCGCGGGTTCCTGGAGGCCGTTTGTACCCCGCATCCGGGGCCCTGGCCTGGTTGGGTGGGCTGACGGGCTGGCCGGTCACTTTACAGCCAGAGCGCCCGGGCCGACAACCGCCGCCGGCCACGGCATGCGCTATCCTGCCACCACGTCATCCCCACGCCCGCCGGTGACCCGAGCCCCCAGGTGCGCGACACGCCAGACAACGTCACGCTGCTTTTCGCCGCGCGCATCCTGCGCCTTGCCGCCTATGGCTTTCTGTCGGTGGTGCTGGCGCTCTACCTCGCCGCGCGCGGCTTCAGCGAGTGGCAGATCGGGCTGCTGCTGTCACTGACGCTGCTCGGCGATGCCGTCATCTCGCTGTGGCTGACGACCCAAGCCGACCGCTGGGGCCGACGGCGCACGCTGATGCTCGGCGCCGGCCTGATGGCCGGTGCCGGCATGGTTTTCGTCATGACGGACGTGCCCTGGCTGCTGACTTTGGCGGCAATCATCGGCGTGATCAGCCCGACCGGTTATGAGATCGGTCCCTTCCTGTCGGTCGAGCAGGCAGCGCTGACCCAGCTCATCCCTGACCGCGACCGCACGCGACTTTTCGCCTGGTACCACCTCGCCGGCGCCGTGGCCACGGCCTGCGGCGCGCTGGCCGGCGGCTGGCTGGCCTGGGCACTGCAGGCCGCCGGACTGCCGGCGCTCGACGCCTACCGGATCGTCCTGGCCGGCTATGCCGCGGCCGGCGGCGTGCTGTGGCTGGTCTTCGCCCGCCTCGGCACCGCCATCGAGGCGCCGAGGCGCGATGGCGGCCCGTCGCCCGGCCAGCGTTTCGGCCTGCACCGTTCGCGCGGCGTGGTGGCGCGGCTGAGCGCGCTGTTCGTCGTCGATGCCTTCGCCGGCGGCTTCGTCGTGCAGAGCCTGCTCGCCTACTGGTTCTGGCTGCGCTTCGGCACCAGCGAGGCCACGCTGGGCACGGTGTTCTTCGTCGCCAACCTGCTGGCAGGCGCATCGGCGCTGCTCGCCAGCCGGCTCGCCGCACGCATCGGCCTCGTCAACACGATGGTCTTCACCCACCTGCCATCCAACGTGTTGCTGTGTCTGGTGCCATTCATGCCCACATTGCCGTGGGCACTGGGCGTGCTGCTGGTGCGCTATTCGATCTCGCAGATGGACGTGCCGACACGCCAGTCCTACACCATGGCAGTGGTCGACCCCGACGAACGCTCGGCGGCCTCCGGGATCACGACCATCGCACGCTCACTGGGGGCCTCGCTGTCACCGGCGCTGAGCGGTGCGCTGCTGGCATGGTCGCTGCACGCGCCTTTCCTTCTCGCCGGTTTGCTCAAGATTGCCTACGACCTGGCCCTGTGGCGCAGCTTCCGCGCACTGCGCCCGCCGGAGGAGTGACGGACGGCGGCGTCAGCCGCCGCGCGCCTTGTTGAGTTCGACGATGAAGTCGCGCGTCACCCGGCTGATACCGCGGGCCCTGGCCTGGCGGACGATGCCTTCCAGCACCTGGCGCAGGAAGGCGCGCGGGATGCCGGTGAGCTGTTTTGCCGCCTCGACATCGAACTGCACGGTGTCGTCGATGCGGTTGGCCTCATAGAGCACGACTTCGTGACGGGCGCCGAGGTCCGGGATGGGCAGCTTGTAGGCCGGCTGCGTCTCGCCGAACCAGAAGGTCGAGGCCCCGCGAAACCCGTAGGTGAGCGGAATGCGCGGCATGGCATCGCCGCTGCCGTCGACCCGCCGTTGCCAGCACGCCTTGACGAGGATGTTGTCGATGTTGAGCAGCAGGTGGGCCGACGCCGAGTCCCGCAGGATCGGATTGGCCTCGATGCGCTCGACGTCGAGGGTACATTCGAATACCTGGAAGGCATCGGCGAGGATCTGCGGATGACCCGGCCCGCACCGGCTTTTCGTCGGGCTGTCCATGAGCCTGAGGGTGTTGTAGGCCATCTTTTCCGCGGTCGGCTGCCCGGGGTAGCCGAGCTTGAGGATGGTCTCGATCGACTCGCGGTCGTATTCGATGAAATTGAGGGCGCACTTGCCCGTGCGGCGCACGTTGACGACGGTGTTCGACGTCGGCCTGCTGATGACCATCCACGAGCGGCGCCGGATGACCTCGAAGGGAAAGCTGAGCTGGTAGGGGCCGATATTGGTGCGACCGGCCTCGTCGACGGTGGTGATGAGGGCAAATGAAGAACCATAGAACGCGCTCGACTGGTACCAGTTGTCGCGCATCGGGCTCTGGACGAAGGATTCGGTGGGGCCGTCTTCACTCATCGATGGAACACCTTGCCGCTGCAGCGGCGATCATAGCGATGATGCGGGTCGATTGCCTCCATGCCCCGCCACGGGCGCGGCGCGCCCCCGGACCGGTAACGGCATTCCCCACCCGGCGGCGCGGGACACAGACGGCGAGCACTGCCCCGCGGGCGGTGGCGACGGGCTATTTTGGTCGCTGCAGCAGATCGCCGGTGCAACCGATTGCCGGACACGGCTACACTCGGGACCATGCACCTTCCGGCCTTCGACCACGTTCGCCCAGAGCGCCTCGCCGATGCGCTGGCGCTGCTGTCGGACCACGGCGGGCACGCCGCGCTGCTTGCCGGCGGCACGGACCTGCTGATCGGCATGCGTCAACGGCTGGCCACGCCGGCGGTGGTCATCGGCATCGGCGGACTGCCCGAGCTTCAGGGCGTGACGCTGGCGGCGGACGGCAGCGTGGTGATCGGCGCCGGCTGCCGCCTGAGCGCACTCGCCGATGACGCCGGAATCCGCGCGCGCCTGCCGTCGCTCGCTGCGGCGATCCATGCCGTGGGGTCGCGCCACGTCCGCAACATGGCGACCCTCGGCGGCAACCTCTGCCTGCCGACACGCTGCTGGTACACCAATCAGGGCGCGGACTGGCGTGCGGCACGCCCGCCGTGCTTCAAGACCGGCGGCGACATCTGCTACGTGATCCGCAGTGCCCGCGAATGCTTCGCCCTCAACAGCATCGACAGCGCACCCGCGTTGATCACCCTCGACGCGCAGGTGACTTTGGCCAGCGTGCGCGGCAACCGCGAAGTGCCGCTCGCAGCGTTCTACCGCAACGACGGCATCCGTCCGACGGTGCTCGCCGCGGATGAGATCCTGGTGACGGTGCGGGTGCCACCAGCGCCCCTGCGCACGCACTTCATCAAGCTGGCGCAGCGGCGCGACCTCGATTACGGCCTCGGGGTGATCGCGGTGGCCATTGCCGGCAGCAACCGCCGCGTGACCCGCGCGCGGCTGTGCCTCGGCAGCATCGCCGCCCGGCCGGTGCCACTCGACAGCGTGGCGCGCATCATCGAGGAAGGCGGGCTCACCGCGCAGACCATCGACACGGCGGCCGAAGCCGCCCGCGGCGACCTCGGCGAAGTGACCAACCTCTACTCCACCTCCGGC
This sequence comes from uncultured Chromatiaceae bacterium, assembly GCA_964417725.1. Classification (GTDB taxonomy): domain Bacteria; phylum Pseudomonadota; class Gammaproteobacteria; order Steroidobacterales; genus SHZI01. The sequence continues at coordinate 10,243 of CAYQIV010000018.1, forward strand.
TACAAGCGACGCATGCTGCGCGCGCTGGTGCGCCGTGCGCTGGAGGCGGTGCGCCGCCAGAAGCCGCCTGCAGGAGGACCGTCATGAACAGGCGCCTCATTCGCCTGACCGTCAACGGCGATACCCACGAACTGGCCGTCACCGCCAACACGACGCTGGTCGACGTGCTGCGCGACGCCCTCGGCCTGACCGGCACCAAACGCGGCTGCACCAGCGGCAGCTGCGGCGTGTGCACCGTCAACGACGATCGCGGCCAGGCGGTGCTCTCCTGCCTGACCCTGGCGGTGGAATGGGACGGGCGGGCGGTGACGACCATCGAAGGCCTCGCGCAGGGGGGCGAACTGCACCCCATCCAGAGGGCCTTCTGGGAGCATGGCGCGGTGCAATGCGGCTTCTGCACGCCCGGCCTGATCATGACCGTCAAGGCGCTGCTTGATGCCAACCCGGCGGCCGATGGCGCCGCCATCAACGAGGCACTGTCAGGTGCCCTCTGCCGCTGCACGGGCCACATCAAGGTCAAGGAAGCGGTGGCCAGGGCCGTCGAGCACCTCGCCACGCCGCACCGGGAGGATGCCGATGGCCCGCCGCAATGATTTCAGCGCCGTCGGCCACAGCCAGCCACGGCTGGACGGCTTCGCCAAGGTCACCGGGCGTTCCGAGTTCACCGACGACGTGCGCCTGCCCGGATTGCTGCACGGCCGGATCGTGCGCTGCCCCCTGCCGCGCGCCACGATCCTCGATATCGACACGCGGGCTGCCGAACGCCTGCCGGGCGTGCGGGCCGTGGTCACGCGCGCCGATGCGCCGCGCCTTTTCATCGGCATGCATCAGCCACTGTTCGACCAGACCGCGAATTTCATCGGCCAGGAAGTGGCAGCGGTCGCCGCCGTCGATGAAGCCACCGCCGCCGAGGCGGCGGCGCTGATCCGCGTCGATTACGCGCCACTGCCGGCGATCACCGACATGCTCGAGGCGCTCGAAGCCGGGGCGCCGCAACTCCACCCCAAGGCACCGGGCAACGTGTCCTGGGAGGAGCAGGAAACCCTCGGCGACCACGAGCGTGCGCTCGGCGAGTGCGTCCACCTGCGCGAGGACGAGTATTTCACCCACCCCAGCCACAATTGCTACGCCGAGTTCCACGTCGCAGTCGCCGACTTCTCGCGCGGTGACCGCCTGACGCTGTGGACACCGAGCCAGACCGCACACCTCTTTCAGAAGAGCATCGCCGGCGCCTTCGGCCTCAGCGACGGCCAGGTGCGGATGATGACGCTCAACACCGGTGGCGGCTTCACCGGACGCAGCGCAACGCGACCGCACCACTTCATCGCTGCCCTCCTGTCACGCAAGGCGGGCCGGCCGGTAAAGCTGCGGTCCTTGGCGGACGAAGAGTTCCTCATGTGCCGTGCCGGCGGGCGCAGTCGCTACCGCTTCCGCTCGGGCACCGATGCCGAAGGGCGCCTGAAGGTCGTCGAGGCGGACCTCGTCTTCGATTCCGGTGCCTACGTCGAGTCGCAGATGATCCTCACGCGCCTGTGCCGCTCCTACCTGCACATGCTCTACCGCATCGAGGCCAGTCGTTTTCGCGGCCGCCTGGTGTGCACCAACAACATGCCGTATTACTTCCACCACGGCGGCGGGCTGGCCCAGATGCAGTTCGGCTGGGGCCAGCACATGGACGCGCTGGCCCGCGACTGCGGGCTCGACCCGGTGGAATTCGCGCTGCGCAATGCCGTCGAGAAGGGTCATGCCAGCATGACCGGCAACCACCTGGCCAGTTGCGGTCTCAAGGAGTGCATCACCAGAGCGACGCGCAAGGCCGGCTGGTCGCGCAAGTACGGGCGACTGCCGCGGGGCAAGGGCATCGGCCTCGGCATCGGCGCCATGGCCTCGGGCGCCAAGGGCGTATTCAAGCACGACACTTCGGCGGCCTTCATCAAGGTGGTCGAGGACGGCACACTGTCGCTGTTCACCGGCCTGCCCGACATGGGCCAGAGCTCGCACACGGCCATGGCCATCATCGCCGCCGAGGTCCTCGGCGTGGCACCGACAGACATCACCGTGGTTGCCGGCGACACGGACATCACGCCGCTCGATGTCGGTGCATTCTCGCAGCGCGGGACCTTCAACACGGGCAATGCGGTGATCGCCGCGGCGACCGATGCCCGCAACCAGCTGGCGAAGGTGGCGGCGGAGAAATTCGGCGTGAAGCCCGCTGCGGTGGTGTTCCGCAACCGGCAGGTGTATCCGAAAGGCGAGGAGGGCCGCGCCGTGCCCTTCCGCCAGATCGTCCACGAGACCCTGTACAGCCGCGAGGGCCGCTTTGTCATGGGTCGCGGTTTCTACAATTCGCCGAAGCCCTCCGGCACCATGGCCTATTCCTTCGGCGCACAGGTTGCCGAAGTCACCGTCGATCTCGAGACCGGCTTCGTCACGGTCGATCGCGTCGTCGCCGCCCACGATGTCGGCCGCGCCATCAATCCGAAGATCGTCGAAGGGCAGATCGACGGCCAGGTGTTCTCCGGGATGTCGCAGGCTCTCTACGAAGAAGTGCTCATGGAAGACGGCCAGGCGCTCAACCCGTCGCGACTCGACTACAAGATGCCGCGCGCCTGGGAGGTGCCGCCGGTGGAGCACATCATCGTCGAATCCAATGACCCCCACGGCCCCTTCGGCGCCAAGGAAGTGGGCGAAGGGCCGATCGTCTGCATCATGCAGGCGATCGCCAATGCCGTGGCCATGGCCATCGGCGAGCCGGTGCGCGAAATGCCCATCACCCCGGCGCGGGTGCTGCGGACGATCGGGCGGCGCGGCGACCCGGACACGGCGCGGACCGGCACCATCACGCCGGACGGATGGTTCGACGACGACAAGAACCCGACGGGCAACTGACCGCGCGGATCGGTTCGTCGCCCGGCAAGCGGACGCTGGCGTGGCGCAATGCGCCCCGGCATCCGCGACGCAGCGCCAGGTGGCGGGCTTGCGCGCCCTGGCGGCGCGTTCAGCGCCAGTAGACCCCGGTCAACTCGGCAACGGCGAGGGTGTTGGCGTTGACGTTGAAGCCGACGAAAGCCGCACTGGCCTGCGGCGGGATCTCGAGCGTCGACACCTTCAGCGCATGCAGCCGGAAGTGATAGTGGTGGGGCGCAGCGCCGGGCGGCGGGCACGGGCCGCCATAGCCGATGCTGCCGAAGTCGGTCCGCCCCTGGACCGCGCCGGGCGGCAGCCTGGCGTTGTCGGGGGTGCCCGCACCGGTCGGCAGCGATGTCACGGTCGCGGGGATGTTCCACACCGTCCAGTGCCACCAGCCACTGCCGGTCGGCGCGTCCGGGTCGTGGACCATCAGCGCGAAACTCTGCGTCCCTTCCGGCGCGTTCTTCCAGGACAGCGCCGGCGACAGGTTGTCGCCGCTGCAGCCGAAGCCGGCATAGACCTGCGTATCGGCGAGCTTGCCCCGCGGGGCGAAATCGCCGCTCTCGAGGACGAAGGCGGTATCGCCCGCGGCGTCACCGCCGGCCCCATCGCCGGCAGCGGCGACGAATGGCAGGACGACGAGGGCCACGAGGGCGAGCAGGCGGTCGGGATGGTTCATCGGTCACTCCACGGCGGGTCGGAATCACGGGGCGACAGCGCGCGCGTCACGCATCGGCAAGCGCCGCCAGGTCATGAAAATAATCCAGCGCGTCCGGATTGGCCAGTGCCGCCGTGTGGGGCACCGGCTGGCCGTGGATCACGGCGCGCACGGCGAGTTCGGCAAGCTTGCCGCTGCGCGTGCGCGGCAGGGCCGGTACCTGGATGAGTTTTGCCGGCACATGGCGCGGCGTCAGTGCCGTGCGGATCGCAGTGCGGATGCGCGCCGCAAGCGCATCATCGAGCGCCAGCCCGGCGCGCAGCACGACGAACAGCACGACGCGCTCGTCGCCCCCGCAACGCTGGCCGACAGCCAGGCACTCCAGCACCTCGGGCACGCGCTCGACGGGACGGTACAGTTCGGCGGTACCGATGCGAACACCCCCGGGGTTGAGCACGGCATCCGAACGGCCGTGGATCACGAAGCCACCGCTGGCGGTGCGCTCGGCGTCGTCGCCATGGGCCCACACGTTCGGGTAGCGGGCGAAATAGCTGTCGTGGAAACGCCGTCCATCGGCATCGCCGAGGAAGCCCAGCGGCAGTGACGGAAACGGCCGCGTGCAGACCAGCTCGCCGCGACCCCGTGCCTGCGGGCGGCCGACCTCGTCGTACACATCGACCGCCATGCCGAGCCCGGCACACTGGATCTCGCCACGGCGCACCGGCAGCAGCGGATGGCCGAGCACGAAGCACGAGACGATGTCGGTGCCGCCGGACATCGACACCGGCTGCGCGCGCGGGCTGATCGCCTCGTGGATGAAATCGAAGCCCTCGGCGGACAGCGGCGCACCGGTCGACAACACGCTGCGCAATGCGCCGAGGTCGTGCGCACGTGCGGGCACCTGGCCCGCCTTGGCGAGCGCCTGCAGATAGCGCGGGCTGGTGCCGAAGTGCGTGACGCCCTCCTCGGCGGCCAGCCGCCACAGCACGCCGGGGTCGGGGTGAAAGGGTGAACCGTCGTAGAGCACCAGCGTCGCCCCGCTGGCCAGCCCGCTGACCAGCCAGTTCCACATCATCCAGCCACAGGTGGTGAACCAGAAGAGCCGGTCGCCACGGCGCAGATCGACGTGCAGCAGGTGCTCCTTGACGTGCTGCAGGAGCGTGCCGCCCGCGCCATGCACGATGCATTTCGGCGGCCCCGTGGTGCCCGAGGAATACAGCAAGCAGAGTGGATGGGTGAACGGCAGCGCGGCCGGTGCGGGCGCAGCGGCCCGGTCACCCGCCGTCGACCAGGCCCGCCAGCCCGGTGGCGGCGCCCGGCCGGGGTCGAGACACGGCACCCAGATCCGGGCGACGAGGCCCGGCAGCTGCGCCGCGACCGCGGCGGCAGTGCGGCCGCTGTCGATGCGGCGCCCACCGTAATGGTAGCCGTCGGCGGCGATGAACAGGCGCGGCGCCGCCGGCCGGAAGCGCTCGACGATGCCGGCGGCACCGAAATCCGGCGAGCACGCCGTCCACACGGCCCCGAGGTACGCGGAAGCCAGCATGGCGACGACCGCCTCCGGACCGTTGGGCAGCACGGCGGCGACGACGTCGCCCGGGCGGATGCCCAGCGCCCGCCAGGCCGCAGCGGTACACGCCACGGCATCACGCAGCTCGGCCCGCCCCAGCTCGCCGCGCCGGCCGGCCTCGTCGCGCCAGATCAGTGCCGGGTGGACATCGTCATCGCGCAGCAGGTTGTCGGCGAAGTTGAGGGTCGCCCCGACGAACCAGCGCGCACGGGCCATGTGGCCGCCATCCTCGAACACGGCCTGCGCGCGCCGGGTGAAGCGCAGCGCGGCGAAGTCGGCCACGGCGGACCAGAATTCGCCCGGACAGGCCACGGACCAGTGCTGCAGGGTCGCGGGATCGGCGAGGTCACGCCGGCAGCGTGCCCCGGCATAAGCCATGAAACGCGACAGCTGCGCTTGTCGACGGCCGCCGTCGTCCGGTTGCCAGACGATGGCGGTGACAGGCTCCGCAGACACCGGTGCAGTGCCTCAGCCGCCGATGTAGTACATCTCGACCTTGTCGCTGGCGCCGCGCCGCGCCGCGCGTTCCTCGCTGTAGCGGTCGATGCGGCGGGTCCAGACGCCGTCGATGAGTGCCCGCAGGCCCACATCGTCCATGCCGTCACGCATCGGCCCCTTGAGGTCGAGGCCGGTAGCGGCGAAGAGGCAGGTATAGAGGCGCCCGTCCGAGGACAGGCGTGCCCGCGTGCACGCCCCGCAGAACGGCTCCGACACCGAGGAGATGAAACCGACCTCGCCGCCGCCATCGGCGAAGCGGTAACGCTCGGCAACCTCACCGTGGTAGTTCGGGCTGACCGCGAGCAGCGGCCAGCGTGCGCTGATCATCGCCACCAGTTCGCGCGAAGGCACGGTGTCGTCGGGACGCCAGTTGTTGATCGTGCCGACATCCATGTACTCGATGAAGCGGACGATGACCCCCGTGCCGCGGAAGCGTTCGATGAGGTCGAGCACCGCTGATTCATTGACACCGCGCCGCACCACGGTGTTGATCTTGAGCGGCACCAGCCCGGCGGCGATGGCCTCGCCGATGCCTTCAAGAACCCGCGCGACGCTGCCCCGCCCACCGCTCAGGCGCAGGAACACCGCTTCGTCGAGGGCATCCAGGCTCACCGTGACCCGCGACAGCCCCGCCGCCTTGAGTGCCGCTGCCTGCTGGCCGAGCAGCACGCCGTTGGTGGTCAGCGCCACGTCATCGATGTGCTCGAGGCGCGACAGGTCGCCGATCAGGTCGGGCAGGCCGGAACGCAGCAGCGGCTCGCCACCGGTGATGCGCAACTTGCGCACGCCGAGTTCGGAGAACAGCCGGGCGAGGCGCACGATCTCGGCGAAGGACAGACGCTCGGCGCTCGGCAGGAAAGGAAAATCCTTGTGATAGGTGTCTTCGGGCATGCAATAGGGACAACGGAAGTTGCAGCGGTCCATGACCGAGATACGCAGATCGCGCAGCGGGCGACCGCGCGCATCCACAAGCCCCGTGCCCGCGGGCGCCGCATCGTGCCCCCTGAATGCGATGACCTTTTCTTTCATGATTGGCGTCCCGTGCCCACGGCGCGCCACGCGCCGTGGCGTCGCGTGCACGATAGCAGCCCTGCCATGGGCCGTGTCATTGACTTTGCGCAGTCGACCGGCCACGGCGCGCACATTGTCCGTGGCGCGGCTGGCTTATACTGCCGGCAGAACCGAGAACACGTGCGACCACGCACCGCAGCCGGACCGCCACATGCCGCAGACCGCCATGCCCGCGACCATGCCTGCGATCGAGATCAGCAAACCCGGCCCGCCCGACGTGCTGAGGCCGGTACGCCGCCCGCTGCCCGTCGCCGGCCCCGGCGAGGTGCTGGTGCGCGTCGCGGCGGCCGGCGTCAACCGACCCGATTGCCTGCAGCGACAGGGCAGCTACCCCCCGCCAACCGGCGCTTCCGACCTGCCAGGCCTCGAAGTCGCCGGCACCGTCGTCGCCTGCGGCGAGGGCGTCGACCCGGCGCGGTGCGGCGAGCGCGTCTGTGCGCTGCTCAATGGCGGCGGCTATGCCGGGTACGTGTCCGTCCCCGCCATGCAGTGCCTGCCGATCCCCGGCCCGCTCGGGCTGGTGCAGGCTGCGGCCCTGCCCGAGGCGCTGTTCACCGTATGGGCCAACCTCTTCGAACGCGGGCGGCTGGCAGCCGGCGAGACCGTGCTCATCCACGGCGGTGCCAGCGGCATCGGCACCACGGCGATCCAGCTCGCCGCGGCCTTCGGCGCCCGCGTCTACGCCACGGCAGGCAGCGACGACAAGTGCCGGTTGTGCGAATCGCTCGGTGCCACGCTGGCCATCAACCACCGCACCGGCGACTTCGCCACGCGGCTGAGCGAAGCTGCCGGCGAGCGACCCGTCGACGTCATCCTCGACATCAGCGGCGCGGGGCGCTTCGACGACAACATGCGCCTGCTGCGCGACGACGGCCGGCTGGTTGTCATCGCCGTGCTCGGCGGCAGCAAGGCCACGCTGCACCTCGGCCAGCTGCTGCTGCGCCGGCTGACCATCACGGGCTCGACCCTGCGCGCCCGCCCGACCGCCGAGAAGGGCCGTCTGGCCGGCGAACTGCACCGGCACGTGTGGCCGCTGCTCGAAGCCGGGCGCGTGGCACCGGTCATCCAGGCCGTATTGCCGCTGGTCGAGGCCGCCCGCGCCCACGAGATCCTCGAGGCGGACGCGGCGATGGGCAAGCTGGTGCTGCGTGTCGATGACCACACCTGAGCCGGGGGCACGGCGATGAGCGTCAAGGCCATCCTCGCACAGTTCAATCACTGGCGCGCCGAACGCCGGCGGCTGGTGCTGGCGACCGTCGTCGAGACCGAGGGTTCGACCTACAGCAAGGCCGGCCACCGCATCCTCATCAGCGACGATGGCCACTGGCAGGGGCTGGTCAGCGGTGGCTGTCTCGAAGGCGACCTCGCGGCCCACGCGCACGACGTGCTGGACAGCCAGCGACCGCGGTGCGTGCACTACGACATGCGCCGCGAGGAAGACAGTGTCTTCGGTATGGCAACGGGTTGCGACGGGATGATCCGCGTGCTGCTCCAGCCACTCGAGCCGGCCGGCGACTATGAGCCCTATGCGCGCATCGAGGCGATCCACCTCGGCGACGAAGGGGCACGCTGCCTGACGGTCTACGACGGCACGGCAGACGGCCCCGCACCCGGCACCACGGTGTTCACCGGCCCGATGGGCGTCGTGGCCTGCGGCACCGATGCCGCCACGGCGGCGGCGCTCGAGGCCGCGGCGACCACCCCGGGCCACCACGACGTGATGCTGGCTGGAGGACGCTGCCGCGTGCTGCACACGCGGGTCGAGCCGCTGCCGCGCCTGCTGGTGCTCGGTGCCGGGGCCGATGCCGCGCCGCTGGCCGTCATGGCCAGCCACCTCGGCTGGCGCGTCACGCTCTACGACCACCGCCAGACGGCGCTGTCACGCGCCACGCCGCCCGTCGCCGAGCGCGTGCTGACCGCACCGATCAGCGACCTCGAGCGGCACGTCACGCTGCGCCACTGCGCAGCAGCCGTCGTCATGACCCACCAGCTCACCAGCGACCTGGCCTGCCTCGCCCATCTGGCGCGCAGCCCGGTGCCCTACATCGGCCTCGTCGGCCCGCCGGCACGGCGCCAGAGGCTGCTCGACGCACTGGGCAGCGCGGCGGACGGCCTCGAGGGGCGCGTCTTCGGACCGGCCGGGCTCGACATCGGTGCCGATTCACCGGAGAGCATCGCGCTGTCGATCCTCGCCGAGATCCATGCCCGGCGCAGCCACCGCCAGGGCACGCCGCTGTCGCGGTAGTCAGCCGCCGATCGCTTCCGCTGCGGGCAGGCAATCCATGCCGAGGGCACGCGCCACCGCCGGATGGGTGACATGCCCGGCATGCACGTTGAGACCATCGCGCAAACCGGCATCATCGGCCAGTGCCCGCTGCCAGCCCTTGTCGGCGAGGACCAGCACGTAAGGCAGGGTGGCGTTGTTGAGGGCCAGCGTCGAGGTGCGCGCCACCGCGCCGGGCATGTTCGTCACACAATAGTGAACGACACCCTCCTCGACATAGGTCGGTTGCGAGTGGGTCGTGGGCCGGCTGGTTTCGCAGCAGCCACCCTGATCGATGGCGACATCGACGATCACCGAGCGGTCGCGCATCGCGCGCACCATGTCGCGACTGACCAGGCGCGGCGCAGCGGCACCCGGCACCAGCACGGCGCCGATGACGAGGTCGGCGTCGGCGACGTATTCTTCGATCGCGCCAATCGTGGCGTAGAGGGTGTTGAGGCGGCCGCCGAACTGGAAATCCAGCTCGCGCAACCGCGGCAGTGAGCGGTCGATGACCGTGACCTGCGCCTCCATGCCCATCGCGACGCGCACGGCGTTGGTCCCGACCGTGCCACCACCGAGGACGACCACGTTGGCGGCACGGACGCCGGGCACCCCGCCCAGCAGGATGCCGGCACCTCCGGCCTCGCGCTCCAGGCAGTGGGCGCCGGCCTGTACCGCCATGCGCCCGGCCACCTCGCTCATCGGCGAGAGCAGCGGCAGTGCCTGTGCCGGACCCGTGACCGTCTCGTAGCCGATGGCGGTGACCCCCGCCGCCACGAGGCGGCGCGCCTGGGCGGAGTCGGGGGCCAGGTGCAGGTAAGTGAACAACACGAGGCCGCTGCGCAGGTGCGCGGTCTCGACGGCTTGCGGCTCCTTGACCTTGACGACCATGTCGGCGGCCCAGGCCTCGGCGGCCGTATCGACGAGCCTGGCCCCGGCGGCCCGGTAGTCGCCATCGTGCATGCCGCTGCCCTCGCCGGCGCCCCGCTCGACCCACACCTCATGGCCATGACAAACCAGCTCGCGCACCGCCGTCGGCGCCAGGCCGACGCGGTATTCATCCGGCTTGATTTCCTTCGGCACACCCACGCGCATCGGCACGCACCCCGGGCTCGTCGTCATGGTCACCCTAAACCGTTTGCCGGGGCCGTACAATTGGCCGCTCTGTGCCATGACCCCGGGAGGCCCGTCGCGATGAGACGCATGCCGACGATCAAGGCCGTGATGACTGCATTCCCCTACTCCGTCGATGCCGATGCACCGCTCGCCGAAGCCCAGGCCTTCATGCGCGAACACCGCATCCGCCATCTGCCCGTGACCCACGACGGTGAACTCATCGGCATGGCCTCCGACCGCGACATCAAGCTGATCCTCGGCCCGGATTTCGCCTACCCGGACGCGCGCCAGCTCACCATCGGCGAGACGATGGTCCGCGAGCCCTACATCGTCGACATGAACACGCGGCTCGACGACGTGCTGGCGCACATGGCCGAGCACCACCTCGGCTCGGCCATCATCACGCGGCATGGCAAGCTCGCCGGCGTGTTCACGGTCACCGACGCCTGCCGGCACTTCGCCGAATTCCTGCGCGAGCAGGTGCGCCGCGCGGGCGGCGACGACGCCGCCTGACATCACGCCGCAGCGCACGGGCAACGGCCCGCGGAATCGGGCTATCATCGCCACGTTCCCCGGATCCGCAGGCCACGCCATGAGCCCCGCCGCACCCCGCTCGTTCACGCCGCTGCAGATCGCCGTGCTGACGGTCTCCGACTCGCGCACGCTCGACAACGACAAGTCCGGCGCCCTGCTCGCCGAACGCCTCACCACCGCCGGACACCACCTCGCCGACCGACGACTCGAGCCCGACGACATCTACCGCATCCGCGCCACCGTCTCGGCATGGATCGCCGACCCGGCCATCGACGTGATCCTCACCACCGGCGGCACCGGCGTGACCGGCCGCGACGGCACCCCCGAAGCCATCGAACCGCTGCTCGACAAGGTGCTGACCGGCTTCGGCGAGATGTTCCGCATGCTGTCGTGGGAGGAGATCGGCGCCTCGACGCTGCAATCGCGCTGCACCGCCGGGGTGGCCAATGGCACCTATCTGTTCTGCCTGCCGGGATCGAGCAACGCCTGCGCCACGGGCTGGGACCGCCTCATCGCCACCCAGCTCGACCACCGCACACGGCCCTGCAACCTCGTCGACCTGATGCCGCGCCTGAAGGAACGATGAACGGCCCGCACCCCGCCCCGCTCGAAATCCGCGGCCTGCCCTGCCTGGCCGACAACTACGCCTGGCTGCTGCGCGATCCGGCGACCGGCACCACCGCGGTCGTCGACGCCCCCGACCCCGGGCCGATCCTCGCCGCACTCGAAGCCGCCGGCTGGCCGCTGCACGAGATCCTCAACACGCACCACCACCACGACCATGCCGGCGGCAACACCGCACTGCGGGCGCGCACCGGCTGCCGCGTGCGGGCCGCCGCCGCCGACCACGGCCGCATCGCCCCCATCGACCTGCCGGTGCAACCCGGCGATGGTTTTCATTTCGGTGCGCACACCGTGCGCGTGATCGGCACACCCGGACACACCCGCGCCCACCTCTGCTGGTGGTTCGTCGACGACGGCGCGGTGTTCACCGGCGACACCCTGTTCTCGCTCGGCTGCGGGCGCCTCTTCGAGGGCACGCCGGCACAGATGTGGGCATCGCTGCAGCAGTTGATGGCCCTGCCCGACGAAACCCGCATCTATTGCGCACACGAATACACGCTGGCCAATGGCCGCTTCGCCCTGACGCTGGAGCCGGGCAACACCGACCTGATCACGCGCATGGAGGACGTCATGCGCCTGCGCGCAGCCGGCCAAGGCACGCTGCCGACGACCCTCGGCGCCGAGAAGCGTTGCAACCCGTTCCTGCGACCGCACAGCCCGGCGCTGCGCCGGACCCTCGACATGGCCGACGCCAGCGATGTCGAGGTGTGGACCGAGATCCGCCGCCGCAAGGACACGTTTCGCGGCTGAACGCCAGGGCGACAGGCAGCGCCCCGGGCCCGGCACCGCATGCGCCTTTCCCCGGCCGGCCCGGCCAACCCGGCTCCGCAGCGCAGCGGCCGACAAAGAATCATTGAGCCCGGCAGGCGGGGGACGCTACAATGCGCGCCGGCCGGCCCCTGGGGCCCGCCCGTCCCGGCGCGTTTCGCGAGGGGCAGCCGGCCCCGTCGGGGGTCGGGCCTACGCAGTCCGCGCGCTCGTAGCTCAGTTGGATAGAGCGTCTGGCTACGAACCAGAAGGTCGGGAGTTCGAATCTCTCCGAGCGCGCCATTTCCCCAAAGGTCCAACCGGACGCACCGACAGCGTGTCGTCGCCGGCCACCGGTGCCGACGCGACGTCCCCGACCGCGCCATGGCCCAGATCGGTATCGGCGCGCGCAATGCTCACGATGGGCGGTCGCGGTCCGCACAACGGTGCGTTCACGCACACGTCGACGGGCCACCGGCCGTGCGCCGGCGCGCTGACTCCGAAGGCCGCCGTCCGGCGAATACGCCCACAGGCATTTGCCGTGGAGGACAGGCCGATGGACCGGAAACGGCGCATGATGATCCTCTGTGCCGCCTGGCTGCCCGCCTGGCCAGCCGCCCTGTCACTGGCCCGGGAGGACATGACGATGGAAGGATCGCGGCAGCTGCTCAGCGATTTCGCACGGCCGGAGCCCTACGTGCACCCCGGCACACGCTGGCGCGCATTCAGCGACCGGGTGATGGGCGGGGTGTCCGATGCCGCTTTCAACCCCGATGTGGTCGCCGGCAGGGGCTGCGTGCGGCTCACCGGGCGGGTGACGCGCGACAACGGCGGCGGCTTCATCCAGATGACGCTCGACCTCGGCACGCGCGACGCCCCCTTCGACGCCAGCGCATGGCAAGGCATCGAATTGCACCTTCACGGCAATGACGAAGACTACAACGTCCACGTCCGTACCCGCGACTGCGGCTGGTACGACCAATCCTATCGCGCCACCCTGCACGCCGCGTCGCGCTGGCAGGTGCATCGTCTCGACTGGCGCGACTTCACCCCCAATGGTGTGCGCGTCCCGCTCGATCCCTCGCGCCTCGAACGCATCGCCCTGCTCGGCTGGATGCGCGAGTTCCAGGCCGACATCGCGCTGGCGCAGCTGGCGCTGGTCGGCACGGTGCGGCCGGCGGGCTGACGCACCGCTGCGGCCTGCCCTACCCCGCCAGCGGCGTCGAGCGCCGGATGCGGCCGTCCTGGATGCGGATGACGCGGTCGGCCTCGAGCGCGAAGTCGTCATCGTGCGTGACCATGATGAAGGCCGTACCGGACTCGCGGCTGAGGCGCTTCATCAGTTCGAACACCATGCGCCCGCTGACGCTGTCGAGGTTGCCCGTCGGTTCGTCGGCGAAAACCACGGCGGGTTCGTTGGCCAGTGCACGGACCACGGCAACACGTTGCTGCTGGCCACCGGAGAGCTGCGCCGGACGTGAACCGATCTTGTCACCGAGACCGACTGCATCGAGCAGCTCCTTCATGCGCGGCGCCTGCGCCTTCTCGAAAGCGCGACCGCGCATGCGGCAGGGCATCAGGGCATTCTCGAGCACGGTGAACTCGGGCAGCAGGTAGTGGAACTGGAAGATGAAGCCGAGGCGGTCACGGCGCATGGTGGCACGACCGGTCTCGTCCAGGTCGCTGACCACCCGCGACTCGATGCACACGCTGCCGCCGGTGGGCCGGTCGAGCAGGCCCATGATGTTGAGCAACGTGGTCTTGCCGGAGCCGCTGCCCCCCACCACGGCAACGAATTCACCGACGTGGACATCGAAGGAAATGTCGAAGAGCACCGGCGTGGCGACATCACCGGTGTAGTAGGTCTTGGAGATGCCTGCAAGGCGAACCGCGACGTCGGCCATCAGCTGCCCCGGATGACCTGCATCGGGTCGACGGCCGCGGCACGCCGCGCCGGAAACCACGAGGCGATGGCGCCGGTGGTGATGGCCACGAGCGCGGCGCCGGCCAGCAGCATCGGGTCGATGTCGATCTGGAACACCTGCTCGATGCGTCCATCGGGTCCGGCGCTGCGGATGCCAGCCATGAGGCGCAGCAGGCCGATGCCGGCCGGAATGCCCACGGCACAGCCGATCATTGCCAGCAACAGACCCTCGAGGACGAAGATCCACTTGATCTCGCGCGGCGTGGCTCCCATCGCCTTGAGGATGCCGATTTCGCGGTACTTGCTGGTCACGACCATCACCAGGATGCTGGCGATGCCGAACCCCGAGGCGATGGTCGACATGACGAGGATCAGGTCGCGGGTCATGCTCTGGCTGGCCAGCGTGCGGAACAGGTTCGGGTTGTCGGCGACCCATGAACGGACCTTGAAGGGCAGCCGCGCGGCCTGGGCCTGGGCGATCTCCTCTGCGGCATACAGGTCGCGCAGCTTGAGGCCCAGCGAACTGATCGCCCCGCCGAGTTCGAGCAGCGACTGGCCATCGCGCAGGGTGACGAACACCTGCCCGTCGTCGACCTGACCGAAGCCGGTGTAGTAGATACCGGCCACCGTGAAATTGAGACTGACGCCGCCGGGCCCGACCAGCCGCACCTTGTCCCGCAGCCTGAGCCCGAAGTCGCGCGCCAGCCGCCAGCCGAGCACGACATCGCCGGCGTTCATGGCGAGGAAGCGCCCGCCGGGCAGCAACTTGCCTTCGATCTCGACGATGCCGTTGTGCCGCTCCGGCATCACGCCAAGCACGCGCACCGACTGCTGGCGCGCGCCGCGGAACAGGAAGGCCTGACCGCTGACGAGCGGTGACACGGCCGTGATGCCGGGGTCGGCGCCATCAAGGTACGGCAGCCAGAGCTTCCAGTCCTCGATCTTCTCCTGCGCACGCGGCAGGTTGACGACCTCGCCAACATAGAGCACGCGCGGATCCCGCCCCGGCAGGTCCCACGCCGCCAGCGGGGTGCGCTCGGGGGGTTCGATGGTGATGTGCGGCAGGGAGCCGGTGGTGTTGTTGACGATGCGCGTCTGGGTGCCGCTGATGATGGTGTAGAGATAGACGATGAGCAGCACACTGATCGCCACCACACCGATGGTCAGCAGCGACTGGCCGACACCGTAACGCAGATGGCGCAGGGCCACCGAGCGGGTGAAGTAGCCGATCATCGCACCGGTCGCCCCGGTACTTCCGCCGCCTGTGCCGCGGCCGTGGCGCTCACCCGGGTGCCGGGACGCACGCCGGCCAGCGAGGCCACCACGCGTGCGCCTTCCGCGATGTCGCCGACGGCGACCCAGTCGGGGTTGCGGCCCAGCACGCTCACCGTGCGGCGCGACACGCGGCCGTCTGCACCGACTTCGTGGACGTAGGGTGGGCGGGCCTGCAGCGCGACGGCACCCGCCGGCAGGGCCAGGGCATCGTCGATGCGGCGCACCTCGATACTGACATCGACCGTCATGTTCGGCAGCACGAAGTCCGGTACCTCGTCCGGCACGATACGCACCTTGACCACGCCACGATCGCTGTCGACGAACGGCCCCACCTGGCGCACGCGGCCGCCGAAGGGTCGCCCGGGCCAGGCCGGCGATACGGCAATGACCGGCTGGCCGGCCGCCAGTTTGCCGAGGTTGTTCTCGTCGGTCTCGACCTCGATCTCGGTGTCACCGCCCCGCTCGGCGATATCGAACCAGCCCTGGGCACCGCCCACCGGCGTGCCGGGCTCGACATGGCGGCGCGTGATGAGCCCGTCGAAAGGCGCACGCAGTTCTCGCCGCGCGAAGTCCGGCGCCACGCGCGCCACTTCGGCACGCGCCTCGGCAAGGCGCGCAACCGCTGCCTCGACCCGCGCGACCTGCACGGCAAAATCCGCTTCGGCGCGCTCGAGTTCGGCCGCCGACACCTGGCCGGCACTGGCCAGCGGCCGCAGGCGGTCGACCTCCTGCCCATTCTTGGCCAGCACCGCCTGCTCGGCACGCAACGTCCGGTCGGCGGCATCGAGCGCTGCTCGCGTCTGCGCCAGCCTCGCGTCGGTCTCGCCCCGGGTCAGGCGGCCGAGCAACTGCCCGGCACGCACCCGATCCCCTTCATCGACATCCAGTGTGCCGACGATGCCGGCCGACTCCGTGCCGATCGAGGTGCGGCGTACGGCGTTGACCGTGCCGCTGGCGACCACCAGCTCAACCACCTCGCGCCGCTCGGGCATTACCACCGCCACATCTGCGGGCCGGCGCAGGAACACGGTCAGCCCGATGAGCAACGCCAGGCCGGCCACAAGCCAGGGGAGCCGTCTGATCAGTGTCGTCATGGTGACTGTGGCTCCGTTGTCAGTTCATCGAGTGCGACGAGAAAGTCTTCGAGGCCACCGAGGCGACGGATGCCCCCGGGCAGATGGGCATCGTCGAGCACGTCGGCGGCCTGGCCACCGACCCAGATCGACACGGCCAGCGGTACCGCACGGCGCAGTTCGCCGAGCTGGCCGGTGCTGTCGTTGACCTCGGGCTGCGTGACGAGGCTCAGCACCAGCACGCGCGGCGGGCGCCGCAGGCAGTAGGTCGCAAGTTCGGCAGCCGGCAGGTCGGGGCCGAGCCAGATGCAGCGGAAACCGCGCGCGGCGGCGACCACCGCGGTCATCAGGCTGCCGATCTCGTGGCGCTCGCCGCCGAGCGTGGCGAAGACGATGACCGGCCCGCGGGCGGTGGCGACGAGGGGGTCGAGCAGGCAGGACAGCCGGTGGCGGATGACGCCGGAAAGGAGGTGTTCCTGGACGATGGCGAAGCGGCCGCGCTGCCAGCGCCGGCCCGCTTCGCGGAGCAGGGGCCCGGCAACATCACGCACCAGCGCCAGCGGCGGGTATCCGCGCATGGCGGCGACGAAAGCCGCATCGCAGGCATGCACGTCGAAGTCATCGATGGCGCACAGCATGTCGTCGACCACGGCCGGCCAACCTGCGGCATCGCCTTCCGGTTCCGGTCCATCGGTCTGCGGCATGTCACCTCGCGGGCGGTCCGGGGCAAGCCACCCCGGGGGATCACGTCTGCGTCAAGGCTTTCGGCCGGCAGCGGCGAAGGGATTCAGCCCCTCAGCCCGATGTCACGTCGTCGTAGAACTCGTGGCTATGGGCCGGCAGCAGGTGCGGGAACAGATCCATGGCCCGCTGCCGCGATGCTCCGCGCGCAAAGGCCACGCGGTCGGCGACCTGGTTCCAGTGCTCGATGATGATGAACTGGACGCCTTCCGGCCCCCCCTCGTGCGGGTGTGCGGCCAGTTCCTCGGGCGGCGTCACGCGACGCACCTCGGCGACCAGGGTGCCCGGGCGTGCGCGAAAGACCTGGCGCGACCTGAAGCCCGGCGCTTCGCGGAGCAGCGGCTCGAGGTCCTGGTAATACTTGCCGACGGCGGGCTCGTGGCCGGGCTTGACCATCAGCGTGGCGATGTAGGTGGCCATGCGGGAATCCCCTGAAATCGATGCCCGGCCATCATAACCGCAAGCGGCGCCGCGCTGCAGTGCTTGCCGGCCGGCGGGGAAACAGCAATCATCGACGGTCTGTCACCGAGGAGAAACGACCCGTGACCAGAGACGTGCTGCTGTTGCTCGAGGCCGGCTTCGACGACGGTGGCGAGGGGCCGTTTTACTGCCCGGCCTGCGCCACCCTCGAAGGCGTGCTGGGCTACTACCCCCAGCTGCGCGACGCACTTGACGTGCACCGGGTCGCCTTTGCCCGCCCCCGTGCAGCCGTCATCGCCCTGCTCGGCGAGACCCACCAGGGGCTGCCGGCGCTGGTTGTCGCCGACGACGTGCCGGGTGACCGACTCGAAGGCTTCGACGTACACAGCCACGCGGGGCGTCGGTTCATCAAGGGGCCGACCGATATCGGCCGTTACCTGTCACGGGCACACGGCATCGCCGGACCGCACTGAGCCGCGCCGTCGGCGCCATTACACGAAGCGCGGCCGGCCCATGCCCCTGCAGTTCAATCGGCAAAGCGTGCGGTGATGCCCTGGTAGGCGTCGATGCGCCGGTCGCGGAGAAACGGCCAACCGATGCGCGCGCTTTCGATGGCGCCGAGGTCGATATCGATGCACAGCACGGCCTCGGCCCCTGCCGGCCCCCGGCACAGCACGCGGCCATCGGGCGCGGCGACGAAGCTCTGCCCCCAGAATTCGATGCCGCCCTCACCGGCCGGATCGGGTTCGAAGCCGGTGCGGTTGATGGCGACGACAAAGCAGCCGTTGGCGATGGCATGGGCGCGTTGCACGGTTTCCCACGCGGCGTGCTGGTCGGCACCGACCTCGGCCTGCTCCTCGGGGTGCCAGCCGATCGCCGTCGGATAGATGAGGAGCTCCGCCCCGGCCAGCGCGGTCAGACGCGCCGCCTCCGGGTACCACTGGTCCCAGCACACCAGCACGCCGAGCCGACCCGCCGCCGTGTCGAAAGCGTGGAAACCGAGGTCGCCCGGCGCAAAGTAGTACTTTTCGTAGTAGCGCGGGTCGTCGGGGATGTGCATCTTGCGGTACTTGCCGAGATACCCGCGCGGGCCATCGAGCACCGCAGCCGTGTTGTGGAAAAGCCCCGGGGCGCGGCGCTCGAAGAGGCTCGCCACCAGCGTCACGCCGTGCTCGGCGGTGAATGCAGCCAGTGCCTCGGTGGTCGGGCCGGGCACGGCCTCGGCGAGCGCGAACTGCGCAGCGTCTTCGCGCTGGCAGAAGTAGCGCGAACAGAACAGCTCCGGCAGACAGATGAGCTGCGCCCCCGCCTGCACCGCTTCGCGGGCCATGACCAGGGCGTGGTCGAGGTTGGCGGCCGGGTCTTCGCCCATCCGCATCTGCAACAGCGCCACTTTCACGGTGCGCGCCGCCATCAGCCGGCGCGCGGCGAGGGCCGCGCATCGCAATAGGTGGTGTCGTTGAAGCAGGCCGTGTACTGGCCGAGGATCTCCATGCCCATCGTCGGGCGGATCACGCCGGCATCGATCTTGCGCCGCACGATCTCGTTCATGCGCCGGTTGAGGTCGTTGGGGAAGTACTGCACCTGGGCCAGCATTTCGTGGATGGTCGCACCGGGGATGACGCGCTCGATCCAGAAGTTGCCGGGCTCTTCGGCATCCGCATAAACATGCACCTCGGGCACGCGACCGAACAGGTTGTGCGTATCGCCCATGATGTCCTGGTAGGCCCCCATGAGGAAAAAGCCGAGGTAATAGGGGGTGTCGGCTTCGACACCGTGTACCGGCAGGAAACTCTTGTCGTTGAGGGCCGAGATGTAGTGCCCGACCTTGCCGTCGGAGTCGCAGGTCAAATCGACGATCACCGCGCGCCGGTCGGGGCGCTCGTCAAGGCGGTCGATGGGCAGGATCGGGAACGACTGGCCGATGGCCCAGTGGTCGAGGATCGACTGAAAGACGGAGAAGTCGCAGAGATAGCGGTCGGTGAGCTTTTCCTCCAGTTCCAGCACTTCGGCCGGCGTCGGGTCGAGGTCGGCACCGCGCAACCTGTCGAGAAGATCACGGGCGATCTTCCAGTAGTGCTCCTCGACCGCCGCCAGCTGGTCCAGCGCCATGTAGCCGAGGCTGAACAGGGTGCGGGTCTCGATGCGGATTTCCTCGATGTCGTGGCAGGCTTCGATGAGTTCTTCCGGCTCGCGATCCGGGTCGCGGACGTTGTGCAGGATCTTCTGCAACGACTCCAGCGCCGGGTGAGGCTCGACCTCGGTGGCCGGCTCGTTGCCACCGTTCTGTCGGTTGCCCTCGAGCACCGGCACCAGCAGCACCGAATGGTGAGCGGTGATCGCCCGTCCACTCTCGGAGACGATCACCGGTGTGGGCACCTCGCGCGCGTCGCACACTTCCTTGACGGCGTATACCACGGCATTGGCATACTCCTGCAGCCCGTAGTTGACGCCGGCCTCGCCACGCGTGTGGCCGGCGCCATAGCTGACGCCGAGCCCGCCACCGACGTCGAGGTAGCGGATCGGGATGCCGCGACCGACCAGCGAGGCGTAGATCTGGGTGATTTCCTTGATGGCGCGCTTGAGGACCTGGATGTCGGCGACCTGGCTGCCGATATGACAGTGCAGCAGGCGCAGCGAGTCGTGCATGCCGCGGCGCTCGAGCGTGGTGACGAGGCGCACCACCTCGGAAACCGACAGGCCGAACTTGGAGCGCGCCCCGGCCGAATCGGACCAGCGCCCCGAACCACGCGTCGACAGCCGCACGCGGACACCGAGGCGCGGTACCTGGCCACACGCATCGGCCAGCGCCATCAGTGCCTCGAACTCCGTGAATTTCTCCATCACCGGGATGACGTTGAGGCCGAGGCGCTGCGCCGAGAGGATCAGCGACAGCATGGTGCGGTCCTTGACGCCGTTGCAGATCAGCAGCATCTGGTCGTCGGCGAGGTGCGGCAGGCAGGCGATGAGTTCGCCCTTGGACCCGCACTCGAGGCCCATGCCGAACTTGCGCCCGGCTTCGAGAACTTCCTCGACAACCTCGTGCAGCTGATTGACCTTGATCGGGTAGACGCCGTTGTAGTGGTTGCCGTAGCCGGTTTCCTCGATGGCCGCGGCGAAGGCCTCGTTGAGCATGCGCACGCGGGCCTGGAGGACGTCCTGGAAGCGCACCAGCACCGGGAAGGACAGCGCGCGACGCTCGAGTTCCCTGACCAGCGCGACGATGTCGATGGCCGGCCGTTCGTCGCCGAAGGGCCTGACCGCCGCATGACCTTCTTCGTTGATGAAGAAGAAGGAGTCGCCCCATGACTCGACGCGGTAGAGTTCGGCCGAGCTCTCTGGCGTCCAGGCGGGCTCGGCGGCAGCAGCAGCGCCAACGTCACGTTGCATGGAAAGGGCTGATTCGACCACGCTCGATACCTCTGGCATCAGTCGCCCAGGACACAGGCAAAGATCAGCGGGGCGACGATCGTGGCATCCGACTCGATGATGAACTTCGGCGTATCGGCCGACAGCTTGCCCCAGGTGATCTTCTCGTTTGGCACGGCACCGGAATAGGAACCGTAGCTGGTCGTCGAATCGCTGATCTGGCAGAAATAGCCCCAGCGCGGAATGTCGCGGATCTGCAGGTCCTGTTCGAGCATCGGCACCACGCAAATGGGGAAATCACCGGCGATACCGCCACCGATCTGGAAAAAACCGATCGAGTGCTCACGGCAGACCGACCGGTACCAGTCGGCCAGATAGACCATGTACTCGATGCCGCTGCGCACGGTATGGACATTGCCGATATCACCGTTGATGACGTGGCTGGCGTAGATATTGCCGAGGGTCGAATCCTCCCAGCCCGGCACGATGATCGGCAGGTCGCGCTCGCAGGCCGCCACGAGCCAGCTGTCCCGCGGGTCGATCTGGTAGTGCGGGCGAAGCACGCCGGAGCGCAGCAACCGGTAGAAGAACTCGTGGGGAAAGTAGCGCTCGGCCGCGCGATCGGCACGCGTCCACTCGTCGAGCACCGCGGCTTCGATGCGCCGGATCGCCTCTTCCTCCGGGATGCAGGTGTCGGTGACGCGGTTGAGGTGGCGCGCGAGCAGCGCCTCCTCGTCAGCGGCCGTCAGCTGGCGGTAATGCGGGATGCGCACATAATGATCGTGTGCGACGAGATTGAAGACGTCCTCCTCGAGGTTGGCCCCGGTGCAACAGATGGCGTGGACCTTGTCCTCGCGGATCATGCGCGCCAGCGACAGCCCGAGCTCGGCCGTGCTCATCGCCCCGGCGAGCGTCACCAGCATGCGGCCGCCCTGATCGAGGTGACGCACCCAGCCATCGGCCGCGTCGACCAATGCCGCACTGTTGAAATGGCGGAAATGGTGGCGGACGAAGCGGTTGATTTCGGCCATCGGGGGCTCGCTGTGGGGGCGGTGAGAAGGCGCAAAGCTTAGGGAATACGGCGCCGGGTAACAATACCGCGACCAGTCAGCCCCGGTGGCCGTGGCTCAGCCGACCGGCACCTGCTGCGTCAGGCAGTGGAAGGTGCCGAGCCCGGCAACCACATCCCGGCAATCGAGGGCGACGATGCGCCGGCCGGGGAAGCACTGCGCCAGGATCGCGGCCGCCTCTTCGTCGGCCGGACAGTCGAAGGTCGGCATCAGCACGATGCGGTTGCCAACGTAGAAATTGGCGTAGCTCGCCGGCAGCCGCCGGCCTTCGCACTCGACCGGTGCCGGCATCGGCAGCTCGATGACCTTCAGCGGGCGCCCGTCGGGCAGGGTGACGGCAGCGAGCCGCTCGCGGTTGTCGCGCAACGCCGCGTGGTTGGCATCGGCCGGGTCGGGCTCGACCACGGTGACGACGGTATCCACGGCGACAAAGCGGGTGATGTCGTCGACATGGCCGTCGGTGTCGTCACCGATGATGCCCTCGCCGAGCCAGATCACCTGCGTGACACCGAGCAGGCGCTTGAGCCATGTCTCTATCGCCCCGCGATCGAGCCGCGGGTTGCGGTTGGGGTGGAGCAGGCACTGCTCGGTGGTCAGCAGGGTCCCCGCGCCGTTGACGTCGATGGAACCGCCCTCGAGGACCAGCGGGATGCGCAGGGCCGGCACACCGAGCACGCCGGCCATGCGCGATGCGATGCCATCGTCGAGGTCCCACGGCGGGTACTTGCCGCCCCAGGCGTTGTACTCGAAATCCAGCGCCACGAGCGTGCGCTGCTCCTCACCGGCAGTGACGAACACCGCGCCATGGTCCCGGCACCAGGCATCGTTGGTCGGGAACTGGTGGAGCACGATGCGCTCGACCGGGGCGCGGCCGTCGAGCAGGCGGCGGACATGATAGCCATGCGCGGCATCGCGCACGTTGATGTGGACCGTCTCACCCTTGGCGAGTGCCGCCACGGCCCGCGCCATGGTCTCCTCCACGGCACCGAGCAGGCCGGCCCAGGTCTCGACGTTGTGCGGCCACGATATCCACGTGGCCTGGTGCGGCTCCCATTCGGCCGGCATGCGCAAGCCTTCGGGCAGCAGGATGCCGCCGTCCGGCAATGATGATTCGTCGCTCACGTGAAGTCCCTGTCAACTGCGGCGAAACGGCGTACGCCTGGCCGCGGGCCGGCTGGTGCCGACCCGGGCAGCGATCACGGCGACGATTCTACCCGTGAAAGTCAGTCGCTGCGGATGGAGAGCACCGGACACGCCGCGTGGCGGAGCACGGATTCCGTGGTGCTTCCCAGCAGCACGTGCTTGACGCCGCTGTAGCCGTGGGTCGTCATGACGATGAGCTGCGCGGACTGCTTGCCGGCATAGGCGACGATTTCATCGGCCGGCCGGCCGACCAGCACGGCCGATGACGGCACCGTGGACAGGCCCGTGAGTTGCGTGTCGACGAAGGCCTTGAGACGCTCGCGCGCGGTCGACACCAGCTCATCACCCGACGGGATCGGGATCGGCCCCATGTCCAGCGTGGCGTAGATCTGGGGTTGCTCGACGACGTACACGCAGTGCACCGGGGCATCGAGCATCGCCGCCATGCGCTTGACCCACGGCACTGCATTGCGCGAGATCTGCGAGAAATCGGTGGGAAAGACGATCGGATCGCTGTGCGCCACGGTGTACACCCTCCTGCTGAAGGAAAACGGGCGGGGTACCGGCCCCGCCCGTTCACCATATACCCGCGATGTGGAGAAATACACCGTGGCAAATACGCCGCACGCCTCAGCGACCGCGCCGGCCGCGGCGGTGGCCGTCGTCGCGATGGTCGTGGCGCCGGTCATGGCGCGGGGTATCACGCCAGCCGTGGTGGTGTGCCTTCCAGTGCCGGCGGGGCGGCGCGTGGCGGTGCCGAGGGTGATGGATGACAGGCGGGTAACGGTAGCCGTACGGCGCCCAGATGACCGGCGGCGATGCCCAGGCGTAATACGGTGCACCCCAGACGAGATCGATGCCGAGCCGGATCGACGGCTCGTGCCAGTCGCGGTGCGCAAGGTGATCGGCACGGGCCGCGACGGAGCCCGTCAGCAACATGACAATAACGGCGAGACCTGACGCTTTGTGCAGCATGTCGTTCACTCCGGAGGGGCCTGGCGCAAGACGCTAGCTCACCGCCATGAATCGCGACTGAACTGGCTGCAACGCCATAAGTTTTCCACCGTTATGTAAATCATTTCAATCAGTTGCACGCCTGCCGCGGACAGGCGTATAAGACGCATCATACCGCCCAGGGCAAACCCGTCGCGAGACGGGGACGCAAAGCCACCGGTCTGGTTCCGAGAGGGTCCAGATAGCGGGGTTGCCGGTAGCCGGAGGACTGTGTGGCCGCCATGCGAGGGGCTGCCGCACGACCGGCGACCTGTGACCTTCCGGAACTGCACCTGCCCGGCGGCAGCGTTCAGGCACTACCGGATCACACAGGAGCCACGATGAAACCCCGTCACCTCTTTGCCGGCGTCATGCTCGGCGCACTGGCAGGCGCCGTTGGCGCCACCACCGCACCCAACTGGATCGCCGGCGTGCTGATGAGCGGCGCGACACAGACCACCGTGGTCCGCCACCCGATCGACAAGCAGCGGTATTACCTGTGCTGGACCGACGGCAGCAGCCGCTACGGGCTGAGCTTTCGCAAATCGAAACTCAACGACCAGTTGCGCGTCCTGGCACCCGGCGGGCGCCAGCAGCTGTCGAACATGCTGTCGAGCGTGGTGATCGGTGACTGGAAGGCCGCCGACGAGCGCCTCTGCTGGCCGGCCTGAGCACCACGTCGGGTTGCAGGCTGCCGCGACGAACTGCCTTTCGGATGAATGCGGCCGGCACGGCCCCGTGCCGGCCGCACGGATGGCCATCGCGGCATCGAACGTGCGGATCGGGACTGAACCCCACCCTCGGTTGATGCGGCGGGAAAAGCCCTGGCTGGCCCTGTCGGCAGCCCGGCAGGCGTCGGTCAGTACGTGGCCAGCGACCCCGGCGTGCGGCGCGCCGTGCGGATGCCGTCGGGGCCGTAGGTGGCGGGCGCAACGCCGCCCTGTCCGCCGCGGATCAACGACAACGACGCCTCGACGCGGCGACGCTGGCCGCGGATCAGCGCCCCGTTGGCCTCGTTGAGGTCGCGGCAACGGCGGGCGAGCTGCCGGAGGGGCTGAAGCGTTTCATCATCCATCTCGCCCAGGGCCATCACGGCCTTGCGCTCGGCTTCGAGGGCCGCTGCCTGCGCCATGGCCCGCGACTTCGCCGCAGTGGCCTCGGTGAGCCGCGCGGCATCACGCGCCAGCAGCGCCTGATGCTCCGCCTCCAGCGCTTCGAGGACGTCAGCCAGCGCCTCCCCTTCCCGCGCGAGGATATCGGCGGGCGCAACGGCCGGACGGCTGCCCGATGCCATCAGCCCAGCACCCTGTCGAACCGCACCAGCCGGTCGGCGACACGGGCCGCATCGATCCGGTACTCGCCCCGCTCGATCTGCTGGCGCAACGCCTCGACGCGCCCGCGATCGACATCGGGCAGCGCGGCGAGTTGCGCTTCGAGACGCTGCAGCCGGGTGGCCGTGTCCGTGAAGTTGACGACGTCCGGCGCGCTGTGCGGCCCGGCCGCCTCATTGCCCGCAGGGGGGGCGGACCGCCCGGCACGCTCGTTGTCGCGCACCCGGCTGGTGCCGAGATCGACGGCCGAGCGGCCGTAACCCGAGATCTTGTCTGTCATGTCATGGCACTCCGGGGCCTGCTGGCAGCCCTGCACGCGTTATCGGCACGGGGCGGCAGGAACTTTAGGGGCCTGCCGCAAGCTTGTGGCCGGCCATCATGGTTTTCTATTTTATGTATTTTTTTCATCGAGATAGCTGGTTTTCAGGGAACCCGTACCTCGACGAGACCGGCGGCGCGTACCACGGCGTCGACGGCTCGCCCCGAGCGGGGGTTCTGGACCGGGATGGTTTCTCCGAGCACGCCATCCTTGCTGGCGATGCCGGTCATGCTGACGGTCAGGGGACCGCTGGCTGCCTTGAGCGTGACCTGCTGACCACGGCGCACGAGCACCGGCGCATCGAGCAGCGCCGGTGTCAGCACCTCCCCTTCGGCCAGCGGCCTGCGCAGGCGCTGGCCCAGGGCATGTTCGAGAGACGGAATGTAGCCGTGACCCAGCGCAGCCGTCTCGCGCTCCGCCAAGCGGACGTCGGCAGCCGTCAACACGCCGTCACGTGCCAGGGGCCTGGCGGCCACCACGACGGGCCGGACCTGTGTCACACGAACATTGACATAGAGCTTCCATGGCCGGCTGCCGCGGCAACTGACCTCGGCGCTCTGGCGCGCACCGGGGCGCGGCCCGGACGTCGCCCGCGCCGTCAGCGGTTGGTCGCAGCGGGGCAGCCTGAGGCGCGGGTCGAGCCGGTCGGCGACGGCGCGGGTGCGCCCGCCCTGACCGGCCAGGGCTGACAACACGGCCGCCTGGGCTGCCTCGCGGATCCGCGCATGGGCTTCGGTTTCACCCGTCGCCGCGTGGGCCGGCAGCGCCAGTCCCGCGAGCAGGCCGAGGCAGGCGAGCGGTGTCGTAATGAACAGGTTGAGCGATCGCATGCCGGGAATCTTGCAAAGACCATGCCGGCTCTCCGTCCCCTGAACCGGCGCGCCGGCGGCAGCAACCTGCCGCCGGCAGCGGCAAACGGCCGCCGGTGGGTTGCCACAGCTTGGCCCTGCCAGCCTCCACGGCATATGGCACGCCCCTTGCATCACCCCCTGCAGCGCAAATCGCGGAGTCCGCGCATGGCCCTCGACATCAACAAGACCTTCGACCTGCACAGCCGGGCACTCGGCATCGCCCAGCAACGCCTCGAACTGCTGGCCGACAACATCGCCAACATGGACACCCCGGGCTACAAGGCCCGTGACGTCGACTTCAACATGGCGATGCGCGAGGCCGGCGGCGAGCTGCGCCTCACGGCGACGCGCACCGGACACCTCGGCCTGGCCAACGGCGCCAACCACACCACCCCTTTATACAGACAACCCGACCAGCCCTCGCTGGACGGCAATACCGTCGACCCGCAACGCGAGTACGCCGCCGTTGGCGAAACCTCGGTGCGCTACCAGGCAACGCTGACCTTTCTCTCGGCGCGCTTCCGCGGCTTGCGCGACGCCATCACCGGAGGACGCTGACCATGAGCCTGTTCCGCCTCTTCGATATCGCCGGCTCGGCCATGAGCGCGCAGTCGGTACGACTCAATACCACGGCCAGCAACATGGCCAACGCCAATACGGTGGCCGGCAGTGCCGAAGACGCCTACCGCGCGCGCCAGCCGATCTTCCAGACCGTGCTGGCACACAGTGCGGCGGGTCCGGCGGACAGCGCCGGCGTGCGCGTCGCCGGCATCGTCGAAACGGGCGCACCACCGGCGCGGATCTACGAGCCAGGCAATCCGCTCGCCGATGAAGAAGGCTACATCTACACCTCCAACGTCAACGTCGTCGACGAGATGGTCAACATGATCTCTGCCTCGCGTTCCTACCAGAGCAGCGTCGAGGTACTGAACACGTCGAAGGAACTGATGCTGCGCACCCTGAGCCTCGGCGAATGAGTCGCGGCCCGATGAATGCACCTGAAGGAGCACGACAGCCATGACATCCATCGCCAGCAACTTCGGCGACCTCTCGCAGCTAGCGCTGCCGCAGACCGCGGTGAAAACCGGCAAGAAGCTCGAGCAGGAGGACTTTCTGCGCCTGATGAGCACCCAGTTGCAGAACCAGGACCCGCTGAAGCCACTCGACAACAACGAATTCATCGCCCAGATGGCCCAGTTCAGCACCGTCGATGGCATCTCGGAGATGAACAAGTCGGTCGGCCAGTTGGCCGGCGCCTTCAACGGCAACCAGGCGCTGCAGGCCGCCGGAATGGTCGGGCGCCATGTACTGATCGAGAATGACAACGCCGTCTTCGACGGCAGCACGGCGCTGAACGGAGCCGTCGACCTGCCCTACGCAGCGGCCAACGCCGTCGTCAACATCTACTCAGCAGCCGGCGAGCTCGTCGGCCGCGTACCACTGGGCGCACGCGACGCGGGCCTGGCCAATTTCGCATGGGACGGCACGCGCGCCGATGGCAGCCCGGCGGCACCCGGTCGCTACTACCTCGATGCCACCATCGGCAAGACGCCATTGACAACCTATACCGACTCGCGCGTCGACAGCGTCGCCCTCGGCGGCAGCAGCGGCGCACTGCTTTCGACCGACAGCGGCCTGACCGTCGGCCTCGCCCAGATCAGGGCCATCCGCTGACACGCCATTACCGATACAGAACCTGACGGATCATCCAAGGAGACAGATCATGTCGATGCAGATTGCGCTCAGCGGCCTCAACGCCGCCTCGACCAACCTCAAGGTCACGTCGAACAACATCGCCAACGCCAACACCACGGCGTTCAAGTCATCGCGGGCCGAGTTCGCCGACGTCTTTTCCGGTGACACGGTCGGCGTCGGCAACGGCGTGCGCCTGTCGGCCGTGCGCCAGCAGTTCACCCAGGGCAATGTCGAGATCACCGAACGGCAGCTCGACCTCGCCATCAGCGGCAATGGCTTCTTCATCACCAACGACAATGGCGCCCTGCTCTACTCGCGGGTCGGCGCCTTCGGCCTCGATGCCAACGGCTACGTGCAGAACTCGGAAAGCGAGCGGCTGCAGGTCTACTCGCCGATCAACAACGGCGAGAGCTTCAATACCGGCGCACTGGCCGACCTGCGCATCACCACGACCACGGCACCGCCGGTGGCCACCGGCCAGATCGACATCGCCATCAACCTGCCCGGCATGGCCACGGTACCGACCGTGACGACCTTCGACCAGAATGACGCGGCGAGCTATAACCACAGCACGTCGAGCATCGCCTACGATTCACTGGGCGTACCGCACACGACAACCTTCTTCTTCGCCAAGACGCTGGCCGGCTGGGACGTCAACATGACCTTCGACGGCAACGTCGTCGGCACCGGGCAGCCCTTCACCTTCACCTCCAGCGGCGCGATCGCCACGCCCGCCAATGGACAGATCGCGTTTCCGGGCGTCGACCCCGGCAACGGCGCGGCACCCGTGGCGCTGACCCTCAACCTGCTCAACACCACGCAGTACGGTACCGACTTCACCGTCAACAGCGTCAACCCCAACGGCCAGGCGGCCGGCCGCCTGCGCGGCCTCGAAGTCGGCCAGACCGGCATCGTCTTCGCCCGGTTCTCCAATGGCCAGTCACAGGCGCTGGGCAAGGTGGCGCTGGCGAACTTTTCCAACCCGGAAGGCCTGCAGAAGGTCAGCGACACTTCCTTCCAGGAAACCTTTGCCTCGGGCGTGCCCCAGCGCGGCGAGGCCACCGAGTCGAACTACGGTCTGATCCAGTCGGGTGCGCTGGAAACCTCGAACGTCGACCTCACCGAGCAGCTGGTCAACATGATCACCGCCCAGCGGCTCTTCCAGGCCAACGCCCAGGTCATCAGTACCCAGGACCAGGTGACGCAAACCATCATCAACATCCGCTGATCATGATTGACACCATGGAACGGGACACGCGATGGACAGGCTGATCTACGTGGCGATGTCGGGGGCACGTGCGGCAATGCGTGCCCAGGCGGTCGTCAGCCACAACCTCGCCAACGCCAACACGGTCGGTTTCCGTGCCGTGCGCAGCGCCGTCGACAGTGTGCCGGTGGAAGGCCCGGGCCTGCCGACCCGTGTCAACACGCGGGTCCAGCCCCAGGGCTGGAACAACCTGCAGGGCGCAAGCATGGCCACCGGCAATGCACTCGACGTCGCCGTGCAGGGCGACGGCTGGCTGGTGGTGCAGGGCGCCAACGGCAGCGAGGGCT
The DNA here is from genome assembly GCA_964417725.1 of uncultured Chromatiaceae bacterium. Classification (GTDB taxonomy): domain Bacteria; phylum Pseudomonadota; class Gammaproteobacteria; order Steroidobacterales; genus SHZI01. The sequence continues at coordinate 39,995 of CAYQIV010000018.1, forward strand.
ACACCCGCGAAGGCGCCCTGCGCATCAACAGCAACGGGCTGCTGGAAACCTCCGGCGGCCGGCTGGTGATGGGCAATGGCGGCCCGGTCGCGATCCCGCCCTATGAGGAACTGCACATCGGCAGCGACGGGCAGATCTCGATCGTGCCCCAGGGCCAGACGGCCGAATCGCTGGTCCAGGTCGACCGCCTGCGGCTGGTCAACCCGCCGGCCGGCGAGCTGGCCCGCAGCGGTGACGGCCTGTTCCGCCTGCGCGACGGCAGCACGGCTGTCGACGACCCGGGTGTGCGCATCGCCAGCGGCCAGCTCGAGGCATCCAACGTCAGTGCCACACAGGCGCTGGTCGAGATGATCGAAATGGCGCGCCACTACGAAATGCAGGTCCGTGCCATGAGCACTGCCGAGGACTCGGATGCCTCGGCGGCACGCCTGATACGCATCAGCGGATGATGACCGAGCAGACCAGGAGTACATGACATGGAATCACTGTGGGTCGCCAAGACCGGTCTCGATGCGCAGCAGACGCGCATGACCGTGGTCTCCAACAATCTCGCCAACGTCAATACCACCGGCTTCAAGCGCGGCCGTGCGGTGTTCGAGGACCTGCTCTACCAGAACCTCACCCAGGCGGGCGCCGCCACCTCGCAGAACACCGAGCAGCCTACCGGGCTGATGCTCGGTACCGGGGTGCGCGTCATCGCCACCGAGAAGGCCTTCGCCCAGGGCGCCCACCTGCAGACCGGCAACCCGCTCGACGTGCTGATCGACGGACCGGGATTCTTCCAGGTGCTGCTGCCGGACGGCGGGCTGGCCTATACGCGCGATGGTTCATTCCGCATCGACTCGGAGGGCCGCCTGGTGACCTCGAACGGCTATGAGATCGAGCCGTCGATCACCATCCCCGCGGATGCACAGGCGGTGATCATCGGCGCCGACGGCACCGTGCAGGCCAGCATCAACGGCGAGCCTGCGCCGGTCACGCTCGGGACGATGCAGATCGCCGACTTCATCAACCCCGCAGGCCTCCAGCCCCGCGGCCAGAACCTCTACACCGAGACGGCAGCGAGCGGTACGCCGCAGGTCGGCACCCCCGGCCTCGAAGGCCTCGGCACGCTGGTGCAGAGCGCGCTCGAGGGCTCCAACGTCAACGTCGTCGAGGAACTCGTCAGCATGATCGAGACCCAGCGCGCCTACGAGATGAGTTCGAAGGCCATTTCGGTCAGCGACCAGATGCTGCAGTACCTCAACAACAACCTGTGACGGGCTTCCGTCGCCACCATGAGCACCTGTCCATGATGCGCACACGCTGCCACACGCTCCTTCTGCTTCTCGTCGCGACGTGCACCGGCTGTGCGACGCTCGGCGAGGCGCCGGGCCGCTACCCGCCGACGCTGCCGGGCGAGCCCGCGACACCGGCACCAACGAGCGGTTCGCTGTACCAGCCGGCCTCGGCCATGACGCTGTTCGACGACACCAAGGCACGGCACGTCGGCGACACGTTGACGATCGTGCTGGCCGAACGCACGCAGGCATCAAAAAGCGCCAAGACCAGCGCCACGCGCGACACCGTGCTCGACACCGGTGCGCCCACATTGTTCGGCCGCAGCGTGACGCGCAACGGCGACCCGATCCTGTCCAGCGACTGGGAGAGCACCCAGGAATTCGAAGGCAACGGCGGCAGCAGCCAGAGCAACCAGCTCAGCGGCAGCATCACCGTGACCGTCGCCGAGGTCTACGGCAACGGCAACCTGCTGGTGCGCGGCGAGAAGTGGCTGACGCTCAACCAGGGCGAGGAGTTCGTCCAGATCACCGGCATCGTCCGCCCGACCGACATCGGCCCGGACAACACCATTGCCTCGAGCAAGGTCGCCGACGCCCAGATCACCTACAGCGGCAGCGGCTTCCTCGCCGATGCCAACCGGCCCGGCCCGCTCGGCCGCCTGTTCATGAAATTGTGGCCCCTCTAGGCGCCATCCTGCTGCGGAGCACGCCATGCGCAGACCTGACCATTCGACCATCCACCGCCTGACCCTGTGGCTGCTGCTCGGCACGGCCGTCACGCTCTGCCTGCAGATGGGCGAGGCGCGCGCCGAGCGCATCAAGGACCTGGCCAACGTCGCCGGGGTGCGCACCAACCAGCTCGTCGGCTACGGGCTCGTGGTCGGCCTCGACGGCACCGGCGACCAGACGACGCAGGCACCTTTCACGACCCAGAGTCTGGTCAGCATGCTCGAGCGGCTCGGCGTGACCATCCCGGCGGGTACCAGCCTGCAGTTGAAGAATGTCGCGGCCGTTGCCGTGCATGCCGAGCTGCCGCCTTTCGCCAAGCCCGGCCAGACCATCGACGTCACCGTGTCATCGATCGCCAACGCCAAGAGCCTGCGTGGCGGCACGCTGCTGCTGGCACCGCTCAAGGGCCTCGATGGCCAGGTTTACGCCATCGCCCAGGGCAATCTGGCGGTCGGCGGCCTCGGCACCTCCGGCGCCGACGGCTCGCGGGTCAGCATCAACGTGCCGAGTGTCGGCCGCATCCCCAACGGGGCAACGGTCGAACGTGCGGTGCCCACCACGCTGGGCAGCGCCGAGGCCCTGCTCCTCAACCTGCACACGCCCGACTTCACCACCTCGTCACGTCTCGCGGCCCGCATCAACGAGGTGCTGGGAGCCGGTGCCGCACTGGCCGTCGACCCGATGTCGGTACAGGTCGCCGCGCCGCGCACGCAGCCGGAGCGGATGGCCCTGGTCGCCGCTATCGAGAACCTGGAGATCAGCCCGGGCGAGGCGCCGGCGCGCGTCATCATCAACTCGCGCACCGGCACGGTGGTCATCAGCTCGCGCGTCCAGGTGACGCCGGCCGCCGTCTCGCATGGTTCGCTGGTGGTGAGCATCAGCGAGGACTTCGACGTCAGCCAGCCGCAGCCGTTCTCGCGCACTGGCGATACGGTCGTCACACCGCAGACGGGCATCGACATCGCACAGGCCGACAACCGCATGTTCCTCTTCAAGGCCGGCGTCGACCTCAACGATATCGTCAAGGCGGTCAACGAGGTCGGGGCGGCACCGGGCGACCTGGTGGCGATCCTCGAAGCCCTGCGCGTCGCCGGCGCACTGCGCGCCGAGCTGGTCGTCATCTGACGGTGGCACTGGCATGACCGCCCCTGTCGATTTCGCCGGCGACTTCCACGGGCTGAGCCGCCTGCGCAGCGCCGCGGCCCGCGACCAGGCGGGCAGCACGGGCGAGGCGGCGCGGCAGTTCGAGGCGCTGTTCGTGCAGATGATGCTGAAGAGCATGCGCGAGGCCAACGCCGCCTTCGGCGAGGACAAGGACACCACCTACCAGGACATGTACGACCAGCAGATCGCACTGGAGATGACGCGCGGCCGTGGCCTCGGGCTCGCCGCCGTCCTCGAGCGGCAGCTGGGCGGGGCCGCCCCAACCGACACCGGCAACGAGACGGCCGGTATCGGCACACCGGGTGGCCTGCCGCCGGCGATTCTCAACCGCACGCGCATCACGCCACCACTCGAAATGGCTGCCGGGCCACCGCCGGTCGCCGGCATCGCCGGTGCCAGCGGCACGCCCTCCGCGGCCGCATCAGGCGTCGACCGCGACGGGTTCGTGCGTGCGATCTGGCCTCACGCACGCGCAGCCGCCCGGGAACTCGGTGTCGACCCGCGGGCCCTGGTCGCCCAGGCCGCGCTGGAAAGCGGCTGGGGCAGCCGCCAGATCCGCGACACCGAAGGCCGCGACAGCCACAACCTGTTCGGCATCAAGGCCGACAACCGCTGGCAGGGCGCGCACGTGACGGTGACGACGCTGGAATACGCCGATGGGCTGCCGGCACCGCAGCGGGCCCGCTTCCGCGCCTATCCCGACCTCGCGGCCGGCTTCCGGGATTATGTCGATTTCCTCAAGGGCAACCCGCGTTATGCCGAAGCCCTGCGCGGTGGCGGCAATGCCGGCGAGTTCGCCGACCGGCTGCAATCGGCCGGCTATGCCACCGACCCGGATTATGCAGCGAAGATCCGCCGCATCCTCTCGAGCCCGCTCATCACCGGCCTCGGCATGCCGCTAAAGGTGGACGCCAATGTGCCGATCTAGATTCACGCAACGCGCCGCGTGCGCGTCGACTGCGGATGACATGACATGTCGGGAATGATCACCAATGGCCTGTCGGCACTGCTGGCAACCCAGCGTGCGCTGCAGACGACCAGCAACAACATCGCCAACGCCAACACCGAGGGCTACATCCGCCAGCGCACCGTGTTCACCGAGCAGATCGGCACACCGCGCGGCGGCTTCGTCATCGGCCAGGGTGTCACGGTGAGCGGCATCGAGCGCATTTACGACCAGTTCCTCGTCGACCAGTACCAGTCGACGACCTCCACCGAGCAACGCTACGACGTCTACAGCAGCCTCAGTTCGCGGGTCAACGGCCTGCTCGGCAACCCGGACACCAGCACCACCTCGGCAATCCAGCGTTTCTTCAGCCAGGTCGAGACGCTCGGCCGCGACCCGACCTCGATGGCCATGCGCCAGCAGCTGTTGATGGAGGGCGAGAACCTCACCGACCGGTTCAACCAGCTCGATCGCCAGCTCGCCGGCCTCGAGGACGAGGTCGACCTGCGTCTCGGCGAGGCCGTGCGCACCATCAACCAGCTCACCGGGCAGATCGCCGACATCAACGACAAGATCGTGTCTGCCGGCAACAACCCCCCGGCCGACCTGCTCGACAAGCGCGAACTGCTGCTGCGCCAGCTCGCCGGACAGATCGACATCACGACGACGCGACCGGCGGACGGCAGCGTCAGCGTCATGATCGGCAGCGGCCAGTCCCTGGTGCTCGGCAACATGCACAACGACGTCGCCGTGGTCGCCGACGGCTACGACGGCGCCCGCCTGCAGTTCGCGGTGCGCAGCGGCAACAGCCTCCAGGAGGTGTCCTCGCGGGTCAGCGGCGGCATCGTCGGCGGCCTGCTCGGCTTCCGCGACCAGGTCCTCGACACGGCACGCCAGGACCTCGGCAAGCTCGCACTCGGCATCGCCACCGCATTCAACGACCAGCACCGGCTGGGCATGGATCTGAACGGCGACCTGGGCGGCGATTTCTTCGGTGCCGCGGGTCCGGTCGTCTCCGCGGCTGCGACCAACGCCGGCAGCGCCCTGCCCGTGGCGACGATCAGCGACGCGGCGGAAATCAGCGGCCGCGACTACGAATTGCGCTACAACGGCACGGCCTGGCTGCTCACCGAGCGCGTCTCCGGCAGCGTGGTGCCGACCACCGGCACCGGCAGCAGCGGCGATCCGCTGCGCGCCGAAGGGCTGTCGATCGTTACCGGCAGCGGCGCCGTGGCGGGCGACCGCTTCCTGGTGCGGCCCACGGCGGTGACGGCCGCAGAGTTCCGCGTCGTCCTCGCCGATCCGGCCGGCATCGCCGCGGCGGGGCCGCTGCAATCGGGCATCGACGGCGCCAACACCTCGACGGCGACCATCGGCACACCCGTGGCCGACGACATCACCGACCCGAAGCTGCTGACGCCGGCGACCATCATTTTCAACTCGCCGACCACGTATTCGGTATATACCGGCGGCGGCGCCGACATCGTCGGCCCGCTGCCCTACACCAGCGGCGGCGACATCGGTTTCGCCGGCTGGACGGTCCAGGTCAGTGGCACACCCGCCGCCGGCGACCGCTTCAGCGTCGGGCCGACCGGACCGGCCAGCGGCGACAACCGCAATGCATTGGCACTCGGTTCGATCCCCGGCACGGGCTTTTTCAACGGCGGGCAGCAATCGATCTACAACCTCGGCGCCGACATCGTCGCCACCAGCGGCTCCATGGCCTCGCGCGCCAGCAACGAGCTGACCGTGCAGCGCGCATTGCTGCAGCAGGCGCAGCTCGACGTCGAGAGCCTGTCGGGCGTCAACCTCGAAGAAGAGGCGGCCAACCTGCTGCGCTACCAGGAAGCCTATCTGGCGGCGAGCAAGGTCATCGGCATGGCCAACGACCTGTTCGGGCAGCTGCTGCAGCTGGTGGGACGCTGAGCCATGCGCATCTCGAGCAGTTACTACCAGTCACAGTGGCTCGCCGCCATCCAGCGGCAGCAGGTCGAGCTGGGCGTAACCCAGGGGCAGATCAACACCGGGCGGCGCATCGCCACCGCGGCCGACGACCCGGCCGGTGCCGCGCACTCCGTCCTGCTCCAGCGGGGCATCGACGACCTCGCCAACTTCCAGGCCAACGCCGAGACGGCCCGGCGGCGCCTCAGCCTCGCCGAGAACTCGCTGAGTCAGGCCACCGATGTCGTCAGCCGGCTGCGCGAACTGTCCCTGCAGGCGATCAACGCCACGCAGACCGTCGACTCGCGGCGTGCCATCGCCGTCGAGGCGCGCGAACTGCGCAACAGCCTGGTCAGCATCGGCAACGCCCAGGACGGCGAAGGCCGCTACCTTTACGCCGGCAACAAGGTCCAGACCCAGCCCTTCGTCGAGACCGGCAACATCAGCTATCAGGGGGATGACGGCACCCGGTTCCAGCGCATCTCCGATGACCGGGGCGTGCAGGAGAACGACGCCGGTTCCGACGTTTTCATGCGCATCCGCGATGGCAATGGCACCTTCACCATGCACGCGGGCCTGTCCAATGGCGGCACGGCGATCTGGCAGGCGGCAGGGGTCACCGATCCATCGGCCTGGGTCGCGGATGACTATGCGATCAACTTCACCGCTGCCGATGCCTGGGAAGTGCGCGACAGCGGGGGCGCGCTGGTGGCCAGCGGCACCTATGTCAGCGGTGAGGCCATCGCCTTTCGCGGCATCAGCGTCAGGCTGCAGGGGGCCCCGGAGGCGGGCGATGCCTTCGCGGTCCGCGGCAGCCGCTTCAGCAGCGTCTTCGACATGGTCGACGGCTTCATCGCCGCGCTGGACATCGACACCGCCAACCCGGCCGGCAAGGCCGAACTCGTCAATCGCCTCAGCACCACCCTGCAGGACCTCGATCAGGCGCTGGGGCATTTCAGCGACGTGCGCAGCCAGATCGGCGCGCGCCTGTCGACGATCGAGCGCCAGATCGACAACAACGCCGACACCGGACTGGAACTGACGCGGACGCTGTCCGGCATCCGCGACCTCGACTATGCCGAGGCGGTGTCGCGCCTCGAGCAGCAGCTGGTCAGCCTCGAGGCGGCGCAGAAGGCCTTCGCCCGCACCCGGTCGTACTCCCTGTTCAGCACCCTCTAGCGCCCTGTTCCACAGGTCACCCGACGAGTGCGTCGCATCTTCCGGCCCGACACTGCGCCGCTGGCCGTCGCCGTGCGCCTGGTCGTGGCGCCTCCCCGCTGATCGTCCCGCACCGGTATCCGCCGCCGAGCCTGCCAGCCTGACCCGTGGGACAAGGCAGCGAACGCCAGGCCGCCGCACCGCACCCCACCGGCCGCCCCGGGCACCGCACCGCGCATCACACCTTCCGGCAAGCCGTCACCGCATCGATTCGTGACGGCCGTCACATCCCGCCGTTCAAGGCCACCGGCCGCCGGCCGATAAACCGCCTGCACAGCTGCAGTTGGTCCCTTCCGGCGCGACGGCCACGGCCCGGATCCGGAGGGAAACACGACCAGAGGACCGTGAAGCTGGCATTGTCATCAACGATCCGAGGAGCACCTGAAAATGCCCGCGATAGTCAACACCAACGTCATGTCCCTGAACGCGCAGCGCAACCTGACGCGTTCCGACGGCCAGCTGGCCACCGCCCTGCAGCGCCTGTCATCCGGTCTGCGCATCAACAGCGCCAAGGACGACGCGGCCGGCATGGCGATCGCCGAACGCTTCACCACGCAGATCCGCGGCATCAACCAGGCCGCGCGCAACGCCAACGACGGCATCTCGCTGTCCCAGACCGCGGAAGGCGCCCTCGGCGAGCTGACCAACAACCTGCAGCGCATCCGCGAGCTGGCCGTGCAGTCGGCCAACGCCACCAACTCGGCCACCGACCGCGCCGCCCTCGACCAGGAAGTCCAGCAGCGCATCGCCGAGATCGAGCGCATCGCCGCCCAGACCTCGTTCAACGGGCAGAAGATCCTCGACGGTACCTTCGGCAACGCCACCTTCCAGGTCGGCGCCAACGTCAACGAGACGATCACCATCGGCCTGTCGACCAGCACCCGCGCCGCCGACATCGGTTCCTACGTCAACTCGTCCGGCACGGAAGCCGTGGTCGTGGCGGCCGGTGCCGCAGCCGCCTCCGGCACGCGCACCCTGACGACCAACGGTGCGGCCTACGCCGGCGTCTCGGCGACCGCCTTCAACGGCTCGAACTTCAGCCTCAACGGCACCAACGTCGCCAACTCGGCCGGCTACGTCGGCTCGGGCGCGCCCACCTACCAGGATTCGACGAGCGCCTTCGCCAAGGCCGCAGCGATCAATTCCAGCGGCATCGCCGGCGTCACGGCCAGCGCCACCACCTCGCTGACCTTCGCCGCCGCCAGCGGTGGCACGGCGGGCACCAGCGACTTCCTCGACGTGACGCTCAACACCGGTGCGGCGCTGTCGTCCTACACCCTGACCATCAACGGCCAGGCGGTCCTGACCGCGACCGCGGATGTCAGCATCGACGCCGCGGTACAGAACATCAACGCCTTCAGCGCGTCGACCGGCGTCGTCGCCTCCAAGACCTCGGGCGGCTCCCTGCAGCTGGTCGCCAGCGACGGCCGCAACATCGCCGTCAGCGAGGCCTTTGCGGTCACCGCCGGTACCGGCGGCGGCCCCAACACCCTCAACACGGTGTTCTCGGGCACGACCGGCGGCAACGACACCGCCCTGACCTCGGCGGTCGCCGGCAGCACCGAGACCTACCGCGGCCAGGTCACCCTGCAGTCATCCTCGGGCATCACCCTGGGCGGCACGCAGGCCACGGCCGGCTTCGCCACGACCCTGCTGGCGGCGTCCAGCAACCTCGCGGCGCAGAACGTCACCAGCGTGAACAATGCCAACAGCACCATCCTCGCGGTGGATGCGGCGCTGACCTCGGTGAGCAGCCTGCGCAGCACCTTCGGTGCCATCCAGAACCGCTTCGAGTCGACGATCGCCAACCTGCAGACGGTGTCGGAGAACCTCACGGCCTCCCGCAGCCGCATCCAGGATGCCGACTTCGCCGCCGAGACCGCGGCACTGACCAAGGCGCAGATCCTGCAGCAGGCCGGCGTCTCGGTGCTGGCCCAGGCCAACGCGGTGCCGCAGACGGTGCTCGGGCTCTTCCGTTAAGCAGCCCGGCCACCTGCTGCACAGAGAGGCGAAAAAGGTGGCCGGCGCAAGCCGGCCACCTTCGTCCATGAAGGGGACAGCCGCCGCTTAAGTCAAAGATGACCCCGGCGGCGGCACGACGGAGGAGAGGATTGTGGACTCGACACCGATCGACTGGGGCCCGGGCGCTGCCACCGCGGCCCGCGCGACGACAACCGGCCCCACGGCCGGCGGCAAGGCACTGCCGGCGGCAGGCAATTCCCCGCCGGCACCTGCACCCTCGCCTGCCGAGGCCATGCGCACCGCCGTGGCCCAGATCCAGCGCTACATCTCGAGCAACCACCGGGACCTGCAGTTCGAACTCGATGATGGCAGCGGCAGAACCGTGATCCGCGTCATCAATCCGGAGACCCAGGAGGTGGTGCGGCAGATTCCATCGGAAGAGGCGCTGCGCCTCTCCGCAGCAATGACCGCCCACCTCGGCGGGCTGCTCGATGAAAATGCCTGATGGCACGCATCTTGCTTCATGACCTTTGATCAAGCCATGCAGCATCACCCGACACCATGCCAGGATTGACCGCCACGGGACTCGGCTCCGGCCTCGACATCAACAGCCTTGTCGACCAGCTGGTCGCCGCCGAGCGCGCCCCGACCAATAACCGCCTCAACCTGCGCGAGGCGCGCGCCAATGCACAGCTTTCCGCGCTCGGCAAGCTGAAGAGCGCCCTGTCGGGCTTCCGCAGCGCACTCACCGCGCTGAAAAGCGCCGACCGCTTCCAGGGCCGCAGCGTCACCAGCACGAATGCCGACATCGTGTCCGCGACTGCCACCAGCAGCGCCGTGCCCGGCACCTATACGGTGGAAGTGCTGACCCGCACCACCAGCCACAAGCTGGCCTCTGCCGCCTTTGCCGATGCCGAAACCCACATCGGCAGCGGCACGCTGACCATCGCCATTGGCGACGAAAGCATGGCACTCGAATTCGGTGAGGAAGGCACCACGCTGACGGCCATCCGCGATGCCATCAATGCGGCGGACGACAACCCGGGCGTGGCGGCGACGATCGTCACCGCGGACGACGGCGCACGCCTGATCCTCAGTGCCACGGGCAGCGGCACGGCCAGCGAGATGACCCTGGCGGTCAGCGGCGGCGACGACGGGCTGCTGCCCTTCGTCTATGACGGCGAAGCACCGCCCAATGCCATGACCGAATTGCAGGCCGCCAGCGACGCCACCCTGCGCATCGACAACTTCGACGTCACCAGCACCAGCAACGACATCGACAGCGCAATCGAAGGCGTCACGCTCAGCCTCAAGAAGGCCGAGCCCGGCACCACCGTCACGGTGACGGTCACCCATGACAAGGACTCGAGCCGCAATGCCATCGTGTCCTTCGTCGGCGCCTACAACACGCTGCTCGACACCATCAGGGAAGTCACGGCCTACAACGCCGAGAAACGCGAAGCCGCCGCCCTGATGGGCGACCCGGCGGTGCGCGGCTTCAGCGACGGCCTGCGCCGCGAGGTCAGCAGCAGCACCGAAGGCGCCACGCTCAAATCCCTGTCGATGCTCGGCGTGACGACCGAAAGCAACGGCAAACTGAAGATCGACACCGCGCAGCTGGACGCGCTGATGGCCAGCGACTTCGACAGCATCGGCGACTTCTTTGCCGGTGATGCCGGCCTGGCCTCGCGCCTCGACGCCGTGGTCGACAACATCCTCAAGACGAGCGGTGCCATCGCCACGCGCGAATCGACGCTCCAGGACAATCTCAAGAGCATCTCCGAACAGCGCGAGATGCTCGACCGGCGCCTCGAAAGCGTGCGCAAACGCCTCAGCGCCCAGTTCAACGCCATGGATCGCCTGCTCTCGCAGCTGCGCAATACCAGTGATTATCTCGCCGCCCAGCTGACCCCGCCGACAAGTTGAGCGCCCCTGAAAACCGATGGATGACGCATCATGACCCGCACGCCGTACGCCCACCCGCTTGACCAGTACCGCACCGTCGACGCCTACGGCGCCGCCGCCGCCGACCGCCTGCAGCTCATCTCGCGCATGCTGCAGGGAGCGCTCGATCGCATCACCGCCGCGCGCGGCCACATGGTGCGCGGCGAGATCGCCGCCAAGGGCGAGGCGCTGGGTCGCGCGATCCGCCTCATCGACGGTCTGCACTGCTGCCTCGACATGGAGCGCGGCGGCGGCATCGCCGCCAACCTCGCCGCACTCTACGATTACATGACGCGGCGCCTGATCGAGGGCAACCTGCACAATGACCCCCGTGCCCTCGACGAGGTCACGGGCCTGCTCGAGGACATCCGCGACGGCTGGCAGGAAATGAGCCGCCAGCAGGCCGCGACGGGCACCACCAGCCACGCCGGGGCGGTGCCCGGACTGGCATGAACCGCCTCGACGACATCCTCGCCCTGACGGCAGCCATCGAGCAGCATGTGCTCGATGCCGACTGGACGGCGGCCGCCGAAATCGATACCCGGCGACGGGCGCTGCTGCTTGCGCTGTTCGACGAGCAGCCCGGCGCGGCACACGACAGCGCGGCGCGCGAGGTGCTGCAGCAGCTGATGGCACGCAACAACCAGCTCATGGCACAAGTCGGCGAGCAGCGCCACACCACGGACCAGACGCTGCGCCAGCTCAACGCGGCGCCCACGGCGATGCGCGCCTACGACCGCAATACGCCGCGCGCCACGCTGCTGGCTGCCGCCGGAGAGCGGCCATGATTGCGGCACCGCCGGGCAGCCACGACGACGGCTTCTCCGGCCTGGCGCTGCACGACCACCTGCCGCTGCGCTGGGAGCCCTCACCGCTCGAGGACCCCGCCGAAGTCGAACTGTGCAACCTGGAAACCGCACGTGCCCTGCAGGCGCTGGCCGTCTTCGAGGAAATGCCGCGGGAACTGCCCAACGACACCACACACATGCACCAGGAACTGGCCCATATCGAGGCCAAGATCGACGTGCTGCTGTCGCTGGTGACACGCCTGGCCAGGGAACGCCAGGGGGTGCCGCAGCCCCATGCCACGGTCCTGCATGCCGACGGCATCGAGTGGAGCGGGCCGGAGGTCGAGCGCACGCGCAACGGTGACACCGGCATCCTCATCCTCTATCCGAATCCCGCCATGCCGCTCCCCTTCCGCCTGCCGTCGCGCATCGTCGGCTCGGCGGAGCGCAATGGCACGCGCTGGCGTCGGCTGCACTTCGAACAGCTCAGCAGCACGGTCAGCGTCGGCATCGAGAAACTCGTGTTCCGCCGCCACCGCCGCCAAGTGGCCCTGTCACGCGGCACGGACGTTTTCTCCCGAACCGGCATCCACCGCGCGCCAAAATTCTGACCTCCGCGGCCCGCTCAGGGTCAACGCATCGACGGGGTCGCTCCGGATCCGCCATGGATTCCCGCAACATATTGTTTTGATTGGCCATGAATGGGCCGGCACGCATCTTGCTTGAAGATCTGCCGGGACACCCAGCGATGGCCAGGCAATGACCCTTGCAGACACGGAAAGACGCTCGCCCGACGCCGATGCGAACACGGCCGCAGGCACCCCGCCCCAACCCGGCAGCCCGGCTGACCCGGGCACGACGGCGGCCCTGCCCGCCTGCGTCCTGATCCTCGGCGACGACGGGCGGATCCGCGAAGCCAATGACCAGGCCTGGGCGCTGTTCGGTCGCCCCCTCGATGGCGAAACGTGGCCGGCGGTTCTCGCGCGACTCGAAGCCACCGGTGACCCGGCCGGCGAGATCACGCTCGGCGACGGCCGCCGCCTGCGCATTGCCGAGCGGCGCATCGGCCCTCACGGCGGCGCCCTGCTCCTCATCGACGACATCACCAGCCAGCGCAAACTCACCGACGCGCTGGCCCGTCACCGGCGCCTGGCGGCGCTCGGCGAGATGGCGGCGACGATCGCCCACCAGATCCGCACACCGCTGTCGGCCGCCCTGCTCTACGCCTCGAACGCGGCAAGCCCCACGCTCCGGCCTGAGCGGCGCGAGGAACTGCTGGGGCGGGCCATCGACTGCCTGCACGACCTCGAGCAGCTGGTCAGCGACATGCTCGGTTTTGCCCGCGGCGCGGTGACCCGCGACACCTGGGTCACGCTGGCCGACGTGGCGGCCGGTTTGCGCACCGCCGCGGAACCCCTGCTGCAGCCAGGCCAGCAACTGCACATCGGCCGGCCCGCCGGCCGGCTCGGCTTCCACGGCAACCGCGAAGCCGTGACGGGTGCGCTGCTCAACCTCGTCAGCAACGCCCTGCAGTCGGCCGGTGCCCGGGCCCGCGTCGACGTCAGCCTCGGCAGCGGCCCCGAGGGCGTCGAGATCCGCGTCGCCGACAACGGGCCCGGCGTGCCACCGGCACTGCGCCATCAGGTCTTCACACCGTTCTACACCTCGCGGGACGATGGCACGGGCCTCGGGCTGGCCGTCGTCCAGTCGGTGGCGGAGGCCCATGGCGGCAGCGTCCGCATTGAGGACAACCCCCCCCGCGGCGCCTGTTTCGTGCTGTCGCTGCCGGTCGCCGGCCGGCAGCAGGGGCAGACCCGTCACCTCGGCCTCGGGCGCCGCAGCAACCGGCGCAAGGAGCATCAGGCCGCATGAACAGACCCTTGCCCCTCCTGCTCGTCGAAGACGACCGCGTGCTGCGCGAGGCGCTGGCCGAAACGCTCACCCTCGCCGGCCATGAGGTGCTGACCGCCAGCGACGGCGAAGCCGCACTGCGCACGCTGGCCGACACCCCGGTCGCCGGCGTCGTCACCGACCATCAGATGAAGCCGATGGACGGCTCCACCCTGCTGCGCGCCATCCGCGCCGAACGGCCCTGCCTGCCGGTGCTGATGATCACGGCCCATGGCACCATCGAGCACGCCGTGCGCTGCATGAGCGAAGGGGCCACCGATTACCTCGTCAAGCCTTTTGCCGCCCCGGATCTGCTCGACCGGCTGCGCCAGATCCTGCCGGGTCGCGACCCGGACACGGCACTGGTCGCCGTCGACCCGCGCAGCCTCGAGCTGCTCGAGATCGTCGAACGCGTCGCGACCAGCGACGCCACCGTACTCATCAGCGGCGAAAGCGGCACCGGCAAGGAAGTCATCGCGCGGCGCCTGCACCAGCGCTCGGCCCGTGCCAAGGGGCCATTCGTCGCCCTGAACTGCGCGGCGATTCCGGAAAACATGCTCGAGGCCCTGCTCTTCGGTCACGAGAAGGGCGCCTTCACCGGGGCCCACGAATCACGGCCGGGAAAGTTCGAGCAGGCGCGCGGCGGCACCCTGCTGCTCGACGAAATCAGCGAGATGGACACCGGCCTGCAGGCCAAGCTGTTGCGGGTCCTGCAGGAGCGCGAGGTCGAACGCATCGGCGGTCGCCAGCCGATTCCGCTCGACGTACGCGTCATCGCCACCACCAATCGCGACCTGGCCGCAGAAGTGACCGCCGGGCGCTTCCGCGAGGACCTCTACTACCGGCTCAGCGTATTCCCGCTGGCCATCCCGCCGCTGCGCCAGCGGCCGCTCGACATCGAACCGCTGGCCCGCCATTTCCTCGCCCGGGGCACGGCACCGGAACGCGGCACGCCGGCACTGACCGACGAGGCCCTGGCCCTGTTGCTGGCCCATGACTGGCCGGGCAACGTCCGCGAACTGCACAACCTCCTGCAGCGTGCCGCGATCCTGTGCAACGGCAACGTGATCCGGCCCGGTGACCTGCGCCTGACGCCGGCACCCTCTGCCATTGCCGGCCCTGCACCGGCTGCCGTGCCGGCCCTGCCCGGCACGGGCAACGACCTCCACGGCAGCATGGCCAGCGTCGAGGGACAGATCATCACTTCGGCATTGCGCCGTGCCGGCAGCCGCCAGGCCGCCGCCGAACTGCTCGGCGTCAGCCCGCGCACGCTGCGTTACCGGATCGCGCGCCTGCGCGAGGCCGGAATGCCGATCCCCACCGCCCGCGGCGAAACCAGCCGCGCGACGCTCTGAACCACTGGACCGCGTGACAA
The DNA here is from genome assembly GCA_964417725.1 of uncultured Chromatiaceae bacterium. Classification (GTDB taxonomy): domain Bacteria; phylum Pseudomonadota; class Gammaproteobacteria; order Steroidobacterales; genus SHZI01. Next base: position 55,232 of record CAYQIV010000018.1, read on the forward strand.
GAGGGGCACCCGCACCATGAGCCAACTCGAGATCAACCAGGTCATCTCGCAGATGCGCGCCCTGTCCGCCAGCATGCAGCGCCCGGCCGCCGCCGAGGCGCCCGCCGGACAGGCCGATTTCGCCGCGCTGCTGCGCGAGGGCATCGACAAGGTCAGCGCGCAGCAGGAAACAGCGCAAACCATGATCACCGGGTTCCAGACCGGCACCGGCAGCGCCAGCCTTCCCGAGGTGATGGTGGCGATGCAGAAATCGAGCCTTTCCTTCACGGCCATGACCCAGGTGCGCAACCGTCTGGTCGAGGCCTACCAGGAAATCATGAACATGCCGATCTGAGGTCGGCACACGGATAACGGGAGTCTTCCATGGCGGCAGATACGCTCAGGATCAACAACCCGCTGGCAGCACTGACCCAGCTGCCGGGGATGCGCCAGCTGCTGGTGATACTCGGCCTCGCAGCCAGCATCTCGGTGGGCGTGACGGCCGCGTTCTGGATGCGCGAGCCGGGCTACGCCGTGCTCTACGCCAACGTTTCCGACAAGGAGGCCGGCGAGGTCGTCAACACGTTGACCAGCGCGGCGATCCCCCACGAGCTTGACCGCAATACCGGTGCCATCAAGGTCCCGGCGGCACGCCTGCACGAGGCCCGCCTCAAGCTGGCCGAGCAGGGCCTGCCGCGCGGTGCCGGGTTCGGCCTCGAGATCATCAGCGGCGACAGCGGCTTCTCGACCAGCCAGTTCATGGAGGGCGCACGCTACCACCATGCGCTGGAAACCGAACTGGCGCGCACCATCGCCAACCTGCAGCCGGTGCAGAGTGCCCGCGTCCACCTCGCCGTGCCCAAGTCGACGGTCTTCCTCGGCCGCAAGCAGACGCCGGGGGCCTCGGTGCTGCTGCAGCTCTATCCCGGGCGCTCGCTCGCCGAGTCCCAGGTCGCCGCCATCGTCCACCTGGTCGCTTCCAGCATCCCCGACCTCGAGGCCGGCCGGGTCACCGTCGTCGACCAGCAGGGCCGGCTGCTCAACTCGCCCGAGGACAGCGCCGCGATGGGTCTCAATGCCCGTCAGCTCGACTACGTGCGACGCCTCGAGACGGATTACGTGGCGCGCATCGAGTCGCTGCTGCTGCCGATGCTCGGCCCGGGACGGGCCCGCGCCACGGTGACGGCCGACATCGACTTCACCCAGCGCGAGGAAACCCAGGAGCTCTACGATCCCGAGACCGTGGTGCGCAGTGAACAGGTTGCCGAAGAGCGCAGCAGCGGCGCCTTCAACGGTGGCATCCCCGGTGCGCTCAGCAACCAGCCACCCGACACGCCAGCCGCTGCGGTGCCGGCGGATGCCGTGGCCGCCCAGGCGGCAGCGAGCAGCGCGGGCGGCGCCGGCCGGCCGCCGGGCAACGAGTCGATCCGGCGCACACGCAACTTCGAGATGGACCGCACCACCAGCCATGTGCGTCAGGCGCAGGGCACCATCCGCCGGCTGTCGGTGGCAGTGCTGATCGACGAAAAGCAGATCGTCGACGATGCCGGCGAGGTGTCGACGCAGAAGCTGTCCGGCGATGAACTCGCCGAACTGACGCGCCTGATCCGCGACGCCGTCGGCTTCGACGAACAGCGCGGCGACAGCCTCAGCATCGGCAACGTGGCCTTCTACCAGAACCCGGCGGAAGACGAACTGCCCGAGGCCGGATTCTTCGACAACCCCGCCTACCAGACGCTGGCCAAGCAGGCGCTGGCCGGCCTCCTCCTCATCGGCGTCGCCCTGCTGCTGGTGCGCCCGCTGCTCGGCGCTCTGGCCGGCGGCAGCGGCGGCTCGGTACTGGCCGGCGCGGGCGGCAGCGCGGGCGGCGCCACGGCCAGCCTCGCCACCGACACGCCCCGTGCGCCCCTGAGCTTCGACGACAAGATCAGCGTCGCGCGCCAGCTCGCCGACCGCAACCCGGAACGCGTGGCACAGATCGTCAGGACATGGATGCAGACCGATGGCTGAACTCCTCGACATGTCCGGCACCGAGCGTGCCGCGATCTTCCTCATGTCGCTGCCTGAAAAGGAAGCGGCGGAAGTCATGCGCCACATGCCGGTCGGCGAGGTCCAGCGCATCGGCAAGGCGATCGCCTCGCTGCGTCAGGTGTCGCGCCAACAGGCCAATCTGGTGCTGGAGACCTTCACCAACCATGTCGAGAGCGACGCCCCGCTGGGCGGGCGCTCGCCGAAGTTCCTCAAACGCCTGCTGACCACCTCGCTGGGCGAGGAAAAGGCCGCCTCGGTCCTCGAACGCATCGTCGACGAAGAGCCCAGGGGGCTCGACTCGCTGCAGCTCATGGAGGCGCGCGAGATCGCCGAGGTCATCCACCACGAGCACCCGCAGGTGATCGCCGTGGTGTTGTCCGGACTCGACGCGCAGAAATCAGCCCAGGTCATCGGCGAGCTGCCGCTGAGGCTGTCCACCGATGTCGTGACGCGCATCGCCCGCCTGCAGGAAGTACCCCAGGACACCATCGGGGAACTCAACGAAGTCATGCAGCAGCGATTCTCCCAGTCGGGCGGCTTCAAGCTGACGGCGATGGGCGGGGTGCGCACCGCGGCCGGCATCCTCAACAGCGCCAACAAGGAAATCGAACAGCAGATCATCGAGCAGATGAACCAGACGCACGCCGCCCTGTGCCAGGAAATCCAGGACAACATGTTCGTTTTCGAGAACCTGCTCGGCGTCGACGACCGCGGCATCCAGGCGCTGGTACGCGAGATCACCACCGACATCCTCGTCGTCGCCCTCAAGGGCGCCGACAGCGCCCTGCAGGACAAGATCTTCCGCAACATGTCCAAGCGCGCCGGCGAGATGCTCCGCTCGGACCTCGAGGCCAAGGGCCCGGTGCGGCTCGCCGAGGTCGAGGCCGCGCAGAAGGAAATCGTCACCACGGCGCGCCGCCTGGCCGACGAAGGCACGATCATCCTCGGCGCGGGAGGCGACGACTT
>CAYQIV010000019.1:0-56009 GCA_964417725.1 uncultured Chromatiaceae bacterium
CCCCCCCCCCCCCCCCCCCCCCCCCCCCCCCCCCCCCCCCCCCCCCCCCCCCGAAGATGAAGAAGACACTGACGGGGATGATCCTGTTTCTGCTCGTGGCCGGATCGGCCCAGGCGGCGCTGTTGAGCCGTCTGTCGGGACAGGCGTACTACGATGATGTACTGGACATCACCTGGCTGGCGGATGCGAACGCGGGTGCTGGCAGCATCTACGATGATGGTCCGAGCAGCACGGACGGTCAGATGACCTGGAACTCGGCGCAGGCGTGGATCGCGTCGCTGAACACGGCGAACTACCTCGGCACCAACGACTGGCGGTTGCCGACGGTGGCGCCGCTGAACGGCAGTACCTTCAACTACACCGTCAGCTACAACGGCAGTACTGACCGCGGCGACAACCAGAGCGAGCAGGGCACGGCCTATGCGGGGAGCACGGCCAGCGAGATGGCGCACCTGTTCTACAACACGCTGAATAACAAAGGCTATTGCACACCAACGAGCGTGTACCCGAGTTGCACGATTCAGTCTGGCTGGGGCCTGACCAACGCCAGCCCGTTCTCGAACGTCCAGCCCGACTACTACTGGTCCGGCACGGAGTACGCGCCCAATACCAGTAGCGCGTGGGACTTCCGCTTCGACTACGGCAACCAGAGCTACGGCAATAAGACGCTTGGGTTCTACGCGTGGGCTGTGCGCCCCGGCGATATCGCCTTGGTGCCGGTGCCGGGGGCCGTGTGGTTGTTTGGTGGCGCGCTGACCGTATTGGGGGCGGTACGTCGGCGGGCGATGACGGCGATTGGGTGATTTGGATTTTTTATCCTTTGGGGGGTGCCGGCGGTCCAGGTACCGGGTTTGGCTTATTTGGCTTATTGACCGTTCCGCCTTGGCGCTGATGTCGCGCTTTGCATCGCGAGCACGCAGCATCTTTCATGATGGCTTGAAGCGACGGGTGCCCGCTTTCGTTGCGGCTTTGGCCAGGGCCGTGTCGAGGGTGGCCAGCGGCAGCCCGTTGCGCAGCGCCAGTTCGAGGTAGGACGCGTCGTACGATGACAGGCGGTAGCGGCGTGCCAGTTGCAGCACGTCCGTCAGGGATCGCGGAAAGGTCAGCGCGTCGGCGCGGATACGGATGCCCGCCAGCATCTCGAGGAATGCCTCGCTCTGGGCCTGGGTGATGATTCCCTTCGCCTCGGCCTTGGTCAGCACGTTGGCAATTTCGAGGCCCCAGGTGACAAGCACCTCTGCTTCGGTACCCGCAGCCTTCATCGCCTCCAGGACTGACTGCGCGTAGCGCTGATCGGTGGTACTGCCGTCTGCCAGCAGCCAGGAGAGCGTGACGGAGGCGTCCAGTACCAGTCTCATTCGCGTCCCTCGGCGATCAGTGCGCGAATGTTCGTGCGCTTTTTCACCGGATTGGCCCGCATGAACGCCTGGAATCGCTCGATCGACGCGCGCGGATCTGCGGTGCCGCCTTCCTCGCTCGGAACCAGATCGGCGATGGCCTGACCGCGATTGGTGATGGTGAAGCGCTGGCCAGCCTTCACGGCCCGCAGCAGTTCGGGCAGGCGTGTCTTGGCCTCGTAGGCACCGATTTCGGTCTTCATCATCCTCTCCTGTTTTCGATCAGACCAGACTATAGACCAGTCTGTAAGGCGTCAAGGCGGCCCGTCTCGATGGCGGATGCGGGGCGTTTCAGCGGAAACCTTCGGCCCGGCGCCCCGGGACTTTCCGTAACCGAAGTACCGGCACCTTATGTCACTTCTGTCACATCATTTTCACCTGGCGGAGCGGTTGCCGGGGCAGCACCGCGTCAACAAGCAGCGCCGCGGTCTCCACCATGCGCCGGGCCCCGCAGCTCGGGCAGAAGCCCCGGCGCTTGCAGCTGAAGGCCACCAGTCGTTCCGCGTGGCACCGGGTGCAGCGGACGCGCAGGAAGCCGTGCTCCAGCCGGCCGCACTTCAAGTAGGCCTCGAACACCTGCTGCACGAAGGCCGGCAGGCTGCGGCCGTCCCGCTGCAGGGCCGCCAGGAACGCCGGGTAGTGCTGCTCGACCAGCTCATAGATGAAGAGTCGCTTCAGGGCGGTGGCGCTCGTAGCGCCCTGGCGCTTGGGCCGCCGGTTGCCTGGGCGGCTGGGGCAGGGGTTCCACCCCACCAGCGTGCGAACGCAGACCCACCTGGCCCAGTGGCAAATCAGGGCGGAATGCCGGGAAACCGGTGTGGGCGATGAATCAGGTCGAAATCAGCCCGGTCGCGGCTGAAGCCTCTCCTACCTGCACCCTACTCCCACTCAATCGTCGCCGGCGGCTTTCCAGAGATGTCGTAGACGACACGCGAGATGCCGTCGATCTCGTTGATGATGCGCCGCGAGACGTGGTCGAGGAAATCGTAAGGCAGGTGCGCCCAGCGCGCGGTCATGAAGTCGATGGTCTCGACGGCCCGCAACGCGATGACGTAGTCATAGCGGCGGCCGTCGCCCATCACGCCGACGGAGCGCACCGGCAGGAACACGGCGAAGGCCTGGCTGACCTGGTCGTAGAGATCAGCGCGGCGCAGTTCCTCGATGAAGATGTGATCGGCCCGGCGCAGCAGGTCGGCATGCGCCTGCCGGACCTCGCCGAGGATGCGAACGCCAAGACCCGGGCCGGGGAAGGGATGGCGATAGACCATGTCATGCGGCAAGCCGAGCTCGACACCCATGCGCCGCACCTCGTCCTTGAACAGGTCGCGCAACGGTTCGAGCAGCTTGAGCTTCATGCGCTCCGGCAGGCCGCCGACATTGTGGTGCGACTTGATGACATGGGCCTTGCCCGTGCGGGCACCGGCGGATTCGATGACGTCGGGGTAGATGGTGCCCTGGGCCAGCCAGCGCATATCGTCCTGCTTCGCCGCTTCCTCCTCGAAGATCTCGACGAACAGGCGGCCGATGCATTTGCGTTTGTCCTCGGGGTCGCTGATGCCGGCCAGCGCCGCCATGAAACGCGGCCCGGCATCGACGCGGATGACGCGCACGCCGAGGTGGGCGGCGAAGATCGCCATGACCTGATCACCCTCGTCGAGGCGCAGCAGGCCGGTGTCGACGAAGACGCATGTGAGCTGGCTGCCGATGGCCTGGTGCAGCAGCGCGGCGACCACCGACGAATCGACGCCGCCGGACAGCCCGAGCAGCACACGGTCGGCACCGACCTCGGCGCGGATCCGCTCGATGTCGCGGGCGATGATGTTGGCCGGCCGCCAGACGTCGGGACAGGCGCAGATGTCGCGCACGAAGCGCTCGAGGATCTGCTGGCCGTGTTCGGTGTGCGTGACCTCGGGATGGAACTGCAGGGCGTAGAGGTGCCGCGACTCGTCGGCCATGCCGGCCAGCGGTGCGTTGTCGCTGGCGGCGATGGCGGTGAATCCCGGCGGCAGCGCCACGACGCGGTCACCGTGGCTCATCCACACCCGCAGCAGCGGCGGACGCTGCGCGTCGTCGCTCTCGGCCAGCCCGTCGAGCAGGCGGCTGGAGTGCAGCGGCGCGATCTGCGCGTGGCCGAATTCGCGGTGGCCGGACGGCTCGACGCGCCCGCCAAGCTGGGCCGCCATGGCCTGCATGCCGTAGCAGATGCCGAGCACCGGCACGCCGAGGGCGAACACTTCGCCGGGGATGGCGGGCGGCGCATCGACGACCACCGATTCGGGGCCGCCGGAGAGGATGACGCCAGCCGGGGCGAAGGCCGTGATGTCGGCCGGCTCGACGTCCCAGGGGCGGATCTCGCTGTAGACCCCGGCCTCACGCACACGGCGCGCGATGAGCTGCGTGTACTGCGAGCCGAAGTCGAGGATCAGGATACGATGGGCGGTGACGCCGGCCTCGCCGTCAGCCATCGTCATGCCGGCCACCGTCAGATCTCCGAACGGTAGTTGGGCGGCTCCTTGGTGATGGTCACGTCGTGGACGTGGCTCTCGCGCATGCCGGCCCCGGTGATGCGCACGAACTGGGTCCGCGTGCGGAACTCCTCGATGTCGGCGCAGCCGGTGTAGCCCATCGCCGCACGCAGGCCGCCAACGAGCTGGGTGATGATGGCGATCACGCTGCCCTTGTAGGGCACGCGCCCCTCGATGCCCTCGGGGACGAGCTTCTCGAGTTCGGCGGCGGCATCCTGGAAGTAGCGGTCCGAGGAGCCGTGGCGTTGGGCCATGGCACCGATCGAACCCATGCCCCGGTAGGACTTGTACGAACGCCCCTGATAAAGCTCGACTTCGCCGGGCGCCTCCTCGGTGCCGGCGAACAGCCCGCCGATCATCGTGCAATGCGCGCCGGCGGCGAGCGCCTTGGCGAGATCGCCCGAGTAGCGGATGCCGCCATCGGCGATCAGCGGCACGCCGGTGCCTTCCAGCGCCGCCGCCACCTGGGCCACGGCGGTGATCTGCGGCACACCGACGCCGGCGACGATGCGCGTGGTGCAGATGGAGCCCGGACCAACGCCGACCTTGACACCGTCGGCGCCGGCGTCGACCAGCGCTTTCGCGGCATCGGCCGTGACCACGTTGCCGCCGAGGACCTGGATCTGGGGATAGCGGCGCTTGATGGCCGTTACCCGGTCGAGCACGCCCTGCGAATGGCCGTGCGCGGTGTCGACGATGACCAGGTCGACGCCCACCTCGACCAGCCTCGCGACACGCTCATCGGTGTCGCCACCGGTGCCGACCGCGGCGCCGACACGCAGCGCACCGCGCTCGTCCTTGCAGGCCTGCGGCGAGGCGGTGGCCTTCTGGAAATCCTTGGCGGTGATCATGCCACGCAGGCGGAAATGCTCGTCGACCACCAGCACCTTCTCGATGCGGTGGCGATGGAGCAGGTCCATGACCTCGGCCTTGCCGGCACCCTCGCGCACCGTGACAAGCCGCTCGGCCGGCGTCATCACCGAGGCCACCGGCGCCTCCAGCGCCTGCTCGAAGCGCAGGTCGCGGTTGGTGACGATGCCCACCGTGCGCCCCTGGTCGACGACCGGCATGCCGGAAATGTTGTGTGCGCGGGTGATGTCGAGCACCTCGCGGATGGTCTGGTCCGGGCGGACCGTGATCGGGTCGTTGATGATGCCGCTCTCGTACTTCTTGACGCGCAGCACCTCGCGGGCCTGGGCCTCCGGGCTCATGTTCTTGTGGATGATGCCCATGCCGCCTTCCTGGGCGATGGAGATCGCCAGGCGGGCCTCGGTGACGGTGTCCATCGCCGCCGAGAGCAGCGGGATGCTCAGCGAGATCTCGCGACTGACGCGCGTCCGCAGGCTGACGTCGCGGGGCAGGACGGCCGAATACGCAGGCTGCAGCAGGACGTCGTCGAAGGTCAGGGCGTCGTGACTGATGCGCATGGTGCCTGGGATCGGACCGCCTCGGGGCGGACATGTTACGCGGGCGGCCACAGCACGTAAACTGCCGGTCGACGACGAGGGAGCAGCCATGCGCACGGGTGGGGAACGGACGGTCTATACGGTGTCGGAGCTGAACCGCCTGGCACGGCGCGTGCTGGAGGAAGACCTGCCGGCAGTCTGCGTCGAGGGCGAGGTCTCGAACCTCGCCCGCCCGGCGTCGGGCCACATCTATTTCTCGCTCAAGGACGAGCGGGCCCAGATCCGCTGCGCCATGTTCCGCAGCGCCGCGCGCGGCGCCACCCATGCGCCGGCCAACGGCGACCAGGTCATGGTCCGCGGCCGGGTCAGCCTCTACGAACCGCGCGGCGACTACCAGCTCCTCGTCGACCATGTCGAGGCGGCCGGCGAAGGCCTCCTGCGGCGCCGCTTCGAGGCGCTCAAGCAACGGCTGGCGGCCGAGGGCCTCTTCGACGCCGCACGCAAACGGCCGCTACCGCCCCTGCCCCGCTGCATCGGTGTGGTCACCTCGCCGACCGGTGCGGCGATCCGCGACATCCTGCACATCCTGCGCCGGCGCTTTCCCGCCGTCCCGGTGGTCATCTACCCGGTCGCCGTCCAGGGCGCCCAGGCCCGCTTCGAGATCAGCATGGCGCTCGAAACCGCAGCCCGGCGCGCCGAGTGCGACGTGCTGATCGTGGCCCGCGGTGGCGGTTCACTCGAAGACCTGTGGCCCTTCAACGAGGAGCAGGTCGCCCGGGCGATCGGCGCCTGTCCGATCCCGGTCATCGCCGGCGTGGGCCACGAGATCGATTTCACCATCGCCGATCTCGTCGCCGATGTCCGCGCCCCGACACCCTCGGGGGCCGCCGAGCTCGCCGTGCCCGACCGTCACGACTGGCTGCGACGCCTCGCCTCGCTGGACGGCCGGCTGGCCGGCGCCGCACGGCGCCTGCTGGCCGAGCGCCGCACACGCCATTCGGCACTGGAGGCCCGGCTGGCGCGGGCCCGGCCGGGCTTTCTGCTCCGGCAGCATGGCCAGCGCCTCGACGAACTGCGCCAGCGGCTGGTCGCGGGCATCCAGCGCAGCCTGCGCGAGGCACGGCGACGCCACGCGGCGGCCGGGTCGCGCCTGCAGCACTGCACGCCGCTCGGGCGCCTGCGCGAAGGCCGCGATGCCCTGGCCGGCGTCGAGCGACGCCTGCACGCAGCCATCACCAGCCACCTGCAGCGCAGTTCAGCACGCCTGGCGGTGCTGGGCGGCCGGCTCAACACGGTGAGCCCGCTGGCGACGCTGGAGCGGGGCTATGCGCTGGCGCAGGATGCCACCGGCACGCCGATCCGCGACGCTGCACAGGTGGCGCCAGGAGACCCCTTCACGGTCAGGCTGGCACGCGGCACCCTCGACGCCCGCGTGGTGCGCCGCAGCGGCTGAGCCCCGCCCCGGGGCGAGGCAGGACCGCCGGTGGGGCGGTCAGCTGGCGACGCGCAGGCTGGTCACGCTGCGCTTGCGGTCGGCGTCGAAGAAGGCGGCGATCACCGGACGGAAGCGGTCCATGTCGACGAGGAAGGAGTCATGGCCCTGGATCGACGCCAACTCGACGAGTTGCACGTCGCCGACCGATTGCCGCAGGCCGGCGGCGAGTTCGCGCTGCTGGGCGATCGGGAACAGGAAGTCGCTTTCGACGCCGATGACGAGCGCGCGGGTCGCGCGCACCCGCGCCAGCCCCGCGGCCACCGAGCCGCCGTAATCGGCCACGTCGAAGAGGTCGCTGGCGCGCGACAGGTAGAGGTAGCAGTTCGGGTCGAACTGGCCCGTGAACTTGCGCGCATGGGCTTCGAGGTATGACTCGATCTCGAAATCGGCCCCGAAGGCATCGCCCGTCTGGCGCTCTTCGGCGATGCGCTCGCGGCCGAAGCGCTGTTCCCACTCCTGGGCCGAGCGATAGGTGATCATGCCGAGCTTGCGCGCCAGCTGCATGCCCGAGCGCGGGCCGGCATCGGCAGCATAGCGACCATCACGCCAGTCCGGGTCGCGGCGGATCATCTCCCGTTGCAGCGAGCGCAGGGCGACGGCGAAGGGCAACGCACGGGCACCGGTCGAGATCAGCAGCAGGTTCGAGGCCATGCAGGGATGCTGGATGGAAAAGGCCAGCGCCGTCATGCCGCCCATCGACGGGCCGACGAGGGTGTGCAGGTGGTCGATGCCGAGGTGACCGAGCAGCGCGTGGCCGGCGTTGGCGATGTCCTCGAGGGTCAGCACCGGGAAGGTCAGCCGGTAGGGCTGGCCCGTGCCCGGGTCGGTCGAGGCCGGACCGGTCGAGCCGAAGCAGCTGCCCAGGGAATTGACGCAGATGACGAAGTGGCGGCGCGTGTCGATAGGTCGCGAGGGGCCGACCACCTCTTCCCACCAGCCTGGTGCGATATCCTCCGGCGAGGACGCGGCATGCGCGGAAGGCGACATGCCGGTGAAGATCAGCACGGCATTGTCGCGCGCCGTGTTGAGCTGCCCCCAGGTTTCGTAGGCGATCACGGGCCCGTCGAGCACGCCGCCACGGCGCATCTCGAAGACACCCGGATACTGGAAGAACCGGCGTGCACTGCCCACTGCATCACTGCCTGTGCGATCGGCCATGCGCCGATTATGCGCAGCAGGCCCCCGGCAGCGCCTGATCGGTTGGTTATATCGTTATGGCAGCCGCAGGCCGCCGGAGGCTTTCCGGCTAGCGCTGCCGGACACGCTGGCGGCTGCGGATCTGGCGCGGGGTCAGGACATTGCGCCGCCCGGCAAAGGGGTTCTTGCCGGTGCGCAACTCGAGGCGGATCGGCGTGCCGCGCAGGCGCAAGGCCTTGCGGAAGTAGCCGATCAGGTAGCGGCGGTAGCTTTCGGGCAACGCCGTGGTCTGGTTGCCGTGGAGGATGATCAGCGGCGGGCGCTTGCCGCCCTGGTGGGCATAGCTCAGCTTGATGCGGCTGCGCTGGGCGATGGGGGTCGGATAGGCCTGTACCGCCTCGCGCAGCAGCCGATTGAGCACCGGTGTCGGCAAATCACGCACCGCCGCCTCGGCGGCCCGCCGGCCGCTGCGCAGCAGGTCCCAGACTGCCGTGCCGTGCAGCGCCGAGACCATGTGGATGTCGGCGAAATCGAGGAACGGCAGACGCCGGTCGAGGTCATCGCGCAGGCGTTGCCGCTGGTCGGTGGTGAGGCCATCCCACTTGTTGACACCGAGGGCCAGTGCGCGGCCGCGCTCGAGCACCAGGCCAACCAGTGAAGCGTCCTGCTCGGTCACGCCCTGCCGGGCGTCGAACAGCACCAGCACGGCGTCGGCGTCTTCGATGGCCTGCAGCGACTTGACGATGCTGAAGCGCTCGATGTCCTCGTCGACCCGCGCACGCCGGCGTATGCCGGCGGTGTCGACAAAAATGTAATCGCGGCCGTCATGATGAAAGGGCACGCTGATGCTGTCGCGCGTGGTCCCGGCGACATCCATCGTCAGCAACCGCTCCTCGCCGAGATAGCGGTTGATCAACGTCGACTTGCCGACATTCGGCCGGCCGACCACGGCGATGCGGGTACCGGCGGCCGGCGGCATCGCCTCCGGCGCAGCGGGATCGGCGTCGGGCACCAGGGCAAGAACCTGGGCGGCCAGTTGCGGCAGACCGCGCCGATGCAACGCCGAGACCGCCACCGGGACACCGAGGCCCATCTCGTGGAAAAGGGCCTCCGTCTCACCGGCCGGCCGGCCCTCGGACTTGTTGACGGCGATCACTGCCGGTTTGCCGGCGCGCCGGACGAGATCGGCGATGCGATAGTCGTCGGGCAACGGGCCGGCGGCGGCGTCGCCGACCAGCACCACGACGTCCGCCTCGGCGACGGCCAGCGCCACCTGCCGGGCGATCAGGGCACCGACGCCACCGCTGTCGGCCGTCAGGCCACCGGTGTCGACGACGATCGCCGGCCGGCCTTCGAGATCGGCATAGCCGTGGATGCGGTCGCGCGTCAGGCCCGGATAATCGGCGACCAGCGCATCGCGCGTGCCGGTCAGCGCATTGAAAAGCGTCGATTTGCCGACATTGGGCCGGCCCACCAGGGCGAATACGGGCAGCAAGGGTGTGGTTTCCGTGTCTGTCGAAGGCACCGTGCCGCGGCCATGCTAACAGGTCGCCAACGGGCAGCCGCCCGCCCTGCGCTCAGCGCGGCCTGGCGGTGTAGGCAGCGATCTTGCCGTTGTCGGCCTGGATGTAGAGCATGTCGCCGGCGACGACCGGCGGCATGACGATGCGCGCCCGCGCGACACGGGTGCGCGCCGCCGGCGCGCCGGTGGCCGCATCATGAACGTGAAGCCAGCCCTCGAAATCGCCGAATGCCACCGCGCTGCCCCACGGCGCGGGGCCGGTCGGGTCGCGATGGCGGTAATCGGCACTGCGCCACAGTTCGCGGCCGTTGCGCCGGTCGAGGGCCACGATTTCACCGACAGTCGTCGTGACATACACCGCCGCGGCATCGACACCCGGGCTGGTGTAGCCACCGACTTCCTGCGACCAGACCGGCTGACCGCTCTCCAGCGCGACCTGGGCAACGAGGCCCTGATAGCTGACCGCGTAGAGGTCCGCACCGATCCGGCGCACGGTGGCGTTGATGTCGGCGAGCCGCTCGACCTCGTTGCGGCCGCTGGGCGGCGCCAGCAGGGTGTCCCAGGCGACGGCGCCATCACGCGCCTGGTAGGCGGCGATGCGCCCGTTGTCCGAACCGCAGATGACGAGTTCATCGATGAGCACCGGTGCGCCGGTGCCGCGCACCGACAACCGCGGCACCTGCTGTTGCACGAACCACAGCACGCGGCCGTCGGCCCGGGCCAGCGCCGTCAGCCGGCCATCGACCGTGCGCACGAAGACGCGCTCGCGTCCCACCGCCGGCGCGGCCAGCACCTCGCTGGACAGCATCACCTGCCAGAGCACGCGGCCATCGGCGGCCGACAGCAACAACAGCATGCCGTCGCTGGAGCCGACGGCGACCACGTCGCCATCGGTCTCCGGGCCGGCGGACAGCGGCTGGCGTGTCCGGGTCCGCCACAGCCGCTTGCCACTCTGGCCGTCGAAGGCCGAGACCCGCCCGTCATGACCCGCGGCATAGACGCGGGTGCCGTCAACCGCCGGCGCCAACGCCAGCCGCAGGGCCTCGCTTTCCTCGCCGATGCCGGCGCTCCAGGCCTTGCGCAGCCGCAGGGTTGCCTCGAAGCGGGCCAGTTCCGCGGGCGCATCCTCGGGCGCGTCCCTGAAGGCGCTGCAACCGGCCAGCGCCACGAGCAGCGCGGCGTGGATCAGGATGCGCATCACTCGCCGGTCGCCGGCACTGCGCTGGCGGGTGCGCCGAGGTCGTCACGCTTGGCGAGGACGAAATTGCGGTCGATGACGGCACCGGCATCGGCAGCGGCGAGCACCTTGTCGTACTCGCTGCGCGCCTCATCGACCCGGCCAAGCGCCGCATAGGCGTCGCCGCGAACCTCGCTGGCGAGCGCGGCGAAGGCCCCCGGCAGCCCGTCGCGCAGGCGCGACAGCGCCTCTTCATGGCGCTCCCGGTAGATCAGCAGCCGCGCCAGACGCAGCGTGGCGATATGGCGGATCTCGGCGGTACTACCGGCGCGCGCCACCTGGTCGAGGTAATCCATCGCCTGGTCGATCTCGTTGCGATCGACGTGCAGGCGCGCAACCAGCAGCCTGCCCTGATCGACGTAGGGTGAACCCGCGTGCTCGCTGGCCAGCTCGCCGAGCAGTGCCACCGCACCCTCGAGCCCCTGGCTGCGCGCCGCGGACGCCAGTGCCTCATAGCGTGCCGAGGCCTGCTCGGCACGCTCCAGCGCACGCGATTGCCACTGCTGCCAGCCGAACAGCGCCGCCAGGCCGAGCAGCACACCGCCGATGATCCATGCACCGTTCTGCCGCAGCCAGTGCCGGACGTGTTCGGCCTGTTGTTCGTCTGTCAGGTAATCGTCAGCCACGAAATTTCCCCAGCCAATGGTTGTTCAGTCCCGGATGCGCAGCGCCGCCACCAGTCCCTCGGGCGGCACGCTGAACTGAGCCCGTTCCTCACGCAGCGGCTTGACCGTCACGCTCCCCGCCGCCACCTCGTCCTCGCCGAGGATCAGGGCATGGCGGGCACCGCTGTGGTCGGCGCGTTTCATCTGCGCCTTGAAGCCGCCGCCCCCGCAATGCACCTCGACGCGCAGCGGAGGCGTGGCCTCGCGCAGCGACTCGGCAATGCGGAAGGCCAGACGCTGCGCGCCCTCGCCGACCGCGACGACATAGGCGTCGGGTGGGCGCGGCGACGGGCGGTTGCCGGCCAGGGCATACAGCTCGACGAGGCGCTCGATGCCGATGGCAAAGCCGATGGCCGCGGTGTCCGCGCCCCCAAGGTGCGCGACGAGGCCATCATACCTGCCGCCGGCGCAGACCGCGCCCTGGGCACCCAGCCGGTCGGTGACCCATTCGAAAACCGTGCGCCCGTAATAATCGAGGCCGCGCACCAGTCGCGGATTGACCTGGTAGGCGACGCCGGCATCGTCGAGCAGCGTGCGCAGGGTGGCGAAGTGCGCCGCCGAGTCCTCGCCGATGTACTCGGTGATGCGCGGTGCCGCGGCGATCAGCTCCTGCATCTGCGGATTCTTGCTGTCGAGGATGCGCAGCGGGTTGCGCGCCAGGCGCCGCTGGCTGTCCTCGTCAAGGTCTGCGCGGCGCGCACTGAACCAGTCGTGCAGCGCATCGCGGTAGCGGGCCCGGTCGGCGGCGGCACCCAGCGAATTGATCTGCAGGGCAACGGCATCGATGCCCAGGGCACGCCACAGGCGCGCCGTCATGATGACGAGTTCGGCGTCGATATCCGGCCCGGCGTAGCCGAGCGCCTCGACGCTGAACTGGTGGAACTGCCGGTAGCGGCCTTTCTGCGGCTTTTCGTAGCGGAACATCGGCCCCTGGCACCACAGCCGGTGGCGCTGGTTGTGCAGCAGGCCGTGCTCGATGGCGGCACGCACCACCCCGGCGGTGGCCTCGGGGCGCAGCGTAATCGACTGCCCGTTGCGATCGTCGAAGGTGTACATCTCCTTCTCGACGATATCCGTGACCTCGCCGATCGAGCGCCGGTAGAGTTCGGTGCGCTCGACGATCGGCACGCGGATCTCGCAGTAGCCGTAATCATCGAGGATGCCACGGAGGGTCGCCTCGACGTGCTGCCAGGCGGTCACGTCGCCGGGCAGGATGTCGCTCATGCCGCGGATGGCCTGCAGGTTGCCGCTCATGCGTTCCTCACTCCGCCGGCCGGCCGATGCGGAAGCGCGCGACATTGCTGTCGGAACGCCGGGCGCCATCCGGTATCGACCACGACTCGCCGTCGTAGACGATGCGCACGCCTTCGCTGTTGCCGATCTCGAGGTCGAAGGGCGGCTCGCCGGTCAGCACCTGACGGCTTCCGGCCGGCTGCTCACCGGCCAGCAGCCGGCCACGGGCGTCGCGGATATCGACCCATGAAACCGCCGTGAACTCGAGCACCAGGCTGCCGGGCGGGTCGCCGGCCGGCACGCCTTCGACCGGCGCGGCCGGCACCGCGACCGGTGCCGACGGCGCCACGTCGGGCAGCATGCTGCCGGTACCCGGTTCTGCCACCCGGGGCACGGCCGGCGGATTGCCGGCCGGCGGGTCGCTGAGCGCCCAGAACACCGCACCGCCGACGACCACGGCGGCGATGATGGCGGCCACGCTGAGCGGCCCCGGTCGCTCGTTGAGCGGCTGCTCGACCTCGCGCGCGATCCTCGGCGGCACCCTGCTGCGCGGGTCGCTGGCGGCATAGGCCTCGAGCACCTCGGCCTCGGCGAGACCGACCACGCGCGCATAGGTGCGCAAGTGGCCGCGTACGAAGACCGGTGCACCGAGCGCAGCGTAGTGTTCCTCCTCAAGTGCCGTGACACCCGACTCCTCGAGGTGCAGCTCGCGCGCCAGTTGCTCGCGACCCAGGCCGCGCGCCTCACGGGCCGCACGCAACCGCGCACCGAGTCCCGGGACCGTCTGCTCCGCCGCTTCGCCCATGATCAACCGCCGTCGCGCGCCGGGCCCGGCATGTCCGGGCCATCGAGCGCATTCGGAAATTTTTCCTGCAGGACATCGCGGTAGCGGCCCCTGGCGGCGTCGTCGCCCAGCACCTGTTCGATGCGCATGGCCAGTACCAGCGCCGGCACGCTCGGCGGCGCCACTGCCAGGTGGCGCTCGATGAAGGCCCGGGCCCTGAGCGCGTCACCGCGCGCCAGGCTGACATCGGCCACCTGAAGCAGGGCCTCGGCATGCTGCGGGTCGAGGGCCAACGCGCCACGCAGGTATTGCTCGGCCCGCTCGAGATCGACCTGCCGGGCACAGATGCCGGCATTGGTGTGGAGCATCGACCGGTTGGTTTCCTTGCGCGACAACGGCACCGCCAGCGCACGGTCGAACAGGCGCAGTGCCTCGGCCGGGCGTTGGCGTGTCATGCAGGTAAACACCGCCAGCGCGTTGAGCGCATCGGGATCATTCGGATCGAGGTCGACGGCGCGGCGGTAGTGGACCTCGGCGCGGCCCGGGTCTTCGAGCCGTTCATAGACCAGGCCGAGGGCCGCGTGGGCCGTGACCAGACCAGGGTCCTGGTCGAGGGCCTTCTCGAGCTTCTCGCGCGCCGCGGTCAGCCGGCCCTGGCGCAGGTAGCCGATGCCGAGCTCGAGGTTGTAGCCGGCGGCATCGGCAGGTACCGCCACATTGCTGCCGTTGCGCGACGACCCCGCGCTGACGCATGCCGAAATCAACACGGCAGAGGCCAGCACGGACAGACATTTCAGTGCGCGCATGGCACCCCCTCGTTGCGCGTACCGAGCGGTGTGCGCACGCGGTTGGTGACCTGTCCGGCAAGCTGGCCACAGGCTGCGGCGATGTCGTCACCGCGGGTCCGCCGCGTCACGGTCATGATTCCGGCGTCGAGCACGATGCGCCGGAAGCGCTCCAGCGCGTCCGGCGTGGAGCGACGAAAACCGGCACCCTCGAAGGGGTTGAAAGGGATGAGGTTGAGCTTGGCCGGCCGGTCGCGCAGCAGCCTGACGAGTTCACGCGCCTGCGCCGGGCTGTCGTTGACACCGTCGAGCATGACGTACTCGAAGGTGATGCCGACGGCATGGGTCAGGCTGGCGTATTCCCAGCAGGCCTCCATCAACTCGGCGATCGGGTGCTGCCGATTGATCGGCACCAGGCGATCGCGCAACCGGTCATCCGTGGCATGCAGCGACACCGCCAGCGCCACGTTGCTGTCGCGCGCCAGGCGCCGGATCTGCGGCACCAGCCCCGAAGTGCTGACCGTCACGCGCCGGCGCGAGAGCTGGAAGCCGAGGTCGTCGACGAGCACGGCGCACGCCTGGACCACGGCACGGTAGTTCGCCAGCGGCTCACCCATGCCCATGAAGACGACGTTGGTCACCGGCGAGCGCCCTTGCGGGCGGCCAAGCTCGGCGATGGCCAGCATCACCTGGCCGATGATCTCCGCGGCACCGAGGTTGCGGTTGAAGCCCTGCCGGCCGGTGGCGCAGAACGGGCAGTTCATCGCGCAGCCGACCTGGGAAGAGACGCACAGCGTGCCGCGCCCCGGCTCCGGAATGAAGACCATCTCGACCGACTGCGCGGCCCCGGCGGCCAGCTGCCACTTGGTGGTGCCATCGGCGGAACGCTGCACGCTGCGCACCTGCGGCAGGCGCAGGTCATTGCCGGTCGCCAGCCGCTCGCGCAGGGGCAGGGACATGTCGCTCATCTGCCGCGGGTCGAGGACGCCGCGGCCATAGAGCCAGCGCATCAGCTGACGGGCGCGAAAAGGCTTCTCGCCCAGGTCGGCGAAGACCGCTTCGAGCTGCGGGCGGGACAGCCCGAGCAGCGCCAGTTCAGCCGGTGCGCCCATGCGCCGTCAGCGGATGCGCGGGCAGAGGTCTGCCTGGGCGAAGAAGAAGCCGATTTCCTCGCGGGCCGTATCCGGGCCATCCGAGCCATGCACGACGTTCTCCTCGATGCTCGCGGCGAAGTCGCGGCGGATCGTGCCGGCATCGGCCTTGGCCGGGTCGGTGGCGCCCATGATCTTGCGGTGGACATCGACCGCGTTGTCACCTTCCAGCACCTGGACCATGACCGGTCCGCTGGTCATGTAGCCGACGAGGTCCTTGTAGAAGGGCCGCTCCCGGTGTACAGCATAGAAGGCGCCCGCCTGCGCCGCCGTCAGCTGCACCATGCGCGCCGCGATGATCCGCAGGCCGGCCTGCTCGAAACGCCGGTAGATCTCGCCGATCAGGTTCTTCTGCACACCGTCCGGCTTGATGATGGAAAGGGTTCTCTGCGTGGTCATCTCGACTCCTGTCGCTGTCAGACGTTGAAACTCTCGCCGCAGCCGCATTCGCCACGGGCGTTGGGGTTGCGGAAACGGAAGGCCTCGTTGAGGCCCTGGCGCACGAAATCCACCTCGGTGCCGTCGATCACCGGCAGGTCGTCGCGGCCGACGATGACGCGCACGCCTTTCTGCTCGAAGACGATGTCATCGGCACCCACCTCGCTGACGAGGCTGACGACGTAGGCCAGGCCGGAACAACCCGTGCGCTGCACGCCGATGCGCAGCCCGATGTCCCTGCCATGCGTCGCGCTGAAGGTGCGCACCCGTTCCAGTGCGTTATCGGTCAGTGTGACCGCCACGGTTCAATCCTCGGGGGAATGTTCGGGGGATGCATTGTCCCAACCCGTCAAGCAGTTGCGCAAGGCATCTTCGACGATCAGCAGCCTGCCGAGCCGCCCGGGCGGGGCCGCCATCATAGCGCGCAACCGCGCCATGTCCTGCGCTTTCAGGCTCGACAGCGGCTGACCGACCAGTTCACGGGCGAGGTACGCGCAGGCGGCGATGGTCACCGGGCAGCCCCAGGCCTCGAAGGTCATCGCCGCAATGCGCCCAGCGGCCGGACGGACATGAAACACGACCCATGCGCCCCGGGCGGTCGAACCGGCCTCGCCGCGCAGGTCGGCGGCCGACGGCGACCCGGGCAACGGCCCGGCAGCGTCGGCCGCGCCGGCAAACAGGCGCTCGACGAGGGGGCTGTAGCCCGTCGGCGTGGTGTCGCTCACGGGGCCGCCGGCGGGGTGTAGTCCCGGACCGGGGACAGCCGCCGCAACGGCGCCAGCGCGGCACGGAAAACTTCCGCCGCATGGTCGATGTCGGCCGGAGTGGTGGTCCTGCCGAAACTGAAGCGCACCGCGCTCCGGGCCAGCGCGCTGCTGCGCCCCATGGCACGCAGCACCGGCGAGGCCTCGCCGCTGCCGCTGGCGCAGGCCGAACCGCGCCCCACCGCCAGTTCGCGCAGGCCGTGGTGCAGGCTTTCACCCTCGACGCCCTCGACGCTGACGTTGAGGATGTGCCCGGCATGGCGCGTGGGGTGGCCATTGAGCAGCACCCCCTCGTTGCGCGACAACCGCGCCCACAGGCGCTGCCACAGCGCATGGAGATGCGCCGCCTCGCCCGCCAGCCGCACCCGCGCCAGCGCCAGCGCCTCGCCCATGCCGACGACCTGGTGCGTGGCCACGGTCCCCGGGCGCATGCCGCGTTCCTGGCCACCGCCGTGCATCAGGGGTGCAACACGGCGCAAGGTGGCTTCACGCACGTAGAGTGCGCCGACCCCCTTGGGGCCGTAGATCTTGTGGGCGGACAGCGACAGGAGGTCGACCGGCAGCCCGGCGAGGTCGATGGCCAGCCGGCCGGCCGACTGGGCGGCATCGACATGGAACAACACACCGTGCCGGCGGCACACGCCGCCGATCGCGGCGATGTCCTGGATGACGCCGGTTTCGTTGTTGGCGTGCATGATCGACACCAGCACGGTATCCGCGGCCAACGCCGCCTCGACGGCCGCTGCATCGATGAGTCCGCAGGCATCGGGCCTGAGCCAGGTCACGCGCCAGCCCTCGCGGTCGAGATGATGGGCGCACTCGCGCACCGCGGCGTGCTCGGTCAGTGCCGTGACGAGGTGCCGGCCGCGCCCGCGGCGCATGGCACAGGCGCCGAGGATGGCAAGGTTGTCGGCCTCCGTCGCCCCCGACGTCCAGATGATCTCGCGCGGTGCGGCGTTGACCAGCGCGGCAACCGCGGCACGCGCCGCCTCGACCCGCGCATGCGCCTCGCGGCCCGGCCGGTGGCCGACGGCGGCCGGATTGGCCGCCAGCGACGGGTCGTGCAGGCAGCGGGTCATGACCTCGGCCACCGCCGGATCGAGCGGGGTGCTGGCCGCATGATCGAGGTAGACGGGCGACATGTCAGTCGCGGCCCCCGCCGGGCTTGCCCTCGGCGGCACCGGAGCCCGGCGCCAGCGCACTGAGGATGCCGCGCAGGATATTGATCTCGTTGTCATCGGGCCGTGCCCGGTTGAACAGGCGCCGCAGGCGGCGCATCAGATGCCGCGGGTTGGCCGGGTTGAGAAACCCGCTGGCCAGCAGCACGCGCTCGAGGTGATCGTAGAACAGCGCGAGATCGTCCGGCGTCGCCGGCGGCGAAGACGGCGGCGGCAAGGCGCGCTCGAATGGCACCTGGCAACGCAGCTCCCAGGCAATGATCTGCACCGCCTGGGCCAGGTTCAGCGAGCTGTAGGCGGGGTTGGCGGGGATGTAGACGATGGCATGGCAGCGGTCGAGCTCGGTGTTGGTCAGTCCGGATCGCTCGGGACCGAACACCAGCGCCACCGGCCGCGCCCGCGCCGCGTCCACGACCTGCGCGGCACATTCGCGCGGGTCGAGCTCCGGACAGCCCAGCCGGCGATGCCGGGCACTGGCCCCGATGACCAGGCCGCAGCCGTCGATGGCCTCGGCCAGTGTGGCGACGACGCGCGCCCCGTGCAGCACGTCCTGTGCCCCCGACGCCATGGCCCGCGAATCGCTGCACAGATGGTCTTGCGGCGGGTTGACCAGCACCAGGTCGCTGTAGCCCATGGTCTTGATGGCGCGCGCAGCAGCACCGATGTTGCCCGGATGGGTCGTCTCGAACAGCACGAAACGGATATCGGCAGCTGTCATGTGGCGATTCCCGCAAACCCTGCATGGCAGGCATGAATCATCGCGAAGCCCCCCACGGGGCGGACCCGCACGCCTATAATGCGCGCATGCAGGCACTCCTCAACACAGCGATACAGGCAGCGCGCAAGGCCGGTGATGTCGCCATCCGCGCGCTCTCGCGCCTCGACCAGCTCGAAATCCGCGCCAAGGCGCGCAACGAGTATGTCACGCAGGTGGATGAAGCCGCCGAGCGCATCATCATCGACACCCTCCGCGCGCGCTATCCGGGCCATGCGTTCCTCGCCGAGGAATCCGGCTGTCATGGCAGCAGCGAATTCGTCTGGATCATCGACCCGCTCGATGGCACGACCAACTACGTCCACGGCTTTCCGACCTTCTCGGTGTCGATCGCCCTGCGCCGTCACGCGGCCCTTGAGGTCGCAGTGGTCTGGGACCCCTGCCGCCAGGAACTCTTCACCGCGATGCGTGGCCGCGGCGCGCAACTCGATGGGCGGCGCATCCGCGTCAGCGGGCAGCGCGAGCTCGAAGGCGCGTTGATCGGCACCGGCTTCCCGTACCGCAGCAACACCCGCTGGATGAAGACCTACCTCGCCATGCTCGAGTCGGTCATGCGCCACACCTCCGGCATCCGCCGGCCCGGCTCGGCGGCCCTCGATCTCGGCTACGTCGCCGCCGGCCGCCTCGACGGCTTTTTCGAGTTCGGCCTTGAAACGTGGGATACCGCCGCCGGCACGCTGCTCATCGAGGAAGCGGGCGGGCTGATCGGCAACCTCACCGGCCCCGGCTCGCACCTCGACAGCGGCAACGTCCTTGCCGGCAGTCCGAAGGTCCACGACGCGCTGCGCGACCTCCTCGGCCCGCACCTCAACGCCGCGACACCCTGACGACGCGCCACCGCAGCGGCGGCAGGCGGCCCGGGGTGACGGGTCAGGGTGACGGGTCAGGGCAGCGAATCGACCTCATCGGTCTTCTTCGCCTCCATCAGGTCGACGGGGCTCGCGCCCAGCCACAGCGCCATGGCGCTGGCGACGTAGATCGACGACAACGTGCCGACGACGATGCCGATGGTCAGCGCCAGCGAGAAACCGCGCAACGCCTCGCCACCGAAGAACAGCATGGCCAGCACCACGAGCAGGGTCACGGCGCTGGTCAGGATCGTGCGACTGATGGTCTGGTTGACCGACAGGTTCATCACGTCGACCGGGTCGCCCCGGCGCACCTTGCGGAAATTCTCGCGGATGCGGTCGAAGACGACGATGGTGTCGTTGACCGAGTAACCGACGATGGCGAGGATCGCCGCCAGCACGGCGAGGTCGAAGGGAATGCCGAAGATGGCGAACACGCCAAGCGTGATGATCGGGTCATGGAGCGTGGCAACCACCGCACCGACGGCAAACTTCCACTGGTAGCGCAGCATGATGTAGACCGAGATCATGAGCAGCGCGAAGAGCATGGCGAGCCCGCCCTGCTCGGTCAGTTCCTCGCCGACCTGGGGCCCGACGAACTCGACCCGGCGCATCTCCACCGCTGGTTCGGTGGCCTGCAGGAGGGCAATGATCTCGCCGGCGATCTTGTCGTTCTCGAGGTCGGCGCGGGGCAGGACGCGCACCATCACCTCGCGCGAGGTGCCGAAATTCTGCACCAGCGCGTTGCCGAACCCGCCCGCCGCCAGATCCTCGCGGATGCGACCGATGTCGGCGGCGCCGGGGTAGCCCAGTTCGACGACCACGCCCCCGGTGAAGTCGATGCCGAAGTTGAGGCCGCGGATACCGGGAATGATGGCGAGCAGCGAGGTAACGACCAGCACCACCGAGACCATCGCCGCAAGGCGCCGGCGACCGAGGAAGTCGATGTTGAGGCGGTGGCTGAAGATTTCCATCACAAGGTGCCCGTGTCCGGTCAGACGGGAAGGCGTTCGAGGCGGCGGTTGCCATAGACCGCGTTGACCAGCGCGCGCGTGCCGATGATCGCCGTGAACATGGACGTCAGGATGCCGAGGCACAGCACCACGGCAAACCCCTTGATCGGCCCGTTGCCAAATGCAAACAGGACGATGCCGGCGATCAGCGTCGTCAGGTTGGCATCGGCGATGGTGGCAAAGGCGCGCTCGTAGCCGGCATGGATGCTGGCCTGCGGGCTGTTGCCGTTACGCAGTTCCTCGCGGATGCGCTCGTTGATCAGCACGTTGGCATCGACCGCCATGCCCATGGTCAGCACGACGCCGGCGATGCCGGGCAACGTCAGCGCGGCCTGGAGCAGCGACAGCAACGCGGCGATCATCACCACGTTCATCAGCAGTGCCAGGTTGGCGACCATGCCGAAAGTCTTGTAGTAGAACACCATGAAAAGGGCGACGAGGGCAAAGCCGATGACGAAGGCGCGCAGTCCGCGGTCGATGTTGTCCTGGCCAAGACTGGGGCCGATGGTACGCTCCTCGACCTTGTAGACCGGGGCGGCCAGCGCACCGGCACGCAGCAGCAGGGCCAGGTCACGCGCCTCGAACGGGGTCAGCCCGGTGATCTGGAAACTGCTGCTGAAAACGCCCTGGATCGTCGCGACGTTGATCACCTCGCGGAACTGGCGCGTCACCTCGACCTTCTCGCCGTCGCGCTCGACCGTCTCGCGCTTCTGCTCGATGAAGACCACGGCCATCGGTTTCTTGAGGTTCTCGCGGGTCGTCTCCAGCATGCTGCGCGCACCCTTGCTGTCGAGGCGCACGTAGACCGCCGGCTGGCCCTGGTCGAAGCCCTGGCTGGCGTCGACGAGCTGGTCGCCGGTGACGATGGTGCGCCGCTTGAGCAGCACCGGCGAGCCGTCGCGGCTTTTGAAGAGCTCGCAGCCGAGCGGCGCACGGCCGCGCCGTTCGGCGTCGAAAGCATTCTCGCCATCGCAGACCAGGCGGAACTCGAGGGTGGCCGTGGCACCGAGGATGCGCTCGGCCTGCGCCGGATCCTGCACGCCCGGCAGCTGGACGACGATGCGATCAAGGCCCTGACGCTGGACCACCGGTTCGGAGACGCCCAGTTCGTTGACGCGGTTGCGCAAGGTGGTGGTGTTCTGCTGGATGGCGAAGTCCTGGCGCGCACGGATCTGGTCGGGCGTCATGCGGGCGACGATCAGCGCACCGCCGCCCTCTTCGTCGCGGCGTTCGTATTCGAGTTCGGCGTCGACGTCGCGCAGCAACCCGAGCGCGGCCTCGGCATCCGCGGCGACGGGCAGCCGGACATGGATCTCGCGGCCGACGATGCCGACGCTGCGGCGCATGCGCTCATCACGCAGTACGCGGTTGAAATCCGCGGCATAGACATCGAGACGCTGACTGACGGCCGCATCGATGTCGACCTCGAAGAGGAAATGCACGCCACCGCGCAGGTCGAGCCCGAGCGGCACCGGCTTGAGGCCGAGGGCGCGCAGCCAGCCTGGCGTGCGCGGCGCCAAGGTCAGCGCCACGACGTACTCACGGCCCAGCGCCTCGCGCAGGCGATCGGCCGCCTGCAGTTGCGCCTCGACCGTATCGAAGCGGACCATGACCCGGCCGCCGTCGTCGTAGATGACCACGTCGCCGGCATCGGCCAGCACCTCGTTGACCCGGACCGTGCCGCTGTCGCCCAGTGGCTCGCCACTGGTCAGGCTGACCTGCAGAGCCGGCGCCTCGCCAAACAGGTTGGGCAGCGACACAAACAGGCTGGCCACGGCGATGCAGATCACCAGGGCATTGATCCACCAGGGGTAACGGTTCATGGCCGGTTGCTGCGCGTGTGCGGGTTCAGGCGTTCTTGATCGTGCCCTTGGGCAGCACGGTACCGATGGTCTGACGCTGGACGATGACGTTGACGCCGTCCGAAATCTCGACCCGGACGAAGTTGTCCTTGACTTCGGTGACCTTGCCGAGCACTCCCCCCGCCGTCACGACCTCGTCGCCGATGGCCATCTTGCCGACCATCTCCTTGTGCTCTTTCTGGCGCTTCTGCTGGGGCCGGATGAGGAGAAAGTAGAAGACGATGAAAACGATGACCAGCGGCAGCATGCTCATCCAGGGGTCGCCCTGTGGAGCCGCTTCCTGCGCCCATGCATTCTGGATGAAAAAGTCCATGATCGCGCCAGATCCGGTGAAAAACGGGCGCCATTATGGCACAGAAGCCGGCGCCTGCTGGCAGGCCAGGAAGTCCCGGGCAAAGGCCTCCAGGGTGCCGGCGGCGATGGCCTCCCGGAGCCGGCGCATGAGGTCCAGATAGAAGTGCAGGTTGTGCAGTGTATTGAGGCGCGAGCCGAGCATCTCGCCGCACTGGTCGAGGTGGCGCAGGTAGGCACGGCTGTAATGCCGGCAGGTGTAGCAGGCGCAGCCCGTCTCGATCGGTGCCGGATCATTGCGGTAGCGGGCGTTGCGGATACGGACGATGCCATGCGCGGTGAACAGCGAGCCGTTACGCGCATTGCGCGTCGGCATGACGCAGTCGAACAGGTCGACACCACGCATCACCGCCTTGACGAGGTCGGATGGCGTGCCGACGCCCATCAGGTAGCGCGGCCGCAAGACAGGCATCAGCGGCACGACCGCCTCGAGCACGCGCAGCCGTTCGGCCTCGGGCTCGCCCACCGACAGGCCGCCCAGCGCATAGCCGTCGAAGCCGATGTCCATGAGGCCGGCCAGCGAGGCCTCGCGAAGATTGGTGTACATGCCGCCCTGGACGATGCCGAACAGCACGCTGCCCCGCCCGGCGGCGCCGTGCGCATCGAAGGCACTGCGGCTGCGCGCCGCCCAGCGCAGCGAGCGTTCCATCGACGCACTGGCGACGGACTCGGCAGCAGGATAGTCGGTGCACTCGTCGAAGATCATCTGGATGTCGCTGCCGAGCAGGGCCTGCACCGCCATGGCGCGCTCGGGCGAAAGAAACACCCGGTCGCCGTTGGTCGGCGCCCGGAAGGTCGCGCCATCCTCGGTGACCTTGCGGCCTTCGGCCAGGCTCCACACCTGAAAGCCACCGGAGTCGGTCAGGATCGGCCGCTGCCAGTGCATGAAGCGGTGCAGGCCGCCAAGCTCGGCGACGACTTCGGCACCCGGACGCATCATCAGGTGAAAGGTATTGCCGAGGATGACCTGTGCGCCAAGCGACGCCAGGTCTTCCGGCGTCAGCGTCTTGACGGTGCCATAGGTGCCGACCGGCATGAAGGCCGGCGTGTCGATGACCCCGCGGCCAAGGACCAGCCGGCCCCGCCGTGCCGCACCATCCCGCGCCAGCAATTGGAAATCAGCGCCGGACACCGCCGCCCTCGACGAACATCGCATCTCCATAGCTGTAGAAGCGGTAGCGCGCCGCCACCGCATGGCGATATGCCGCCATCACCGCCGCATGGCCGCCAAAGGCGCAGACCAGCATCAGCAGCGAGGACTCCGGCAGATGGAAATTGGTGAGCAGGGCATCGACCACCCGGAAACGGTGGCCCGGACGGATGAACAGGTCGGTCTCGCCCTGCAGCGGCTTGAGCCCATCCACAGCGGCCGCGCTTTCCAGTGCGCGGGTCGTCGTCGTGCCGACCGCAACCACCCGTCCCCCGCGTTGCCGGCACGCCTCGATCTGCGCGCACAGCGGTGCCGGCACCTCGACCACCTCGGCATGCAGCCGGCCGCTGGCCAGCTGCCCGGGGCGCAGCGGCGCAAAGGTCCCGGCACCGACGTGCAGCGTCAGGGTGCCGGTCTCGACACCCCGTGCGGACAGCGCCGTCCAGGTCGCGGCATCGAAGTGCAGGCCGGCCGTCGGGGCCGCCACGGCTCCCGGCGCACGCGCCCAGACGGTCTGGTAGCGCTCGCGGTCGGCAGCCACGTCGCCGCGCCGGATGTACGGCGGCAGCGGGATGTGCCCCTGCGTTTCGAGCACGCCGGCCACCGGCGCGGAGAAGCGCAGCCGGTAGAACGGCCCCTGGCGTTCGATGACCTCGGCCTCGACCCCGGCGGCGAACACCAGCCGCCCCCCGGCACGCGGCGCGTGGCTGGCGCGCAACTGGACGAGGGCCTCATCGACGGCCAGGACCCGCTCGAGCAGCAGCTCGATGCGCCCACCGCTGGCCTTGTGTCCGTGGAGCCTCGCCGGCAACACCCGCGTGTCGTTGACGACCAGCAGGTCACCGGGCTGCAGGAGGCCGACGATGTCGGAGAAACCGCGGTCGGCGAGGTGACCGTCACGGTCGAGGTGCAGCAGACGCGATGCGCTGCGCTCGGCCAGCGGCTGCTGGGCGATCAGCGCCTCGGGCAGGTCGAAATGAAAATCCCCGGTTTGCATGGCCGGCGGATGGTAGTCGAAGTGGCCGGCCGGCACATCGATGAAGGAAGTTTGCGTGTATCCTGTGCGCCCCGGCCGGGATGGCGGAACTGGTAGACGCGGCGGACTCAAAATCCGCTGGTGGAAACACCGTGTGGGTTCAAGTCCCTCTCCCGGCACCAGCCCGTCGCCCCGCCGGCGCGTGATGCCGCAGGGCGGTTCCGGCGATGGCGACGCAAGGCCAGGCCTGCCACCCCCGAAATCATGAGCCACAGCGCCGGCGGTGCCGGTACGGCGGCGGTCGTGGGGCTGACGAGGAACAGCTTGCCGGCGAGGACGGCGTATTCGCCGGGCGCGCCCGCGCCGACCTCGAAGGTCGCCCGCAGCAGCAGATCGATACGCAGCGCCGGGTCGTCGAAAAACAGCGCAGGATCGGCGGTCGCACCGAGCGACCAGGCCGCGAAGGGGAACCCGGTGGGCGTGGTCAGCGTCACGCTGTCGCTGCCACTGGTGCGCTCGGGGAAAAGCGCGCTGCCCTCGTCGTCGTCGAGATCATTGACCTCAACGTAGAGCGCGGCACTGGCGCTGCCGCCGCCGAAGAGCTGGTGATCACCCGAAGCCGTGACAGCGATCGACGCGATCTCATGCCCCGGATGCGACCACACCTCGCTGAAGCGGAAGCCCGCCACCCGGGACTGGCTGCCGGCCGGCCCGCCCGCCGCGACCATGAAACCACCGGGCGTGAACTCGACGACATCGCTGCCGGCGAGAAGCCGCGGCGCGCCGAAGTGCAGGATGCCGGGGTTCAGCGCCGGGTCGTCATCCCAGGCGTAGCAGACCGCCGGGCCGCACGACTGTACGGGTGCGGCCAGCGCCGGCAGGGTCAGCAACAAGACCAGGCCTGCCGCCCACAGGGGCGTGACATCGATGCGCGTCGGGAGGGTCATGATCTCGCGGGTTCGGTGTGTTGTTGTCTGGTGCCGCGGCAGCCTAGCAGCACCCTTGCGGTGCAGACGACCGGCTTGACATAAGCCGGAGAAAATCGGCGGCGATCGCTCTGCCGGCGCAACCTGTGGACGTACGGCGTTCAGGCCGCCATCACACGGATGCGGCGAAACGCCGCAAGCCCGGCCAGCGCCGAGGCAAACAGCCACGCGGCAGCCGGCAGCGGGATGACCGTCGTGCTGCCGGTGACGGAGACAAAGAGCGCCAGCTTGGTGGCGATGAAGGCGTAGTCGTCAGCACCACTGGTCGCCGCATCCAGCGCACTGCTCAGGTCGAGACCGATCTCGCTGGCCGTGTCGGCGAAGGCCGCTGCCGGCATGATCGACACCCCGACCGACCAGGGCGCCAGCGCAAAGCCGGTCGGCGCCACGGCGGAAAATACGTCGGTGTCCCCGGTTGTCTCGGCAAAACCCGGAGTACCCAGGTCGTCGACGAGGTCGACAGCCGCAAGGCCAAGCGCGGCGCTGACCGAACCACCGTTCCAGATCTGGTAATCGCCGAATTCGGCTGCCGTGATCGAAGCGATCTCGAAACCGCTTGCGGTGGAAATCCGCAGGAAGGAGAAGGTCGTGGCGATGCTGCCGGTGCCGCCCACGCCGCCCGCCTCGACATCGAAGCCGGTCGGGGTGAACTCGAGGACGTCGCTGCCCGTGAGCAGGGTCGGCACACCGAAGAACGTGACGCCCGGATTGGCACCGGCATCATCGTCGAATTCGTAGCAGACACCTGGACCGCACAGTGTGACGGGGGCGGCGGCAACGGTGGACTGGGCGGCAAGGAGGACCGCGGCAGCAAGGACGGCGTGGCGTCGGGGGGCATGTCGAGGCATGGCGGGTCTGTCCTTGTGATCGGCGATGGACCGGCCGGCGTGCCCCCACACGCGCCGGGCTGCAAATATCGGTTCAGCAGGCGTCGCGACGACGCAGGCCACCCAGCAGGCCGAGCGCGCCGGCGAACAACCAGACGGATGCCGGCACCGGCACCACGGACGTCGTCAGCGTGAGCTTCTTCTGGATGTAGGCGTAACCGCCGCTGCCCGGTGCCACGTAGGCCTGCAGCACGTTCTGGATCTGCAGGTCGACGACGCTGGCGAGATCCGAGAACAGCGCGGCCGGCGCCACGGTGTCGGACAGCGACCACGGCGCGAAGGCAAAGCCGGTCGGTGCCGAGGTGTTCCAGTTGCTGAGTTGCTGGACGAACTCGGGAAACCCGGGCAGGCCGTTGTCATTGACCTGATCGACGACCTGCAGCCACAGGTTGGCGTTGACGCTGCCCGACGAAAGGATCTGGTAATCGCCGGATTCGGCGACCGTGATCGAGGCGATCTCGGCACCGCCGATCGACCAGACGCGCGAGAACTGGAACACCGCGCTGGTCGTCACCATCCCGCCGGAGGAGGCTGCGGTGAAGGCGCCCGGGGTAAACTCCAGCGTGTCGCTGCCACCGAGCAGGGACGGCGAACCGAACAGCGAAATGCCGGCATTGACACCGGGATCGTTGTCGAACTCGTAGCAGATCGTCGGCCCGCAGA
The DNA here is from genome assembly GCA_964417725.1 of uncultured Chromatiaceae bacterium. GTDB lineage: Bacteria > Pseudomonadota > Gammaproteobacteria > Steroidobacterales > SHZI01. The sequence continues at coordinate 27,229 of CAYQIV010000019.1, forward strand.
GCGTGACGGGCACGGCGAACGCCGGCCGGGCGAACAAGGTGGCGGTGCACAGGACGGCCAATGCGAGGGCGGTGAGATGGACGGGGTCTGCCGTTCTGCGTGCGCTGATCATCGTTCTTCCCCCGGCCCCGCGGTCTTTGTTGCTGTGGAATGGCTCTTGACGTGGACCAACTCTAAGCGAGTCACTTGTCTCGTGCAATGAACTTTTTGTGACGCACTTCACGGGCAACCGGATGTTATGTAAAAAGAATTCGACGGATCACAGCCTCTGGCAGGCCTTCGATGCCGCCCAGCGGGCCCGTCGGCAGGCTGCCGTGCTGTCGGTGCCCGGCGGGCCGGCCTTTGACTGGCCGGCCATCGACGCCCATGGTGCCCGCCTTGCCGGCTGGATGCGCCAGCAGGGGCTGCGCCCGGGCGACCGCGTGACCCTGCAGGCCCCCAAGAGTCCGGCATGGCTCGGGGTCTACCTTGCCTGCCTGCGCGGCGGGTTCGTCTTCCATCCACTCAACGAGGCCTATGCGCCGGGCGAGTTGCGCTGGTTCTGCGCCGATGCCGCCCCCGCCATGGTGATCTGCACTCCGGAGCGGGCGGAACGCTTCCGCGAGTTCACCGCCGGCAGCGGCACACGCATCGAAACCCTCGACGCCGATGGCGGGGGGACGCTGATGGCCAGGGCCGCCGACGCCACGCCCTGGCAGGCCCACCAGCCCTGCAACGCCGGGGACCCGGCCGTGCTGCTCTACTCCTCGGGTACCACCGGCCGGCCGAAGGGCGCGCTGCTGAGTCATGGCAACCTGCTGTCGAATGCGCGCACGCTGGTCGACGCCTGGGCTTTCGGCCCGGCCGACTGCCTGCTGCATGCCCTGCCCGTCTACCACGCACACGGGCTCTTCGTCGCGGTCGGCTGCACCCTGTTGAGTGGCGCTTCGATGTGCTTCCTGCCGAGGTTTGATGTCGATGCCGTCATCGCCGCCCTGCCCGGCTGCAGCGTCATGATGGGCGTGCCCACGTATTACACGCGCCTGCTCGCCACGCCGGCCTTCGATGCCACCTGCAGCCGCACGGTACGCCTGTTCATTTCCGGCTCGGCACCGCTGCGTCCGGAGACCTTCCACGCCTTTGAGGCACGCACGGGTCAGCGCATCCTCGAGCGCTACGGCATGACCGAGACCGGCATGAACAGCGCCAACCCGCTGCACGGCGAACGGCGGCCCGGCACCGTCGGCCCGCCGCTGAAGGGGGTGGAGATCCGCATCACCGGTGATGACGGCGGCGCGCTGCCCGCCGGCCACACGGGCGCCATCGAGATCCGCGGACCGAACGTCTTCACCGGCTACCGCAACCGGCCCGCGGAGAACGCCGCGGCCTTCACCGCCGACGGCTGGTTTCGCAGTGGCGACCTCGGCCGCTTCGATGCCGACGGCTACCTGTCGATCGTCGGCCGCCAGACCGACCTGATCATCAGCGGCGGGCTCAACGTCTATCCGCGCGAGGTCGAGATGGCAATCGATACCCTGCCGGGCGTCGCCGAGTCGGCCGTGATCGGCGTGCCGCACGATGATTTCGGCGAGGCCGTCGTCGCCGTCGTCGTGCCGCAGGCCGGTGCCGCGCCCGACGCGGCAGGCCTCGCGGCCGCGCTGCGCGACGAACTGGCGGCCTACAAGGTACCCAAACGGGTATTCTTCGCCACGGAATTGCCGCGCAACGCCCTCGGCAAGGTGGAAAAGCACCGCCTGCGCGCGCTTCATGCCGGCACCTTCAACCCGCGGGACATGCCGTGATGGACAGCCGCCCACCCCGCCTCCGCCGTTCCGTGCTGTACGTGCCGGGGTCGAACCCCCGCGCCCTCGCCAAGACCCGTGACCTGCCCGCCGACGGGCTCATCCTCGACCTCGAGGATGCGGTGTTGCCGGCAACCAAGGCCGCGGCACGCGATGCGGTGCTCGCCACCGTCCGCCATGGCGGGCTGCACGACCAGGAAATCGCCATCCGCATCAATGCCGCCAGCACCCCCTGGCACGACGCGGACATCGAGGCCGCGGCATGCAGCGGCGCCGACGCCATCGTCGTGCCCAAGGTCGATGCCGCGCAGACGATCCGCACGGTCGCCGCACGGCTCGACGCGCTCGGCGCCCCGGCAACGCTGGCGCTGTGGGTGATGGCCGAGACACCGCGCGGCGTGCTCGCCCTGGCCGACATCGGCGCAGCCAGTGAGCGGCTCACCGTCGTCGTCATGGGCGGCGAAGACCTCGCCAGTGCCATGCGCCTGCCGGGTGGTGCCACGACGGAGGGCCTGGCCCACGCCATCGGCCACTGCCTGCTGGCGGCCCGCGCGCGCGGTCTTGATATACTCGACGGCGTTTACACGAACCTTGCGGACCCGGCGGGTTTCGCGGCGTCCTGCCGGCATGGCAAGGCCCTGGGCTTCGACGGCAGGACGCTCATCCATCCCGGCCAGATCGACACGGCGAACCGGGTCTACGGCATCTCGGCGGCCGAGGCCGCCGCCGATGCCGGCCTCGTCGCGGCCTGGGAAGAGGCAGCCGCCGCGGGCCAGGGCATCGCCGTGCTCGGTGGGCGCATGGTCGAGACCCTGCATGCAGAGGCGGCGCGGCGCCGGCTGGCGCTGCACCGGATGGCGCTTGCGCGTTCACAGCAGAGCGAAGACAGATGACAGAGCAGAAGAAGAAGCCCGGTGCCGGTGACTGGCACCAGCTGGCCCGCAAGGAACTGCGCGGCAAGGACCCCGAGACCCTGACGTGGCACACCGCCGAAGGCATCGACGTCAGGCCCCTGTACACAGCCGCCGATCTCGAGGGCCTCGCGCACCTCGACGTCCCTCCCGGCTTCGCGCCGTTCGTGCGCGGTCCGAAGGCGACGATGTACGCCGGCCGGCCGTGGACCGTGCGCCAGTACGCCGGCTTTTCCACCGCCGAGGAATCCAACGCCTTCTACCGGCGCAACCTCGCCGCCGGGCAGACGGGCCTTTCGGTGGCCTTCGACCTGCCCACCCACCGCGGCTACGACTCCGACCACCCGCGCGTGGTCGGCGACGTCGGCAAGGCCGGCGTGGCCATCGACAGCGTCGAAGACATGAAGATCCTCTTCCGCGACATCCCGCTCGACCGCATGTCGGTATCGATGACGATGAACGGCGCGGTACTGCCGGTGATGGCCATGTACATCGTCGCGGCAGAGGAACAGGGCGTGGCGCAGCAGCAGCTGGCCGGCACCCTGCAGAACGACATCCTCAAGGAGTTCATGGTCCGCAACACCTACATCTACCCGCCGGCGCCGTCGATGCGCATCGTCGCCGACATCATCGGCCACACCGCGCGCCACATGCCGAAGTACAACCCGATCTCGATTTCCGGCTACCACATGCAGGAAGCCGGCGCGACCTGCGTGCAGGAACTCGGCTATACGCTCGCCGACGGCATCGAGTACGTCCGCGCGGCACTCGCCAGCGGCCTCGACGTCGACCAGTTCGCGCCGCGCCTGTCGTTCTTCTTTGCCATCGGCATGAACTTCTTCATGGAAGCGGCCAAGCTGCGCGCCGCACGCCTGCTGTGGGCCGAGCTGATGCGCAAACACTTCCAGCCCAGGGACGAGCGCTCGCTGATGCTGCGGACCCACTGTCAGACCTCCGGCGTCAGCCTCACCAGCCGCGACCCGTACAACAACATCATCCGCACCACCGTCGAGGCGCTGGCCGCGGCACTCGGCGGCACCCAGTCGCTGCACACCAACTCCTTCGACGAGGCGCTGGCCCTGCCGACGCCTTTCTCGGCACACATCGCGCGCAATACCCAGCTCATCCTCCAGGAGGAGACCGGCATCACGCGCGTCGCCGACCCGCTGGCCGGCTCCTATTACATCGAGCGCCTGACGGCGGAACTCGCCGACGGTGCCCGCGCGCTTATCGACGAGGTCGAGGAACTCGGCGGCATGACCCGCGCGGTCGAGTCGGGCCTGCCCAAACTGCGCATCGAGCAGTCGGCCGCGTTGCGCCAGGCGCGCATCGACCGCGGCGAGGAGGTCATCGTTGGCGTCAACCGCTACCAGCGCGACGATGAACCTGAAATCGACATCCTCGCCATCGACAACACCGCGGTACGCGAGTCGCAGGTGCGGCGGCTGGCACAGGTCCGCGCCAACCGCGATACTGGCGCCTGCATGGCCGCGCTCGACGCGCTCGGCAAGGCGGCGACCGATGGCAGCGGCAATCTTCTCGAACTCGCCATCACCGCGGCGCGTGCGCGGGCCACGGTCGGCGAGATCTCGGATGCACTGGAGAAGGTCTATGGCAGGCATCGCGCCGTGATCCGGTCCATCAGCGGCGTCTACGGTTCGGCCTATGCCGGCGACGAGGGCTACGCGCGAATCCGCGAGCGCGTCGCGCAGTTCGCCGCCGACGAGGGCCGGCGGCCGCGACTGCTGGTCGTCAAGCTCGGCCAGGACGGCCACGACCGCGGCGCCAAGGTGATCGCCACCGCCTTCGCCGACATCGGCTTTGACGTCGACATCGGCCCGCTGTTCCAGACCCCCGAGGAAGCAGCCCGCCATGCCGTCGAGAACGACGTGCACGTGGTCGGCGTCTCGTCGCTGGCAGCCGGCCACCGCACCCTGGTGCCGCAACTGATCGAGGCCCTGCGTGCCCAGGGTGCTGGCGAGATCCTCGTCGTCTGCGGTGGCGTCATCCCGCCGCAGGACCACGACTTCCTCATCCAGGCTGGTGTGGCCGCGGTCTACGGCCCCGGCACCAACATCCCCGTGGCCGCGGGCGAAGTACTCGACATCATCACCCGGCGCCATGCGGCGCATGACTGAAGACCAATGCACGGGCCGGCGCACCGGCCCATTTCCCGGACACAGCACGAGGTCGGCCCATGCAGGACATCATCCGCCAGCTTGAAGAGAAACGCGCCGCGGCGGCACTCGGCGGCGGCCAGCCGCGCATCGACGCCCAGCACGCCAAGGGCAAGCTCACGGCGCGGGAGCGCCTGTCGCTGCTGCTCGACGAGGGCAGCTTCGAGGAATGGGACATGTTCGTCGAGCACCGCTGCACCGATTTCGGCATGGCCGGACAGAAGGTGCCGGGAGATGGCGTGGTTACCGGCTACGGCACCATCAACGGCCGGCTGGTGTTCGTCTTCAGCCAGGATTTCACCGTCTTCGGCGGTTCGCTGTCGGAGCCGCACGCGGAAAAGATCTGCAAGATCATGGACCAGGCGATGAAGGTCGGCGCGCCGGTCATCGGCATCAACGATTCAGGCGGCGCACGCATCCAGGAAGGCGTCGCCTCGCTCGGCGGCTATGCCGAGGTCTTCCAGCGCAACATGCTCGCGTCCGGCGTCGTGCCGCAGATCTCGCTGATCATGGGCCCATGCGCCGGCGGCGCCGTCTACTCGCCGGCGATCACCGACTTCACCTTCATGGTCAAGGACAGCAGCTACATGTTCGTCACCGGCCCGGACGTGGTGAAGACAGTGACTCATGAGGAAGTCACCGCCGAGGAACTCGGCGGTGCGGTCTCGCACAGTACCCGTTCCGGGGTCGCCGACCTGGCGCTGGAAAACGACGTCGAGACGCTGCTCACGACCCGTCGCTTCTTCAACTTCCTGCCGGCCAGCAACCGCGAGAAGCCGCCGGTCTGGCCGTGCAGCGACCCACCGCAGCGCGAGGAGCCGTCGCTCGACACCCTGGTACCGGACGACCCGGCCCGCCCGTACGACATCAAGGAATTGATCATCAAGCTGGCTGACGAGGGTGACTTCTTCGAACTGCAGCCCGAATACGCCCGCAACATCGTCATCGGCTTCATCCGCCTCGAGGGGGCGCCCGTGGGCGTGGTTGCCAACCAGCCGATGGTGCTGGCCGGTTGCCTCGACATCAGTTCATCGATCAAGGGGGCGCGCTTCGTGCGCTTTTGCGATGCCTTCAACATCCCCATCCTGACCCTCGAGGACGTCCCTGGTTTCATGCCGGGGACGGCACAGGAATACGGCGGCATCATCAAGCACGGCGCCAAGCTGCTCTACGCCTACGCCGAGGCCACCGTGCCCAAGGTCACGGTCTTCACGCGCAAGGCCTACGGCGGTGCCTACGACGTCATGGCCTCCAAGCACCTGCGCGGCGACGTCAACCTGGCCTGGCCCAGCGCCGAAATCGCCGTGATGGGCCCCAAGGGGGCCGTCGAGATCATCTTCCGCAAGGACATCGGCGACCCGGCGGCGATCGCCGCGCGCACCGAAGAGTACCGGCAGAAATTCGCCAACCCGTTCATCGCCGGCAGCCGCGGCTTCATCGACGACGTGATCATGCCCCGCCAGACGCGCGCGCGGGTCTGCCGCTCGTTCGCGATGCTGCGCAACAAGAAGCTCGAGAACCCGTGGCGCAAGCACGGCAACATCCCGCTCTGAGACGCACCAGGCACGGAACCCGCGACATGTTCAAGAAAATCCTCATAGCCAACCGCGGCGAGATCGCCTGCCGGGTCATCCGCACCGCCCGCCGCATGGGCATCGCCACGGTGGCCGTCCATTCCGATGCCGACCGTCATGCCATGCACGTGCGGCTCGCCGACGAGGCGGTGCACATCGGCCCCTCGCCCTCGGCACAGAGCTACCTGGTCATCGAGGCCCTCGTCGAGGCCTGCCGCCGCACCGGCGCCGAGGCCGTCCACCCGGGCTACGGCTTCCTCTCCGAAAAGACGGCCTTCGCCGCCGCACTGGCCGATATCGGCGTGACCTTCATCGGCCCGCTGCCACACGCCATCACCGCGATGGGCGACAAGATCGAGTCGAAGCGACTGGCGGAAAAAGCCGGCGTCAACACCATCCCCGGCTACACGGATGTCATCCGCGACGCCAAGCACGCGGTGCAGATCGCCCGCGACATCGGCTATCCCGTCATGCTCAAGGCCAGCGCCGGCGGCGGCGGCAAGGGCATGCGCGTGGTGCGCAACGACGACGAGTGCCGCGACGGCTTCGTCCGCGCCACCAACGAGGCGGTATCCGCCTTTGGCGACGGGCGGGTGTTCGCCGAGAAATTCATCGAGGAGCCCCGCCACATCGAAATCCAGGTGATGGCTGACGCCCACGGCAATGTCCTGCACCTCAACGAGCGCGAGTGTTCGATTCAGCGCCGCCACCAGAAAGTCATCGAGGAAGCCCCCTCGCCGTTTCTCGACAACAAGACCCGCCAGGCCATGGGCGCACAGGCCGTGGCCCTGGCGAAGGCGGTCGATTACCGCTCGGCCGGTACCGTCGAGTTCATCGTCGACGCGCAGCGCAATTTTTATTTCCTCGAGATGAACACGCGCCTGCAGGTCGAACACCCCGTCACCGAGATGGTCACCGGACTCGATCTCGTCGAGTTGATGATCCGCATCGCCGCCGGCGAAAAGCTGCCGCTGACGCAGGCGGAGGTGCCACTGCGCGGCTGGGCCATCGAGGCGCGCGTCTATGCCGAAGACCCCTTCCGCAACTTCATGCCCTCGATCGGCCGCCTGGTGCGCTGTCGCCCACCAGCCGAAAGCGCCACCGTGCGCGTCGATACCGGCATCGAAGAAGGCAGCGAGGTGTCGATGTACTACGACCCGATGATCGCCAAGCTGATCACCCGCGGTGACACCCGTGCCGAGGCCATCACGCACATGCGCGAGGCCCTCGACGGCTATTACATCAGCGGCGTGTCACACAACATCAGCTTCCTCAATGCGCTGGTTTCCCACCCACGCTTCCACGCCGGCCGGCTGACGACGAACTTCATCGCCGAGGAGTACCCCGACGGCTTCCACGCCGGCGACGTCCCGCAGGACGAGCCGCTGCTGGCCGTGGTCATGGCTGCGGCGATCCACCGCCGCTACATGGACCGCGCAGCAAAACTCTCCGGCCAGCTGCCCAGCCATGAACGGCGTGTCGACGGCCGCTTCGTCGTCGTCACGGCCACCGGCGAACACCCGGTGACGGTCACCACGGTGGGCAATGGTCTGGAGGTGCAGCTTGGCGAAGGCGTCTGGCGGGTACTGGGCGACTGGCAGTTCGGTCAGCCACTGGTGCGTGCCGAGATCAACGGCATGCCGGTATGTTTCCAGTTCGAACGTGCCGGCGTGCGCTACCGCCTGTCACGCGGCGGGGCGCGCACCGACGCACTGGTGTGCACGGCGCGGGCCGCCGAGCTCAACCGGCTGATGTTGGCCAAGACGCCGCCCGACCTGTCGAAGTTCCTGCTGTCGCCGATGCCGGGCCTGCTGGCACGCCTCACTGTCGGCATCGGCCAGGAGGTCAAGGCCGGCGAGGAAATTGCCGTCGTCGAGGCGATGAAAATGGAAAACAGTCTGCGGGCACCCAGCGACGGGCGCATCGCCAAGGTGCTCGCCCGCGAGGGACAGAGCCTCGTCGTCGACCAGCCGATCATCGAGTTTGAATGAGGTCGGGCCACCGTGGGCACGGTTGATGTCGAGGGCCTGGCCGACGCGGTGCGCAGCGCCGACCGTCGCGCACTCGGCCAGGCAATCACGCTGGTCGAGTCGGCCCACGCCGACGACGACGGGCCGGCGGGCCACCTGCTCGCCTTGCTGGCACCCTGCGCCGGCCGGTCGATCCGGCTGGGCATTTCCGGCGTGCCTGGCGTCGGCAAGTCGACCTTCATCGAAGCGCTCGGTAACCACATCATCGATGCCGGCCATCGCGTCGCGGTCCTCGCCGTCGACCCGTCCTCGGCCGTCTCCGGCGGCTCGATCCTCGGCGACAAGACACGGATGGAAACCCTGTCACGGCGTGCGGAGGCCTTCATTCGCCCGTCGCCGGCCGGCGGCACGCTGGGCGGCGTGGCCCGCCACACGCGCGAGACGATGCTGCTCACCGAAGCCGCCGGCTTCGACGTGGTCATCGTCGAGACGGTCGGTGTCGGCCAGTCGGAGACCGCGGTCGCGGCGATGACCGACATGTTCCTGCTGTTGCTCCTGCCGGGCGGTGGCGACGAGCTGCAGGGCATCAAGCGCGGCATCGTCGAACTCGCCGACCTGATCATCGTCAACAAGGCCGACGGCGACCTCGAGCCGGCGGCACGCCGCGCTGCGCTCGACTACCGCAATGCGCTGCGGCTGCTGCGGCCGCGCGATGCCCGCTGGCCTGTGCCGGTCGAACTGTGTTCGGCGCTGACCGGCACAGGGATCGCACGCATCTGGGAGATCATCGGCGAGTGGCGCCAGGCATTCACCGACAGCGGTGCCCTGCAGGCGCGGCGGGCGGCCCAGGCACGCGAGTGGCTGCGCGGCGAAACCGCCGACAGGCTGCTCGCTGCCCTGCGTGACGACGCCGCCCTCGCCCGGCGGCTGGATGAACTGGAAGAAGCCGTCGCGGCCGGCCGTCTCGCGCCGCGCGCTGCGGCGGCGGAAATCGTCGCGCATTTCTGCGCCAGGGGAAACAGCCCATGATCGGCAAGCTCAACCACGTCGCCATCGCGGTCAGGGACCTGGATGCCGCGGCACGCCTCTATCGCGATGTGCTTGGTGCGACGGTCTCGGCACCGGTGGCACTGCCCGAGCATGGCGTGACGACGGTCTTCGTCGACCTGCCGAACACGCGCATCGAATTACTCGGCGCATTGGGCGATGCTTCACCGATCGCGCGCTTTCTCGAGCGCAACCCCGATGGCGGCATCCACCACCTGTGCTATGAGGTCAGCGATATCCTCGCGGCGCGCGATCGACTGAAGGAAAAGGGTGCTCGCGTGCTGGGCGACGGCGAGCCGCGGACCGGCGCACACGGCAAGCCCGTGCTGTTCCTCCACCCGAAGGATTTCTGCGGCACGCTGGTGGAAATCGAACAGGCCTGAAGCCCCGGCCGGCGCCTGCTTGACTACATGAAGCGTGCCACCGCCCACAGCCCGATCATGGCGAAGGCCAGCGTCAGCTTGACGGCCACCGCCAGGACCAGGCCGGCCAGCGTACCGACCCCCGAGCGCCCGGCCTCCGCCAGGCTGCGCCGCTGCCAGAGCTCGGCGAGCATCGCCCCGGCGAACGGCCCGAGGACGATACCCGGCAGGCCGAAGAAGATGCCGACCAGCGCACCGACCCCGGCTGCGGCGACGGCGCGAGGGCTGGCGCCGAAGCGTCGCGCGCCGAGGGCGCCGGCAGCGATATCCGTCGCCCAGGCCAGCAGGGCCAGGAACGCCAGCACGGCGAGCGTGCCGGCGCCGACATGGGTGAATCCCTCGGCCCATGCCGCGACCAGCAGGCCGAGAAACAGCAGGGGCACGCCGGGCAGGAAGGGCAGGACGAGCCCGGCCACCCCGGCGCTGACCAGCACCAGTGCCACGGCCCACAGCCACCACGCCACCTCGCCTTCCACCCGGCCTTACCTCCCCGCCGCCGATTGGCGGATAATCGGCCCATGTCCCTCAACGTGCCAGGCCACAGCGAACTGCGCCGGATCGTCGTCCTCAACCCCAAGGGGGGCGCGGGGAAGACCACGCTGGCGTTCAACATCGCCGGCTACCTGGCATCGACCGGGCGCCCGGCGGCACTCATGGACTTCGACCCGCAGGGCTCGACGACACGTTGGCTGCAGCGCCGGCCGGCCAGCCTGCCGGCGATCCATGGTATCGCGGCCTACGAGAAAAAAGCCGGTGTGACGCGCAGCTTCCAGTTGCGCGTGCCGGCGCACATCCGGCATGTGATCATCGATACCCCGGCCGCACTGACCACCGCACAGCTCAGCGAGTTCACGCCCGGCGCCCACGCCATCCTCGTGCCGGTGCTGCCCTCGGCCATCGACATCCACTCCGCCTCCCAGCTGATCTCCAACCTGCTGCTGGTCGCGAAGGTCAGCCGGCGCATGGGACGGCTCGGCATCGTCGCCAACCGCGTGCGCGAGCAGACGGTCGGCTTCCGCAAGCTGATGGCCTTCCTCGACCGGCTGCAGATCCCCATCGTCGCCGCGCTGCGCGACAGCCAGAACTACGTGCACTCGGCCGAGGAAGGCTGTGGCCTGCACGAAATGCTGCCGTCCCGGGTGCGCAAGGACCTCATGGCCTGGCTGCCGCTGACGAGCTGGCTCGACATCCGCCTCAACACCCCGCTGACGACCCGCGACACGCTCGGTGCCGCACCGGGCCGGCCGCCGCCGGCAGCGGCAGCGGCGCCGAGCCCCGCGCCGGAGCCGGCCGGCGAGCGCGTCATCGACATCCGCACACACCTCGCACGCCGCGACGTTGGCCGCGGCTGAATCCGCCATGGCGGGGGGCGCTCAGCCGGCACGCCGGCGGGCGCGCCACACCTCGATGACGCCCGGCAGGACCGAGACGAAGATGATGGCGAGGATCACCATCGAGAAGTTGTCGCGCACCAGCGGCACGTTGGCGAAAAAATAGCCGGCCGGCACCAGCAACAGGACCCACAGCAGGCTGCCGATGACGTTGTAGGCCAGGTAACGCAGGTGATGCATGCGGCCGACGCCGGCTGCAAAGGGGGCCACCGTGCGCACGATCGGCACGAATCGCGCGATGATGATCGTCTTGCCACCATAGCGGGCAAAGTACTGCTGCGTGCGGTCGAGGTGCTGCTGGCGGATGAGGCGCGGGAAACGCTGCATCAGCTCCCGGCCGGCGAGGAACCCGACCCAGTAATTGACGGCGTTACCGGCAATCGCGGCAACGATCAGCACGAGACACAGCAGGCCGACATCGAGCCGCCCCGAGGCCGCGATCGCGCCGGCAGCAAAGAGCAGCGAATCACCGGGCAGGAAGGGCATGACGACCAGCCCGGTCTCGGAAAAGATGATCAGGAACAGGATCAGGTAGATCCACACGCCGTAGTCGGCGACCAGCGCATCGAGATGTGTGTTGATGTGCAACACGAAATCGACGACCTGCAGGATCAGTTCCAAGGCACCCTCCGCTGCGACCGGTCCGCGCGCTGCCGGCCTTCACCCTTCCACACACCGGGACATGGTGTCATGCCGGCAGTCTACGCGGCGAAGTGCGCGGCCGCCGCGCGCAGCGTCTCGCTGTTGATGGCTGCGAGGTAGGTGGCCTCGGCACCGCGCGCGCGCAGGGTCTTCTTGACGATGCCCTCGAGATTCGGGCGCTTCTCGGCCGACGTCTCGCCGCTGCCCAGCCCGCCACCGAACTCGATGAGGCACGACACCCGTTGGCCGATGGCCGCATCCAGGCAACCCACCCAGTCGACCGGCGCAAAAAGCTGGAAGAACAGTCGCGTGCGGATCGCCGTCGGGTCGGCATCGTGCAAGCCTGCACTGTAGTTGGAAAGCACGCCACAGACCGGTGCGCTGAACTGCGCCGCATCCAGGTCGGCACGGAACAGCCGTGCGGCGCCGACCATGTAATAAGTGTGGAACGCGCCCTCGGTGGCCAGCGGAATGGCGCGCTTGCGCGGCTGTGTGGCGGCGAGTTCCGCGACCAGCGCCTCGAGATCGCCCGTCCTGCCGCCGACCACGGTCTGCTCGGGCAGATTGCAGCTCGCCACCTGGCAGTAGTGGCGGTCGGCCAGCGCGCGCGCCGCCGACACGTCGAGGCCAAGCGCCAGCATACCGCCCTCACCGTGCTCACCCATCAACTCGCCGCGCCGGCGCACCAGCTTCAGCGCCGTGTCGAAATCGAGCGCCCCGGCCGCCACCAGGGCGCTGTATTCACCGAGGCTGTGGCCGGCGGCGAGCACCGGCCTGACGCGCCCGCCGGTCAGGGCTTCGAAAACACGCAGGCAGGCGATGGCGTGGACGAGCAGCGCAGGCTGGGTATTGCGGGTCAGGCCGAGTTCCCCGGCAGGGTCTTCAAAGCACAGCCGGCAGACATCAAAGCCGAGGACCTCACTGGCATGGTCGTAGACGGCGCGCGCCTCGGCGAATTCCCGGTAAAGGTCGCTGCCCATGCCGCGGTACTGGGACCCCTGCCCCGGAAAGACAAACATCACCCGATCGTCACCCATGGAACCCGCACCTGCACACGGCACAAAAACGCCGTGAGGATACGGGCCCGCCACGCCGCCGACAACCCGGCCGCGCCGTCGCCGGGACGGCCCGGGTCCACGGATGACGACAGCGGTGCGCCGGTTGTCGTCACACCCGGCGACATGCGCCAGGACCGCGCGCCGGTCAGGGCAAGCCATGCGGCAACATGGGGCTTGTCAAGGGACAGCACGCTCGGGCATGGTGAAGTCGAGGTCGACGTGTACCAGGCACGGGCCAGCCGACCGGATCCACACCGCACCCCGCATGGACGAGCATGAGCGCAGTCGCCGACAGCCCCGTCATCGCCACCCGTGCTCTGGGGCGCAGCTACCCGATGGGCGAGACGACGGTTCACGCCCTGCGCAGCATCGACCTGACCATTGCGCGCGGCGAATACCTCGCCATCATGGGCCCTTCGGGTTCCGGCAAATCGACACTGATGAACATCCTCGGCTGCCTCGACCGTCCCGACAACGGCGAATACTGGCTGGATGGCGAGCTGGTCTCACGGCTCAGCGACAGCCAACTCGCCGGCGTGCGCAACCGCGAGATCGGTTTCATCTTCCAGACCTTCAACCTGCTGGCCCGGGCCGACGCGCTGCACAACGTCGAGCTGCCGCTGATCTACGCCGGCGTGCCTCGCCGCCAGCGTCGCGCACGCAGCGAGGCGGCGCTCCTCAAGGTCGGCCTCGCCGAGCGCATGCACCACCGGCCCGGCGAGTTGTCGGGGGGGCAGCGCCAGCGGGTCGCAGTGGCGCGCGCACTGGTCACCGGACCCAGCCTGCTGCTTGCCGACGAGCCGACAGGCAATCTCGACTCGGCGACGGCCAGCGACATCATGGGGCTGTTCGCTGAACTCCATGCCCAGGGCAACACCATCGTCCTCGTCACCCATGACGCCCAGGTCGCCGGTCATGCGCACCGTATCGTGCGTCTGCTCGACGGCCAGGTCGCCTCCGACTCCAGGAACGAACACGCATGAAGCGATACCTCAGCCTCCTGCTCGTCGCCGTGCTGGCCAGTGGCTGTGCGCGCAAGGCCGACAACGCACCCGCCTACCGCACCGAAACCATCGCCCGGCGCGACATCATCGTCGCCGTCGCCGCGGCCGGCCAGGTCGAGCCGGCACTCACCGTCGAGTTGAAGTCGAAGGCCTCCGGCCAGATCCTCGAGATCCGCGGCGAGACCGGCGACCGGGTCGAGGAAGGCACACTGCTGGTGCAGATCGACAAACGCAACCCGCGCAACGCCCTCGCCCAGGCCCGCGCCGAACTCGAGGCGGCGGTCGCCCGCCGGGCGATCGCCGAGGCCCAGGCCCGCCGCGCACAGCAGCTTTTCGACGAAAAGATCATCAACGAGGTTGAACTCGAGCAGTCGCAGCTTGAGTTGGCCAATGCCGGGGCCGCGGTGGTTCGTGCCGAGGTCGCCGTCGAAACCGCACGCATCCAGCTCGACGACACCGACCTGCGCGCACCCATCACCGGCACGATCATCGAAAAGCTGGTCGAAACGGGTCAGGTGATTTCCTCGCCGATCATGGATGTCGGCGGAGGCACGCTGTTGCTCAAGATGGCGGACCTCAGCCGGGTCATGGTGCGCACGCTGGTCGACGAGACCGACATCGGCAAGATCGGCATCGGCCAGCCGGTCACGGTGACGGTCACGGCCTTTCCCAACCAGCCTTTCACCGGCGAGGTGAGCAAGATCGAACCCACGGCCAGCGCCGACCAGACGGTGACGACCTTTGCCATCAGCATCATGCTCGACAACAGCGCCGGCCTGCTCAGGCCCGGCATGAATGCCGACGTCGAGATCCGCGTCACCGAGGCGCGCGACGTACTCGCCGTGCCAACGGCGGCCCTGCGCACATCGCGCGACGTGGCGAGCGCAGCACGTCTGCTCGGCCTCGACGAGGCCGCGGTCGCAGCGCAGGTCGGCGCCGATGCGACGGCGGACACCGGGCCTGCGGCAACGGCGCAGGACGGCTATGCGTTCAGCAGCCGCTACTGGGTCTTCGTCGAACGCGAGGGCCGGCCGGTGGCAAGCACCGTGACGACCGGCATCACGGACCTCGGCTACAACGAGGTGCTCGACGGTCTGGTCGAGGGAGACGCCGTCTACCTGCTGCCGAGTTCCGGTCTCGTCGAGTCGCGGCAACGTTTCCAGCAGCAGATGCGGCGCTTCACCGGCATGCCCGGCATGAGCGGCGGCAGTCGCTGAGGGCGGCACCGGTGCTGGTCGGAGAAATGCTCCTCGTCGCACTCCAGTCGGTGCGCGCCAACCTGTTCCGCGCCGTCCTCACCATGCTCGGCATCATCATCGGCGTGGCCTCGGTGATCACCATGGTGGCGATCGGCTCCGGCGCACGCGCTGCGGTCGACGCCCAGATCGAGGCGTTGGGCGCCAGCATCCTCAGCGTGCGACCCGGCAGCTTCATGATGATGGGCGTGGCCCGCGGCAGCGAGCGCCTCACCAGCGACGATGCCGAGGCGATCGCCCGGCTGGCCGCGGGTGTGGATCTCGTCGTGCCGGAAATGAGTCGCCAGATGCAGGTCAAGCTCGCCAGCCGCAACCAGAACCTGCGCATCATCGGCACCACACCCGATTTCGCCACCATCGGCAACCATGGCATCGCCCATGGCGCGCTGTTCGACCGCGGTGATGACGCTGCCAAGCGCCCGTTGGCGGTGCTTGGCTCCGCGGTGCCAGCCAAGCTTGGCAGCGACGCGCAGGGCATCGTCGGCCAGACCATCTACATCCAGGGCACCGCATTCCGCGTCGCCGGCGTGCTTGCGGAGAAGGGCGCCACCGGTTTCCGCAACGTCGACGAACAGGTGTGGATCCCGCTGCAGACGGCTCGCTACCGGCTGTTCGGCAGCGCGGCGCTGGAGTCGATCGGTGCGCGCGTACAAGCCGGCGTGTCCATCGATCAGGCCATCGTCGACATCGAACGCGTGATGCGCCAGCAGCACCGCATCCCGCCCGGCAAGGACAATGATTTCAGCATCAGCGACCCGCGGCAGTTCTTCGACGTGCGCCAGGCCGCAACCGACATCTTCGCCATCCTGCTGGCGGGCATCGCCAGCATCAGTCTGGTGGTCGGTGGCATCGGCATCATGAACATCATGCTGGTCACGGTCACCGAACGGACGCGCGAGATCGGCATCCGCAAGGCGCTCGGCGCGACGCGATTCCACATCCTGTTGCAGTTTGTGATCGAGGCGCTGGTGTTGTGCCTGCTGGGTGGCAGCATCGGGCTGCTGCTCGGTGTCGGCATCGCCGGACTCATCTCCCGGGTGCTCGGCTGGCAAACGGCGGTATCGGCCGGTGCGATTGCCATGGCCTTCGGTTTCAGTGCCGCCGTCGGCCTGTTTTTTGGCATCTGGCCGGCACGCAAGGCTGCGCGACTCGACCCCATCGAAGCGCTGCGCTACGAGTAGCCCATCACGCCGGTGGCGATACCGGCAGCGCCAGCCCGATCGCCGCCGTCAGGCGCGACAGGTCGGCCGCTTCGACGACATAGGGCGGCATCAGGTAGATCAGCCGGCCGAAAGGCCGGATCCACACCCCGGCCTCGACGAAACAGCGCTGGGCTGCCGCGACATCGACCGGGGCGCGGGTCTCGACGACACCGATGGCGCCGAGCACGCGTACGTCGGCCACCGCCGGATGGCGGGCATAGGTGGCCAGCTCCGTGCGGAGCTGCGCCTCGATCCTGGCCACGCGCTGCTGCCAGGGGCCTTCAAGCAACAATGCGACGCTGCGCGAGGCGACCGCCGTGGCCAGCGGGTTGGCCATGAAGGTCGGGCCGTGCATGAGGATATCGCCGCGCGCCTCGATGCCGGCGGCGACGCGCGCCGTGGCCAGCGTCGCGGCGAGGCCGAGGTAGCCGCCGGTCAGCGCCTTGCCGAGGCAGAGGATGTCAGGCGCGATACCGGCATGCTCGCAGGCGAACAGCCGCCCGGTGCGGCCGAAGCCCGTGGCGATCTCGTCGATGATCAGCAGCACGTCGTGGGCACGACACAGCCCCGCCACCTTCCGCAGGTAGTCGGCGGAATAGAACCACATGCCGCCGGCACCCTGGACGACGGGCTCGAGGATCACCGCGGCGATTTCTTCCCGGTGGGTCTCGAGCAGCGCCTGGAAGCCGGCCAGGTCGGCTTCATCAGCCACCTCGCCGAAGCGCGGCGCCGGCCGCGGCGCAAACAGGTGTGCCGGCAGGACCGGCCCGTAGAGGCCATGCATGCCGGTGACCGGATCACAGACCGCCATCGCGCCGAAGGTGTCGCCGTGATAGCCCCCGTGCACGGTCAACAGGCGCCGTCGCTCCGGCTGGCCGAGTCCCTGCCAGTACTGCAGCGCCATCTTGATCGCCACCTCGACCGCCACCGAACCGGAGTCGCTGTAGAAGACATGGGCGAGACCGGGCGGTGCGATATCGAGCAACTGCCGGCCGAGCCGCACCGCCGGTTCATGCGTGAGCCCGCCAAACATGACGTGCGCCATGTCTTCGAGCTGCGTGCAGATCGCCGCATTCAGCGCCGGGTGGTTGTAGCCGTGGACCGCGCACCACCATGACGACATGCCGTCGATCAGCTCACGACCATCGGCGAGTCGCAACCGCACGCCACTGGCCGCTGCCACCGGGTACACCGGCAACGGGTCACGCACCGACGTGTAGGGGTGCCAGAGATGGTGGCGGTCGAAGTCACGCATTCCGGCAACCCCACAGGCGGGTGGTGTCGAGCCAGTGGCAGGCCTGCCGGGGCGTCACATCCGGACCGAGCCACGGCACCGTACCCAGGCGCAGGGCAGGCAACTGCTCGTCGAGCGTCATGACGTTGTCGCCGATGGCCGCCATGTCGGGGTCGATGGTGTTCGCCACCCAGCCGGCCAGCGGCAGGCCGGCGGCGGCGATGGCCTCGGCGGTGAGCAGCGCGTGGTTGAGGCAACCAAGGCGCAGGCCGACGACGAGGATCACCGGGCAACCCAATGCGCGCGGCACGTCGGCCAGCATGCCACCATCGCCGAGCGGCACCCGCCAGCCACCCGCCCCCTCGACCAGCAGCACGTCGGGTTGGTGTCGCTCGCGCACCGCGCGCACGTGGGCGGCGAGCGCGCCGGCGTGCAGCACCACGCCGGCGCGCCGCGCCGCGAGGTGCGGTGCAATCGGTTCGGCCAGTGCGATCGGGTTGAGCTCCCGCTCATCGAGCGCGATGTCGGCGCAGCTGGCCAGCTGCACGGCATCTTCGCTGCGCAGCACGCCGCCGTCGAAGGCGCAGCCCGAGGCCACCGGCTTGATGGCGGCAGCACGCAGCCCCCAGCTGCGCGCCGCCAGCAGCAGGGCGGCGCTGACCAGCGTCTTGCCAACCCCGGTATCGGTGCCGGTGATGAACCAGGTGCCGGTCATGCCGGGATGTCTTCGCCGGTGGCGGGCCGGCACAACGCACCGAGGGCCTCGAGCAGGCGGTCGATGTCGGCCGGCTCATGGGCGGCACTGAGCGCGATGCGCAACCGCGCACTGCCTGCGGGTACCGTTGGCGGGCGAATCGCCGCGAGGAACAGACCGCGCGAGGCCAGCGCCTGGGCCAGCGCCAGCGTGTCCGCCGCCCCGCCGACGATGAGCGGCTGGATCGGCGTCGAAGAGGGCATGAGCCGCAGGCCCAGGGCAGCGGCGCCTGCGCGGAATCGCGCGATGAGCGCCGCGAGGTGCGCGCGCCGCCACGGCTCGCTGCAGACGATGTCGAGGCTCGCGCGCGTCGCCACCGCCACGGCCGCCGGCATCGCTGTGGTGTAGATATAGGTGCGGGCGCGCTGGACGAGCGTCTCGACGAGCGCCTCGCTGCCGGCGACGAAGGCGCCGGCCGTGCCGAAGGCCTTGCCCAGCGTGCCGACCAGCACCGGCACCTCGGCCGTACCGTGGCGCGCCGGGTCGACGACCCCACGGCCCGCGTCGCCGCAGACCCCGATCCCGTGCGCGTCATCGACCATCAGCCAGGCATCGTGACGCCTGGCGATGTCGACGAGCGCGTCGAGCGGGCACTGGTCGCCGTCCATGCTGAAGGTGCCGTCGGTGGCCACCAGCCGCCGGCCCGGCCGGTCCGCCAGCGCCGCGAGCCCGCGCTCCAGGTCGGCGGGATCGGCATGGCCGTACCAGTGAAAGTCGCCACACGCCAGCCAGCCGCCATCGAGCAGCGAAGCGTGGTTGAGACGGTCCTGGAACAGCACGTCGCGGCGTCCGAGCAACGCCTTGAGGGTGCCGGTGTTGGCCGCATAGCCGCTCGAGAAAAGCAGCGCCCGCGGCCGGCATGTCCAGGCCGCCAGCGCCTCCTCGAGTTCGGCATGCGCGCGCGTGTGACCACAGACCATGTGCGAGGCACCGGCCCCAACCCCCCAGCGTGCCACGCCTTCGGCAAAGGCCTCGCGCAGGCGCGGGTCATTGGCGAGGCCCAGGTAGTCGTTGCCGGAGAAGTTGACGAGCCGCCGGCCATCGACGACGATCTCGCGCCCCATCGGCCCGTCGACGACGCGCCGGCGGCGATACAGCCCGCGGCGTTCGAGCGCCGACAAGGTGCTGGCAAGGTCGTCGAAGGGTGGCATGGGGAGGCAGTGTACCCGGCCCCGCCACGGCCTTCGACGGCTGTGGCAAGCTTGTCGTCCATGGCCTTCGACATCCGCATCGCCACGCCCGCTGACCACGGCTTCATCGTCGCCTGCAACCTCGCCCTGGCGCGCGAAAGCGAGGGCGTGATCCTCGACGAGGCCACCGTCACCACCGGCATCGGGCGCCTCCTCGGCGACCCCACCCTCGGCCGCTGCCATATCGCCCGGGTTGGGGCGCAGCGCGTCGGTCAGGTTCAGCTCACCTGGGAGTGGAGCGACTGGCGCAACGCCCTGTGGTGGTGGATCCAGAGCGTCTACGTGGTGCCGGAATGGCGCCGGCACGGCGTGTTCCGCGCACTCTATGCCCACCTGCACGATGCCGCGCGCGACACGCCCGGCGTGTGCGGCCTGCGCCTTTATGTCGACGAGAAGAACCACAGCGCGCAGGCCGTGTACGGCGCACTGGGCATGACCACGACCGGCTACCGGATACTGGAAGCGCCACTGCGCCGCTGAATCAGAAGGCGAACATGCCGAGCGGGTCGCGCTCGAAAAGCATCAGGTGTCCGCTGTGCAGCAGCCAGGCGGAGAACAGCGCACCGGCGACGAGCCCCGACAGGGTCTTCGCATCGGTGGGAAAGGCCATGCGCCCGCGCAGGATCGCCGCGAAGGGTACGACCGAGGTGTTGGCCGCCAGTGCCTGCCAGGCAGCCTCGCCGAGCACACGGCGCTTCTTGCGTTCGACGACGTACATGCCGAGAAGGCCGAACACGCCCAGGCTGCCGAAGAGGATCAGCGGCACCACCTCGCCGTTGGGTGGCACGTGGGCCAGCCCCCACAGCGACAGCCCCCACAGCAGCGGGTGACGGGTGATGGCCACCGCGCCGGGACGCCCGGGCGAGAGGCTGCCCGGCACGAAAGCGATGGACAGCGGATTGGCCTGCAGGACGCCGGCGCCGAACAGCATCAGCGCCAGCGGCATCAGCACCACGGCAAACGCATAGGCACCGACCGTCGGCGGCCAGACATAGATCGGGGGCGCACCGCGCATGGCGATGAGCAGCCACGTAAAGAGGCTCGCCGACATGAGGATGTAGCCGGCGAGGAACTTCGCCTCGCCGAAGCGTGCGACCAGCGCGCGACGGATCTGCGGCACGGCGCCGACGACGTGCGAGACGAGGAAGATGGCGAGAACGAAGAGAAAATCGCGCATGGCGCGCATGGTAACCGAGGGCCCGGCCCGATGCAGCGACCTGCCGGCGTGGCTTAGCGCCGCACGCCGTCCCGCGATGGATCCCCGTCGCCCGGCCCGTCACACCTGGCCGAGCCGTCGCCGGCGGTATCGCCGATGCCGGCCAGCGCACATGCCATGGCCTTCTTCGCCTCGAGTTGCATCTGGCGCGCGATCTGCACCCGCTGGGCCTGCGGCGAACCGGCACCATGCAGTGATTCCGTCAGGTAGCCGACGGCATTGCGCCCCAGCGTCATGTTCTCGATCAGGCGCAGGATGCGGATGCGGTCCGTCGAGCTCACGCCGGCCCTGCCCTTCAGGTATTTTTCGAGCAGCGGGCCGATCTCGTCATGGGCGAAATCCCGTGCCGACGGCGCACTGACGACGAGACCACCGGCGAGGTCCTGGGCCAGCCGGCCGATCTCGTAGGGGAAGCGCGTCACGTGCTGCTTGCAGACATTGGCCAGCAGGTCGTCGCTCAGCACGACACCGGACGGGTGGGCTGTGGCACGCTGGCTGGCGGCGATGCCGGTGGCGTAGATCGTCTCGTTGAGATGGGTCATCTCGACGAGCTTGTCGCGCACGTGCGAGGCCCCGGACACGCCGTTGTGGTCGGCGGCCGTGGCGGCGGCACCGATCAGTACGTCGCCGACGCCGGACTTGCAGACATAACTGCGGCGGTGGTACGCGGTGAAACGCTCGACCAGCACGGCGCTGAAATCGACCTCGCCATCCATGAAGACGTTGTCGTAAGGCACGAAGACATCGTCGAAGATGATCAGCGCTTCCTGTCCGGCATAGCGTCGGTTGCCGGCATCGGCACCTTCCGCCTCCATGCTGCGCGTGTCGCAGGACTGGCGGCCATAGACATAGCTGAGGCCGGGCGCCTCGACGGGCAATGCGGCAACGATGGCGTAGTCGCGGTCGGCGGCGGTGAGGCGCAACGTCGGCATGACGACCAGCCAGTGGGAATTGATGCAGCCCGTCTGGTGGGCCTTGGCACCACGCAGCCAGATGCCCTCCGCGCTGCGCCGGCTGACATGCAGATACATGTCGGGATCGGGCTGGGCATGCGGGGCCAGACTGCGGTCGCCCTTGACATCGGTCATTGCGCCGCCGACGACGAAGCCATGGGCCTGCATGCGGGCGACGAAACGCCGGAAGCGCGCGTGATAAGCGGTGCCGTGCGCAGCATCGACATCCCATGTCAGCGAATGCAGGGCGTTGAGCGCATCCATGCCGACGCAGCGCTGGAAGCAGGTGCCGGTGAGCTGGCCGAGGCGGCGCTGCATCTCGTTCTGCATGACGAGGTCGGCGGGACTGGCGGCGACGTGCAGGAACCGGTTGACGGGTGCACCGATGAACGGCGAATGCGCCTCGGCCAGCGCCGGATCGTGGCAGGCGAGGTCGTAGGTTGCGGCCACGGCATCGATCGACGGGCGGATCAGGGGATGGTCGACGGGCTCCGCGACGCGCTCACCGAACAGGTACACGGCAAGGTTGCGGCCACGCAGGCTGTCGATGTATTGCGCACCGCTGCGGATCGGCTCGATCCGGTCACCCGCCGGCACCGGGGACGCCCCTGCACTGCCCATGGGCCTGCGACTCCCTGACAACGACCCGAGCCCGGATCATGCCACAGCGACATCGCCTCTGCCGGGCTGCGGCCGCCGTTGACCGGGCCATGGCGATGCGGCAGGGCGCCGCTGGCGCCACGCGGCGGAATAGGCCAACATCCGGCCCGTTCGTTTATCCCGCGGGAGCGACGCATGCCCTGCTACATGATCGTCATTGCCGAAATCAGCGACCGCGCGCGCTTCATGTCGGGCTATGCCCGCGAGGTGCCTGCCCTGGTCGAACGACACGGCGGCCGCTACCTCTTTCGCGGCGGCGGCGGCGCTTTCCTCGAGGGCGGCTGGTGCGACGCCCCCAGCGCCCTGGTCTCCGAATGGCCAAGCCGCGAAGCGGCACTGGCCTTCTGGCATTCGCCGGCATACGCCGAACTGAAGGCGCTGCGCGAAGGCACCGGCCGTTTCCAGGTGCTGATCGTCGATGCGCCGGCCATCCCTGCCCCCTGACCGCACCACGGAGCCCTGCGCCATGCCGCCTGCCGAAGCACCGACCATGGTCCGCCACGATGGCACCTACGACAGCATCCCGCTGCGCCGCGAGGCGATCACCGCCAGCGTCGTGCAGACGCGCGTGCAGGGCGTCGACGGGGCCAACCCGGAGCCCGGCCTGCGCCGCAACCTCGATTACTTCCTCGAGTGCATCGACATCGCCCAGGGCTACGGCCCGCGCAGCGACCTGCTGCTGTTCCACGAATTCCCGATCACCGGCTTCGGCGAGTGGACGCGCGAGCAGCACCACCGGCTCGCGCTCGAGGTCCCCGGCCCCGAGGTCGCCGAAGTGGCGGCGAAGGCCCGGCAACATGATTGCTACATCGTCTTCGGCACCTACGCCAAAGATCCCGTCGACTGGCCGGGGCACATCCTGCACCTGATGGTGATGGCCAGGCCCGATGGCAGCCTCCGCGCCCACTGGAAACAGCGCAACGTGCGTGGCCTGTTTCCCGGCAGCGAGCAGTACACCTCGGTGATCTACGACGTCTACGACCGCTTCGTCGAGATGTACGGCATCGACGCCGTGATCCCCGTCGAGCGCACCGACATCGGCAACATTGCCATGTCGGCCGTTCAGTTCGAACCCGAACTGTTCCGCTGCATGGCCATGAAGGGTGCGGAGATCATCTGTCGCGTCGCCACCGGTGGCTTCGAGTTCGACGACATGCGCCTGACGTCCTATCACAACAGCGTCTACACGCTGATCTGCAACAACTCGGTGACCACCGGCACGCGCAACCCCGGTTTCTTCGAGGAGGCGTCCTTCGGCGGCTCGGGCCGCTCGGCGATCTTCGCCCCGCGCGGCATCGAACTGTGCAAGGCGGGCCCCTTCGAAACGAAAGAGATGGCGCGCATCCCGATCGCCGAGTTCCGCAGCCGCCACCGCCTGCCCGACGTCCACATGCAGCTCTACAGACCGGTCTTCGACCAGTACCGCGAGCGCTACGATGCCGGCGGCTACCTCGACTACCAGCCGAAAGACAAACGCGACGCCTTCCGGCACTTCCAGCAACGCAGCCGCTGGACGCACTACTGGTGAACCACGACGGCAATCGCACGAGCGCTGCCAGCCAGCGCACCCGCGAGCAGCTGATCCTCGCCGCCGAGCGGCTGTTCGCCGCCGAGGGGCTGAACAACGTCTCGCTGCGCCAGATCAACACCGCCGCCGGCCAGCGCAACTCTTCAGCGGCCCACTACCACTTCGGTTCCAAGCAGTCACTGGTCGAGGCCATCGAGGCCTACCGCAACCAACGCATCGACGACGTGCGCCGGCGGGCGCTGGCGGCGTTGCGCGCCGCGGGGCGCGGCAGCGACGTGCGCGGCCTCGTCGATGTCGTCGTGCGACCGCTGGTCACCGGTGTCGACGACGAAACCCACAGCGGCAACTATCTGCGTTTCCTGTCACAAACCCTCGGCCACCCGCAACTCGACCTGCAGGCGATGTGGCGACAACTGCTGACCGAAGGGCTCAGCGAGTGCTACCACGCCTTGCGCACGGCGCTGCCGGCAGTGCCCGAAGACCTGTTCGGCGCGCGCTTCGGCCTGCTGTGGGAACTGGCCATCCACTCGCTGGCGGATCGCGCGCGCATCGCCGAACGCTCGCCGGGCACCATCGCGCATTCCGACCCCGGGCTCTATCTCGACAACCTGATCGACGTGCTCGCCGCCGGCCTGCAGGCACCGATATCGCCGGAGACCCGCGCCCTGCTCATGGTGCGCCGCCAGCGTGCGTCGCCGCCAGCGCCTGGAACGGCCGGCGGGCCAGCCACAACGCCAACGCCCCCAGCGGCACGCTGATGCCGTTGACCAGGGCCATGGAGCGGCCGACGGCTTGCGGGTCGGCGAACACGGCATCGGTGACGTGGCCGACGACCCAGGCGCCGAACAGCGCCGTCACGAGGTTCAGGACCAGCATCCACATGGCCGACACCTGTGCGCGCAGCGCATTGGGTGTCACCACCTGCAATGCCGCCGGGGCGACGGCCATCGTCAGGCTGGCGCAGAAGACGAAGGGCGCGAACAACAGCACGGCGCGTGCCGGATCCGTGTTGAGCGTCGCGGCGAGCAGGGTCGGCAGCAGCAGGGCGCTGCTCAGCAGGGCCACCCGCAGCGTGGCATCGCGCCGGCCGCGCTGCTGGAGCAGATCGGCCAGCCAGCCGCCGAGGTAAACACCGAGCGGCGACAACACGAGCAGGATCAGGCCGAGCGTCAGCCCCGCCTGTGGTGGGGTGTAGCCGAGCACGCGGCCGAAATAGGCCGGCGACCATACCGCCACGGTGGTGATCGGCATCGCCAGCAGCGAAAAGCCGATGAAATGCAGCACGTAGACCCCCCGGTGACGGGCCATGTAGCCGAGCACTTCGGCAAAGGCCATCGGCACATGGCCAAGCACCGGGCGGCCACGACGCTGCGGCTCCGGCACCGTCCACATCAGCGCCGCGACCAGAATCCCGGGCAGGCCGACGATGAAAAACACGAGCTGCCAGGAGCGCACATCGCCGATGAACGGCAGCGCATGCCCCCCCGCATCCGTGGCGACCATGCGGATCACCAGCCCGCCGGCGAGGAACGCCAGCCCGGCGCCGAAAAAAGCCCCGGCCTGGTAGACGCCGAGCGCCCGGCCGAGCTTCTCCCGCGGGAACAGGTCGGCGATCATCGAGTACGCGGCCGGCGACAACGTCGCCTCGCCGACACCCACGCCGACCCGGGCGAGGAACAGTTCGAAGAAGCTGCGTGCCAGACCGCACACCGCCGTCATCAGGCTCCAGAGGAAAATGCCGACGCTGATGATCAGCCGGCGGCTGTGGCGGTCGGCGAGCCGACCGATGGGGATGCCGACCAGCGCGTAGAACACGGCGAACGCCGGGCCGGCGAGCAGGCCGAACTGGGCATCGCTCAGGCCGAGGTCGCTCTTCAGCGGCCCGACCAGCAGCGAGAGGATGATGCGATCGACGAACGAAAAGATGAAGGCGATCACCAGCACGATGACCGTGTACCAGGCGATCGCCGGGCGGGGCCAGGGGGCGGAAGTGGTGGGGTCCGGTTTCATGGGCGCACCTTAGCCCAGACCAGTCCGCCTTGTATGCCGCAGCCTGAGCGGCGATTCACGTGCCGGACACGGGCCCCTGCCCCGCCAGCCCGTCGCGCCTTGGGCACCGGTTTCTTTCTCGTTCCCCGACCCTGCTGGCAGACCGCCCTGCCGCTGCGCGACCTGACTGGAACTGCATGTAGGCCTACCACGGCACCTCGCCGCCGTGGCGGTCGATGAAGCGCCCGCTGTCGGCCGGCCCGAGGCGGTCGAAGCTCTCCTGCTGGGCGGCGACGCTGTCGGCGGGTTCGATCTCGGCACCCTCGCCGCCCAGCGCCGTGCGGCACCAGCCCGGTGCCATGGCGATGACGGTGAGGTCCGTCCATTCGTTGGCCATGCCGCGCGTGATCATGTTCAGCGCCGCCTTGCTGCTGCGGTAGGCGTGGAGGTTGCCGACCCGGTTGGCGGCGATGGAACCGAGATCGCTCGACATGTTGACGACGAGCCGCTTCCCGCTCGCCGCGACGAGGTCGCGCAGGGCCGTGGCGACCTTGAAGGCACCGAGGAGGTTGATCTCGAGGATCTCGCGCCAGATCGCGTAATCCATCGACGCGAGCCCCTGGTAGGTCATGCCGCCGAAGCCGCCTTCGGGGCCGTTGGACCCGGCGTTGTTGACGAGGATGTCGATGGCCGTGCCGTCGAGGCGTGCGCGCAAGGCATCCACCGCCGCGTGGTCGGTGACATCCAGCGCCACCCGCTGCAGGCGCCCGGTGGAGGCGTCGGCCAGCTGACGCAACGCATCGACCTCCGGCTGGCGGGCCGCCGCGATGACCTGCCAGCCACGCCCGATGAAGTGCCGGCAGTGCGCCAGGCCCAGCCCGCGGCTGGCCCCCGTGACGAAAGCCAATGGCATGGAAACCCCTCCTTTTCGGCCACCATCCGGATCCGCCCCATTGCCCGGCGGGACCCGCCTGCGAGCAGTGTAGCGGATGACGACGGCCGGCCCCGGCAGTGCCCACCCTGCCCTGCACCGCCCTGCCCGCGCTGCCCGCGCTGCACGGACGCGCAAAGGGCTATAAAATCCGCGCCCGCCGCCCCGTCATCATCGTGTTGCGCCAGCCCGGGACCCCGCCATGACCCTCATCCGCCAGGACGAATTCATCCAGAGCGTCGCCGACGCCTTCCAGTTCATCTCCTGCTATCACCCGGTGGACTACATCCGCGCGTTGCACGAGGCCTGGCAGCGCGAGGAATCGCCGGCGGCGAAGGACGCGATGGCGCAGATCCTGATCAACTCGCGCATGGCGGCCGAGGGTCACCGGCCGATCTGCCAGGACACGGGCATCTGCATGGCTTTCGTGCGCGTCGGCATGAACGTGCGCTGGGATGCCACGCTCTCGCTCGCCGAGATGGTCAACGAGGGCGTGCGTCGTGCCTACCTCGATCCGCACAACAAGCTGCGTGCCTCGGTGCTTGCCGATCCCGACGGCCAGCGCAAGAGCACCGGCGACAACACGCCGGCCGTGACGCACGTGGAACTCGTGCCGGGCGACGAAGTGGAAGTGATCGTCGCGGCCAAGGGTGGTGGCTCGGAGAACAAGTCGAAATTCGCCATGCTGCTGCCGAACGACGACATCGTCGACTGGGTGCTCGCGCAGGTACCGGCCATGGGCGCGGACTGGTGTCCACCGGGCCTGCTCTCGCTCGGTATCGGTGGCACGCCCGAGAAAGCCATGCTCATGGCCAAGTGGGCGATGATGGAGCCGATCAACATTCACGAACTGCGCGCCCGGGGGCCGTCGAACCGCGCCGAGGCGCTGCGCCTGGAACTCTTCGAGAAGGTCAACGCGCTCGGCATCGGCGCGCAGGGCCTCGGTGGACTCTCCACCGTGCTCGACGTCAAGGTCACGGATTTCCCCACGCACGCGGCCTCGAAGCCGGTGGCGCTGCTACCGAACTGCGCCGCCACGCGCCACGCGCATTTCGTGCTCGACGGTTCCGGGCCGGCGACGCTCGAGCCGCCGAGTCTCGCCGACTGGCCGGCGCTGACGCTCGATCTCGCCTCCAGCCGGCGCGTCGATCTCGATACGCTGACGCGCGAACAGACTGCCCGCTGGAAGGCCGGCGAACGGTTGCTGCTTTCGGGCAAGCTGCTCACCGGGCGCGACGCGGCCCACAAGCGGCTCGTCGAGATGCTCGCGCGCGGTGAAAAGCTGCCGGTGGATTTCACCAACCGCTTCATCTACTACGTCGGTCCCGTCGATCCGGTCGGCGACGAAGCCGTGGGTCCCGCCGGCCCGACTACTGCCTCGCGCATGGACAAGTTCACCGCGCCGCTGCTCGAGCAGACCGGCCTCATCGGCATGGTCGGCAAGGCCGGGCGCGGTGCGGAGACCATCGACACCATCCGCAGGAACAAAGCCGTGTACTGCATCGCCGTCGGCGGCGCGGCCTATCTGGTCTCCAAGGCGATCCGCACATCGCGCGTGCTGGCCTTCGAAGACCTCGGTATGGAAGCGATCTACGAGTTCGAGGTCAAGGACATGCCGGTCACCGTCGCGGTGGATTCCGGCGGCAACGCCGTGCACAAGACGGGCCCTGCCGAGTGGCGGGCGAAGATCGGCAAGATTCCGGTGGTGATGGGGTAGGGTTAATCGGCCCGCATGGGGCGGATTTGTGCAGGCGGGCGCCTTTCCCGCCACCGAGCACGGATTTGCGGCTGGCTGTGGGGCCCGGGTCGTGGCGAGTCTGCGGCCATGGCAGCCGTCCATGCCCAGCGCCGCCTCGATGCGTCGCGCTACGAACGGCATTGCCCGGGGGCG
>CAYQIV010000020.1:0-20585 GCA_964417725.1 uncultured Chromatiaceae bacterium
CGAAAGCCAGGATGTCGTCCACAGCCAATCCCCTGAAGTTGCCATGCCAACGGCCGGCAGCCACGTCGCCGGCCAGCTCTGCGCGCCCGCGGCGTGCAGGCGGGACGATACCGGGCCGCGTGGCCTTAGGGAAGTGGCTGCCGATCCTGCCAACCCTGTAAGCCACCTGTAAGTGCCGCCC
Organism: uncultured Chromatiaceae bacterium; assembly: GCA_964417725.1. Taxonomy (GTDB): domain Bacteria; phylum Pseudomonadota; class Gammaproteobacteria; order Steroidobacterales; genus SHZI01. The sequence goes on from CAYQIV010000020.1 coordinate 182, forward strand.
GCTACGCTCCAGCCCGGGATCCGGATGGGGGACTTCGATGCGCATTCCCGCCTTGCTTGTGGCCGTGCTGGCGCTGGCCGGCCTGGCGCCGGTGGCCGGTGCTGCCGATCGCGTCGACGAAGGCCGCGCGCTGTTTGAACAGTACTGCATCACCTGCCATGCGCTCGGCGACGGGGACCGGGTCGGGCCGGACCTCGCCGGCGTCGGCGAGCGCCGCGGCGAGGACTGGCTGGTGCGTTTCATCACCAACCCCGACCGCATGATCGCCGAGGGCGACCCCATCGCCACGCGGCTCTACGAGCGCTTCAACCGGATCCCGATGCCGAACTTCGGTCTCACGGCGGACCAGGCCCAGGCCATCATCGCCTTCATGAGCGCCACTGCGCCGGCCGCAGCCGAGGGCGGGCCGGTGGCCTACACGACCCCCCCGCTGACCGGCCTGCAAGCCGGCATGCTGGCGCTGTACGTGGCCCTCACGCTGGCGGTCTTCGCCGTCTTCGGCTGGGTCGCGCTGAGCACGCGTGCGCCGGGGGAGGTGGACGTGAAACGCGCCTACGGGCTGCGCCGGGTGCTGTTCGGGGTGGCCGTGGCGCTGGTCCTCGGGCTGCTCGCCGCAACCCTGCCCGGCGTGCCCTATGCGGGCACGGACGCCGGCATCGACCGCATCGTCTATGTCACGGCGCGCCAGTACGAGTTCGTCTTCTCCGACGCGCCCATCACCACCGTCGAAGACCTCGGCCGTGTGCCGCTGACCCGCCGCCTGGTGCTCGACGGGCCGGGCCGCGTGGAGTTCCGCGTCACCAGCCTCGACGTCAACCATGGCTTCGGCCTCTATGACCCCGAACGCCGCGTCCTGGCCCAGACGCAGGCCATGCCGGGCTACGTCAACCGGCTGCAGGCAGACCTGCCGGTGGCCGGCGAATACAAGGTGTTCTGTCTGGAGTACTGCGCACTGGGTCATCACCGGATGCGCGCACGCGTGGAGGTCCGATGAACAACAAGCTTGATCGTCACCTGGCGGCGTGGATCGGCGTCGTCTTCCTGCTCTTCCCGGTACTGATCCTCGCCGGCATCTACATGCGCAGCGTGCAAGGCAACCAGCTCGTCGCCACCGAAGCCTGGTTTTACCCGGTCATGACGCTGCACGGCGTCGGCATGGTCGGCCTGTGGTACGTGGGCGCCATGGCCTGTGCCGCCGACGTACTGCGCCGCCATGTAAAGCCCTCGGCCAGGGTCGGCACGCTGGCGCTGGCGGGCACGGTCCTCGGCGTGGCCCTGCTGCTGGTCGCGGTGCTTGCAGGGCGTTTCGGTGCCGGCTGGTATTTTCTCTATCCCCTGCCCTTCCAGGGAGAATGGCCGGCATGGTCGGCGGTGGTGTTCCTGGTGTCGCTGACGATACTCGGCGCCACGTGGCTGATCTGGACCCTTGACCTGCTGCGCGCCATCGCCGCCCGTTTCCCGCTGTCGCAGGCACTCGGCTGGCACTACCTGACCGGCAAGGGCGAGCCGGCCCTGCCCCCGGTGGTACTGATCAGCACCGTCAGCCTGATCTGCAGCGTCGCCGCACTGGCGGCTGCGGTGATGGTGATCGTGATGTTCTTCCTCGAGCAGGCCAACGGTACGGCCATCGACCCACTGCTGATCAAGAACCTGACGTTCTTCTTCGGTCACACGCTCATCAATCTCGCCATGTACCTCGGCGTGGGCGTCGTCTACGAAGTGCTGCCCGAGTATGCCGGCCGGCCGTGGAAGACCAACCAGGTCGTCGTGGTGGCATGGAACGCCGTGCTGCTGATCGTGCTGCTGGCCTACTTCCACCACCTCTACATGGACTTCGCCCAGCCCGAATCGCTGCAGTACCTCGGCCAGGTGGCTTCCTATGCCAGTTCGATCCCTTCCGCCGTCGTCACGCTGTTCGGTGCCCTGCTGCTGCTCTGGCACAGCCGCATGCGCTGGAACCTGACCTCGATGCTCTTCGTCCTCGGACTCGTCGGCTGGGCGAGCGGTGGCCTCGGCGCGCTGATCGACTCGACGGTGGTCGTCAACTTCAGGTTGCACAACACGCTGTGGGTGCCGGCACATTTCCACACCTACCTGGTCGCCGGTCTCGTCTTTCTGGTGGTGGGCTACTTCTATCACGCCTGCCAGGCCGCCGCGCCGCGGCCTGAACACGCGGCGCGCCAGCGCGGCGTGGCCTTGCTGCTGATGATCGGCGCGTACGGGTTCCTGATGATGTTCTACACCGCCGGCGCACACTCGGTGCCGCGGCGCTTCGCATCCTACCCGCCTGAACTCGCCCACGGGGCCACCTACGCCCTCATCGGCATGGGGTTCGCCGCAATCTACCTGGCGGGCTTCCTGCTCTTCCTCGGCGAGGCCGGGCCGCGCTGGGCACGGGCGTGGCGTGGTGCGCCGGACTGAAGTTATCGCCCTGCTCGTGGCGCTGCTCGCCCTCGCGGGCCACGGCATCGCTGCAGCGGCCGGCCGTGACACCTTGCGCACGCCACCACCGGCGAGGCTGATCGGCCGCGACGTGCCGGACATCGAGCTGACCCTCGCCGATGGCCGCCGCACCCCGCTGGCCAGCCTGTGGTCCGGGCAGACGTTGCTCGTGACCTTCTTCTACCGCCGCTGCAGCGGCATCTGCACGCCGTTTCTCGAACGAGTCCGCACCGCCAGCCGCGAGGTCGGCGGACTGGGCAGTGACTACCGCGTGCTGGCGATCAGCTTCGACGAGGCCGACGGCCTGCCCGACCTCGAGGCCCAGGCCGCCGCACTCGGCCTCGATGACGACCCGCACTGGCACTTCGCGCGCGCAGCGCCGGGCCAGCTCGAACGCCTGGTCGACGCGCTCGAATTCGCCTATCAGGCGGATGCCGTGCGCGGGCAATATGACCACGATGCCCTGTTGGTCGCCGTCGCCGACGGGCGCGTGGTGCGCACGCTGCTCGGCAGCCCTCTGGACACCGCACCCCTCCATGAGCTGCTCTGGGAGCTGCGCGGCCGGCACATCCCCTATTACCGCCTGGGCGATTCCGGCCCGGTGCGCTGTTTCCGCTTCGACCCACTCGACGGCACCCTGCGCCCCGCTGCCGGCCTGCTGGTGCTGTTGCTGCCGGCGGCGCTGGCGCTGGTGCTGTCACTGGCCGTGTTCGCGCCGGGCCGCCACCGCCCTCACTGAAGCAGCGCGCACAACGCCAGCAGACCGCGTGGCGGCGCCATGCTGAGCTCACGCCATAACACCTCGCTGCAGCAACGAAACTGCTCGCGCGCCTCGCCGAAACGGTGCAGCTCGATGAGCTGGCGGATGAGGGTTTCATGCAGATCGATGGCGGTGGGTTCGTGGCACAGGGCCGCGCGCAGCGTGGCGATCGCCTCGGCACGCTGGCCGCGCGCGATGAGGAGGCCGGCGCGCTCACGCACCGCATCCAGATAGAGGTGGCGCAGCCGCGTGCGCTCCATCTCGAAAGCGTCCGGCTCGGTAACGGCACCGAACAAGGCCCCGCCATAGCCACTGATGGCCTCGCCGAGTGCGGCCATCGCCTGCGCGGTGTCCTGCCGGCGTCGGCTGCGTCGTGCCGAGTCGATCTGGTCGAGGAATCGGTACAGGTCGACCTCCACGCCCTCGCCACACTCGATTGCATAGGCGCGGTCACGCTGCACGACCCGAAAGCCGTGCCGGCCCGCGGCGTGGCGCTCGATGGCATCGCGCAACGTCTTGACGACGCCATGCAGCCGGTTGGCGCCGGCCAGTGGGTCGACCTCGGGCCAGAGCCGCTCGACCAGCACGTCGCGCGCCACCGGCGCACCCCGTGCCAGCAGCAGGTGCTGCAGCAGTTCCACCGATTTGCGCCGCGCGAATGCCGCCGTCGTCAACCGCTCGCCACCCCGCCGGATCTCGAAGCCGCCGAGACAGCGGAGCGCCAGCCGTGCAGTCACCGGCACCGTTGCCGTCGATGCCTTGTGCGGCGTGACTGCCGCCGCCACCAGCGGTGTGACCATGGCCAGCACGCGCTGCGCCCAGGCCCGGGGTATCTGTGGGTCCCGCCAGGCCATGCCGAGGTAGCCGCGCGCGCCACCGTCCGCCCCCGGCAGCGGCACGCCGATGAACGACTGGATCCCGCGTCGCTTGACCGCCTCGCGCCGGAAACGGCCGTCGCCGGAAAAGCGGTGCGTGAAGAGCGGCCGGCGCGTCTGCACGACGATGCCCGGGTAGCCCACGCCGAGCGGCATCTCGGTGATCTCGAAGAACGCCTCGCGGTCGACACCCACGCAATCGACCAGCGACACCAGCGCACCGTCGTCATGCCGCACGAACAGCTCGCAGTCATCCGCCCCGCAGGCCTGGCGCAGCGCATCGAGCAACTGGGGCGCTGACCGCGCCAGCCACGGCCCGAGCACGCCGGCGAGGACCAGCCCCTCGTTGAGGGCGCTGCCCGGCGGGCCAGTGACATGCGCCCCCAGCGGCATCCAGGCAATCCAGCCCGCCGCACGGGCATTGACCGGCAAGCGCGCACAGTGCCGCGATGACGCCGGTTCCGTGCGCCCCGCCGAACGGAGCGGGCAGCTCGTGCAATCCGCCGCTGTCCCCGCCGCCGCCATCACCGTCCAGCACGGCCGGCCGATCACCGTGTCCGGCGTCATCCCCAGGCCCTGGGCCGCCACCCCCGGCCACGCCTTGACCCGCAGCCGCGCATCGATGATGAAGTGGGGACGAAACGCTTCACCACGCGACGCAGCCGGTGCCGGCAATGCGCCAGATTGCAAGTCACGCCGGACCATCGTGCATCCTGGTGGCGGGTGATGGGGCCACTATACGCCTGCGAGACCGGCAGCCGACATGTGAAGCCGGCAGGGGCGCGGGCTTCCCTGCCCGGGCCCGTGTCTGCCCCGACCACGATTCGAACGTGGGACCTTCCGCTTAGGAGGCGGACGCTCTATCCCCTGAGCTACCGGGGCATCACACGGCACATGGAGAGTGCCGCGTGCATTCTACCCCATGGCGAGAGCCTGACACGGGTCAGGGCGCCCCGTGCGCGGTGGCTTATACTGCGCGGCCCATTCGTTCCATCCATCCGACGGGGATACGCCCTTGAAGCACACTGCCGTCTTGATCCCGGGCGACGGGATCGGCCCCGAAATCACTGCCGCCGTGCGCGCCATCCTCGACGCTGCCGGCGCCCGCATCGACTGGATCGAGCGCCAGGCCGGCGTCGTCGCGCTGGAGCGCGAGGGCGAGGTCCTGCCGAAAAGCACGCTGGACGCGATCGCGACCCACAAGCTGGCCCTCAAAGGGCCGTGCACCACACCGGTCGGCGAGGGCTTCCGCTCGGTGAACGTGCAGCTGCGCAAGGCTTTCGACCTCTACGCCGCCGTGCGCCCGGTACGCAGCCTGTCGGGGGTTGCGAGCCGCTACAGCGACGTCGACCTCGTCATCGTCCGCGAGAACACCGAAGGCCTCTACGCCGGTGTCGAGAACGAGGTCACGCCGGGCGTGGTGATGAGCATGAAGGTGGCGACGCAGAACGGCTGCGACCGCATTGCGCGCTGGGCGTTCCGCTACGCCGTGCAACGCCAGCGCCCCAAGGTGACGGTGTTCCACAAGGCGAACATCATGAAACTCACAGATGGCATGTTCCTGCGCAGTTCACGCGATGTCCACGAAAAGGAATACCCGCAGGTCGATTACGAGACGGCGATCATCGATGCCGGCTGCATGCGCCTGGTGCAGGACCCGACACAGTTCCACGTGCTGCTGATGGAAAACCTCTACGGCGACGTGGTCAGTGACCTGTGCGCCGGCCTGGTCGGCGGGCTGGGCGTGGTGCCGGGCGCCAATATCGGCGATGACGGGGCGATCTTCGAGGCCGTGCACGGCTCGGCGCCGGACATCGCCGGCCAGGACAAGGCCAACCCGCTGGCGCTGCTGATGTCGGCTGTGATGATGCTCAACCACGTGGCCGACACGCGCCAGGATGCAAACTGCCGCATGGTGGCCGAGCGCATCCGCGCGGCCTACGACCGTGCGCTGGCCGAAGGCTGCAAGACGCGCGACCTCGGTGGCACGCTGGGCACGCGCGAATTCGGCCAGGCGGTGATCGCGCGCCTCTGAGCGACGCGTCGGGCCTCAGGCGCCGGGCAGGACGGGCAGCGGGCCGACCGTGTCGTCGAGTGGCGGCGCCGGGCGTGCGCCGTAATGCAGGTGCAGGGTCTTGACCTTGCCGAACCACGGAATGCTGACGATGAAGATGTCGTCGTGGTCGTCATCGGTCAGCGGACGCAGTTTCTTGCTGCCGTGAAGTTCACGGATCAGCAGCGGCAATGGGTCAGGCTCGGTAACGACGAGGACGATCTTGCCCTTGTACTTGCGCAGAATGCGGCGGATGAGTTTCTTCACCTCGTCGGCCTCGCGCGTCTGGATGGGCAGGTCCAGGGCCTCGGCAAGCGGTTGGGCCGTTTCACGGGCGCGCCGTGCCGGGGTGGTGAAGATGGCATCGACACCGGCAACGACATCGACATCGCCCAGCACCCGTGCCAGTTCCTGTGCACGCAACCAGCCGGCCTGGCTGAGGCCTGGGTCATCGCCGGCGCCCCGCTGCGGCTCGGCATAGCGGACGAAGATCACAGTGGTGGTGGCCTGCGACTCGAAGAACCAGGCCATCATCAGCGTCAGCAACATGAAGCCGGCCACGGCGGCAGCACGCTGGCGACGCCGCCGGTGGCGTGGGTCAGTGCCGGCCATCGGAATCGGCATCCTTGCCGCGGCTGTCGACGACGCGGTAATCGGCGTCGATGATCTCGCCCTCCGCCGGTGGAGGGGACTGCGACGGACGGCGGCCGAACGCCGCCTGCAGCTGGCGCACCACGAACACCACCAGACCCAGGCCGACCAGCACCAGCAGCGCCACCACCCCGGCCAGCGCGGCGAGCGCAAGAAGCACCAGCCCGGCAAGCACCGCGATGAGCCGTCCGGCAGGTGTCACCGGCCGGCGCATGAAAGGACCATGGCGGAAACGCGGGTCGTTCACGGCGCCGGGGCAGGCCTCATGGCCGGCAGGGCTGGCTCAGGCGCCATCACGGCTGATGAAGTCCTCGCGGCTGACTTCGTCGACCTGCGCCTCGCGCAGGCTGACGCGCACACCGGTACCGGCCTCGCGGAACTCCACCACCCCGCCAGCTTCCCGGTGCAGGTGCCGGGTGTACCAGACACGGCCGGTCGCGGGATCCGTCACCCGGTAATAGTCGCTGCCAGGCATCGACACGGCGTTGCAGGCACCGAGCGCCAGGCTGGCAACCAGCAGGGAAACGGGAAAAACCGCGGAATATCGACTCATGGCGACCTCAGCTGTGCGTGGGCAGAACGGCAGCCATGATAACGGAGGCCCGACGGGTCAACCAGCGCAGTGGCGGAAGGGGTGGGATTCGAACCCACGAGGGCCTTTCAGCCCCGCTGGTTTTCAAGACCAGTGCATTCAACCACTCTGCCACCCTTCCCCGCGTGTGGCCGGTGCCGTACAGGCGGGAGGATTGTCGGCCAGCCCCCGCCCACGTTCAAGCGCACGGCAAGCAAAACCCGGCCAGCGCCCCACCCGACGGGCGACCCGGCCAGCGGACGGGGAAAGACGTGCGGCGCGGCCCTCTCAGGGCGGCGCCCCGGCCGGCAGCGGCTCGAGGCGCAGGACGTGAGCGAGGAAGGCCCACTGGTCGGCGTGTTCGCTGACGACCTTGGAGAGCGAGGCGCCGGCGCCATGGCCGCTGCGCGTCTCGATGCGGATCAGCACCGGGCGATCGCAGCCCTGTGCATGTTGAAGCGCCGCGGCATATTTGTAGCTGTGCCAGGGCACGACGCGATCGTCCTGCGCATCGGCAAGCACCAGCGTTGCCGGATAACACAGACCGTCGCGCAGGTTGTGATAGGGCGACCCGGCACGCAGCGCCGGGAACTCCTCCGGATTCTCGCTGAGGCCGTAGTCGCTGGCCCACTTGCGCGCATTGAGACTCGCGGTGTGATAGCGCAGCAGGTCCATGACGCCGACGGCAGGTACCGCAGCAGCGAACAGCTCAGGGCGCTGGTTGATCACCGCACCGACCAGCAGGCCGCCATTGCTGCCGCCCCACACGGCGAGGCGCCGACGGTTGCTGTAGCCATTGGTGTGCAGCCACTCGGCGGCGGCGATGAAATCGTCGTAGACGTTCTGCTTGTTGCCGCGCGTGCCGGCCTGGTGCCAGGCCTCACCGTATTCGCCGCCCCCGCGCAGGTTGGCCTGCGCATAGATGCCGCCGGCCTCGATCCACGCCATGCGCCCGGCCGACCACGACGGCAGCAGCGAGACGTTGAAGCCGCCGTAGCCGTAGAGCACTGTGGGCCGGCGACCGTTCAGTACGACATCGCGACGGCGCACGATGTACATCGGCACCCGCGTGCCATCGGCGCTGGCATAGAAAACCTGCTCGGTCATGTAGCGGGCACGGTCGACGCCGTGGCGAGGTTCGCGCAGCGGCGCCAGCGCGTTATTGCGCACATCCAGCCGGTAGACGGTGCGCGGCGTGGTGAAATCGGTCCAGGTGAAGAGCACCTCGTGGTCGACAGCACCGCGGGCCAGCCCGCCGACGGTGCCCTTGCCGGGCAGCCCGACCTCGAAGCCGATCTCACCGAACTGCCCGTACACATAGAGTTCACTGGCGGCATCGCGCACATGACTGACGACGAAACGCGTGCCGGCCATCACCGCCGCATTGATGACCAGCCCACTCTGCGGCACCACCGTGCGCAACGACTTCGGCCGGCGCGGGTCGACGGCGACGATGCGTCCGCGCGGTGCCTCGCGGGTGGTGAGGAAGTAGAGCATGCCGCGGCGGCTGCCGAGAAATTCGTAACGCGCATCCCAGTCGTCGAAAACGCGCAGCACGGCGCCCTCGCCGCCTCTGCGATCGACTGGCATGACGTGCACCGCATTGGCCTCGAAGCCGTCGCTGAGCGTGATGACGAGCCAGCGCCCGTCGCGCGTCAGTTCGGCATAGGGTTCCCGCGTCGGGTGGTCGGTGACGGCATAGACCTCGCGGTCTTCGACCTGCGGGGCACCGAGGCGGTGGTGGTACAGGCGTACCGGGCGGGTGTCATCGTGGCTGCCATCGGCGTGCTGCGGATACGCGCTGTAGTAGAACCCCTGGCCGTCGGCCGACCAGCTGATGCGCGTGAACTTGGTGCCCGCGATGACATCGTCGAGTTCGTGGCCGTCGGCGACACGGCGCACGCGCCAGGTATTCCAGTCGCTGCCGCCGTCGGAGCGCGCGTAGGCGATGAGCCGTCCATCGCGGCTGAGTTGGAAATCGGCCACCGAATGGGTGCCGTCGGCATCGAAGTGGCGCGGGTCGATGACCGCCGTGCCGGGCCCTGCCGGATCACGGCCGGCGTGGATGGCATCCTGCTCGGCCTGCCCGGGGTTGTAGCGCCACGCCCAGATACCGCGCTCCACCTGCGGCACACCGATGCGTTCGTGGTCGTGGAGTCGACGCAACCGTGCGGCAAAATCGCGGCGCGTGGGCAGCGCACCAAGCCAGCGTGTGCTGAGCGCGTCCTGCGCCGTCATCCACTGCAACGTCTGCGGGGCATCGAGCGATTCCAGCCAGCGGTACGGGTCGCTGACACGGCTGCCGTGGTAGTCGTCGATGACGGGCTGGCGGGGTGCCGGCGGATAGGCAGGGCGACCAGCGGGCGGACCGCCCGGTGATGCCGCAGACGGCCCGCGGACCAGAACGACCAGTGGCACCACCGTCAGCAGCCAGGCGACGAGCGCCACCACGGCAAAAGACGCCGACCACCGCCGCCCCCGGATCATCCGCGCGGCGCAGGCGGAATATGCGTCATGCCACCCATCCACGGATGCAGCACTGCCGGCACGTCAATGCTGCCATCGGCCCGCTGGTGGTTCTCGAGCACCGCGATCAGCGCGCGGCCCGCGGCCACGCCCGAGCCGTTCAGTGTGTGCACCAGTTCGGGCTTGCCGGTTTGCGGGTTGCGCCAGCGCGCACTCATGCGCCGGGCCTGGAAGTCGCCGCAGTGGCTGCACGAGGAAATCTCGCGGTAAGCCTGCTGGCCCGGCAACCAGACTTCGATGTCAAAGGTGCGCGCGGCACCAAAGCCGGTGTCGCCGGCGCACAGGGCGACGACGCGGTACGGCAGTTCCAGCAGTCGCAGCACCGCCTCTGCGTGGGCGGTCAGCACTTCCAGGGCTGCCGCACCCTCCTCGGGCCGCACGATGTGTACCAGTTCAACCTTCTCGAACTGGTGCTGGCGGATCATGCCGCGCGTGTCGCGCCCATGCGAGCCGGCCTCGGAACGGAAACAGGGCGTGTGCGCCACATAGCGCAGCGGTAACGCATCGGCAGCGAGAATACGCCCGCGCACCAGGTTGGTGACAGGCACTTCGGCGGTGGGAATGAGGAACAGCTCGCGCTCGCCGGCCACCGCGAACAGGTCGGCGGCAAATTTCGGCAACTGACCGGTGCCTTCGAGGGTGCTGCGGTTGACGAGGTAGGGCACGTAAACCTCGGTATAGTCATGCTGTGCAACGTGCGTGTCGAGCATGAACTGGATGAGCGCCCGGTGCAGGCGTGCCAACGGCCCGCGCAACACACTGAAGCGCGCACCCGAGATCTGCCCGGCGGTTTCCTGATCGAGCAACACGCCGCCAAGCTCGACGTGATCACGCGGTGTGAAGTCAAACCGACGCGGCGCACCCCAACGCCGCAACTCGACGTTGGCCGACTCGTCACCGCCTTCCGGCACCGCTTCATCGAGGAGATTGGGCAGGCCCAGCTGGATGGCATCGAGTTCGTCCTGCACGCCGGCCAGCGCCACCTCGGCTGCGGCCAGCGCTTCTCCCAGGGCCTGGGTCTCGGCCATCAGCCCGCTGACATCACCACCGCCGGCCTTGGCCCGGCCGATCTCCTTCGAGTGCAGGTTGCGTGCGTTGCGCAGGCGCTCGACCTCGACCTGCAGCGCCTTGCGCCTGTCCTCGTGTTGCTGCCAGAGGTCGGTATCGAAGACGAAGCCACGGCGGGCGAGGTTGCGCCGCACGGTGTCGAGATCGGTGCGCAGCAGTCGCGGGTCGAGCATGGGGACAATCCGCAGTCAGAGGGTCAGGGCGGGGAGTTTACACCGCCACTCAGGGTCGTCAGCCCCTGCCGCGGGCCGGGTCCGGCGCACCGTCGGGTGTCGCCGCCGCGGGCGGATCCTGGCCGTCGCGCGCGGCACGGTGGCGCGCACGGAGGCTGGCAAGCTTGGCGGCAATCTGGATCTCGAGGCCACGGTCGACAGGGTGATAGTACCGGCGCTCGGGCATGTCGTCGGGGAAATAGCTTGCGCCGGCAGCAAAGCCGTCGGGCTCGTCGTGCGCATGGCGATAGCCGCGTCCGTGGCCGAGTTCGCGCATCAGCCGCGTCGGCGCATTGCGCAACGCCAGCGGCACCTCGCGCGTACCCTGCGTGCGGGCATCTTCCATCGCCGCCTTGAACGCGGTGTAGACGGCATCGCTCTTGGCGGCGCAGGCCAGGAACACCACCGCCTGGGCGATGGCCAGTTCCCCTTCCGGACTACCGAGGCGTTCGTAGGTCTCGCTGGCCTGGAGGGTCAGGGCCAGGCCGCGCGGATCGGCATTGCCGATGTCCTCGCTGGCCATGCGCAGCACGCGCCGCGCGATGTAGCGCGGGTCGCAGCCGCCGTCGAAAAGACGCGCCAGCCAATACAGGGCAGCATCCGGATCACTGCCACGCACCGCCTTGTGCAGCGCCGAGATCTGGTCGTAATGGAGGTCACCGCCGCGGTCGAAACGCCGGTAGCCGCCGGCGAGGACCCCGTCGATGACCTCCGGCGCCAGCGTCGCCACGCCCCCTTCTCCGGGCGTGGCGAGAGAGGCCGCAAGCTCGAGCAGATTCAGCGCGCGGCGACAGTCGCCGTCGGCTGCTTCGGCCAGGCGCTGCAGGCCCTCGTCGTCGACGGCGAGCGCCAGCGCACCGAGACCGCGATCGACATCGGCGAGTGCGGCCCGCAGACGGCTCAGGATCGCCGTCGTATCGAGCGCTTTCAACACGTAGACACGGGCCCGCGACAGCAGCGCGTTGTTGAGGGCGAAGGACGGATTCTCGGTGGTGGCACCGATGAATACCAGCGTGCCATCCTCGACGTAGGGCAGGAAGGCGTCCTGCTGCGCCTTGTTGAATCGGTGCACCTCGTCGAGGAACAGTACCGTCGGCTGTGCCGGCACGGCATGCGCCGCCTCGACGGCGGCACGCACGTCCGCCACCCCGGCCATGACCGCGGAGAGTGCGATGAAACGCGCCCCGGCTGCCGTGGCGACGAGTCGCGCCAGCGTGGTTTTGCCGCTCCCGGGTGGCCCCCACAGGATCGCCGAGTGCAGGGCCTGCGCGGTGACCAGCGCGGTAAGCGGCCGACCGGGACCGAGCAGATGCCCCTGGCCGGCGACATCGGCCAGCGTGCGCGGCCGCATGCGCTCGGCGAGTGGCCTGAAGGCGCCGGCCGGTGCGACCGGCGTCAGCGTGTGCTTGCGCCGAGCCATGTTTCGAGACGGTGACACCAGTGGCGTGCACCGGCAAGCGCCGCAAACCAGCCGATTGCCAGCCCGGCGGCATCGGCGACGAGATCGAGCACGTCGGCCTTGCGCGTCACGGTCAGTGCCTGGAGACCCTCGATGAGCCCGCCATAGCACAGCAGGCCGAAGGCCAGCCAGACCAGGCGGCGGGGTTCGACCAGTGCACTGAACCAGACCATGAAAAAGGCGAAGGCCGCCGCATGGGCAACCTTGTCGTTATAGGTCACGGGCTCGACCAGCGGTGCGGGCAACAACGCCACGCCGATCACCGCAGCCAGCATGCCGAAGCCCGCGCCCCACCACCAGCGACCATGCTGAAGCGATGGCATGGGCCTACAACGCGGTGTCGTCGATGACATCGACATCGTCGGGCACCTCGAGGGTGAAGGTCCCGGGCGCGATGGCGATGTTGGTCACCACCTCGTCGAGCACCAGCTTCGTCCGCTGGCCAAACCGGTCATCGAGGCGCAGCACGCGCAGCAGCGACCCCTCGAAGCCGAGCACCACGCCGGCAAAATCGGCATCGCCGGCCTTCGGCACCAGCGCCACCCACTGCAGGCCATCCTCACGCCAGGAACGGCGCACGTCAAAGCGCTCGAGGACGTCGCGACGACCGGTAAGCAGCGCCGCGGGCGTGTCACCGAGACCGTCGGCGAGGCGCCGCACGGTGACCTGGGCGAGATCCGCCTCGTAAAGCGACAGGCGTTCGCCATCGGCGACGATGACGCGCTCGAAAGGCACCTGGTAGTCCCAGCGGAAACGGCCAGGACGCTGCATCACGACGTGCCCCGTGGCGCGCTCGACGAGCTCGCCATCAGAGTCGGTGACCTCCTGGGTAAAGGTCGCGCGCAGCGTCCGGACCTCGGCAAGAAAGCCGCGCAGGCGCACCAGCCCCGGATCCTCCGCGGCCCGCACCGGCAGCCCGGCGCAGATACCGAGCAGGGCCAGACACAGCAGCCGGCGACGCGGGATGCGGCGGTCAGTCAGCATCGGCCGGCGGCGGCACCAGCACTTCGCGGAACCCGTTGGACTGCAAGGGGCCGACAAGCCCCGCGCGTTCCATCGTTTCGACAAGGCGTGCGGCACGGTTGTAGCCGATCTTGAGACGCCGCTGGACGCCAGACACCGAGGCGCGCCGTGTCTCGACGACGACCTTCACCGCCTCGTCGTAAAGCGCATCGCCCTCACCGTCTTCTTCGCCATTGCCGCCGCCGGCAGGTGCCTCGCCGGAGAGGCCCGGCACCGGCATGGACGGCCCCGTGGTGATCTCGTCGATGTACTGCGGGGTGCCACTGCCGCGCAGCCGGCCGACGACGCGGTGCACTTCCTGATCGGAAACGAAGGCACCGTGGACTCGCAGCGGCGTGGCTGTCCCCGGCGGCAGGAACAGCATGTCGCCGTGGCCGAGCAGGTTCTCGGCACCGCTCTGGTCAAGGATGGTGCGCGAATCGACCTTGGCCGAAACCTGGAAGGCGATGCGCGTCGGGATGTTCGCCTTGATGAGGCCGGTGATGACATCGACCGACGGTCGTTGCGTGGCGATGATCATGTGGATACCCGAAGCACGCGCCTTCTGCGCCAGCCGCGTGATGAGCTCCTCGACCTTCTTGCCGACGATCATCATCATGTCGGCCAGCTCGTCGATGATGACGACGACGAACGGCAGCGTGGTCAGCGGCGGCGCCGGCTCGCCGCCCGTCTGCGGGCCGTACTCGGTATTGGCCAGCGGATCGGGGATCGCCTCGCCCTTCTCCTCCGCCTGGCGGATCTTGCGGTTGTAGCCACCGATGTTGCGCACGCCGAGGGCCGCCATCAACCGGTAGCGGCGCTCCATCTCGGCGACACACCAGCGCAACGCATTGGCCGCCTCGCGCATGTCGGTGACGACCGGGGCCAGCAGGTGCGGTATGCCCTCGTAGACCGACAGTTCGAGCATCTTCGGGTCGATCATGATCAGGCGTACGTCTTCGGGCCGCGCCTTGTAGAGCAGGCTCAACACCATGGCGTTGACGCCGACCGATTTGCCCGAGCCGGTGGTGCCGGCGATCATCAAATGGGGCATGCGTTGCAGGTCGGCAACCACCGCCTTGCCGCCGATGTCCTTGCCCAGCGCCAGCGTCAGCGGCGACCCCATCTCGTCATAGGTGCGCGAGCGCAGGATCTCGCCGAGCGTGACCAGTTCGCGGTTCTCGTTGGGGATTTCGAGACCGACCGTCGGCTTGCCGGGGATGACCTCGACGACACGCACACTGATGGCCGACAGCGAGCGGGCCAGGTCCTTGGCGAGGTTGCTGATCTGGCTGACCTTGACGCCGGGCGCCGGCGCAAGTTCGAAGCGCGTGACCACCGGACCGGGCTGCACGGCAACCACCTCGACCTCGACACCGAAGTCACGCAACTTGAGTTCGACGAGCCGCGACATCGCTTCGAGAGATTCCTTGGAATAACCCGCCGACTGTTCGGGCGGGTCGTCGAGGAGCGACAAGGGCGGCAGTTCACCGGGCGTGGCCGCGGCCGGAAACAGCGGCGCCTGACGCTCCTTCTCGGCGCGCAGCCCGGGCTCGGGCGGGGTCAGCACCGGTTCGATGCGCGGCGGGATCTTTTTCTCGATCTTGCGTCGTTCCTGGCGCACCGCCTGCTGGCGTTCTTCCTGGACCTGACGTGCCGCGGCGCTGGCGCGCCGCTCGATCAGCACCTGGCGCGCCCTCAGGGAGAGCTCGACGACACGGTGGCCGATGGCATCCATCAGTGCCAGCCACGACAACCCGGTGAAAAGCGATACCGCCGCAAGCCATACCGAGAGCAGCAGCAGCGTCGCCCCGGTGGCGCCCATGCGCCGGGAAAAACCGAGCCCGACGAGTTCGCCCAGCGCACCGCCGGCACTCTGCGGCAGGTTGCCGGCGGCGAAATGCAGCGTCGCCAGCCCGCAGCTCGCCAGAAGGGTGAGGACGAACCCGCCGAAACGGACCAGGAGCACGCGCTGGTCGAGTGGCTCCGGGGTGCGCCGGGCCGCGTAGAGGGTCCATGCCGCAACGATGACCATGGCCGGAAAAAGGAAGGCCGGCATGCCGAACAGGCTGTAGCAGACATCGGCGAACCAGGCGCCGGCGGCACCGATCTGGTTGCGCACCGGGCCCCCGTCGCCGGTGTGGCTGAAGCCGGGGTCGCGCGCGGTGTAGGTCGACAGCGCGAGCAGCATGATGATGGCCAGCGCACCCAGCACCCACAGCAGGGCCTCACGGATGGCGTGCGTGACCGGTGCGGGCAGGCTCCGGGATTGGGCTCCGATCGCTTTCGACACTTGAGGTAACGCGCCAACAGAAAAGATTAAATGCCCAGCGGGGCAGCGGTTGAGCAGCCCGATGATAGCAGCAGGCGCCGGCCCGCGCGCAACCCGCGCAGACCGTGGGCAGGCGCGGCGCCATGCCCTACACTAGCGACCCCGCCGGGCCCTGTGCACCGCCGCAACGAGGCCCGCCGCACCCGGTGCAGGTGTTGTCGCGGGCCACCCGACACATGGATCACCCGATGACCGCAACACGACACGCCCGGCTGCTCATCCTCGGTTCCGGCCCGGCCGGCTATACCGCCGCGATCTACGCCGCACGCGCCAACCTTGCGCCGCTGCTCGTCGCCGGCATGGCCCCCGGCGGCCAGCTGATGACCACCACCGAGGTCGACAACTGGCCGGGCGGCCATGAGGGCCTGCAGGGCCCCGAACTGATGGAACACCTGCGTGCGCACGTTACGCGCCTCGGTGTCGAGGTCATCGGCGACCACATCGAATCCGCCACGCTCGGTACCCGGCCCTTCGTCCTTGCCGGCGGCACCGGACGCTACAGCTGCGACGCGCTGATCATCGCCACCGGCGCTTCGGCACGTTACCTGGGCCTGCCCTCCGAGACCGCATTCCGGGGGCGTGGCGTATCGGCCTGCGCCACCTGCGACGGGTTCTTCTACCGGCGCAAGCGGGTTGCCGTCATCGGTGGCGGCAATACCGCGGTCGAGGAAGCGCTCTACCTGTCGAATCTCGCCGCGCACGTCACCCTCGTTCACCGCCGCAACAGCCTCCGCGCCGAGAAGATGCTCCAGGACCGTCTGATGGCCCGCACCGGCCCTGGCGGCAACGTGACGGTCATCTGGAACCACGTGGTCGACGAAGTCATCGGCGATGACAGTGGCGTGACCGGCATCCGGCTTCAGGCAGCCGGCGGCGGTGACGGCCCGTCCCTCGAGGTCGACGGGGTTTTCATCGCCATCGGCCATGACCCCAACACCGGCCTCTTCGACGGACAGATCGAGCGCGACAATGGCTACATCGTCCTGCAACCAGCCCTCGGCCTCGGCGCCACGGCGACCAGCGTGCCGGGCGTCTTCGCCGCCGGCGACGTCGCCGACAGCGTCTACCGCCAGGCCATCACCTCGGCCGGCGCCGGCTGCATGGCTGCGCTCGATGCCGAGCGCTGGCTCGCCGGCGGGCACTGAGCCACTGTCAGCAGGAACGGCATGAGCCCCCAGGTCTCGCTGTGCCGTGACCTGGACCAGGTGCCCGCGGCGGCCTGGAATGCCCTCCACGGCACCGATTGCCCCTTCCTGCGTCATGAATTCCTCGCCGCCCTTGAGCACAGCGGCTGCGTCGGCGACACCACCGGCTGGCGGCCCCATCACCTGCTGCTGCACGACGCACGGCACCGGCTGGTCGGCGCGATGCCGCTTTACCTCAAGCACGACGCCAGCGGTGAATTCGTCTTCGACTGGGCATGGGCGGATGCCTACCGGCAGGCGGGCCTGGCCTATTACCCGAAGCTCGTCTGCGCCGTGCCTTTCACGCCGGCCGGCGGCACGCGCCTGCTGCATGCTGCGACACGCCGCGACGAGGCGCGTCGCACGCTGCTCGATGCGGCCCGCGCACTGGCCATCGACAACGGGCTGTCGTCGTTCCACGTGCTGTTCCCGGATGACGAGGAGGCGACGTGGCTGGACACCCAGGGGCTGTTGCTGCGCAAGGATTGCCAGTTCCACTGGCACCAGCGCGGTTGGGTGAATTTCGAGGACTTTCTCGGCGATTTCACTGCCAGCAAGCGCAAGAAGGTGCGCCGCGAGCGGCGCCGCGTGCAGGAAGCCGGCATCACCTTCCGTCACTACGCCGGCGACGAGATCGACGACGACCTCTGGCAGGCCCTGCTGCCGCTCTACGCACGGACCTTCTGGCTGCGCGGCCGGCCGCCCTACCTCAACGGCGCCTTCTTCAAGGAGATCAGCCGCACCCTGCCCGGGGCACTGCTCGCCGTGGTGGCCCTGCACGGCGGCGCACCGGTGGCCTGCGCACTGTTCTTCCGCAGCGCGACGACGCTCTATGGCCGTTACTGGGGCAGCAGCGGCGACTGGCACAGCCTGCACTTCGAAACCTGTTACCACCAGGGCATCGAATACTGCCTGACCCACGGGCTGAGCCGCTTCGAGCCGGGCACCCAGGGCGAGCACAAGATCAGCCGGGGTTTCGTGCCGCAGCCCACGTGGTCGGCACATTGGCTGTCGGATGCACGCTTCGCCTCGGCCATCGATCGCTGGCTGGACCGCGAGCGCGATCACGTCGAACGCTACATGGACGCGATCGGCGCACACGTCCCCTATCGCGGCGACCCCCACTGAAGCCATGCTGCGCCTGACATTCCTGCGTCCCGATGATCCCCCGGCCGGTTTCCCCGACCCACGGACGGCGCTGCGCGAACCCGATGGGCTGCTCGCCGCCGGCGGCGACCTCTCGCCCGCGCGCCTGCTCGCCGCCTATCGGCGCGGCATCTTCCCGTGGTACCAGGCCGGCCAGCCGATCCTGTGGTGGTCACCGGACCCACGCTGCGTGCTCCTGCCGGGGGCGCTGCACCTGTCGCGCAGCCTGCGGAAAACACTGCGCCGGGAGACGTTTTCCATCAGCGTCGATGCGGATTTCGCCGGCGTGATCACGCAGTGCGCGACGGCCGGCAAGCGGGGCCGCGGCCAGACGTGGATCACGCCGGAGATGCATGCCGCCTACCTGGCGCTGCATGCCTCGGGCCACGCCCATGCGGTCGAATGCTGGCAAGAGGGGCAGCTCGTGGGTGGGCTCTATGGCGTGGTGCTCGGGCACGTCTTTTTCGGGGAGTCGATGTTCAGCCGCAGCCGCGACGCCTCGAAGGCCGCACTCGCCGCCCTTGTCCGTCTCTGCCCGCGGCACGACATCCGCCTCATCGATTGTCAGGTGGCAAACGACCACCTGGCCTCGCTGGGCAGCGAGCTGATGCCACGCGACGCGTTCCTCGCCCGGCTCGATGAACTGGCCGGCGACGGCGGGCCCTCGCCGGGCTGGGCGCTGCCGCGCACGCCATTCTCCACGCTGGACCCGGCAGGCTGAATGGTGCCGTGCTTGCGGTTGCAGGCCAGTTCGGTGAGAATCCCGGCCCGCTTGACCGGAGCCGACATGGCCAAAGAAGATGCGATCCAGATGGAAGGCGTCGTTACCGAGACCCTTCCCAACACCACGTTCAGGGTCACCCTGGAAAACGGTCATGTCGTGACGGCGCACATTTCGGGAAAGATGCGCAAGAATTACATCCGCATCCTGACCGGTGACAAGGTCACCGTCGAACTGACGCCCTACGACCTCAGCAAGGGCCGCATCGTCTTCCGCACCCGCTGAGGCCCTCTCCCCGCGCCAAAACCCTCTCCCCGGCCGCTTTCAGACCGGATCGGAAATGTGCTCGAGACTGCGGGTCGCCGCCGAGGTCACCAGCCCGAGCTGGCCATCCTCCCCGACGATGATGCGCACATGGCCGCCATGGTTCAGGTCACCGAACAGCAGGTGTTCGGCGAGCGGCCGCTTGATGTGCTCCTGAATGACACGCGCCATTGGCCGCGCGCCCATCTTCGGGTCGTGGCCGCGCTCGGCGATCCACTGCCGGGCTGCCGGATCAAGGTCGATGGTCACGCCGTTGGACTCGAGCTGGCCCTCGAGTTCCATGACCAGCTTGTCGACGACGCGCAGCACCGCCTCGGTACCGAGCGGAGCGAACTGGATGATGCTGTCGAGGCGGTTCCTGAACTCGGGGCTGAACAGCCGGTTGATGACCTGCATCCCGTCCGAGCGGTTGTCCTGCTCGGTGAAACCGATCGAGGCGCGCTCCATCTCCTGGGCGCCGGCATTGGTCGTCATGACGAGAATGACGTTGCGAAAATCCGCCTTGCGGCCATTGTTGTCGGTCAGCGTGCCGTGGTCCATGACCTGGAGCAGCAGGTTGTAGACCTCCGGATGGGCCTTCTCGATTTCATCGAGCAGCAACACTGCGTGGGGGTGCTTGCTGATGGCCTCGGTCAGCAAGCCACCCTGGTCGAAGCCGACATAGCCCGGCGGCGCACCGATCAGCCGCGATACCGTGTGGCGTTCCATGTATTCCGACATGTCGAAGCGGATCAGTTCGATGCCGAGGCAGTGGGCAAGCTGGCGGGTGACCTCGGTCTTGCCGACACCGGTCGGACCGGCGAAGAGGAAGGCGCCGACGGGTTTCTCCGCCTCGCGCAGACCCGAACGCGCCATCTTGATGGCCGAGGCCAGCGCACCGATGGCGGCATCCTGCCCGAAGATGACCAGCCTGAGGTCGCGCTCGAGGTTGCGCAGCTGGTCCCTGTCGGAGGCCGAGACGCTCTTCGGCGGGATGCGTGCCATGCGGGCGACGACCTCCTCGATGCGCTGGACGTCGACCACTGTGGCGCGGCCCACGGCCGGTTCGAGGCGCAGGCTGGCACCGGCCTCGTCGATG
>CAYQIV010000020.1:20595-55094 GCA_964417725.1 uncultured Chromatiaceae bacterium
TTGTCGGGGAGCTGCCGCTCGGCGATGTGGCGCGCCGACAGCTCGGCTGCTGCCTTGAGCGCCTCATCGGTGTAGGTGACGCCGTGGTGTTCCTCGAAGCGCGAACGCAGGCCCTTGAGGATCTCGATGGTCTCGGGGACGCTCGGCTCGGTGATGTCGATCTTCTGGAAGCGTCGCGCCAGGGCGTGGTCGCGCTCGAAGATGCCGCGGTATTCCCGGTAGGTGGTCGAGCCGATGCAGCGCAGTTCACCGCCCGAAAGCACCGGCTTGATGAGGTTGGATGCGTCGAGCACGCCGCCCGACGCAGCGCCGGCGCCGACCACGGTATGGATCTCGTCGATGAAGAGGATCGCACCGGGGTCCTTGCGCAGCTCGCCGATCACCGCCTTGAAACGTTTCTCGAAATCGCCACGGTATTTCGTCCCGGCAAGCAGCGAGCCCATGTCGAGCGCGTAGATGGTGCTCTTCGCCAGCACCTCGGGCACCTGGCCGTTGACGATCATCCAGGCCAGACCCTCGGCGATGGCCGTCTTGCCGACCCCGGCCTCGCCGACGTACAGCGGGTTGTTCTTGCGCCGCCGGCACAGCACCTGGATGGTGCGCTGGATCTCGCGGTCACGGCCGATCAGCGGATCGATGCGCCCGTCGATGGCCTTCTGGTTGAGGTTGGTGGCGTAACTCTCGAGGGCCCCGCCGCCGGCCTCGGCATCGCCCTCGTCCCCCTCGGCCTGGCCGCGGCCGGCCGGACCTCCGGGGCGCACCCTCGAGATCCCGTGGGAGATGCAGTTGACGACATCGAGGCGGGCGATGTCCTGGAGTCCCAGCAGGTAGACCGCGTGCGACTGCTTCTCGCCGAAGATCGCCACCAGAACGTTTTCGCCGCGCACCTCCTTCTTGCCACCCGACTGGACGTGGAACACGGCCCGCTGCAGCACGCGCTGGAAACCCAGCGTGGGCTGCACATCCTGCTCGCTGCCCGGCGCCAGGCGCGGCGTCGACTCCTGGATGAACTCCTCGAGCTCACGACGCAGCCGCGGGATGTCGGCACCGCACGACTTGAGCACCTCGCCGACGTCGGGAATACGCATGACGGCGAGCAGGAGGTGCTCGACCGTCATGTATTCATGACGCTCGGCCCTGGCCTGCTGGAAAGCCTCATTGAGGCAGAATTCAAGTTCGCTGCTCAGCATGTCCTGTCAGGCCTCCTCCATCGTACAGAGCAGCGGGTGCTGGTGCTGCTGCGCGTAGGCGCTTACCTGGGCCACCTTCGTTTCGGCGATTTCGTACGGGAATACACCGCACACGCCCTTGCCGCGGGTGTGGACCTCGAGCATCACGCGCGTCGCGGTGACACGATCGAGGGAAAAAAAACCCTGCAGCACGTCGACCACGAACTCCATGGGGGTGTAGTCGTCATTGAGCAGGACCACGCTGTACAAAGGCGGCTTCTTGACCTCGGGCGGCGACACGTCGACCGCCACGCCATGGTCATCGCCCTCGCGCCGTCGCACATCGTTGTCATCACCGTTGGCGGGCATCTCGCGGGAAAATCTGGCACAAAACACTGGCGTTGAGAATAGCAGGGTATTCGTTTCCGGGGGCACGGCGGATGCGGACCCGGCCGATGCCCGGCACAGCGCTCATGCGCTGCGGCAGCCACGACCCCGCGGGGTTGCGCTGTGCGCGGGTTCACGGCACGCCACCGGTCATCGGTCTGTAATGGCGAAGCGGGCAGGATAGGGGCGGCATACCGGCTTTCGTGCCGTGCGTCGCCGGGGTTATTATGCTAAATGTCCTTGTCTGACCGGGGCTTTGCCGGGCAATCAACCAAGTTGCGTCAACACGCGCCGTGCGAGGCTTTTCCAGTCCAGTGAACATCAGGGACCTCTGGTCGACGTCGATGACACCTGGCCCGGCGCAACTGGCGCGCCTCGGCACCCAGGCGCCTTTGCTGCTGTCGCTGGTCTTCGTCGTGCTCGTCGCCTGGCAGCTGGCGCGGCTCGTCTGGCTGGTCTGGCCGGCCGGCCTGCGAGGCGAATGGCAGCCACCGGCCCCGGTTGCGGTCCCGACACCGGCGGTCAGCCGCGATTACCGGCGCATCATCGAGGCGCACCTCTTCGGTGAGGCCGGTGCGGCACCCGAACCCGACATCGCCGCCGCCGCCGCAAATGCCCCCGACACCAGCCTCGACCTCAAGCTGCGCGGCGCCATTGCCGCCAGCGATACCAAGTACTCGCACGCCATCATCGCCGACGGCAACGGCACCGAGAAAGTCTATTTTCCGGGTGCCACCCTGCCCGGCGGCGCGGTTCTGCGCAGCGTCGAGGCGGACCGCGTGATCCTGGCCCGCGGCGCCCAGGTCGAAGTGCTGCGCCTGCCACGCGACTCCGGCACGACGGGCGGCGGCCGCGCGGCATTGTCCTCGCTGCGGCCCGTGGCGGCCCCGGCGCCCACACCCGACGTCACTGCAGGGGCGGCCTCCTTCATGGAGGTCGTGCGCCCGCAACCTTTCATGCCCAATGGGCAGTTGCGCGGCTACCGGGTCTATCCCGGGCCCAACCGGCAGAAGTTCACTGCGATCGGCCTCAGGCCTGGCGACCTCGTCACGGAAATCAACGGCATCGCGCTCAATAATCCCGCCCAGGGCATGGAGGTGTTCCGCTCGCTGAGCGACAGCGCCGATGTCTCGGTAACGCTCGAGCGCAATGGCCAGCCCGAGGTGTTGACCATCAACCTTTCACAGATCGACGCGCTGGGCGGAGCCAACCAGTGAGCAGCGGAGTGTTCATGCCGAGGATCAAGCACCGGCTGGCCCTGTGCGGACTGCTGCTGGCATGGATGGCCGGCGCGGCTGCGCAGCAGGCCTCCATCACCCCGAATTACAAGGATGCCGACATCCGCCAGGTCATCGAGGCGGTCGGCGAGGTGACGGGGAAAAACTTTGTCCTCGACCCGCGCGTCAAGGCGCAAGTCACCATGCTCTCGGCTTCCCCGATGAGCCCGGATGCTTTCTACGAAACCTTCCTGTCGATCCTCCAAGTGTATGGCTTCGTCGCCGTGCCATCCGGCGACGTGATCAAGATCCTGCCCGATGCCAATGCGCGCCAGCAGCCCGGCGCGGAGATGGAGGTGAGCGGCGGCCAGCGGCCCGATGACCTCGTCACACGCGTGATCGTCGCCCGCAATGTGGCGTCGGCGCAGCTCGTGCCGATCCTGCGCCCGCTGATCCCCCAGTATGGCCACCTGGCTGCACATCCGCCTTCCAACCTCCTGATCATTTCCGACCGCGCGGCAAACGTCGAACGGATGGTGCGCATCATCTCGCGCATCGACCAGGCCGCCGACCAGGACTACGAGGTGCTGCGCCTCGAGCACGCCTCAGCCAGCGAAATCGTCAAGATCGTCGCTGCTCTCAATCAGGGGGCATCGGCTGCCGAGGGCGGCCCGCGCATCAGTGTGGTCGCCGACGAACGCACCAACAGCGTGCTGATCACCGGCGACGCCGCCCAGCGGCTGCGCTACCGCGCCCTCATCACACACCTCGATACACCGCTGGAAGACGGCGGCGATACGCAGGTCCGCTATCTGCGCTACGGCAACGCCGCCGACCTCGCCACCAAGCTGCAGAGCCAGTACGCCCAGGGCGGCGGCAAGTCCGGCGAAGGCGCACCGCCCGCCCAGCGCGGCGAGATCAGCATCTGGGCCGACGAGGCCACCAACGCCCTGATCCTGACCGCCCCTCCCAAGATCATGCGCTCGATGATGTCTGTCATCGACCGGCTCGACATCCGGCGTCTCCAGGTGCTCGTCGAGGCGATCATCGTCGAGGTGTCGTCCGACAAGGCTTCCGAACTCGGCGTCACCTGGGCCATCGGCGATGCCGACTTCGACACCGCGCTCGGCGCAACCAGGTTCGATGGCACGACCGGCGTCGCCGGCATCGCCGGAGCCGTCCTCGGCGGGGAAAGCGACGCTGGCTCGGCCGCCGTGGGCAACCTGCTCAACAACGGGCTGACCACCGCAGTGGGTCGGCTGTCGGACTCCGGGCTGAGCTTCGTCGCCCTCATCGAGGCACTCGAGTCCGACGGCAACACCAACATCATGGGCACGCCGGTGCTCGTGACCCTCGACAACGAAGAGGCGGAGATCAAGGTCGGCCAGCAGGTGCCCTTCATCACCGGCCAGTTCACCAACACCGGGGCGACCGGCGGGGGCACCTCGGTCAACCCGTTCCAGACGATTCAGCGCGAGCAGGTTGGCCTGAGCCTCAAACTCACACCGCAGATCAACGAAGGTGACGCGGTGCGCCTCAAGATCTCGCAGGAGATCTCGGCCATCGCGCCAAGTTCGCAGGCTGTCGACCTCATCACCACCAACCGCGCCATCCTGACTTCCGTCATCGTCGAGGACGGTGGCATCCTCGTGCTCGGCGGATTGATCCAGGACCAGCTCAACGAAAAGCAGCAGCGCGTGCCGCTGCTCGGCCGGATCCCGCTGCTCGGCGCACTGTTCCGTGCCGACAAGACGACACTGACCAAAACCAACCTGATGGTCTTCATCCGCCCGACCATCCTGCGCGACGACCAGCAGGCCGCCTTCCAGACGGATGCCAAGTACAACTACATCCGCGACGTCCAGCTCGGCCTGCGCCCCGAACGGCCGCGCCTGATGCCGCGTACCGTAAGGCCCACCTTGCCGGAGCGGTCGCCGCCGGCCAGCGGCGGCGAACCGCCCGCCATCGACCTGCGCTTCCGGGAAGCTGAGGAGACGCCCGATGAACCCGCCGGCGGTTGAGGCCGACAGCCCCCTTCCGGTCCAGGTCCAGGCCCCGGCCGATACCAGCGCCCCACGATCGCTGGCGCTGCCCTTCGCCTTTGCCCGCCGGCACGGGGTACTCATCAACGGCATGCGCGGCGAGCGGCCGCTGGCGCTGATCCGCGCCGGCGCCTCACTGGCTGCCATCGCCGAAGTGCAGCGCCATGCCGGCGTACCCCTGCACCTCGAGCTGGTGGCCGGCGACGAGTTTGACCGCCAGCTCCAGCAGAGCTACGAACGCGAATCGAACACGACCATGCAGATGGTCGAGGGCTTCGGCGAGGACATCGACTTGCTGCGCGTCGCCCAGGACCTGCCCGAGCCCTCGGACCTCCTCGAAAGCGACGACGATGCGCCGATCATCCGCCTCATCAACGCCCTGCTCACCTCGGCAGTCAAGGACAACGCCTCCGACATCCACATCGAGCCCTTCGAGAACCGGCTGGTGGTGCGCTTCCGCATCGACGGCGTACTGCGCGAGGTGCTGCAGTCACGGCGTGCGGCAGCACCGCTGGTCGTGTCGCGCATCAAGGTGATGTCGAAGCTCGACATCGCGGAAAAACGCCTGCCGCAGGACGGCCGCTTCTCGTTGCGCATCGCCGGGCGTGCCGTCGATGTCCGCGTCTCGACCATGCCTTCGGGCCATGGCGAACGCGTCGTGCTGCGCCTGCTCGACAAGCATGCCGGGCGCATCGACCTCGAGAACCTCGGCATGGATGCGCTGGCCCAGCGGGGCATGGACGCACTGATCCACAAACCGCATGGCATCCTGCTGGTCACGGGGCCGACCGGCTCAGGCAAGACGACCACGCTCTATGCGGCGCTCGACCGCATCAACGACAACACGCGCAACATCATGACCGTCGAGGACCCGATCGAGTACTACTTCGACGGCATCGGACAGTCGCAGGTCAACACCAAGGTCGAGATGACCTTCGCCCGCGGCCTGCGCGCCATCCTGCGCCAGGACCCCGACGTGGTCATGGTCGGCGAGATCCGTGACCTCGAAACCGCCGAGATCGCCGTGCAGGCCAGCCTCACCGGCCACCTGGTGCTCTCCACCCTGCACACCAATACCGCGATCGGTGCCGTCACGCGCCTGCGCGACATGGGCGTCGAACCGTTTCTGCTCTCTTCCAGCCTGATCGGCGTGCTTGCCCAGCGCCTCGTGCGGGTTCTCGACCCGACGGTCCGGGTCGCCTACCCGGCGCGCGACTACGAATGCCGGATCCTCGGCTGCGACCCGACCGACCCGCCCATGCTCTGGCATCCCGACGAAGCGCGCATCGATGGCGGCAACAACGGCTATCGCGGCCGTACCGGCATCTACGAGCTGGTGTCGATCGACGACGAGTTGCGCACCATGATCCACGACGGGGCCAGCGAGCACGAGATGGAACGCCATGCCCGCACGCGCAGTCCCGGCATCCGCGACGATGGCATCCGCAAGGCCCGCGCCGGCATCACCACCCTCGAGGAAGTGCTGCGCGTGACCCGTGCCGACTGATGGGCGCCTTCGAATACACCGCCTATGACACTGCCGGCAAGGAGTGCCGGGGCATCCTCGAGGGCGACACGGCCCGGCAGGTTCGCCAGCAGCTGCGCGAACGCCAGCTTCTGCCCGTCGCCGTCAATGCGGTCGCCGAGCGCAGCGCGGTCCGCAAGGTCACCGGCACCGACAGCCGACGGCGGGCCCTGTCAGCCGCCGAGCTGGCGCTGGCCACGCGCCAGCTCGCCACCCTGGTGCACAGCTCACTGCCACTCGAAGAGGCGCTGCTGGCCGTCTCGCAGCAGACAGAACACCCGCGCGTGCAGGGCATCTTCCTCGGCGTGCGCGCCCGGGTCATGGAAGGCCACACGCTGGCCGATGGCCTGGCCGGATTCCCGCGCGCCTTTCCGGAGATCTACCGGGCCACGGTTGCCGCCGGCGAGCAGTCCGGCCACCTCGATGCGATCCTCGAGCGGCTGGCCGATTACACCGAGAACCGCCAGGTCCTGCGTCAGAAGATCCAGCACGCGATGATCTACCCCGTGGTCCTGACGCTGCTCGCCCTGCTGATCGTCAGCGGCATGCTCGTCTACGTCGTGCCCAAGGTCGTCGGCGTGTTCAGCAACACCGGGCGCAGCCTGCCAGCGCTGACCGTCTTCCTGATCGGCCTCAGCGATTTCCTGCGCGATCACGGCCTGCTGCTGCTGGCGGCCCTGGCACTGGCCACGCTCGCCGCCCGCCGGGCGCTGCGCGAACGAGGCCCGCGGCTGTGGCGTGACCGCCTGCTGTTGCGCGTGCCACTGGTCGCCAAGCTGGTGCGCGGTGCCAACACCGCGCGCTTCACCCGCACCCTCAGCATCCTCACGGGCAGCGGCGTGCCGGTGCTCGAGGCGTTGCGCATCGCCTCGGAGGTCATCACCAACCTGCCGATGCGCCAGGCTGTCGACGACGCCGCGGCCCGCGTCCGCGAAGGGGCACCGATCGGCAAGTCGCTGGCCGCCAGCGGCTTTTTCCCGCCGCTGTGCATCCACCTCATCGCCAGCGGCGAGGCCAGTGGCGAGATGGAGATGATGCTCGACCGGGCCGCGACCAACCAGGAGCGCGAGATGGACAGCCTCATCGGTGCGCTGCTCGGCATCCTCGAACCGGCACTGATCGTCTCCATGGGCGCCATCGTGCTGCTCATCGTGCTGGCCATACTCCTGCCGATTTTCGAACTCAATCAGATCGTTAACTGACGTTTCTCGGCGCGGCCGGCGGATCTTTCGCCGCAAGGCAGAACGCAGTTCACGGATTATTCAAATTCCAGTTGTCTGGCGGACATTTTCTGCATATAAAAAACGCGCCGACGTTTACTTGAACCAGGGTGGGGGTTATGGCGCGCAACAGAGGGGCGGCAGTCCGACAAGGGGAGAGGCGGCGCACGCCGCCGGGCGTGGAGGCGCTGGCGCTCGACGTCAACGACGATGACGACGAACAGGCGGAACTCGATACCGGGGTCGATGACGACACCGCCACCACGGCACTTGCCGCCGACGAATTGTCCGACGGGCTCGGCGAACAGACGGCAGAGGTCAATGTCGAGGGGCTGATCGCCGAACTCGAGTCGGAAAGCCGGCGCAGCAACCGCTCCAACGTGCTGTCGGCCAAACGCAAGCTGGAGGAATACCTCGAGGAAGTGCGCCTGTCGCGCGCCATAGAGGATTTCGAAGACTTCGACATCGACAACTGAAGCGCCGGGTGGCGACGCTTCAGCGGAAATCCCGGCTGGCCGTTGTCAGGCCACCGAGCAGCGCACCGAGGTCTTCCATGCGGCTGACGATGACGTGAGTCACGCCGTCGCGTCGCTGCAGCCTCCCCCACACGCCCATCAACATGGACTCGACCAGTACGCGCCGCTGGCCGACGGCCACATGGCGGCGAAGAATCAGGTTGGCATGCCCGCTTTCGTCTTCGAGGGTCACGAATACCGTACCCCGTGCGCTGCCCGGCTGCTGGCGGTTGATGACCAGCCCCGCAAGCCGTACCGGCCGACGGATGACGCAATGCTGGAGCTCAGCCGCCGTGACCATGCCGAGGCGGTCGAAGCGATCACGCAACAAGGCCAAAGGGTGACGCCCCAGCGTCAGGCCCAGGCGCCGGTAGTCGGCGAGGATCTCCTGGCTCTCCGCCGGTCGGCGCAGCAGCGGCGTGCCCTCCTCGATACCCGGTGCCGGCCACAGCGGCAGCGAGCCCTCGTGGGCGGCAACCCGCCAGCGCGCCTGATGGCGGTTGCCGGCGATGGCGGCCAGCGCACCGGCATCGGCCAGCGCCGCCAGGTCGCCGCGGGTCATGCGGACGCGGGCCTCGAGGTCGACGACACTGGCGAAGGCCCCGCCGCGGTCACGCGCCCCGAGCAGCGCTGCTGCCGCCTGCGCCGTCAGACCCGAAACCAGCCGCAGGCCGAGGCGCAAAGCCGGCGGCTGCGGCGGGTCGCCTTCGAGGGTGCAGTCGTGCCCGCTGTGGTTGACGTCGACCGGCCGCACCTCGACACCGTGCCGGCGCGCCATCCCGACCAGTTGCGCCGGGGCATAGAAGCCCATCGGCTGACTGTTCAGCAGCGCCGCCGTAAAAGCTGCCGGCTCGTGGCATTTGAGCCAGGCCGACGCGTAGGCCAGCAGGGCAAAGCTCGCCGCATGCGACTCGGGAAAACCGTACTCGCCGAAGCCCCGGATCTGGTTGTAGACCTGCGTGGCGAAGCCCGCCGTGTACCCGCGTGCACGCATGCCCTCGATCAACCGCGTGCCGAAACCATCGAGGTCGCCGCGGCGGCGCCAGGCGGCCATCGCCCGCCGCAGCTCATCGGCCTCGCCGGGCGTGAAACCGGCGGCGACGACGGCCAGCTGCATGACCTGTTCCTGGAACAGCGGCACGCCGAGCGTGCGCGCCAGCACATGGCGCACCGCTTCACCGGGATAACTGACCGCCTCCTCGCCGTTGCGGCGCTTCAGGTAGGGGTGAACCATCTCGCCCTGGATCGGACCCGGGCGGACGATCGCCACCTGGATGACAAGATCGTAAAAGCAGCGCGGCCGCAGCCTCGGCAGCATCGCCATCTGCGCCCGCGATTCGATCTGGAAGACACCCATGGTGTCGCCGCGCGAGACCATGTCGTAGACCGCCGGGTCCTCGGCCGGTATCGCGCGCAGTTCGAGCGTGCGACCCGAATACGCACCGATGAGGTCGAGGGCACGGCGGATCGCCGAGAGCATGCCCAGCGCGAGGACGTCGATCTTGAGAAAACCGAGCGCCTCGATGTCATCCTTGTCCCAGCAGATGACCGTGCGTCCGGGCATCGCGGCATTCTCGAGCGGCACCACATGGTCGAGCGCTTCGTCGCTGACGAGAAACCCACCGACGTGCTGCGACAGGTGGCGCGGGAAGCCATCGAGCGCTGCAGCCAGCACCGCGAGACGGTGCAGGCGCGGCTCGCCGGGATCGAAGCCGGCAGCACGCAGCCGTTCCGGGCACAGCAGCGGCCCGTCGCGCCGGCCGGCGAGGCGCGAAAGCCGCGCAGCCTGCACCGGCCCGAACCCCAGTGCCTTGGCGACATCACGCACCGCGCTGCGCCGCCGGTAGCGGATCACCGCGGCAACCAGTGCCGCACGCCGCCGGCCATGGCGCGCGTAGATGTACTGGATGACTTCCTCGCGCCGCTCGTGCTCGAAATCGACGTCGATATCCGGCGGCTCGTTGCGCTCCCGGGAAATGAAGCGCTCGAAGAGCAGCGACAGGCGTGCCGGGTCGACCTCGGTGATGCCAAGGCAATAGCAGACCGCCGAATTGGCCGCCGAGCCACGGCCCTGACAGAGGATGCCGCGGCGACGCGCAAACTGCACGATGTCGTCGACAGTGAGGAAATAAGCCGCATAGTCCAGTTCCGCAATCAGCGCCAGTTCGCGTGCGACGAGCCCGACGACCTCGGGCGGTGGCCCTCCCGGCCAGCGCTGCTGCAGACCCTCATCGACCCGCCTGCGCAGGAAACCGTCGGCGGTCTCGCCGGGCGGCACGGTGTTGCACGGGTGAGGACAGCGCAGTTCGTCGAGGGAAAAGCACACCCGTGCGGCCACCTCGAGCGTGGCGGCGAGCAGCGCGGCCGGGTAGCGTGCCGCAAGGGCCTCGCGCGGGCGCAGGTGCCGTTCACCGTTGGCGTGGCTGCCGGCCGGTGATTGCGTCAGCGGGATGCCGCGGCGGATCGCCCCGAGCACATCTTGCAGCGCCCGGCGGCCGCGCACATGCATGTGCACGTCGCCGGTGGCGACCGCGGGAAGGCCGCCGGCCCGCGCCGCGTGCAGGAGCTGCACGAGGCGTGCGCGATCATTGCCGGCGGCATGCAGTTCGACAGCCAGCCAGGCACGTGCCGGGAAATGCGCCCTGAACCACGCCGCATCGTCTTCATCGGGGTGCTCACCGGGCAACCACAGGGCGAGGCAGTGCGACGCGTACCGGGCGACATCCGCACGCGTGGCCCGGTATTGGCCCTTGGGTGCAGCCTGCCGGGCCACGCTGATGAGCGCACACAGCCCCGCATAGGCCTGGCGGTCGCTGGCGAGCAGGACGAGGCGCAGCCCGTCGGCGAGATGGAATTCGCTGCCGAGGATGAGTGGCAGGCCGCAGGTGCGCGCGGCAACGTGGGCACGGACCGCGCCGGCCAGCGAACACTCGTCGGTGATCGCCAGCGCCGCATAGCCGAGCCGATGGGCGCGCTGCACCAGTTCAGCCGGATGGGAAGCACCGCGCAGGAAGGTGAAGTTGCTCAGGCAGTGAAGTTCGGCGTAGGGCGGCGGCGTGTCCCTGTCAACCGACGGCGGCATCACGGGCCGACCCCGTGCAGGTACCAGCGGCCACTGCGCAGTTCCTGATAGACCCACAGCCGGCTGCCGCCACGGCGGCTGGCCACGTAGTAATCGCGGCGGATGTCGGCGCCATCCCACCAGCCGGTCTCAAGCCGCTCCGGGCCTTCCTCGAGCACCAGCCGAAGGCCATCGCAGTACAGGCCCCCGTCGATGAACGGCAGGCGCCGCGCCGTCGGCAGCAGCCAGAGCGGCCGCGGACCAGCCGGCAGTGGCCATGGCGGGACGGCACCGGACGCCGGCGGGTCGACGACCGCGCACCAGCTGCGCTCGGGGCGATGGTCGGTGACCGGACAAAGCCCATGCACCGCGTCATGCCCGAGTCGGGCGCGCAACCGGCCAAGCAGCACATCGAGCGGCTCCCCGGCCCCGTCCTCACCAGTGTAGAGGTCGGGGGCAGCCGGGACATGGCCTGTGGCCGGCACGCTGCGCAGGGCCACGGCACTGACCGGCCACCCGGGCCGCTCGCGGTCGACACGCAGGCGGATCAGGTCGAGAAGCAGGCGGGTGTCGGCGCAGTGCCGGCGCACGCCGACACGCCACCAGTGCGGATCACCCTGCTCGCGCAGGTACCCGCACCACAGCAGGCACACCCCCGCTTGCCGCCGGCCGAGGTGGATGGCCAGCGACAGGAGGAGCCGGCGGAAGCCCTCGCAGAGCAGGGCGGTGTCGGTGCCTTCCCGTGGCAGTTCGAGGGTGGCGGAAAAGGCCTCCGCAGGCTGATGTGCGGCACGGGATTCCGGACGGCGCCCCATGGCCTCGTCGACCTCATGCAGGCAACCCGGACCCAGGCGCCGCGCCAGGCCGTGGCGCGGCAGCCGCACGCATTCGCCGACCGTCGCGACACCGATGCCCTCGAGCAGACTGCAAGCGGCAGGTGGCCACGCCAGGCAGGCAGTCGGCAAACCGCGCAGCGCGCTGGCCAGCGCCGGCAGCGCCTCCACCACGACGCCCCCGCCGGCACGCGCCAGCCACAGTGCAGCGCGTGCTGTCGGTGCCACCGCGGTGAGGGCCGGATAACCGTGGGCCCGCAGGCCAGCGGTGACCGCCTCCTGCAATGCTTCAAGGCCGGAGAAATAACGCAGGCTGGCACGGACCTCGAGCAACAGGGCTTCGTCGCCCTCAATGCTGACCCATGGGGTAAACCGCCCGCACCATGTCGCAAGGCGCGACAGCACGTCGCGCATCTCCCCGCCGTCGGTCGGTGCCTGCAACCGGCAGCACAGCCAGAGGCGCGGGGGCCTGCGCGACAGGGCAACGGGCATGACCGCGGCCGCTCAACCAGCGCCACCGCCGGCTGTCGCCGGATCCTGGCAGCGACCCGGCGGGCCAAAGCGGTTGCGGAAGAGGTTGAGTTCGAGGCCTCCCTGCGCGGTGCAGCCGACTTCCACGCGCAGCGCCGCCGGCGAGGCAGCACGACGCCACGTGGCGGCACGGACCAGCCAGGCCCAGCAGTCCCTGCGGGCGGCGGCGCGCTGCAGCCGGCGCAGGGCCGTGTCGTCGAGCCGACCGGCCCAGGCCAGCACCAGGGCACAGGCCCCGCTGGCCAGCACCTGTTCCATGCTCCAGGGCAGGTCGTGCGATTGTCGCGGGCGGACCAGCAGCAGACGTGAAACGTCGACCCCGGCGCGCACCAGCGTGGCACCGCAGGGGATCAGCGGCGGGTCGATGAAAAAGATGCGCAGGCCCGTGTGCGGACCCGCCGCGTCGCCACTGCGGCCGACGGCCGCGAGCACCGGCAGCAACAGGCCGAGCCCGGCTTCGCAATGCTCGCGAACCAGCAGTTCGATGAGCACGCCGGCCGGCCAGCCTCCGCCGAGCAGAACATCGAGTGCGGGGCGGCCGCTGGAAAGGACCCGTGGCGGCAACGACAGCCGTGCGGCATGGACGACGCCCCCCGGGTCATCACCATGCTGGCGATCGGCACCGCCTGGCTGGCCCGCATTCCTTCTTCCGGCCACGCGCACACCTCAAGCCACGCCGGCCATGGTTTCGCGGATCACGCCGACGACGACCCCCTCGATGACCAGCGGGTCGTGGCGGAGATCGACGCGGATGGGTTCGTGGTCCGGGTTGTGTGGCAGCAGCCAGACGATCCGCCCCGACTGCCGATAGCGCTTGACGGTGACTTCGTCGTCAAGCCGCGCGACGATGATCTGGCCGTTGCGCACCTCGGGCGTGCGGCACACGGCGACGAGGTCGCCGTCGAGGATGCCGGCATCGCGCATGCTCATCCCCGACACGCGCAGGAGGTAGTGCGGCCGGATGTCGAACAGCGCGGGATCGAGCCGGTAGTGACGCTCGATGTGTTCGGTGGCGAGCATCGGCTGACCGGCAGCGACGCGCCCGACGAGCGGCAGGCCGGGCGACGATTCCGCCGCGGCAGTCAGCTGGATGCCACGCGATGCACCGGGCACGAGTTCGATGGCTCCCCTGCGTGCCAGCGCACGGAGGTGCGTCTCGGCGGCATTGACAGAACGGAAACCGAGGTGGCGGGCGATCTCCGCCCGGGTCGGTGGCATGCCGGTCCCTTCCCGGAATGATCTAATGAAATCAAGAACTTCAGACTGCCTTGGCGTCAGCTCGTCCATCTCCTGAAACCCTGTATATCCAGACAGGACTGTGATTCTATACAGTTTGCTGACAAAGACAACCAGCGCCAGGCCAGCCGCCCCCCAGCGCACGGCCATGCCGGCACCGGCGGGTCCGTCCAGGTTTTCACACCCACGACCCGGCAACCCTGCCGCGTCAGGACCAGGCGGTCATCGTGGGCCCGGTACGGCATCTTTTCGCCGGCCGGATGCGCGCGGGTGGATGCGCACGCCAACGACACACGACTCATCCGTGCGTGAATTGCGATTTGACAATGCTTGATTCAATATAGCGGCGCACGCGCGGTCGATGGGGTGATCCTGATCGATCCGGCAGCGGGCCCCACACCGGTGTTTATGGGGCAATCGTCCAACCCTCACCGTCAACTGTCATCCCCAAGGAATAACGAACATGAATATGAAGACCACCCTGAAGGCAAGCGTCGTGGCACTGGCCATGGTCATCGGTGCCGGCTGTGCTTCTTCCACCAAACTCGATGAGCTGTCCACCCGCCTCGACCAGGTCGCGCAGGATGCCGCTGCCGCCCGGTCGGCTGCCGATGCCGCCAAGGCCGATGCCGCTTCCGCCAAGCAGGCCGCATCGAGCGCACAGAGCACCGCCAATCAGGCGCTCAACGCCGCCAACCAGTCGCAGTCCTGCTGCGACGCGACCAACGAGAAGATCGACCGCATGTTCAAGCGCAGCCAGGCCAAGTAAGCCGGTCGGAAGCGTCCTGACGACGGGGCCGCAAGGCGCCCCGGAATCAAAAAGCCGCAGGGTCACCTGCGGCTTTTTTTATTTGTCGCGGGGCCGTCCGGGCCGGCGACACCTCATGGCACCCCTTCGCCGTCGGATGCCGGCGGAACACCGCTGCCGATGCGTACCGGGATGCCGTCACGCCGACGGAAGACCTCATCGAGCAGGCCCCAGTCGACGGCCACGCGCCGCTCGCCGGTGACGGCAACGTACTGCTGCATGAGTGCGGTCATGCCCGTCGCATGCAAGGTTGCATCACCCTCGAGCGGCGGATGGACCTCGACATAGAGATCATCACCGACCCAGCCGAACTTGTAGGGCTGGTTGACGATGCTCACCGGCGTGCCGACCGGCACCTGCGCAAACAGCCACTCGATGTCCTCGGGGAACATGCGAATGCAGCCGTGCGTGACCTGCATGCCGACACCGACCGGGCGATTGGTGCCGTGGATGAGGTAGCTGCCGAGGCTCAGGCGCATCGCGTACTTGCCCAACGGGTTGTCAGGCCCCGGCGGTACCGCCCTGGCCAGGGGGCCGCGGCCGTCCTCCATGTGCTCACGACGGATCGACTCCGGCGGGTACCAGGTCGGGTTCTTTTGCTTGGCCGAGATCGACCAGTGCCCCAGCGGCGTCGCCCAGTCCATGCGCCCGATGCTGATCGGGAAGGTCGACACCGACGGCACCCCGTCACGACGCGCATAGTGGTACAGCCGGTACTCGGCAATATTGACGACGATGCCCTCGGCGGGCGCCGCCGGCAGGATGAACTGCCTCGGCAGACGCACCGTGGTGCCCTCGCCAGGCAACCAGACATCGACGCCCGGGTTGGCCCAGACGATCTCCTCGTAGCCGACGCGGTGGGCGCGGCCGATGTCCGTCAGGGTGTCTTCATGGCGCGCGGCCACCGTGGTGACCTCGCCGACCAGTTGGCTGCCCGCCCGCAGGACGAAGGTATCGGCTGCGCCCGGCTCCGCGGCAAGGAGCAGGCCCGCGGCAAGCGCCGGCAACACGGCCGCGCAAGGCTGCCGCGGAGTGACACGGATCAGGCACCGGACCGCGAACAGGAGACGTGACGGGTAACGGACGACGGGCATGGATGACGGATCAGGATGACAACATGACATGGCGGCAGGCTCTGGACAGCGGTTGAGACACGGCACAGGCAGTGTGGTTCCGCCCCGGTGCGCAACGGCCGGGGGTTGCTGGCGGGCCTCTAATAGCGGATCAGGGCCGAGCCCCACGTCAGGCCACCGCCGAAGGCTTCGAGGAGCAGCAGGTCACCTCGCTTTATGCGCCCGTCGCGCACCGCCACGTCGAGTGCCATCGGCACCGAAGCTGCCGAAGTGTTGCCGTGGTCGGGCAGCGTCAGCACGACCTTCTCCATCGGCATGTCGAGACGCTTCGCGGTGGCCTGGATGATGCGGATGTTGGCTTGATGCGGGATCAGCCAGTCGACCGCGCTGTGCGCGAGGCCATTGGCCGCGAGGGTCTGCTCGACAATGTTCTCGAGGGTCTTGACCGCCACCTTGAAGACTTCGTTGCCGCGCATGTGAATGTATGGCCCCTCGGTGTCTCCTTCGCGACGCACCCGCGACGGGCCATAGGGGTGGTAGAGCAAGTCGCGGTAGCGCCCGTCGGCGCCGAGATGGCAGGAAATGATGCCCGGTTCGTCCGCCGGCTCGAGGACCACGGCGCCGGCCCCATCACCGAACAGCACGCAGGTCGTGCGGTCGCTCCAGTCGGTGATCCGCGACAAGGTCTCCGCACCGACGACCAGCGCGCGCCCGGCCCGGCCGCCGGCGACAAAGCGCTCGGCGATGCTCAGCGCATAGATGAAGCCGCTGCACGCTGCCTCGACGCTGAACGCCGCGCAGCCATGGATGCCGAGCCGTTCCTGCAGCAGGCAACCGACATTGGGGAAGACCACGTCCGGGGTGGTGGTGCCGACGACCAGAAAGTCGATATCGCGTGGCGTGACCCCGGCCGCGTCCAGCGCCTGGCGCGCCGCCTGTTCGGCGAGGTCGGCGGTGGTCTGGCCCTCGGCGGCGATATGCCGGCGTTCGATGCCGGTGCGGGTGCGGATCCACTCCTCGCTGGTGTCGACAAGCCGCTCGAGCTCGGCATTGCCGAGCACCCGCTCGGGCAGGTAGCGGCCGGTACCGGCGATGCGTGCGTATGTCATGAAACCTGCTCATCCAGGAGTTGTCGAATCTGGCCCGGCACGCGCTTCTCGGCCTCGACCGCTGCCGTCAAAAGTGCCTGCCGGAAGGCCAGCGCATCGGCGCCACCGTGGCTCTTGACGACGATGCCGTCGAGCCCGACGAGGCTGGCGCCATTGTAGCGGCGCGGATCGAGGCGGCGCTTGAGGGAACGCAGCACCGGCCAGGCCAGCGCCCCGGCAAAGTAGCCGTAGGGACCGCCGCGAAACTCCGCCTCGAGGAAATGCTGGATCAGCTTTGCCGTGCCCTCCATGGACTTCAGCGCCACGTTGCCGCTGAATCCGTCGCAGACGATGACGTCGGCACGGTGGTCCTGGATCCCGTCACCCTCGACGAAACCGATATAGTTGATGCTGCTCGCGGCGATGAGCGCAGCCGCCTCGCGGATCATGTCGTTGCCCTTGATGTCTTCCTCGCCGATGTTGAGCAGGGCGATGCGCGGGCTGGCGATGCCTTCGGTGACGCGCGCCACGACCGAACCCATCACCGCGAACTGATAGAGCTGTGCGGCCGTGCAGTCGGCGTTGGCGCCGAGGTCGAGCATGTAGATTGCCCCCTGCCGGGTAGGCAGACGGCCCATGATCGCCGGGCGGTCGATGCCCGGCAGGGTGCGCAACACAAAACGGCCGGTGGCCATCAACGCCCCGGTGTTGCCGGCGCTGACGCAGGCATCCGCACGACCCTCCTTGACGAGATCGATCGCGCGGCGCATGGAGGAATCTTTTTTCTTGCGCAACGCATCGGCCGGTGGCTCGGCCATGCCGACCACCTGGCGCGCGTCGCAGATTTCGACACCCGCCGGCAGGCCGTGCGCACCGCCGGCCAGCGGCTGGATGACTTCCTGCTGGCCGACGAGGATGACGCGGTAGCGCGGCATGCTGCGGACAAAATCGAGGGCCGCGGGCACGCACACGCCGGCACCGCCATCCCCGCCCATGGCATCCACGGCGATCGTCGCCTGCTCATGCATAGCCCGCTCCGTCAGACCCCTGGCGCCCCACCCCGTGCCATCGGCCGCCTGGGCCACGACGAACACCGGGCACCAGCGGCAACGCCGGCCTCCATGCGGGGCTCGATGGCCAGCCGCGGTCCCGGGCCCGGGACCGTGTCCTATCCGGCGTCTTCGTTGTCCGGCGTCTGGATCACCTTCTTGCCGCGATAGTAGCCATCGGGGCTGACGTGATGCCGGCGGTGTGTTTCGCCACTGGTCGACTCGACCGACAGGGCCGGATTCTTCAGGTGATCGTGTGCGCGGCGCATGCCGCGCCGGGACGGCGTCACCTTGCTTTTCTGCACTGCCATCGCAGCTCTCCTCGATCTTCAGTCATTGGCTTCGTGGCGATCGCGGCCCATCAGGGCCGCGAGTCCCGCCAGTGGCGTGTTTACTTCCTGCGGCCGGTCGGCAGCCGCGACGACGATCCCCGCGTCGCCACCGGGCACCTTGCACGCCGGATCGGCGGCATCATGCAGCGGCGACAACGGCAGGCCGGCCAGCACTTCATCTTCGATCACCAGGGCCGGCGACAGCCCTTCTTCCGGCACGAGCACCACGTCGAAGGGGTCCTCGAGCTGCATCGCCTCCGCCTCGCTGCCGACCATCGTCAGCACTGCACGGACCTCGAGCGGCCACATCAGCGGCTCGAGGCAGCGCTGGCAGGTGAGGCGGATCGTTCCCTTCACCTCGAGTGCCAGCTGCGGGCGCCCTTCCCCGCCGGCAGCGAACACCAGCGTTGCAGACAAGTGCCCGGGCTCGCCCGGGCCCGCAACGGCCACGCTGGCCAGGCGGTCGAGGTCGGCGATCGGATACTGGAAACGGCGCGACTGTCCGCGGGCGACCAGGTCCCTGAGTGCCTCTGAACCGATCATCCCGCCCGGCATGGGGCGCCAATGATAGGTAGCGGCCGGGGGTGTGTCAAAATCCGCGCGGGATCCCACCGACCAGGACCGCATGAACACACCCCGCACGCCGCCGGTCCTGCTGGCCTCGGGATCACCCTACCGCCGGGCGCTGCTGGCGCGGATACTCGACGACTTCGAGGTCGCGGTGCCCGGTATCGACGAGACCGCCCACGACGGCGAATCGCCACCACAGGGCGCAGCGCGGCTGGCGCTGTGCAAGGCGATGGCCGTGCGCGACCGCCACCCCGGGGCGCTGGTCATCGGCAGCGACCAGGTCGCGGCGCTGGGTGACGAACGGCTCGGCAAGCCGGGCAGCGCAGCCCGTGCAGTCGAACAACTGCTGCGCTGCTCGGGGCAGACCATGACTTTCACCACCGCCGTCTGCCTGCTGCCGCCCGACGGGCCGGCCCTCCAACACATCGACATCGCCCTGGCGCGCTTTCGCCGGCTCACCCCCGACGAGGCCCGGGACTATGTCGCCGCCGACGCGCCGCTCGATTGCGCGGGGAGCTTCAAGGTCGAACAACGCGGCGTCACCCTGCTCGAGGAACTGCGCAGCAGTGACCCGACCGGCATCATCGGCCTGCCGCTGATCTGGTTGTCAGCGCGCCTGCGTGGTATGGGCATCCGCCTCTGCTGAGGCACAGGCCGCGGCGCGCAGGCGGTCCAGCACGGCAGTCAACTCATCGTCGAGTGGCGCCTCGACCGTCACCCCCTCACCCGAGGACGGGTGACTGAAGCTCAGCGAATGGGCGTGAAGAAACATGCGGCGAAGCCCCGGCGGCAACACGGCCTGCCCCTCCGGTGCGTAGCGGGTGTCGCCCGCCACCGGATGGCCGACGGATGCCGCGTGGACACGGATCTGGTGCGTCCGGCCCGTCTCGAGCCAGACCTGCATGAGGGCGGCGTCAACAAAACGCTCCAGCGGCACGAAGTGCGTCACGGCCATCTTGCCCGCGGCATCAACCCGCACGTGGCGCTCGCCACCGCGCCGCTCGGTGGTGAGCAGCGGCGCATCGACGCGACGCGCCCGGCCGGGCCAGCGGCCCATCAGCAGGGCCAGATATCCTTTGCGGACCGCACCATCGCGAAACTGCGCATGCAGGTGGCGCAAGGCCGGTGTCGTCTTGGCGACCAGCAGGCAGCCGCTGGTGTCGCGGTCGAGGCGATGGACCAGTTCGAGGCGCTGGCGGTCTCCCGCCCGCGCACGCAACAGTTCGATGGCCCCGAGGCTGATGCCGCTGCCGCCATGGACGGCGAGCCCGGCCGGCTTGCTGAGCACCAGCAGTGCGTCGTCCTCCATGAGGATCCTCGCATCCAGCCAGCGCGTGCTTGCGCCGCCCGGCACCACCGCCGAAGGCCCTTTTCCGGGCCGTACCGGCGGCACGCGGACCTCGTCACCCGCCTGCAGGCGCTGGGCGGCCGTGGCCCGCCGGCTGTTGACGCGCACCTCGCCCTTGCGCACCAGCCGATGGATGTGCGGGCGCGGCACGCCTTTCAGGTGATATTGCAGGAAGTTGTCGAGCCGCCGGCCGGCATCCTCCGGCCGGACGGTGACACGTGTCGCCCTGAGCGGCTCGCCCCTCACGGGAATGCCTGAAATCTGAAGGGGTTAAGGCGCATTAATCGCGTTGATGGTGCGGAAACCGGCTGTTATAGTACCCGAGCGCTCAAAGGCTGCCGACGGGCGAAGTGCCGACGGCCGCCGCGCCCGTCAGGGCAAGGTCGCAAAGACCCCGGGGACCGGGGTCGGATTTGAAAATCGTTTCCTTCTGGAACCATCGGGTACTACGCAGCGGCCATGCGGTCGCCCGGCGACGGCCCAGGGCCACGGATCAGACACTGCACCATGCCTGGATTCACCTGCAACACGATCTGGCTGTGGCTGGCGCTCTGCCTGCCCCTGGCGCGCCTGCCCGTGACGGCAGGCGCCACCGCGCGGCCCGCGCACCCGATGGGTCCACCCAACTGTGGATTGATTACCCGTCATGAAAAGAATGCTTATCAATGCCACCCAGGCCGAAGAGCTGCGGGTGGCGATGGTCGATGGTCAGCAGCTTTACGATCTTGATATCGAGAGCAAGGGCCGGGAACAGAAAAAAGCCAACATCTACAAGGGCCGGATCACCCGGGTAGAACCCAGCCTCGATGCCGCCTTCGTCGAATACGGCGGCGAGCGCCACGGCTTTCTGCCGCTCAAGGAAATCTCCCGCGAATACTTCATCGGCGAGCCCGAGCCAGGCGCGCGGATCAACATCCGCGATGTCCTCAGGGAAAACCAGGAAATCGTCGTCCAGGTCGAGAAGGAGGAACGCGGCAACAAAGGCGCGGCCCTTACCACCTTCATCAGCCTCGCCGGACGTTTCATCGTCCTGATGCCGAACAATCCGCGCGCCGGCGGCGTCTCGCGCCGCGTCAGCGGCGAAGACCGCGACGAGTTGCGCGAAGCGCTGCGCGACGTCGAGGTGCCGGAAGGCATGGGTGTCATCGTTCGTACCGCCGGCGTCGGCCGCTCGCCCGAGGAACTCAAGTGGGACCTCGACTACCTGCTCGGCATCTGGGAAGCGATCAAGCAGGCGGTGGTCAGCCGGCCGGCACCGGTGCTGATCTTCCAGGACAGCAATGCCATCATCCGTGCGCTGCGCGACCACCTCGCCAATGACATCGGCGAGATCCTCATCGACTCGGAGAGCGCCTGGGCCGAGGCCCGCGACTTCATCGACCGGGCCATGCCGCACAACGCGCGCAAGCTGCGCCACTACACCGACCCGGTGCCACTCTTCACGCGTTACCAGATCGAAAGCCAGATCGAGTCGGCCTTCACGCACAAGGTCGACCTGCCCTCCGGCGGCAGCATCGTCATCGACCACACGGAAGCACTGGTCTCCATCGACATCAACTCGGCGCGTGCCACCCGCGGCGACGACATCGAGGCCACGGCTTTTGCCACCAACCTCGAGGCGGCCGACGAGATCGCCCGGCAGCTGAGGCTGCGCGACCTCGGCGGGCTGATCGTCATCGACTTCATCGACATGACCCCGCAGCGCAACCAGCGCGAGGTCGAAAACCGCCTGCGCGACGCCGTGCGCATGGACCGCGCTCGCGTGCAGATCGGCCGTATCTCGCGCTTCGGCCTGCTGGAAATGTCGCGCCAGCGGCTGCGGCCCTCGCTGGGCGAGAGCGCTCACCTGCCCTGCCCGCGCTGCAACGGCATGGGATCGATCCGCAGCGTCGAATCGCTGGCGCTCGCGGTACTCAGGCTGATCGGCGAAGAGGCACGCAAGGACCGCTCGGCCAAGGTCATCGCCCAACTGCCGGTCGATGTCGCCAATTACCTGCTCAACGAGAAGCGCGACTGGATCCGCAGCATCGAGCAGCGCGAAGAACTGCAGATCGTCATCGTCGCCAACTCACGCATGGAAACACCCAACTACGTGATCCGGCGGGTGCGCGATGACCAGGCCGAAATGGCGGAAAACACCGGCGCGAGCTACCTGCTCGCTGAGCAGGTCCTCGAAGAGCCGGAAGCGGTGCCGGGCACGCGCCCAAGCCGCAATGCGGCCGAGGCGCCGGCCGTGGTGGCCCTGCCACCGCCTCCGGCAGCCCCGGCGCCCTCCGCACCAGCCGCCGCTGCACCCGCGGGGCTTTTCGCCCGGCTGCGCGCATGGTTCGGCGGTCCGGCACAAAGCCCTGACGCCGGCAGCACCCCGGCGTCGGCGGCGGCCCACCCGCCGGCGACGCGCCCCCGACCCGAGCGCAGCCGCCCGCCCCAGCGCAACAGTCGCGGGCGCAGTGAACGCGGCGAGCGCGGCGAGCGCGGGTCACGCACCGAGCGGCAGGCGCCGCGGCAGGGCCGACCACCGCGCCGCGATCGCGACGCCGCCCCCCCACCGCCCAACGCGCCAGAAGGCAACGGCAACCTGGCAGAGCGCCCGGTGCTGCCCGCCGAGGTGCGCGATGCTGGCCAGGCGGG
Source organism: uncultured Chromatiaceae bacterium (assembly GCA_964417725.1). GTDB lineage: Bacteria > Pseudomonadota > Gammaproteobacteria > Steroidobacterales > SHZI01. Next base: position 43,231 of record CAYQIV010000020.1, read on the forward strand.
CAATGGCCGCGCGGCAGGTGAACAGCGCAGCAGCCGCCGCGGCCGCCGACGGCGTGGCGCGCGGGATCGTGATACCCAGGGCGAACGCAACGCCCGGCAAGCCGATAATGGCCCGGCCGCTGAGGCAGCGGCCGATGCCCATGGCGGCAATGGCCTCGGCCACGGGGACACCCAGCCCTTCATCATCAGCACCGGTCCGACCACAACCGCCCTGCCGGCCGGCGCCGCGCCGGCCCAGACCCTGCCGGACCGGCCTGCAGTCCCGGCCGGCGGTGGCGTGACACCGCCCATGGCGCCGACAGCAGAACGGACACCGGCGGCGGCAGTAGTCCCAGGCACCTCGGGTCCGACGGCCCCGGCACAGGGCGTACCGTCAACCCCGGCGGCCCCCGCATCAGCACCACCCCCCGCGGCATCACGGCCCGCCGCGGCACAGCCGGCACCCCAAGCGCCCGCAGGCCCCTACATCGAGCGGGGCACGGACCGCAAACTGCCCTGGGAGACCGAGCGCCCGGCCAGCGAACACCAGACGCGCACGGTCTGGTCGTCCTCGAAGCCGGCCGGCGATACTGCCCCGGACAGCGGGGACTGACCGTGCTTCAACCCGGCGGGTCGCCGGCGGCGACCCGCGCCTCGATCTCCGCCAGCAGGCCATCCATCGCCTCTTCGACGAGGTCGAGGACGCGCTCGAAACCGAGCGGGCTGCCGTAGTAGGGATCGGGGACGCTGCGGCGCGCGCCTCCCGGTGCAAACTCGAGAAGCAGGCGTACCCGGTCACGGCACGCCTGATCGGCCATTTCCAGCAGCCGCGCCTCATTGTCTTCGTCCATGGCCAGGATGAGGTCGAACCGCGCGAAATCATCAGCCTCGACGAGACGGGCACGCAGCGCCGAGATGTCGACCCCGCGGCGCAGGGCGGCGGCCTGGGCCCGCTCATCGGGTGGCACGCCGCGGTGATAGCCGTGGGTGCCGGCCGAATCGACACGCACCGACCCTGCCAGGCCCCTGTCATCCAGACGCCGGCGCAGCACGCCTTCGGCGAGCGGCGACCGGCAGATGTTGCCCATGCAGACGAACAGCACCGAAACCCGCGGCTTGTCGCGGGTCGCCTTCCATGCCGAGATGATCTTTCGCATCGTCATCCCCTTTCATCACACAGCCAGTCATGTGCCGCGGCCAGGTCATCCGGTGTATCGACGTCCGGCCCATGGGCATGACGGGTTTCGGCAACGACGATCACCATGCCCAGCCACAGCGCACGCAACTGTTCGAGATTCTCCGCCTGTTCGAGTTCACACGGCGGCGCGGTCGCCAGCCGGCGCAGTGCGCCGACGCGATAGGCATAAAGCCCGATGTGTCGCAGGCTGCGCGGCAACGGCCCGCTGCCATGGCCACGGGCCGGGATCGGGGCGCGGCTGAAATACAGCGCCCGACCGGCCTGGTCGCACACGACCTTGACGACATGCGGGCTCAGGTACTGTCTCTCGTCGCCGATCGGCGTGCACAGCGTGGCGATCGAAGATCCAGTCCCGGACGCCAGCGCCGAGGCCACCTGCACGATGCTCTGCGGCGGCACCAGCGGCACGTCCCCCTGGCAATTGACGACGATGTCGTCGTCGGGCCAGCCGCGCCGCGCCGCCACCTCGGCCACACGCTCCGTCCCGGAACGGTGCGCGGCATCGGTCATCACCACCTCGCCGCCCCATGCGACCACCGCAGCCGCGATCCGCTCATCGTCGGTGGCCACAAGCACGTCGCATGCACCGCTGGCCCGTGCCTGCTGCCAGACCCGACAAACCATCGGCACGCCACCGAGCGGTGCCAGCGCCTTGCCGGGGAAGCGGCTCGACGCCCAGCGCGCGGGAATGACGACGCGAAACACGGGCAGTGTCATTGCGGTCCCTCATCCATCGCGGCAGGCGACCGCCGCTTGCGCGCCGCGATATCCGCCACCCGCTGCACGATTTTTGCGGCGAGACCAAGCGGTGCCTGAAGCTGTACCGGCATGACCCATACATCCGCGCCCGGCAAAGGCGGGTATTTTACGGCGTCCTTTTCCGTCATGACGACGGGCACGGGGGCCGCGTGCAGCACTTCCGGCGCGACAAGACCGTGGTCTGCCACCGGTACCTCCTCGACCTGCATGCCCAGGGCCTCGAGCTGGCGGCGGAAGCGGTGCGGATTACCGATACCGGCGACCATGCGCACGCGACGACCGGCCAGCGCCGCGGCCGGCAGCCGGACCGCGCCATCGAGGCGCTCCAGCCGGGTGGCGGTCAGCTGAAAAGTGTCTTCGCCGCCGACGGCCTGTCCCCCGTTGACCAGCACCCAGTCGACAGCGGCGAGTCGCGACAGCGGCTCGCGCAGCGGGCCCGCCGGCAGCAGGTGGCCATTGCCCATGCGTCGCTCGCCATCGACCACGGCGATCTCGATGTCGCGGCCGAGCCGGTAGTGCTGCAGGCCATCGTCGGCGATGACCACGTCGGCACCGGCATCAATGGCACAGCGCGCCGCTGCGACCCGGTCGACGCACACGCACACCGGCAGCCCGGTGCGCCGTGCCAGCAAAAGCGCCTCGTCGCCGACTTCGTCGGCGCCCTGATCAGGCCGCACCCGGCAGGGCTCGCGCTGTGAACGGCCGGCGTAGCCGCGACTGACGATGCCGGGATGCCAGCCGGCATCGCGCAGCGCAGTCGCCAGCCAGTCGACCACCGGCGTCTTGCCGGTACCGCCGGCCGTGAGGTTGCCGACGACGATGACCGGTACCGGCAGCTCGACGCCGTGCCGCCAGCCGGCGAGGTACAACCGGCGCTTCGTGCGCACGACCAGGCCATAGACCACGCTCAACGGCAAGAGCAGCGCTGTCAGCGGCGAGCGGCCGTACCACGCCGCCTCCAGCCGACGCGAGGCCTCAGCCCGGTTCATCCCGGAACTGCAGGCGATGGAGATGGGCGTAATGCCCGTTGGCCGCCAGCAGCTCGTGGTGCGTGCCGCTTTCGATGATCTCGCCCTGGGCCATGACGAGGATGCGGTCGGCCGCCTCGATGGTCGACAGCCGGTGGGCGATCACGAAGGTGGTGCGGTTGTGCATCAACTCGCCAAGGGCCTGCTGGATGTGGCGTTCGGATTCAGTGTCGAGCGCCGATGTGGCTTCGTCGAGGATCAGGATCGGCGCATTCTTGAGCAGCGCGCGGGCGATGGCGATGCGCTGGCGCTGACCGCCGGAGAGCAATACGCCGCGATCGCCGACCACGGTGTCGAGCCCCAGCGGCAACGGCGCGACGAACTCGTCGACGTGGGCAGCACGCGCCGCCGCCTCGATGTCGGCGCGACTGACCTCGGCAAGGCCGCCGTAGGCGATGTTGGCGGCAATGGTGTCGTTGAACAGCATGACGTCCTGGCTGACGAGGCTGATCTGGTTGCGCAGCGCGGCCAGCGTGTAGTCGCCGACGGGCCGGTCGTCGACGCACACCTCGCCTTCCGTGACATCGTAGAAGCGCGGCAGCAGGCTGACCAGCGTCGACTTGCCACTGCCGGAGCGGCCGACGATGGCCACCGTCTGCCCGGCCGGCACTTCAAGATTGATGCCGCGCAGGACCTCGGCATTGCCGATGGTGTAGCGGAACGAGACGCCGCGGAATGCCACGCGGCCCTCGACCCGCCGCGGTGCCAGCCGGCCCTCATCGCGCTCGGCCGGCTCATCGAGCAACTGGAAGACCGTCTCGCCGGCGGCAATGCCCCGCTGCAGGGACACGTTGACGTTGGTCAGGGCACGCAGCGGGCGCATGAGCAACACCAGGGCGGTGATGAAACCGCCGAAGTCGCCGAGTGCCATCGCCTCGCGGACGCTGTCCTGGGTGGCGACGAAGGCCACACCGGCCATGCCGACCGCCGCCAGCAGCGCGGTGATGCCGTCGCCGGCCGCGCGCGTCGCGTACATGCGCATGTGCATGCGCCGGTTGCGCTCGTTGGCCACGTCGAAACGGGCCGCCTCGTAGGCCTGGCCGCCGAAGATCTTGATGACCCGATGGCTTTGCAGGGTCTCGTTGGTGATGCGCGTGAGGTCGCCCATCGAGTCCTGGATGCGCGAGCTCAGGCGGCGGAACAACCGGCTGAGGATGCGGATCAGCATGGCGAGCACCGGCACGACGATGAAGACGAAAGCCGACAGCGGCAGGCTCAGGTAGACCATGTAGCCGATCAGCCCGAGGGCCGTCAGCGAATCGCGGATCAGCACCGTCACGGCATTCGACGTCGATTCCGCGATCTGTTCGACGTTGAAGGTCAACCGCGACAGGAGCATGCCGCCGGAGACGCGGTCGAAGTAGCTGGTCGGCAGATCAAGGAAGCGCAAGTAGACCTTGCGCCGCAGCTGCTTGATGACCTGGCGGCCGATCCAGCCGAGGCTGTACGTCGAGCAGAACTCGGCGGCGCCGCGCACGAAGAACAGCAGCAGGATGCCGAGCGGCAGCCACTTGCGCAGAGTCACCTGCCCGGCATCGACCTCGCCCGGCCCCACCGCCTCGATGAGCCGATTGACGAGAAAAGCGAAACCCGTGTCGGTGGCGGCGTAGATCACCATGCCGGCCGCGGCGACCAGAAACACCGGCCAGTGGGGCGCGCAGTACCCGAGCAGCCGTCGGTAGATGACGCCGGCCGGCAGCGGACCGCCGCCGGCAATGCCCCGATACATCTTGCCCGTCGCCACGCCGCGGCTACTGCACGGCCGTCGGCCGCGTGGTGCGGATGCGGACATCGACGTAGCCGAGCCGCGCGGCGACGTCCATCACCGTGACCACCGCCTGGTGCGCCGCCCGGCCATCGGCGCTGATCACGACCTGGCGCCCGTCCAGTTCGGGCTTCAGCAAACGGATTGCCGCCTCGAGCGTCTGCGGCCGGCTGTCGACGAGGGCACGACCATTGACGAGGAATTCACCGCCAGCGGTCACCGTGATCTCGAGGCCGCGGCGCCCGGCGGGCGATGCCGCGCGACTGTCGGCCTCGGGCAGGCGGATCGAGATCTGCTCGGGCTTGATGAACGTCGTCGTCAACATGAAGAAGATCAGCAACAACAGCACGACGTCGATCAGCGAAGTCAGGTTGAGCTCCGGCTCATCGCGACCACGCGCCTCACGCAGCCTCACTGCCGCTGCCCCAGGGTATCCACGAACTGCTTGCGGTGCACGGCCTCGACCAGGCCGATGGCCTCTTTTTCCATGCGCACGACCAGTGCGTCGACCCGCCCGCGCAGATAGCGGTGCGCGATCAGCGCCGGGATCGCCACCACCAGCCCGGCCGCCGTGGTGATCAGCGCCTCGGAGATGCCGCCGGCCAGGGCCGCCGGGTCGCCCGCCCCACCGGTGGTCAGCGCCGAAAACGTCCGGATCATGCCGGTGACCGTGCCGAGCAGGCCGAGCAAAGGCGAGATCACGGCCACCGTACCCAGCGTATTGAGGTAGCGCTCGAGGTCATGGACGACGTGGCGACCGGTGTCCTCGACGGCCTCCTTCATGATGGCGCGGTCCTGGTGGCGGTTGGCCAGCCCGGCGGAGAGGATCCTGCCGAGCGGCGAGTTGTCGCGCAGGTCCTGCAGGTGCTGATGGTTGAGCTGGTTGCGGCTGATCCACTCCCAGACCTGCCGCGACAGGTTGCGCGGCACGACGCGCTCCGGTTGCAGCGTCCAGAGGCGCTCGATGGTGATGGCGACGGCAACGATGGAGCCGAGGATGATCGGCACCATCACCCATCCACCTGCGACGACGATTTCCAGCATGTCAGCCCGGCCTGCCCCAAAAGCGGGCTAACTATAACCTGCCCGCAGCGGCGCGGCGCGGGTTCAGCGCACCGGGCACGGCATGGCGCGGCGTGGCCGCCACAGTCGCGGCACGCCGGCACGATGGCCCTGCACGAGTTGCAGCGACTCGGCAGGCCCGGCGGCAAAGATCAACGCGCCATCGAGCGCGGTGTCGAGGCCGCAGGCGCCGGCCGCGGCCCAGCGCGCGGTGACCTCGGCGGCGGGGAAGCGCCAGCGGTTGCCGAAGGCGGTGGTGTAGACGACGTAACCCGGCCGGCTTGCCGCGACCAGCGCCGGCGTCGACGACGAGCGGCTGCCGTGGTGAGGTGCGATGACGAGATCGACTTGCGGCCAGCGCGAAGCACGGGCCCGCTCGACGGGCGCCTCGATATCGCCGGGCAGGAGCAGCGAGGCGCCGGCGCTGCGCACGAGCAACACGCAGGAGCCGTTGTTGTCCGATGACCGCGCACCTTGACCTGCTTCGGGGTGCAGGACGCTGAACTCGACGCCATCCCATCTCCAGTGCATGCCGGCACGGCATGCACCCGCACCCGCCGGCCAGCCGGTGGTTCGCCGGGGCGCCAGCGCCGCCACGATGCTCCCGGCACCGCCGCTGTGATCGGCATCGGCATGCGAGACGACGAGGTGATCGAGGTGGCGGACCCCTGCAGCACGCAGCGCCGGCACAACGATGCGGCTGCCGGCATCGCTCGCGCCGAAGCGGGGCCCGGTGTCGTAGAGCAAAGTGTGCGCTGCGGTCTGGACCAGCACCGCCAGACCCTGACCGACATCGAGTACCGTGACGCGCAGGCCGCCGGGCGGCGGCGCGGGTGGCGGCACGAACAGGATGGCGAGCCACGGCAACCACAACACGCGCCACGGCCAGGGCCTCGGCCACAGCGCCGCGATCACCCCGACCCCCGCCACACCCAGGCCCAGTGGCGAAGGTGCAGGCAGGTCGAGCAGCGCACCGGGGAAATCGCTGGACCACTGCGTGAAGGCACGCCAGGCGAGCAGTGCCGCGCCGGCCACCTCCAGAAACAGCTGGCCGGCTGCGGCGTGAACCGGCAACAGCGCCGTGCCCAGCAGCGTCAACGGGATGATGGCGAGGCTGAAGGCCGGTACGGCGACAAGGTTGGCGACGAACCCCGCGACCGGCACCTGGCCGAAGAACAGCGCCAGCAGGGGGACGAGTGCGATGGTGATGGCGAGCTGGATCCGTGCGAGTGCACAAAGCCCTCGCCAGGCCGCATGGTGCCACCCGGGACGGGCCGGGACGCCATCGGCGGCTGGCAGCGCCAGGACGACGATCGCCACCCCGGCAAAGGACAGCCAGAAGCCCGGCGCCAGCAGGGCCAGCGGATCGATCACCACCACCACCACCAGGCAAATGGCCAGCACGTCGACGACACTGACTGCGCGACGCAGCTGGGTCAGCACCGCGATGCAGGCGAGCATGGCCACCGCCCGTATGGTGGGGACGCTGAACCCGGCCAGTGCACCGTAGCCCAGGGCTGCCGCCAGACCCGACCACACGGCCCACAGGCGCGGGGTGGCCGCACCGCCGATGCGCAGCAGGCCGCGGGCGACGAGCGCGCCCGACAGCGCGAACGGCAGGGCAACCAGGCCAACATGGAACCCGGAGATGGCCACCAGGTGCGTGGTCCCCGAACGGCGCAGCAGTGCCCACTCGGCGGCGGGCAGCGACTGCACCGCGCCGATGGCCAGACCCTGCAGGTAGGGCAGCGCCGGATGCCCGGCCAGTGCCTCCGCGAGGCGTGCGGCAAGCCCGCGGCGCAAACCGGCCAATCGGCAGGGTGCGGCGCCCGCCAGCCGCCGGTTGCCCGCTGCCGCCCTCACCCATCCCGTGGCACCGATGCGCCGCGTAAACAGCCAGCGTTCGAAATCCCACACGCCGGGGTTGGCGGTGCCCCGCGGGGCGCGCAGGCGCAAGTCGAGCTGCCAGCGCTCACCGATGACGGGTTGCACAGGGGCGTCGTACCAGTTGACGAGCAGCCGCCGCGGCACGATGCCGGCCAGCGCCGGATCATCGTGGACGAAGACGAAGCGCAGGCGGCCGGGATACACTTGCGGGAAATCGCAGAGGTGGCCGCGGACGGTGACATCGGCGCCGCTGCGCGCTTCCGGGAGCCGCTGTCCGATGACGTCCGCCGCACCGCCGAGCACGCGCAGCGTGACGAGGACCACCAGCACGCCGCGCCAGCGGGCCAGCCACCATGACAGCGCGGCGACGGGCAGGCCGCCCACAAACCACCAAGGGGCCGGCCAGTCCGGCAGCGCCGGCGCACACAGGACGAGGAGCCCGGCGCACAGCACGGCCGCCGCCACCCCAGCCATCGTCACCCCCGTGTGCCCATCGCGCACCGATGCGTGCGCAGTCACGGCGCAGCGTAGTCCATGAGCCGCCGTTTCTTCAGACGCCTATCCGGGCGTTATCGCCAGAAACAGGGTCCCCAGCCGTGGTACCTGCGGCCGTTCAGCGAGGCGCTGGCACACCCGGTGTACTTCTCCATCAACCGCCGGGCGATCGTGCGCGGCACGGCCCTGGGCCTGTTCGTCTCCCTGCTGCCGATGCCCGGCCACACGCCGCTGGTACTGCTGCTGGGCCTGGTGCTGCGCGCCAACCTGCCGGTGGCGGGGCTGCTGATCTGGGTCGCCAACCCGCTGACCTACGGACCGATCCTCTACTTCGAGTACCAGCTCGGCCGCCTGCTGCTGCCGGGTCCCGAACTCGCGCTGGAAATGGACTGGGACGTGCTGGTGGCCAACCTCGGTGAGATCTGGCAACCGCTGTGGGCCGGCGGCCTGATCGCCGCCACCACGGCCGCACTGTGCGGCTACGCCCTCAGCGACCTGGCATGGCGGCTGGCCACCCGGCTGCGCTACCGCCGCCGCCTGGCCCGCCGCCGGCCGGCCCGCACCCCCTGAATCCTGCGCCGGCCGACACCTTCAGCCGTCCGCCCCACCGGACGGGTAGTCGGCGCTGGTGTCGACGAGCACGCCATCCTGCAAGGTCAGCACGCGGTCCATGCGCGCGGCGATGCGCGGTTCGTGCGTGACGATGACCAGGGCCGCACCCGCCTCCCGGTTGAGCGCCAGCATCAGCGACAGGACTGCATCACCCGCCCGCCGGTCGAGGTTGCCGGTCGGTTCGTCGGCCAGCACAACAGCCGGCTCCGTGACCAGCGCGCGGGCCACCGCCACGCGCTGGCGTTCGCCACCGGAGAGTTCGGCGGGGCGGTGCTCAAGCCGCGCGCCAAGCCCGACGCGCTCGAGCAGGCACGCGGCGCGTGCCCGGCTGGCCGCCAGCGGATCACGGCGCACGAGCAGCGGCATGGCGACGTTTTCCAGCGCGCTGAACTCCGGCAGCAGGTGGTGGAACTGGTAGACATAGCCCAGGTGACGGTTGCGCAGGCGGCCGCGCGCGGCATGGTCGAGCCGTGCCAGGTCTGCGCCATCCAGCAGTACCTGGCCCGAGGACGGCGTGTCGAGGCCGCCGAGGAGCTGCAGCAGTGTCGTCTTGCCGGCCCCCGACGGCCCGACGATGGCAATGCGCTCGCCACGCCCGACCGCGAGGTCGACACCGTGGAGAACCTCGACGAGGGCCGGGCCCTCGCTGTAGCACTTGGTCAGCCGCCGGCACTCGAGCGGCAGGCAGCGGGCATCATTCATGGCGGAGCACCTCGGCCGGCGCCATCAGCGCCGCGCGCCAGGCCGGATAGATCGTTGAGAGCAACGCCAGCGACAGGGCGATGGCGGCGATCTGCCCGACATCGCCCCACAGCAGGCGGCTGGGCAGTTCGCTGATGAAATAGACATCGGGCGAAATGAAACGCAGGCCGAAGACGCCCTCGACGACGGCGGTGATCGCGCTGATGTTCCACGCGGCGAGCACACCGAGCAGGACGCCGGCCAGCGTGCCGATGAGGCCGACCAGCGTACCCTGCAGGACGAAGATGCGCAGGATGCCGCCGGGCGCGGCACCGATGGTGCGCAGGATGGCGATTTCGGCCTGCTTGTCACGCACCACCATGACCAGGGTCGAGACGATGTTGAAGGCCGCCACGGCAACGACCAGCAACAGGATGACGAAGACGATGGAGCGCGTCAGCTGGATCGAGCGAAAGAAATTGGCATGCTGTCGCGTCCAGTCACCGACGTAGACACCGCCGCCGAAGTCCGCCGCCACCTGCCGCACGCGCACGGGAGCCTGCAGCGCATCGTGGAACTCGAGCTGCACGCCGCTGGCCGCCGCACCGAAACGCAGCAGGCGCCGTGCATCGGCGAGGTGAATGAAGGCCAGGCCCTTGTCGAACTCGTACATGCCGGCATTGAAGGTACCGCTGACGACGAAGCGGCGCATGCGTGGCACCACGCCGGCCGGCGTCGTCACGCCCTCCGCAACCATCGCCACCACCCGGTCGCCGACCGTCACGCCGAGCAGCCCGGCGGCCGTCTCGCCGAGGACGATGCGGTACTCGCCGTCGCCGAGCTGATCGATGCGGCCCGCGGTCATGAGCGCACCGAGCGCCCGGGCAGCGACCGGGTTGGCCGGATCGATGCCACGCAGCTGGATGCCGCGGATCCCTCCCGCACCGACCAGCATCGCCTGACCGTTGATGAACGGCGAGGCGTCGCGCACCGCGGGATCGGCCCGTGCGGTTTCGACCAGCCGTGGCCAGTCATCGATGCGCCCGTCGAGCCCGGTGATCTCGGCGTGCGGGATGACATTGAGGATGCGTTCGCGGACCTCGATCTCGAAGCCGTTCATCACCGAAAGGACGACGATGAGCACGGCCACCGCCACGGCGATGCCGAGGATAGAGGTGACGGAGATGAACGACACGAAACGGTTCCTGTTCTCCGAGCGCATGTAGCGCACGGCAATGGCCAGTTCGTAGGGGCGCATGGCCATCACTCGTAGCGCAGCACTTCGCCGGGTGCGACACCGGCGGCGCGCAGCGCCGGGTAGACGGTGGCCACCGCCGTCAGCAGCAATGCGATGCTGACCACCCACAGCACATCGACCGCATCGATGCGCGCCGGCAGGCGCGTCAGGTAGTAGACGTCGGCGGGCATGAACTGGAAACCGAAAGCCCGCTCCAGCGCCGGCACCACGGTGTTGATATGGCGCACCAGGGTCACGCCACCGGCAACCCCGGCCAGCACGCCGGCCCAGCCGATCAGCAGGCCCTGCAGGCCGAAGATGGCGACGATCGCCCGGCGCGAGTAGCCGAGCGTGCGCAGGATGGCGATCCCCGGCCGCCGGTCGCCGACGACCATGACCAGGGTGGCGACGATGTTGAATGCCGCCACCAGCACGATCAGCGACAGCAGCAGGGTCATCATGGTTTTCTCGATGCGCACGGCGCGAAAATACGACGCGTGGTCGATCGTCCAGTCGCTGGCCGCCGGCACCTGCCCGCCACCGGCACGCCACGCCGCCTGCCATGCCGCGACCACCGCCGGTGCCGCCATGACATCGGCCATGCGCAGGCGGATGCCGGAGACGCCGCCGGTTGCACCGGCGAGCAGTGCCGCGTCGTCGAGGTGGACAAACAGCCGCTGCGCGTCGTGGTCGATGATGCCGATCTCGAACAGACCGGCGACGGTCAACTCGCGCAGCCGGGTGCCCACCCGGCCGGAGGCCTGGCGCAGCGGCACGAGGACGCGCAACCGGTCGCCCGGCGCCACGCCCAGCCTGAGCGCCAGCGCCCGCCCGACCAGCACCTGCCCGCTGCCGGGGCGCAGGGCATCGAGGCTGCCATCCTGCAGGTTCAGGCCAGGCAACGCGGCCTCGCCGGCCGACGCCCGCGGCTCGATGCCTTCGATGATCACGCCGGCGAGTTCGCGGTCGCGGCCGGCCATGGCCTCGACCTCGATGTAGGGCGTGGCGGCGACGATCCCGGGGTGGCGGCTGGCGCTTGCCTGGATCGCGCGCCAGCCCGGCTCGTCGAGCCCGGTCAGCAGGGTCGCATGGCCGGTGATGGCAACCAGCCGGCTGCGCAGTTCACCCTCGAAGCCATTCATGACCGACAGCACGACGATC
>CAYQIV010000021.1:0-54260 GCA_964417725.1 uncultured Chromatiaceae bacterium
TGCTGCTGTCCGAGCCGGACATGCTGCTCCTCGACGAGCCGACCAACCACCTCGATGCCGCCTCGGTCGCCTGGCTGGAACGTTTTCTCGAGCAGTATCCGGGTACGGTCATTGCCGTGACCCACGACCGTTATTTCCTCGATAACGTCGCCGGCTGGATCCTCGAACTCGACCGCGGCCACGGCATCCCGTGGCAGGGCAACTACAGCTCCTGGCTGGAACAGAAGGAACAGCGTCTGGCCATCGAGCAGAAGCAGGAACTCGGCCGCCAGAAAACCATCAAGGCGGAACTCGAGTGGGTGCGCTCCAATCCCAAGGCGCGCCAGGCCAAGAGCAAGGCACGCCTCAGCCGCTTCCAGGAGCTGCTCTCCCAGGAATACCAGGCACGCCAGGAAACCAAGGAAATCTACATTCCGCCGGGACCGCGCCTCGGCGACCTCGTCATCGAGATCGAACACCTGCGCAAGGGCTATGGCGACCGCCTCCTCATCGAGGACCTCAGCCTGCAGATCCCGCCGGGCGCGATCGTCGGCATCATCGGCCCCAACGGCGCCGGCAAGACAACCTTGTTCCGCATGATCACAGGCAGCGAGAAACCCGACGACGGCACCATCCGCATCGGCCCGACCGTGCAACTCGCCTACGTCGACCAGTCACGCCAAAGCCTCGACGACGGCAAGACGGTCTGGGAAGAACTGTCGAACGGCGAAGACATCATTCGTGTCGGCCGCTACGAGACCCCGTCGCGGGCCTATGTCGGGCGGTTCAACTTCAAGGGCACGCAGCAGCAACAGCTGATCGGCGAACTGTCGGGGGGCGAGCGCAACCGCGTCCACCTCGCCAAGGTCCTCAAGGAAGGCGGCAACGTGCTGCTCCTCGATGAGCCCACCAACGACCTTGACGTCGAAACGCTGCGCGCGCTCGAGGAAGCCCTGCTCGACTTCCCCGGCTGCGCCATCGTCATCTCCCACGACCGCTGGTTCCTCGACCGCATCGCCACGCACATCATCGCCTTCGAGGGCGACAGCCAGGTGGTGTTCCTGCAGGGCAACTATGCCGACTACGAAGCCGACCTCCGGCGACGCATCGGCGACGAGGCCGCCCAGCCGCACCGCACACGTTACAAGCCGCTCAGCCGCTGAGCACTGGAGCGCACGATGCCGGCCCAGCCCCAGCCCCCGCATGCCGATGCCGCCCCCGCGGGCAACCCGCCGACAGTGGCCCGGCCGGGTGGCGAGTACGTCGCCTTCGAGCACTTGCCGGCACACATCGCCGAGATCTTCGGCGAAGCACTGGAGTGCTACCGGCACGGGCTGTGGCGGGCCTTCATGGCCATGGCGCGCGAGACCGCCGTGGCCATCGCGCGGGACCTCGGTGAAGGCCAGCGACTGCGCCTCTATGACCTCGTCGGCGAGGTCCAGCATATCGGCAACATCGATGAAGGCGCATTTCGCGTCATCCGCGCCGTGGTCCTCGATCGCGATGACCCGGGCCGGCTGCGCTGCGACCGGTGGATTGCCGCCGTGCTGCTGGAAACCCTCAAGGACCTGCTGACGCAGATCTACATCCGCCCGGCGCGCCTGCGCCAGGCACTGCGCGTCCGCCAGCTGTTTGCCCAGCCGGAGCGCAGCGAGCCGGCCGCCTGATATACGGCCGGCCGTTCAGCCGGCAAAGACGCGCGCGTTGTCGAACAAGCGCCGCCACGGGCCGTCGTCGCCCCAGCCGGGCGGGGACCAGGCGTGCTGCACGCTGCGCACCACGCGTTCCGGATGCGGCATCAGGATCGTCACCCGCCCATCCGCCGAGCACAGCCCGGCGATGCCCTCCGGCGAACCATTCGGATTGGCCGGATAGCGCAGTGCGGGACGGCCGTGGTTGTCGACGTAGCGCAGGGCGACGCGACGACCCGACAGGCAGTCGGCCTGGGTTGCCGGGCTGTCGAACACGGCCCGGCCCTCGCCATGCGATGTCGCGATCAGCAACCTGCTGCCCGCCATGCCGTCCAGCAGGATCGAGGGTGAGGGCAGGACTTCGACGAGGCTCAGGTGCGCCTCGAACTGCTCGGAGCGATTGGTGGCGAAGCGCGGCCAGTGATCAGCGCCCGGGATCAACGGCGCGAGCCGCGACAGCATCTGGCAGCCGTTGCACACCCCCAGCGTGAACGTGTTTCCCCGGGCGAAGAACGCCGCGAACTCTTCACGCAGGCGGGCGTGATGCAGGATCGACTTGGCCCAGCCTCCCCCCGCACCGAGCACGTCGCCGAAAGAAAACCCGCCGCAGACGGCCAGCCCGGCAAAACCGTCCAGCCGCTGCCGGCCGGCGTGGAGGTCGCTCATGTGCACGTCGATGACGTCGAAGCCGGCCGTGGCAAAGGCAGCGGCCATCTCCATCTGGCTGTTGACGCCCTGCTCGCGCAGGATCGCCAGCCGCGGCCGAATGCCATGCGCGCTCCGGCGTGCGGCCGGCCGTTCGTTCAGGTCGAAGGTCAGCAGCGGGCGCAGGCCCGGGTCGTCGGCATCGAGCAGGGCATCCCAGGCTTCCTGTGCCACCTCGGGGTTGTCACGCAGTGTCCTCATGCGAAATGACAGTTCCGACCAGTGACGGTGCAGGCCCGTGCGCGAACCCTCGTAGACGGTACGACCGCGCGCCTCGACCCGCACCGCATCGTCACCCGTCACCTGCGCCACAACGCGGGTCCATTCCGCCAGACCGTATTCTTCGGCGAGGTGCATGACCCGCGCCACCTGTGCCGCTGCCACCTGGACCACCGCGCCGGGTGCCTCGCTGAACAGCGCGGCAAGAACCTCGTGGTCCGTGCCGCCATCCACGGCGATGTCGAGGCCCACACGACCGGCAAACGCCATTTCGCAGAGGGTTGCCCACAACCCGCCGTCGCCACGGTCGTGGTAGGCGAGCAACAGGCCCTCAGCGCGCAGCACCCTGACGAGGGCAAAAAACGCCGCAAGGCGTGCGCCATCGTCGAGGTCGGCCGGAGGTCCGGCCTCGACGGCGAAAGCCTGGGCCAGCACCGAGCCACCAAGGGCATTGCGACCCGCGCCGAGATCGATGAGCAGCAGCCGGGTATCGAGGTCCCGCGACAGCATCGGTGTCAGTGTGCGGCGGATGTCGCCGACCGGGGCAAAAGCCGATACGACCAGCGACAAGGGCGCGACGACGGTGCGCTCTTCGCCGGCATCCTGCCAGCGGGTCTGCATCGACAGGGAGTCCTTGCCCACCGGTATGGCGATGCGCAGTTCGCGGCACAGCGCAGCGACAGCATCGACCGTGTCATGGAGCGCCTCATCCTCGCCGGGATGACCACAGGCCGCCATCCAGTTTGCCGACAGGCGCACGTCGGACAAGGCGCCGATGTCGGCGGCGGCGATATTGGTCAGCGCCTCGGCCACGGCCAGCCGGCCCGACGCGGGGGCATCGAGCAGCGCCACCGGTGCGCGCTCGCCCATCGCCATGGCCTCGCCCCTGAAGGTGTCGAAGCCCAGCGCGGTGACGGCGACATCGCTGACCGGCACCTGCCACGGGCCGACCAGCTGGTCGCGGGCCACCAGCCCCCCGACGGTGCGGTCGCCGATGTGGATCAGGAATGACTTGTCGGCCACCACCGGCATGCGCAGCACAGCCTCGCAGGCGGCGGCGATATCGATGTCCGCCGTCAGGTCGGCGGGCCGAGGCCGCTGCCGGCGCGTGAGCCGGCGCACCGTGCGCGGCGGTTTGCCGAGCAGCATGTCGAGCGGCATGTCGACTGGTCGTTGACCATACAGCGGGTCTTCGACGACCAGACAACCCGTGTCGTCGAGGGCACCGAGTACTGCCCAGGGGCAACGCTCGCGGGCGCACATGTCGCCGAACCAGGCGAGGTCCGCCGGGGCGATCGCCACCACATAGCGTTCCTGCGCCTCGTTGCACCAGATCTCGAGCGGCGACAGGCCGGGTTCGGCGCTGGGGATGGCTCGCAGATCGAGTTTCGCACCCCGCTTGCTGTGATCGACCAACTCGGGAATGGCATTCGACAGGCCGCCGGCACCGACGTCGTGGATGATGAGCAACGGGTTGGGTCTTTCGGCCGTGATGGACAGCGCACGGGCCGCGTCGATGACCTGCTGGGCGCGGCGCTGCATCTCGGGGTTGCCGCGCTGGACGGAAGCATAATCGAGCGACTCGCTACTCGCGCCACTGCCCACCGAGGACGCCGCCCCGCCGCCGAGGCCGATGAGCATCGCCGGTCCGCCAAGGACAACGAGCAACGCCCCTGCCGGCACGTCGGCCTTGTCGACATCATCGCCACTGACATTGCCGAGGCCGCCGGCCACCATGATCGGCTTGTGGTAGCCGCGCACCACGCCGTCGCCAACGGGGACCTCGAAAGTCCGGAAATAGCCGGCGATGTTGGGCCGGCCGAACTCGTTGTTGAAGGATGCCGCGCCGATCGGGCCTTCGAGCATGATCTGCAGGGCACTGGCGATGCGCGCAGGGCGCCCGAGGCTCCGTTCCCACGGCTGACGCCAGCCGGGCAGTTGCAGGTGCGAGACGGAGAACCCCGTCAGGCCGGCCTTGGGACGCCCGCCGCGCCCGGTCGCACCTTCGTCGCGAATCTCACCGCCAGAGCCGGTCGCGGCGCCGGGGAACGGTGAGATCGCCGTCGGGTGGTTGTGCGTTTCCACCTTCATCAGCGTGTGCAACGGCGTCTGCGCCATGACATAGCGGCCACTGCCCGGATCGACCACCAGATGCCCGGTGGTCGATCCGGCGATGACCGCGGCATTGTCGCGATAGGCGCTGAGCACCCCGTCGGGGCTGGCGGCATGCGTCGAGCGAATCTTGGCGAACAGGCTGTTCGGCTGCGGGACACCGTCGATGACCCAGTCCGCGTTGAAGATCTTGTGCCGGCAATGCTCGGAATTGGCCTGCGCGAACATCATCAACTCGGCATCGGTCGGGTCGCGACCCAGCTGCCGGTAATGCGCGACCAGATAGTCGATCTCCTCGTCGGACAGCGCCAGGCCCAGTTCGCGGTCCGCCGCCCGCAGCGCCGTGCTGCCGTCTTCACCCAGGGGCACGTGGCGCAGGCGGGCGGCCACATGGCCGACATCGATGTCTGCCCGCACGACGGGTCTCGTCAACAGGCTTTGCGTCATGCGGTCATGCAGCAGCGGGGCGATGAGGGCGATCTGCGCCGCCTCAAGGGGCTCGTCGACGGCGAGGCGATAACAGACGCCGCGCTCGACGCGGCGCAGCCCGTCGACGCCGCACAAGCCGACGATGTCGGCCGCCTTGCTCGACCAGGGCGAGATCGTGCCGCTCCGCGGAATCACCCACAAGGCCTGTTGCGTCACCATCCCGGCTGGCTCGGACACGGGCTCGAACAGCGCACGGAGCATGGCCAGCGCGCGGTCGCCCGGTGGCGCGTCGAAAACGAGGAAATGCACGTGATGCGCGGCGAGCGCAGAAATCCGGGGGTGGAGCGCCTGCACCTCGCCGTGCAGGCGCGCGAGCCGGAAGCCCGACAATGCGGCGCCGCCGACCCACGTCAGCAGCACACCGTCGCCGTGTCCTGAAGGGCCGCTCACGCCCCGATCCCACCGCTCACGGACCCGCCTTTCCCGGCCCGCCGGGCGGCAGACCCGGGATCGGGAACTGCGCGACGTTGCCCCCTTCGGCGGCTGTGATCTTGCTCACGCCCTGTTTTTCCACCTCGTCGATGCGCAGCACCGAATGCAGCGGCAGGAACGTGCGCCTGACGCCACTGAACTCCCCCTTGATCCGTTCCTCGCCCGGGTCGAGCACCAGCGTGCTGCGCTCGCCAAATACGAGCTTCTCGACCTCGATGAAGCCGAAGATCTCGCCCTGGGAGACGCTGCGTGCGTAGATCTCGTAGACCTTCCCCTGACTGTGGAAAATGACCTTGTAGAGGTGGCGGGCTGACATGCGACGGACCGTTGGGCGCCAGGGGCGCATGGGGATGGAAACGGGGCGGGAGTATAGCCCACGGGCGGCCCCACCCCGACCGGCGGGGACGGGCCAAAGTGTGACCGGCGGCGTGGTCCGCCGCCGCCCGCTTCGGCGATGATCCACCCAGGACCCGTGTATCGACGCGGGGCGCGCCCCGCTTGGCGACCGGTCATCACTCCGGACATATCCGCACATGCCCTTGCGCCTGCAAGTGACCAATGACACCGGCGATCTTCCGCCCGACGAGTGCGTGCGCGAGTTCGCCGGCGCGGGCGCAACCATCGGCCGCAACCCGGACAACGACTGGGTGCTGCCGGATGAACGGCGTTACCTGTCGGGCCGTCACGCGATCATCGACTATCAGGGCGGCGCCTGGTACCTCGTCGATACCAGTCGCAACGGGGTCTTCGTCAATGGTGCCGATACTCCCGTCGGCCGCGGTCACCCGCAGCGGCTGTTCGACGGCGACCGGCTGCGCATCGGCACCTACGAGATCGCGGTCGAGATCCGTGACGACGGCAAGCAGACAGCCGCTGATGGCATGCGCGACTCGGTCGTCCGCGCCCAGCTCGTCCCCGAGGCCGAGTCGGTCGAACTGCAGCTCGTGACTTCCGATCGCCTGTTCAATGACGCCACACTCAAACGCCACCTGACGCCTGGCGAAAGCCTCCTCAAGCGCGTCCGCAGCGTACCGCGTGCCGCGCCCGGCCGTGGCGCCCCGGCGCCGGCGCACACCGCTGTCGCCGCGATCGCCGCGGCGGCACAGCCGTCGGCCGGCGCGGAGAAGCACTCCCAGGCCCTCCAGCACCTGCTGGAGGGCGCAGGCCTTGACGTCAGCGCGGTGGCCGGTTCGACCGAGGCCGAAATCATGCAGGCCGCCGGCAGGCTGTTGCGTGAACTGGTCGGCGGGCTGATGGCGCTGCTGCGCGAGCGCAACAGCGCCCTCGACGCGTTCTGCATTCCCCAGCAAGGCACCGAGCAGACGGAGAGCAACCCGCTCAAGTTCTCGCCAGGCACCGTGGAAGCGCTTCGTTATCTGCTCAACGACCGCCGGCAGGACCACTACCTGTCGTCGGATGATGCGGTGCGTGCAGCATTCCGCGAATTCCACCAGCATGAACAGGCCTTTGCCGCAGCCGTGCCCCGCGCCGCGCGCGACTATTGCGAGCGCTTCGATCCGACCGAGCTGCGCCAGCATTTCGACAAAGGCCTCAAGCGCGGCGGCCTGCTCGCCGGAACCAACAAGCTCAAGTACTGGGACCTCTACGAGGAGGGCTACGCCCTGCTCAGCGCGGGCGATGCCGACGGCGCACCGCGCCTCTTTGTTGAGGATTTCTCCCGCGCCTATGGCGAGGCGCTGGAGACGGTACGGCGCTCCCGGCGCCGCCCGTGAAAAAAAACCAACAGATGACAATGATTCCCATCTAGAATGTCGACAGATGCCGGCCCTCAAGCCCGGCGACATGTGGACATTGCCATGACGCTCGACGAGATCTCACCGGGACGCAAGGCGCTCATCACCGCCATCCATGGCGAGGGGCCGCTGACGCAGCGGCTGATGTCGCTCGGCCTCCTCGAAGGTTCCAAGGTCTGCGTGACACGCCGCGCCGTCGGCGGCGACCCCATCGAAATCACCATCATGGATTACTCGCTGTCGCTGCGGCGTGAGGAAGCACAGCGCATCGAGGTCGAGCCGGCGGCATGAACGCGACGACGCCAGTCACGGGCCGCAGCGTGATCGCCGTCATCGGCAATCCCAACACCGGGAAGAGCACGCTGTTCAACGCGCTGACGGGACTCAAGCAGAAGACGGCCAACTACCCGGGCGTGACAGTCGAGCAACACACCGGCACCCTGCATCACGGCGGCCGCGACATCACGCTCATCGACCTGCCGGGCGCCTACTCGCTGGCCGCACATTCGCCCGACGAGATGGTCGCCGTCGACGTGCTCCTCGGCCACGTCCCGGACCTGGCGCGGCCGGCCGCGGTGCTGGCCGTACTCGACGCAACCAACCTGCGCCGCAACCTGTTCCTCGTCACCCAGCTGGCCGAACTCGGCCTGCCGCTGGTCATCGCCCTCAATATGACCGACCTCGCCGCATCACGCGGCATCGAGATCGACACCGCGGCACTCGGCAGGCGCCTGGGTGCGACCATCGTGCCGGTGTCGGCAGCCCGCGGGGCAGGCGTCCCGGCACTGCGCGATGCGTTGCTGGCCGTGACCGGCGCCCCCGCGCCGGCGCCATTGCGCGTGCTGCCGGCAGTACGGGATGCCGCCCACACGCTGTGGGAAAAGCTGGTGGCAAGCGGCCTGCATCTCACGGAGTACGAAGTCGAGCGCGCACTGATCGATACCAACGGCGCGGCAGAGCGGCGCTTCGAGCTGGTCGCCGGCGCCGAACTCGCCGCTGAACTCATCGACCTGCGCAGCCGTCTTGCTGCCGGCAGTTCACTGGCGGCGATGGAGGCGAGAGCGCGCTACCAGCTGATCAACGGCATCATCGACGAAGTCGAGCAGCGGCAGCCCCAGGTCGTCACCCTCAGCGACCGCCTCGATCGCATCACCAACCACCCGGTGATCGGCTCGTTGCTGTTCCTGCTGGTGATGGGTGCGGTGTTCCAGGCCGTGTTCTCGTGGGCCACGCCGCTCATGGAGTTGATCGACGCAGCGGCCTCGGCAACAGGCGATGCGGTGCGCGGCATGCTGCCCGAGGGCGCCCTCGCCAGTCTCATCGTCGACGGTGGCATCGCCGGCGTCGGCAGCGTGGTGATCTTCCTGCCACAGATCCTGATCCTCTTTGCCTTCATCATCGTGCTCGAGGATTCCGGCTACATGCCTCGGGTGGCTTTCATGGTCGACCGGCTGATGCGTGCCGTCGGGCTTTCCGGCCAGTCCTTCATTCCGATGCTGTCGAGCTTTGCCTGCGCAGTGCCCGGCATCATGGCGACGCGCGTGATCCCGGAACGTCGCGACCGTCTGGCGACGATACTCGCCGCACCGTTCATGACCTGCTCGGCGCGCCTTCCTGTCTACGCACTGCTGATCGGCGCCTTCATCCCGGACCAGCGCTATCTCGCCGGCATGGTCAACCTGCAGGGGCTGGTGCTGCTGGCCCTGTACCTGCTCGGCATCGTCGGCGGCGTGCTGACCGCGCTGCTGCTCAAGCGCACCATCCTCAGCGGACCGACACCGACCTTCCTCATCGAACTGCCGCCCTACCGTCTGCCCAACCTCTACTCGGTCGGCCTCCGCCTGCTGGAACGTGCGCGGATCTTCCTCGTGCGCGCCGGCACGGTGATCTTCACCGTCGCCGTGTTGATCTGGGCACTGGCCTATTTTCCGCGCCCCGAGGGACTTGCCGAGCGCTTCGACGCACAACGCACCGCCCTTGGGCAGACACTGGAGGGCGAGGCGCTCGAGGACGGGCTTTCGGCACTGGATGCAGCCCAGCAGGCCGCCTGGATCGAACAAAGCCTGCTCGGCCGCGCCGGGCATTTCATCGCACCGGTGTTCGCACCACTCGGCTGGGACTGGAAGCTCTCGGCAGCGGTCATCGCCGGCTTCCCGGCCCGCGAGGTGGTGGTCGCCGTGCTCGGCACGATCTACGCGGTGGGAGACGTGGAACTGCGTGGCGAGGCCGCCTTGGCCGACCGCCTCCGCGACGCGACCCGTGCCGACGGTTCCCCGATGTTCACCCTGCCGCTGGTGCTCGGCCTGCTGGTCTTCTACGTGTTCTGCCTGCAATGCGTCGCCACCATCGCCATCATGCGCCGCGAGACCAACGGCTGGGCCTGGCCGGCGTTCGGCTGGGTCTACATGACCGGCCTCGGCTACCTCGGCGCATTCATCGTCTACCAGGTCGGCAGCCGGCTATAGGCCGATGTTGGGGACACAGGAAATCATCGCGCTGCTGCTCGTCGCCCTGGTCGTCGGCTGGGCGATCTACCGAAGATCGAGGCGACGTGGTCGCCATTGCGGCGATTGCCCCTCGTCACCGCAGACGCCGAAAGCCGAGCAGACGCTGCGCTTCCACCCGCGCAAGGATCGGGCCGCGGAGAAAAAATAGCGCGGCGCAACGCTTGCGTCACCGCTCCGGGCAGGACACCCTATGCGCGCCGGCCAGCACCGGCACCATCACGTCGCGCACCGGGGAGGGTCGATGAAGAAATTGTTCTACGGCTGGTATGTCGCACTCGGCTGCGGCATCGGCCTTGCCTGCGGTCTGGCCACCGTGCTGACCTACACTTTCGGAATCTTTGTCCTGCCGCTGCGCGAAGCCTTCGGCTGGTCGCAGACGGAGATCTTCGCCGCCCTGTTCTTTTCCGTGCTGACCATCACTGTCGTGGCGCCGGTCTTCGGCCTGCTCGTCGACAAACTCGGCGCGCGGCGCGTCATTCTCGCCGGACTGGTGCTCGAGGCGGCGCTGATCGCTTCATTCTATTTTCAGGACGGCAACGTTTGGGCTTTCTACGCGCGTTATGTCGCGCTGGCCGTATTCGGGGTTGGCACCACGCATATCGCCTTCACGCGCATCATCGCCCTGTGGTTCGACCGACGACGCGGCCTGGCACTGGGCATCACGCTGGCCGGCGTCGGTATCGGCGGCTTCGCCTGGCCGATCCTCTCGCAGTGGGCGATCGATGCCTTCGGCTGGCGCAGCGCCTACCTCGTCGTCGCCGCCACGGTCGTCGTCGTCGGCTGTGCCGTGATGCTGTTCGTGGTGCGTGATTCACCCCAGTCGATGGGCCTGCTGCCAGACGGCGATGTCGCCAGCGGCGACGGTGCGGGGCACGATGCCGCACCACCGGGCCTGACGATCGGGGAGGCGCTCTCGACCTCGCGTTTCTGGCTCATGCTGGTTTCCTTCCTGCTGATCGGCATCGCCGTGACCAGCATCCAGGTCCACCTCGTGCCACTGCTGGTCGGCCGCGGCGTGTCGCCGATGCGGGCCGCCAACGCGCTGTCGATCCTCGCGGTGGCACTGGTCATCGGCCGCATCGGCGCCGGCTGGCTGATGGACCGGTTCTTCGCCCCGCGCGTCGCGGTCGCCTTCCTGCTGGGCCCGATCGTCGCCATCGTGATGCTCGCCGCCGGGGTCAGCGGCTGGCTGGCTTTCGTCGCCGGCATCCTTACCGGGCTCGCCGCCGGCGCCGAAGTCGACGTCACCGCCTATCTCACCAGCCGTTACTTCGGCCTGCGTTTCTTCAGCAGCATCTACGCCTGGTACTACGGTGCCTACTCGCTGGGTGCCGGGCTCGGCCCGCTGATGACGGCCAATGCGGTCGATCGTTTCGGGGGTTACACCGAGATCCTGATCGTGCACGGTGCGATGCTCGCCGTGGCGGCGATCCTGCTGGCCCGCCTGCCTCCGTTTCCGAAGCTCGGCCTGGCAGAGGCGCACGCATGAGCACGCTGCCACCCTGCCCGGGATGCAGTTCACCGTACACCTACGAGGACCGCGGCCACTGCGTGTGCCCGGAGTGTGCCCATCGATGGCAGGGCGCCATCGATACGGGACATATCGTCGAGGCCAGGGCGGTCAAAGATGCCCACGGCAGCACGCTGACGGATGGCGATGCGGTCATCGTCATCAAGGACCTGAAGGTGCGGGGCACTTCCTCGGTGGTCAAGGTCGGGACCAAGGTGAAGAACATCCGCCTGGTTGACGGCGATCACGACATCGACTGCCGCATCGAAGGCATCGGTGCCATGCAGCTCAAGTCGGAGTTCGTCAGGAAGGCGTGAGCAATCCGGCCGAGTGGCGGGTGACGACCTTCTTCAGGTGAACCCGGTGGCGCGGATGCGTGACACCTTCGCCGCCTGGGGCATGCGGTAGAAATCGCGCAGTTCGCGCAGCATGGCCGGCACCAGCCGGTCGGCCGGGTAGCGGTGCGCGAGCCCGGCGCAATAGCGCCCTGCGAGATGCGCCGCATCGGCATAACGTACCCGCTCGCCGGCATCAAGCTGCGGATCGAGCCGGGTCTCGCCGAACAGGCAATCGAGCAGCACAGCGCCGAGGTGGGCGCCGGGCTGGCGGGCAAGCAGCAACCGGGCGCCCATGTACTTGTCGACCTCGCCCTGCACCTCGAGTTCGAGCAGCGTCACCGGCCGGTCACGCACGGCATTCCAGGCCAGGTAACTGAAGTGGCTGAGCCCCTCCATGACCGTACAGAAATCCTGCAGGTTGCGGACCGACAGCTGCTCGCGTGGATCGGTGGCGGCCAGCCGGCCGAGCACGGAGGCCTCGAGGTACAGCGCCACGTCGATGCCGTCGGCAGCCTGATGGACGAGCAGCTTCTCGTCACTGTGGCGATGTCCCTGGCCAGCGGTCAATGCCGCCAGGACCTGCCTGTCGGTGACGAGGAAGTCGCGCACGTCTTCATCGACCTCGAGGTCGTAAAGCCAGCCCAGCCGTGACTGGAGGTCGGGCAGCAGCCCGGTCGAGTCCACTGCATGGTCGGCGACGGCATGCATGTCCGGCATCAATGCGAGCGCATGCTGCCGGGCTGTTCGATCGGCTCGATGCCGAGTTCGCGCAGCAACCTGCCCGCGCGCCGGCTGCCGGTGGTGAGCCAGCGCTCGTAAAGCCGCAGCACATCCCGGTCGCGGCAGGCACGGCTCGCCTGGCTGACTTCGTTGAGCACGTCGACGACATCGGCAAACTTGCTGGCCAGTTCGGCAAAAACCGGCGCGAAGGCGCGGCCACGCGCCGTATCCGGCAGCGTATGGGCAAGCGTCCGGTAGGCGCTCCCGCCCATTCGCACGTAGTAGTCGACGCCGACGGCCTTCTGGTCGAGCCCCTCTGCCATGCAGCCGGCGACGAACAGCGCGACGTCCCCCAGCCGCCGCAGCGCCTGGCTGCGCACCTCGGCTGTCGGGGCGTCGGCCGCATCGGCGAGCATCAGGGCCAGCGGGCGGTGACCAGGACCCGGTTCGGCAGAATCGTAGAGGGCTTCGCTGCGCGCAAACAGCGTCAACAGGGTGACGACGTAATGGGCGGTGTGCTCCTCGACGGCAACCCGGTTCGATGCCATCGCCGCACCGACAGACTGCCGGAAGAATTCCTGCAGGCTCGGCACCGGGATCACGCCCGGCGAAGCATCCCTGCCCACCGCGGTCACGCGCCGCCCTCCTGGCCTCTCGGCCGACATGGTGCGTTCGGCACAGCCCGTTTATGCCAAGCGCACCACGCCAAGGCAAGCCCCGAGGCGTGACGCCGTTCACAGCTGGCGCATTTCGCCGGTCAGCAACGCACCTACTGCAGCGCGTGACCGCGCGCCACATTGGCGTTGCTATCCCTGCGGCCGGGCCGTTCCCGGGAGCTCACCATGAGCCGCCTGATCGCCATCGCCTGTCTTGGTCTGCTGACTGCATCAGCCCACGCCGGCAACCTGAGGGCCGGTCTCCGGGAGGTTCAGGTGACCCGTCAGCGCGTCGATGGCCAGGACACGCGCGCGCAGGTCGCGGACATGCAGCGGCAGATGCGGCAGCAGCTGGCGGGTCTTCCACCGGCGCAGCGCAGGCAGCTGGAGACCATGATGGGCAAGCAGACCATGGGCATCATCGAAAACGGGACTTCCCGCCTTTGCATCAGTCAGGACATGGCAGACCGCGATCTGCCCGTGGTCGACCCGGACGGAAGCGGCACACCCACGGTGACCGACCGTGGCGACACGATGCGCTTCGAGTTCGATTGCCGGATCCAGGGCCGACGCACCGCCGGCAGCGGCGAGACCCGGTTATCAGGTGATGCGCTCGTGTCACGCATCGAGGCAAAGATCAACGACGCCTCCGGTGTGCACACCATCGAGAACGAATCACGGATGACCTGCCTCGGCGCCGATTGCGGCGGCATCGCACCGGTGGGCACGACCGCACGCTGACCCGCGTCGGCGCCCGGCAGCCACGCAACGCCGCCGCAGCCGGCGGATGGCGCCGGACGTGGCCGGCGCGTGCCGGGTCCGATATGCCGCCGGGCGCTAGTTGCGGTCCTTGTCGACGATCTTGTTGGCGGCGATCCACGGCATCATGGCGCGCAGATTGCCGCCGACCGTCTCGATGGCGTGGCGGGCGTTGGCTTCGCGGGCCTTTTTCATCTCGGGGTAGCCGGCGGCACCCTCTGCGATGAAGCGTTTGGCATAGGCGCCGCTCTGGATATTGGCCAGCGCCTCACGCATGGCCCTGCGCGACTCCTCGTTGATGACCTTCGGCCCGGTCACGTACTCGCCGAACTCGGCATTGTTGGAAATCGAATAGTTCATGTCGGCGATGCCACCCTGGTACATCAGATCGACGATCAGCTTGAGTTCGTGCAGGCACTCGAAGTAGGCCATTTCGGCCGGGTAGCCGGCCTCGACCAGGGTTTCGAAACCCGCCTTGACGAGTTCCACGCAGCCGCCGCAGAGCACCGCCTGCTCACCGAACAGGTCTGTCTCGCACTCATCCTTGAACGTCGTGCCAATGATGCCGGTGCGCCCGCCGCCGATGGCCGAGGCGTAGGACAGCGCCGTGGCCAGCGCCCTGCCGGAAGCATCCTGGGCCACCGCAACGAGGTCCGGGATGCCGCGACCGGCCTGAAACTCGGAACGCACCGTATGACCAGGCGCCTTGGGCGCGATCATGATGACATCGAGGTCGGCACGTGGCGTGATGGTGTGGAAGTGAATTGAAAAGCCATGGGCAAAGGCGAGCGTCGCCCCCTTGCGGATGTTGGGCTCGACCTCATCCGCATAAAGCTGCTGCTGGAATTCATCCGGCGTCAGGACCATCACCAGATCGGCAGCGGCAACTGCCTCTGGTACGTCGGCGACCTTGAGCCCGGCGCCCTCGGCCTTGCGCCGTGACGTCGACCCGGGGCGCAGGCCGACGGTGACGTCGACACCTGAGTCATGCAGGTTGCAGGCATGGGCATGGCCCTGCGAGCCGTAGCCGATGATGGCGACCCTCAGGCTGCGGATGATCGAAAGATCACAGTCCTTGTCGTAATAGACCTGCATGACGCGTTGCCTCCGGTGGTGCCCCCGCAGGGGGTGGGTGATTCGGACAGGCCGGCACTCTAGCGCTTGCCGCATGTTGCGTAAAAAGATATATACGCAACACAGTATCCCGAATAAAGAAATACAAGCATGGACACCCGGCAGCTCCGCCAATTCATCCGCCTGGCCGAAACGCTGCATTTTGGTCGCGCCAGCGAAGCCAGCCACATCAGCCCCTCGGCGCTGAGCCGCAGCATCCGCCAGCTGGAATCCGAACTGGGCGCCCCGCTCTTCGACCGCGACAACCGCTCGGTGGCGCTGACCCGCCAGGGCCATACCTTCCTCGCCTGGACGCGCGAAACGCTCGGCGGCCTCGATCTGGTCACGCATGCACTCAGGGCACAGTCCGGCGAACTGCGCGGCGAGGTCAGCCTGTACTGCTCGGTGACGGCCAGCTACAGCTTTCTCTGCGACCTGCTCGGACGGCTGCGCGAAGACCACCCGCGCATCGAACTCAAGCTGCACACCGGAGACCCCGAGCATGCCATCGCCCGGATCATGGGCGGTCACGAGGACGTCGCCATCGGCGCGCGCCCCGACGCCCTGCCGGCCGGTGTCGCGTTCCGGCCGATCGCCCGCTCGCCGCTGCTGTTCATCGCCCCGGCCGGACATCCGCGGCTGCGTGCACTGTCCCGGCGCCTGCCGGATCCGCGCGAGTGGTCGACCGTCCCGGTGATCCTCGCCGAGACCGGGCTGGCACGGCAACGCCTCGATCGCTGGTTCAGGGCGCTTGGGGTCCGGCCCAGCGTCCACGCACAGGTGGCCGGCAATGAAGCCATCGTCAGCATGGTGAGCCTCGGTTTCGGCATCGGCGTGGTGCCGAAACTCGTCCTCGACAACAGCCCGCTGGCGAGCAAGGTCGTTGCACTCGACGTGCGCCCCGCACTGCCGCCATTCGATATCGGCCTGTTCACCCTGCAAAAGAAGCTGCGCAACCCGCTCATCGCCGCTTTCTGGGCGGTGACGGCAGCCTGACCGGCCACCGTGGGTGCCGGCAACGGGGCCCGTGGCTTATTGACGCATGAATCGCCGAAAGGGATGGCGCACGTCCGGGCCCGCGTTACCCTAAACGGCGTCAGGTGCCACCGCACGGCGGCACGTCAGGGGGATTGCCATGCGTATCAATATTCCTTTCCGCCATAACTTTATATCCGCCATGCGTGCGGTGCTGGCCGCAGCCCTGCCGTGCATGGTGCTCGCCGCGCCGCTGGCCGCGGAGGAATGGCCGCTGTACCGACTGGACGCAACCATTGACCCGGCCACACACCGCCTGACGACCGCCGCCGACATCACCCTGCCGAAGGCACTGGCCGGGCAGGCGATCGAGTTCGTCCTCAATGCCGACCTCACCATCACGGCAGCCGAGCCGGCGGTGGAGCGACTGCCAGACGATGTGGGCGTGCGCGTCTTCGACGGCATCAACGGCACCAGCGACGAACTGGCGGCACGGCGCGGTGTGGCGGCCTACCGCGTCACGCTGCCGGCCGGCAGTCATGGCTTCCGCATCGAATACAACGGCACCGTCGACATGCCGCCCGAGACCAGCCCCGAGGAATACGCCCGCAGCTTTGCCGAGACACCCGGCGTCATTGAGGAACGCGGTACCTACCTCGCCGGCAGCACGCTCTGGTATCCGCAACTCGGCGGCGAGCATGCCGCGGCGCTGGTCCGCTTCACGCTCGTCGTCAACACCCCGCCCAACTGGCACCTGATCGCGCCGGGCGATGGTGTCTCCAGTGGCGCCGATGGCAAGGCACGCTGGGCATCTCCTGCGGCGGTCGACGAAATCACGCTGTCGGGAGGGCCGCTGACGCCCTATACGGCACGTGCCGGCAAGGTCGAGGCACAGGTTTATCTGCGCCAGCCCGACGGCGCGTTGGCGGCGCGCTATCTCGAGGCCACGACACGCTACCTGCGGATGTACGACGCGCTCATCGGTCCCTACCCGTACCAGAAGTTCGCCCTCGTGGAGAACTTCTGGGAAACCGGCTACGGCATGCCGTCCTATACCCTGCTCGGCCCGCAGATCATCCGTTTCCCCTTCATCCTCAATTCGTCGTATCCGCATGAAATCCTCCACAACTGGTGGGGCAACTCCGTTTACGTCGACTACGCGAGCGGCAACTGGTGCGAGGGCCTCACGGCCTACCTTGCCGATCACCTGATGAAGGAAGTCGAGGGCAGCGGTGCGATCTACCGGCGAGACACGCTGAAGAAGTACCGCGACTTCGCCGCGCGCAGCGGCGACTTCCCGCTGCGCGAGTTTCGCTCGCGGCACAATGCCACGACCGAGGCAGTCGGCTACGGCAAGACGCTGATGCTATTCCACATGCTGCGCATGCAGCTTGGCGACGAACGCTTCCGCGAGGGGCTTGCCACCTTCTACCGCGACTATCGCGGCCAGCGGGCCAGCTTCGACGACGTGCGCACGGTGTTCGAGCGTGTCGGCAGCGTCGACCTCGACCGCTTCTTCGACCAGTGGGTCAACCGCACCGGGGCCGCCGATCTGGTCGTCGAAGGCGTCGGCGTCACGGGGGGGCCGGGACGCTACACGGTCAGCGGCACGCTCCGGCAACGCCAGGACGGGCCCTTCGCCGTCGGCGTGCCGGTCGTGGTCACCACCGCCAGGGGCGCGGTAACGGCCACCATCGCCAGCGATGCGCGCCGCACGCCGTTCCGCATCGAAACCGACGAGCAACCGCTGTCGGTGACCGTCGACCCGGCATTCGATGTCTTCCGCGTCCTCGACCCGCGCGAAACGGCCCCCAGCATCGGCCAGCTGTTCGGCGCCAGCGAGGTGGTTGCCGTGCTGCCGGGCGGGCCCGCGGCGGAAACCGAACGCTGGCGGCAGATGCTTGAGGCATGGAAAAGCCCCCGCAACCGGATCACCGTGGTCACCGATGACGAGATCAACGCCCTGCCGAACGATCGCAGCGTGTGGCTGCTCGGTCGGAACAACCGCTTCGCCACCGCGCTCTTCGCCCGGGAAGCATCGCTGGGTCTGCGCGTCGACGATACCGGCGTCCACATCGGCAGCAAGTCATGGCCCTTCGCCGGCCATTCGCACGTCCTCACCCACCGCCACCCGCACGACCCGCACCTCGCGGTCGGCTGGGTCAGTTCGGATCCCGCCGCGGCACTGGTGGGCCTGGCCCGCAAGTTGCCCCACTACGGCAAGTACTCGTGGCTGACCTTTGCCGGCACGGAGCCGGCCAATGTCGGCAAGGGCGAATGGCCCACCGCCGACTCGCCGCTCCATGTCAACCTGCAGGGAGACGGTGCGCCGCTGGTGCTGGCGACACTGCCAAAGCGTGCGGCGCTGGCCGAACCGCCTGCCACCTGGTCACCGGACAGGCTGCGCGCCCACATCGACTTTCTTGCCGCCCCCGAACGGGAGGGCCGCGGCTTCGGCAGCCAGGGTCTCGTCCAGGCCGGCGACTACATCGCAGCGCGCTTCAAGGCGGCCGGGCTACGCCCCGCTACGCCTGATGGCTCGTGGTTCCAGCCCTTCGACGCCCCCGGCGGACCCGATGGCAACGGCGCCACGTTGCGCAACGTGATCGGCGTGCTACCGGGCACCGACCCCCGTTTCAACGGCGAAGTGGCGATCATCAGCGCCCACTACGACCACCTCGGTTTCGGCTGGCCCGGCGGGCGCATCGATGCACTCGGCAAGATGCACCCCGGCGCCGACGACAATGCCAGCGGGGTCGCAGTGCTGCTCGAGATGGCGGCACAACTGGCGGCCGGCCCACCGCCACCGCGCAGCATCGTCTTCATCGCCTTCAGCGGTGAAGAAGCCGGCCTGGTCGGTTCACGCCACTTCGTCAAACACCCGGTTCCCGTACCGCTTGCCGGTATCGTCGGCGTCATCAACATGGACACGGTCGGGCGGCTGGGTGACAACCCCGTCTCCGTGATTGCCACGGAAAGCGCGCGGGAGTGGCCTTTCGTGTTCAACGGCATCACCGCCGTCACCGGCATTGCCACCCGGAGCATTCCCGGTGCCAGCGAGTCATCCGACCAACGCGCTTTCATCGAGGCCGGCGTGCCGGGCGTGCAACTCTTCGCCGGGGCTGGCTACGACTACCACCGGCCGACCGACACGCCGGACAAGATCGACGTTGAAGGCATGGTGCGCGTCGCGACGGTCGCCAGCGAGGCGATCGGCTACCTCGCGTCGACGGAGAAGCGCCCCACCGCCAATGCCCCAACACCACTGACCGGCCCCGGCCCGGTGGCCGGCGGACGCTCGCGGCGCGTGTCGCTCGGCGCCGTGCCCAGCTTCGGATACCCCGGTCCGG
The DNA here is from genome assembly GCA_964417725.1 of uncultured Chromatiaceae bacterium. Taxonomy (GTDB): domain Bacteria; phylum Pseudomonadota; class Gammaproteobacteria; order Steroidobacterales; genus SHZI01. The sequence goes on from CAYQIV010000021.1 coordinate 19,310, forward strand.
GACTGAAACTCGACGGCGTGGTGCCGGGCTCGCCCGCCGAGCAAGCCGGACTGAAGACCGGGGACATCCTCACCCACGTCGATGACCGGGAGGTCGCCAACCTCGGCGGGTTCAACGAGATTCTGAAGACACTCGAACCTGGGCAGAAAGTCACACTGCGCTGGCTGCACGACGGCACGGCTGCAACCGCCAGCGTCGAACTGGTGGCACGCTAGGGCGAGGGGCGCGTGGACAGAGTCGTGACAACCGCCCATCCCGGGCCGCTGACCGAAAAGGCACGCATCGAGGCCATGGACGTCGCACGCGGCGCCGCGATACTCGGCATCCTGATCATGAACATCTGGGCCTTCGGCGGACCACAGGCGTTCTTCGACTATCCGCTTGCGATCGCCGACCGGGCCGGCGCACCCGTTGCCACCTGGGCCGTGATCCACACCCTGTTCGAAGGCAGCCAGCGCACCCTGCTGTCGCTGCTCTTCGGCGCCGGGGCGCTGATCATCATCACGCGCCTGGAAGCGCAGGGCGAGGCGCGCGCCGCGCGGCGGGCCCACTATCGGCGCACGCTCGCGCTGAGCGCCTTCGGCCTCGTCAACGCCTACCTGCTGCTGTGGCCGGCAGACATCCTGTTCGTCTACGGGCTGGCGGGCCTGTGCCTGTATCCGCTGCGACGCCTGCGCAACCTGACGCTGCTCGCCATCGCGCTTGCAGTGCTCATGGTGCCGACGACCCTGCGCGTGGCCCGGATCAATGACCTCGAGGTGCTGGCACAGACCGCGCAGGCGGCGCTGGACCGGCAGGCGGCAGGCACGGCCCCCGACGAGGCGGACCGGCGGGCCATCGACGACTGGCAGGCGGTGCTCGACAAGGCCCGCCCGCGCGCCGACGACGACAAGATCGTCGCCGGCATCCGCGCGATGCAATCGGGCACACCGGGCGAGATCATCGCGCGCCAGGCCCGCAGCAGCCTCATCCTGCAGACCATCGTCGCCGCCAAGTGGTGGTTTTTCGATGCCCTGGCCATGATGATCGTCGGCATGGTGCTCTACCGCAGCGGCATCCTGACGGGCAGCCTGCCGTGGCGCTCCAGTCCGCTGGCGCTGGCCGGCGTGGGCTTTGCCATCGGTCTGCCGCTGGCGCTGTGGCAAACGACGCGACTGCTGGCCAGCGACTTTCATCCCGTCGACGCCCAGGTGGTCAAGCTCGGCTACGACCTGCGCCGGCTGGCGATGGCGATCGGCTGGCTCGGGCTGACCATGGCCTGGTGCAGCAGCCCGGTCGCCAGCGGATTGCGACACGCGCTGGCAGCCACCGGGCGCATGGCACTCACCAACTATTTGACCCAGTCGATCCTCTGCGCGCTGGTGTTCTATGCCTTCGGCCTGGGGCTCTACGGCCGGCTGACCGGCTGGCAGCTCTACTACGTGATGCTGCCGCTGTGGGCACTGCAGATGACCTGGAGCGTCTGGTGGTTGCACCATTTCAGGCTGGGGCCGGCGGAATGGCTGTGGCGCCGTCTCAGCTATGACAGCACGCCCCCGTGGAGACGGCTGCCGGCCGCCAGGCCGCAACCCGCCGCGACAGGACAATGAACGTGACGGCGCAACCTCTGGTGTCCACGGATCTCGCCACCACCGTGCAGATCGCCCTCCTCTGGATGGGACTGGTGGTGCCCACCCAGCCGCAGGCGTCTCCGCCCTCCCCACCCATCCTGATCCACGCCGGCACCCTGCTGGCCGTCCCCGGTCAGCCCCCGCAATCACGCATGACGGTGGTGGTGCACGGCGCACGCGTCGTGGCTGTCGCGCCCGGGTTTCTCGACACATGGGAAGACACCGCAGACGCACGGATCATCGACCTGTCGGACGGTTTTGTCATGCCGGGCCTGATGGATGCCCATGTGCACCTTCAGCACCAACCCTCTTTTGCCCGCCGGCGCGCCCAGCGCGGCGACCGCACGCCGGCGACGGCTGCCGAGGGCACGGTCAACGCGCTGGTATTTGCCCGGCGCAGTCTCGCCGCCGGTTTCACCACGGTGCGCGACCTCGGCTCCGACGACCAGGCGGTATTCGCGGTGCGCAACGCCATCGATGAAGGGCGCTTCATCGGCCCGCGAATCCTCCTCGCCGGCTCGGCGATCGCCGCGACCGGCGGGCACGGCGACTCGACCACCATGACGGAGAGCAGCGACCCGGCGGCGCGCCTCGCCGACGGGACCTGCGACGGCCCCGCAGAATGCCGCCGCGCCGTCCGCTACCAGTACAAACTGGGCGCCGACGTCATCAAGTTCACTGCCACGGGCGGTTTCGGCTCCAATACCGGCCTGGAACCCCAGCTATTCAGCGACGAAACACGGGCCATCGTCGACACCGCCCATCTGCTCGGCCTCAAGGCAGCCGCTCACGCCTACTCGCCCGTGGCAATCAAGGATGCGGTACGCGCCGGCGTCGACTCCATCGAGCACGGGTTCCTGCTCGACGACGAGGGGCTGGCGATGATGAAAGAAGCTGGCACCTTCCTCGTGCCAACGCTCTCTGCCAGCTATCCGCCGCCGATTTTCCGCATTCCCGACCCACCTTCGGTGAAGCTGCGCAATGAGCACCGGGCTTTCGAGCGTGCCCACGCCGCCGGCGTCAAGATCGCCTTCGGCTCCGATGCCGGCACTTTCCGGCACGGCGACAACACGCGGGAGTTCGATCTCATGGTCAGCCTCGGCATGGCACCGATGGATGCCCTGCGCGCCGCCACCGTATCGACCGCCGAGCTCTTTGGCCTCGGCACCGAAATCGGTACGCTGGAGCCGGGCAAGCTTGCGGACATCATCGCCCTCGAAGGTAACCCGCTCGACGACATCGCCGCCATGCATGACGTCCGCTTCGTCATGAAGGGCGGCTTCGTCGCCAAGCAGGACGGGCGGACGACTGACCCCCTGCCACCACTGACCGACGCCCCGTAGCCGGCTTCCGTTCCTTCCAACCGACCGACCTGGAGTGAAACGACCATGCAAGTGAAACCACCATACCCCCTGCCCCTCCATGCCGGGCTCGCCACGCTGGTGGCGCTGGGCGCTGTGTCCGGATGCGCCAACGACACCGCGGACAAGCCTGCCCCGGCCAGCCCGGCGACGACCGAGGCATCGGCACCTGCGCCAGTCGCCGCGGCCGGTACCGAACTGCCGGTGCGCCTGATCCCCAACGTGCCGAGCAATGCCGAGGCGTACTACGCACCCGACAACCTGCACGTCATCGCCCAGACCCAGGACCCCGCCGCGCTGGTGGCCGAGGGGCGCAAGTCGGGAGCACTGACCTACACCTTCACCGACACCGGGGAAAACGTCAGGCGCATCAACGACAAGGGCCAGGACGCCTGCTCCTACTTCCTCCCGGACGGCCAACGCATCATCTGGACCTCGACGCGTGACAACACGGACATGCCGATCGGCAACTGGTCGGATTCAAACGACTACCCGCAGGGCGCCGAGATCTACATCTCCGATCTCGACGGCGGCAACGTCAAGCGCCTGACCAACAACAAGTACTACGATGCCGAGGTCTCGGTGTCACCCAACGGCGAATGGGTGGTGTTCTCGCGGCAGATCGACGGCAAGATCGACCTGTGGCGCATGCGCGTCGACGGCACCGGTGAAGAGCAGATCACCTTCACCGACGACTGGCAGGAGGGCGCCCCGTTCTACCTGCCCGACAACGAAACGATCCTGCTGCGGGCCTGGAAGCGCAGCGAGTACGGCAAGATCAAGCCGACGCCGATGACGGTCTTCACCATCCGGCACGATGGCAGCGAACTGACGCCGAGAACCTTCGACCGCGACATGAACTGGGCCCCCTACCCCGCACCGGATGGCCGCCATTACGTCTTCGTGCGCATCATCGAGGGCAACAACTGGGAAGTGTTCCTCGGCGATCTCGCCGGCGGCGAGCCGCAACGGCTGACCTTCAACCCCGGCTTCGACGGCTTCCCGTCATTGTCGCCGGACGGCAGGAAGATGCTCTTCGCGCGCAGCACCGGTGGCGGCTTCATGTCCAACCTCTACACCCACGTCATGGATGTTTCGTCGCTGAATCTGGGCCCGGAGAACTTCAAGGGCGTGCCGTCGATCACACCACCCGAAGACGCGGAGTAAGGCCATGCCGCGCACGGGCTCGCAAAGGCCACCCCTGCGCGTCGGGTTGCCGGTGGCAGGCATGCTCATGGCATGCCTCGCCATCGGCCCGCCGGCCACCGGCCACGCCGGCCAGGCGGTGTTGCACATGGCGATCGGCGACCCCGCGCGCAGCGATCACGAGGTCGGCGTCGCGCTTGACACCATCACAGACACGGACAGTGGCGAGACCATCACGCCACAGGAAATGGCAGCACGACTGGCCGGCACCGGGCTGCTCTTCATCGACGAGAACCACACCAGCCAGGCGTTCCATGACGTGCAGTTGCGCACCATCCGCGCGCTCCACGAAGCCGGTCGCGAAGTGCTGGTCGGGCTCGAGATGTTCCCCTACACCGAACAGCGCCTGCTCGACAACTGGAATGCGGGCTACTACAGCGAAGAAGGCTTCGTCGAACTGGCCGGGTGGTACACCCACTGGGGCTATCACTGGAACTACTACCGCGACATCTTCCGCTACGCCCGTCAGCACGGCATCAGGCTGTACGCGCTGAACAGCCCGCGCGAGGCGGTGCGCACGGTGCGCAGCCAGGGCTTCGACGCCTTGACCGCAGCGCAGAAGGCCGCGCTGCCGCCCGTGGTCGCACCGGCCACCGACGAATACCGGCGCATGTACCGGGCATTCTTTCCGGCCGATGACGCGCTGCACATGAATGAAGCCGCGCTTGAAGGCCTCTACCGTGCCCAGTTGATGTGGGATGCGACGATGGGCTGGCAGGCCGTGCAACGCCTGCGCGACCATGGCGGTGATGATGCCATCATGGTGGTGCTCATCGGTGCCGGCCACGTCACCTTCGGGCTTGGCGCCGAGCGCCAGGTCGCCCCGCACTACGGCGGGCGGATCGCCTCGCTGGTCCCCGTCCCCGTCATGGACGATGACGGCGCGCCAGTGACGGACGTGCGCGCTTCCTATGCCCGCTTCATCTGGGGGTTGCCGCACGAAGGTGATACGGTCTACCCGGTGCTCGGTGTGTCATTGATGGGCACGCTCGGCAAGGCGCCCGGACAGGTGATCCAGGTCAGCCCCGGATCGGCGGCCGCACGGGCCGGGATCCGCGTTGGGGACGTGCTGCTGACGCTGGACGGCCAGCCGGTCGACGGCGATGTCGCGCTGCGCGCCCGGGTCGCGGTCTACCGCTGGGGCGATGTCGCCGTGGCACGTGTCCGCCGCGACGACCGCGAACTGTCTTTGCCCGTCCCTTTCCGGCGCACGCGGCCGTGAGGGTCCGGCCGGGCGAAACGGTGGGTGGGCAGGCGCGCCCCGTTCAACCCTGCGTCACTTTGTTCCATCGCCATGACGGTATTTTTCATATATAAAACCAAGGTATATACATATACCTAAAAGACAACGATACGGACCCGCCGAGGGGGCGCCGGTGGTGGCCATCAGGACACCGGACAGGGTCTGCAACCGACAAGATCAGGCCAGAAAACAGGACACGAGGGGAATCCAGATGAATCGCGGGACATGGAAACAGGTGGGGACATTTCCGGTCATGGTCGCCATGACCGGCCTGTGGGGTGCCGGCCCGGGCCTTGCCGCCACCAGGACGACACCGGTCAATGGAGAGATGGGCATCACCGCGATGACCTGTCTGCAGGGCGTCGTCGTTGCCGTCGGCACCGGCGAGAACTGCATGTACGACGGCGGGCCCAGCACCGTGCCATCGGCAACACCCTATGGCGAGGTCACAGGGCCCTTCAGCCAGATCGCCTACTACGACCATGACCAGAAGCCGGAGGCCTTCTCCGGGAGCTTCGCCTCGGCACCCGGTGACGGCAAGATCAACCAGGTCATCACCGGCAGTGTCACGGTCGACGACAACGACACGCCGGGCGGCGATGACGACCAGATCAGCTTCACGCTGACGCTGACCTCACCAGCCGGCGGCGATATCGTGCGCAACTTCGGCAGCGGCAGCAGCGGCGGCGCCGACCGTTACGCCAGCATGACACAGGTTCTGCCCCCGACGACCGTCCATGCCGCGACGGCCAACGGCGAGGGGGGCTTCGATTACGTGATCGGCTCGGAAGGTTTCCCAGCCCTGCGCACCTTCACGCAGGGCGTCTGCACCGGGCAGCCCTTCGGCTCGGTCGATTGCAACTTCGGCTTCAGCGCCGAGGCCATCGAGCCGAACGGCTGGAGCGGTGTGACGAGTGCCGGCATCGGCAGCCTCGAAAACAGCTTCGGTGCCAAGACCATCGGCAGCGTGACCGGTCTGGCCTGCATTTCGGCCGGCACGAGCTGCACTGCCGGGCAGGTCTCTTTCGCCCCACTGCTGGTTGGCCCCAACAGCACCGGCGGTGGTGGCTACAACGCAGAGGATGTCGGCTGGGACAACCTGCTTTTCAGGCTTTCAACCAACGCCAGCGGACGCGTCACCTCCGCCGCCGGGTTTGACGTCCAGGAGTATCGGGTGTTCATGGAAACGCGCTGTCTCGACCAGGTGGTCGGCGGCCTCACCCCGGAGCCGGCCAGCGGCACGCCGACAGGCGCCTATCGCGACAATTGCAACTCGTGGTCGAGCGGCCATTTCACCCTCGCGCCCGGCGCCGAGGCAGTCGCCGAGGATGACGGTCCATTCGTCGTCCAGCCGGGCGTGCAAACGCCGCTCGCCATCCTCACGAATGACAGCGGCTTCACCGACCCGGTGACGGTCACCGTCACCACTCCGCCAGGCAAGGGCACCGTCACCGTTACCGGTTCCCCCGGCAACATCGCCGATATCACGGTCAGCTACACGGCCAATGCCGGCAGCGAGGGCGAGGACAGCTTCGTCTACACGGTGACCGACGCCTTCAGCGTCAGCGACACCGCTACCACCGCCGTCGTCATCGGTGCCGGCGCCAACCCGGATACGGCCACCACGCGATACAACACGCCGGTACCCATCAACGTCGGCAGCAACGACACCGGCCTTGGCGAGTCCGTCACGGTGACCATCGATGGCGGGTCCTTCAGCCATGGTGGATCCGCCAGCGTGACCACCGGCAATGGCGGCCCCGCCGACACTGTCGTCGTCACCTATGTGCCCAGCGCACCACTCAACACCCCCACCTATGTCGAAACCTTTTCCTACACCATCGATGACGGCGAACTGCCGCCGTTCACCGCGCTGGTGTCGGTGACCGTCAACAACCTCGTCCCGGTCGCCAACGACGGCGTGCTGCAGCCTTCCACGCAGGGCGTGTCGCCAGGCGGCATCAGCGCGAGCTTTGCGCCACCCGGTCCCGGTGCGGGGGCGAGCCTCGGCGATGCGCCGGCGGTGGTAACCATCAGCGTGCAAGGCACTCGCGGCACAGCCACCGTCGGGCCGTCCGGCAGCATCGTCTACACGATCACCGACGACAGCTTCTATACCGGCACGGACAGCATCACCTACATCGTGACCGATGCCGACGGTGACAACGACTCCGGAGTCGTCACCATCAGCGTGCCCGACGTCGCACCGGCGATACCGGCCGGCTTCATTGTCACCGGGGTCGGCAGGACCTCCGTGGCGCTCGATCCGGCCGTGACCGCCGGCAACGGCCCACTGTCGGCACACGCGCTGGCGGTGAGCGGTGGTACGAACGGCACCTGCACGCTGACGGCGACGGATGGCACCGGCAAGGTGGTGTATGAGCCGGACGCCGGTTACGCCGGCAGCGACAGCTGCATGCTCAGTCTGACTGATGCCGACGGCGACACCACCACCGGCACGGTGACCGTGACGGTCACCTCGCGCGGCGAGGTCGGCGGGGCCAGTGCCACGGGCCCATGGAGCCTGCTTGGCCTGCTGCTGCTGGCGGCAACATGCCGACGCCGCCGGACGGCCCCGCTGGCGGCCGCCCTCGCCCTGCCGGCGCTGCTGCTCACCGGCACGACCATCGCCAGTGCACAGGATGCGCCCGCCGAGACACCGGTACGCGTTCGCAGCAACATCGCCATCAGCGAAATCGTCGTCACCGCGCGCAAAGTGGAAGAAAGCCTGCAAAGCGTGCCGCTGGCAATCACGGCCTTCGATGAAAACGCCATCGAGGCCCAGGGGATCACCAGTCTCGATGACGTCGCTGCGCTCACCCCGGGCCTGTCATTTTTCAATGCCTTCGGCGAAAACCTGCCGGTACCTGTCATCCGCGGCATTGCCCCCACCGACATCTTCGGCCAGAACAACGCGGCGATCTTCGTCGACGGCGTCTATATTTCCGGTCGGGAGGGCCTCAACTTCAGCCAGCTCGACATCGCCCGCATCGAGGTCGTCAAGGGGCCGCAAAGCGCCCTCTATGGGCGCAACGCCTTCAGCGGCGCGATCAACTACGTGACGCGCGAACCTGCGGAGGATTTCGAGGCCAAGACCGGTTACGAGGTCGGCAACCGCGGCAAGATCAAGGCCCAGGGCAGCATCAGCGGGCCACTGTGGGGAGATCAACTGCGCGGTCGCATCGCCGCCCTCTACGACGAATGGGATGGCTCTTATGACAACGCGCTGGTACCGGAGAACGACATCGGCGGGTACCGCTATCGCAGCCTGCAGGCCGCACTCCTCTGGCAACCACTCGACGCCGTCAAGGTCAACCTCAGCTATTACCGTTCCGATGACGACATCGACGAGGCGGCGACGGTTTCCCTGCCGACCAACTGCGAGGACCGCGTCAACGACAACAACGCGACGACGCGTTTCCAGAATTTCTGTGGCGAGGTCCCGGACATCGAGGAGATCCCCGGCCTGAACGGCGGCGATGCCATTCCCAAGGTCGCGCAGGCAACCGGCGAGAACCGCGAACTCGACCGCGCCAACCTGCGCATCGAATGGGACCTCTACGAGCACGGCATGCTGTCGGCACTGACCGGCTATTCGAAGACCCGCCAGTGGTCGGTGTCCGACTTCGGGCGCAGCGTCGGCGAGAGCATGCCGTTTCTCTACTGCCCGGACGCCGCTGGTACGCCCGGTGCACCGGCTTCCTGCGGGGTCAATGCCGCCGATCAGCGACTTCTCACCGGCATCTACGACCCCGAACTCGGCGACCGGGTCGAGGAATGGAGCCAGGAACTGCGCTACAGCAGCGCACAGGACCAGCGCTTGCGCTACACCGTCGGCGGCTATCTCTACACGGTCACCGAGAAGGCCTATCCCGGCGGTCCCGTTGCCACGCAGCCACTACCCGATGGCGTCGTCGGCCTCGCACCTTTCGATGAGCTGGCGCTGGCGATCGGTTCGGCGATCTTCTACGACACCTTTACGCCGGATGGCGGCCTCGATCCACTCCAGCGGCTCGTGGCCCGCAACGATACAGATGGCTGGGCACTGTTCACGGGGGCCGATTTCGATTTCACAGATCGACTGACGGGGCGTGCCGAACTGCGCTATTCACAGGAGCAAAAATCCATCTACTCCCCGCGCTACCGCAAATGCGACAACGGCGATGGCGGAAGCTGCGTATTCGACGAGGCGCAGATCCTGCTGACCGGCGACGACCGCTACGACCTGCGCGAGATCGCCCCGCTGCCGCTGTTCGGGGCCGACTGCCGAAACATCAATGGCGACCCGGCGCCGCCCGGTCAGTGCAGCGGCCGCGCCAGCGCCCGCTTCGAGTCGGTCACCGGTCGCCTCGGGCTCGACTGGCAGATCAACGACGACTGGATGATCTACGGTTCGGTCGCCTATGGCGAAAAACCCGGCGGCGTGCAGCTCGTCGCAACGGAAGTCGTCATGCCCGACAGCTCGACGGAAAACCGGCTGATCACCAGCGATTTCGAACCCGAGGAACTCACCGCGTACGAACTGGGCGTCAAGGGCACGATGTGGGATGGGCGCATGACGATCAGCTCTTCGGTGTTCTACAACGATTGGAAGGAAATCGTGCTGCGCCAGCTGCGCGAACGCGAGGCGGGAACCGGCCTGCTCTTCGATCAGCCGCGCGCCTTCAACATCAACTCGGGCGATGCGGAAGTACTCGGCTTCGAAATCGAAGCGAATGTCGCCTTCACCGAAGGGCTGAGCGGACGCTTCACCGTCGGCTGGGTCGATGCCGAGATCAAGAACGCCGCACAGGACACCTACGAGACATTCCCGAGCTTCGCCCCGGACGGCGACGTCTCGGGCAACGACCTGCTGCGCCAGCCGGAATGGCTGTGGAGCGCATCGCTGAGTTACGCCGAGCCTTTTGGCCGAGCCGACTGGGAGTGGTACGTCAGCGGTGATGCCAACTACCAGAGCGGCATCTACGTCGGCAACGACAACCAGGGCTGGTTGCCCGAACACACCTACGTCAACACCAAGTTCGGCGTGCGTTCGGGCGTCTATACCATCGAGTTCTGGGCGCGCAACATCCTCAACGACAATGGCGCCACAGCCGCCTTCCGTGACATCTACTGGGCCAACAACGACGACCTCTACACGCCGTACCGAAACGACAGCGGCCCACGGCCCAACTTCGACGGCTTCGTGCCGCTGCGCTACACGGTGAGCTACCCGCGGCAGCGCACCTATGGCCTCTCGGTGGCCATGCGCTTCGGCGCCGCCGTGCGCTGACCGGGGCACGGCGGCAAGCACAGCGTGCCGGGCCCGTGGTCGCGGGGCCACCGGCCCGGCCTGCGCCTGCCGCTGGTGGATTAGGGATCGGCGCCACGCGCTGGCACAATACGCGCCCCGCCCGCCGAGCCCGCCCATGTCCGACCCCGCCGCGCCGACCCTGTTCACCGACCTCCAGCTGCCCGAGGCCCTGCTGCGGGCGCTGGCCGACGTCGGCTATGAATCACCCTCGCCGATCCAGGCCGCGGCGATCCCGCCGCTCCTCGCCGGCCGTGACCTCGTCGGCCAGGCGCAGACCGGCACGGGCAAGACCGCTGCCTTTGCCCTGCCCATCCTTGCCCGGCTCGACCTCGCCCTGGCGGCGCCGCAGGCCCTGGTCCTCACCCCGACACGCGAGTTGGCCATCCAGGTCGCCGAAGCCTTCCAGCGCTATGCGCGCCACTTGCCCGGCTTCCACGTCCTGCCCATCTACGGTGGCCAGGCCTACGGCCCGCAGCTCGGCGGCTTGCGCCGTGGTGCACACGTCGTCGTCGGCACGCCGGGGCGCATCATCGACCACCTCGATCGCGGCTCGCTCAAGCTCGACGGGCTGACCACGCTGGTGCTCGACGAGGCCGACGAGATGCTGCGCATGGGCTTCATCGACGACGTGGAATCCGTGCTGCAGAAATCTCCTCCGGGACGCCAGGTGGTGTTGTTCTCGGCGACGATGCCGGCCGAAATCCGCCGCATCGCCCGGCGCCATCTGAGCGACCCCGTCGAAATCACCATCCGCAACAAGACCGCCACCGCCGCCGCCACGCGCCAGCGCTACTGGATGGTCGGCGGCATGCAGAAGCTCGATGCGCTGACGCGCATTCTCGAGACCGAGCCTTTCGACGGCATGATCATCTTCACACGCACGCGCATCGCCACCGAGGAACTGGCCGAGCGGCTGGAAGCGCGTGGCTTTGCCGCCGCAGCCCTCAACGGCGACATGGCCCAGGCCCAGCGGGAGCGCACCATCGGCCGCCTGCGCAGTGGCGACCTCGACATCCTCGTGGCCACCGACGTGGCCGCGCGCGGTCTCGATGTCGAGCGAGTCAGCCACGTGATCAACTTCGACATTCCCCATGACACCGAAGCCTACGTGCACCGCATCGGACGCACTGGCCGGGCCGGGCGCCGCGGCGAGGCGATCCTCTTCGTCACCCACCGCGAGCAACGCATGCTGCGCGAGATCGAACGCGCCACCCGCCAGCCCATCGAGCCGATGCAGTTACCGAGCATCGCCGCGGTCAATGACCGGCGCATGGCCCGCTTCAGGGAAAAGATCAGCACCGCGCTCACCGCCGGCGACCTCACTGTCTTTCGCGACATCATCGCCAGCTACGAGCAGGAGCACGGCGTGACGGCGCTGGACATCGCCGCAGCCCTGGCACAACTGGTCCAGGGCGACACACCCCTGCTCGTCGCCGACGGCGGCAGACGCGAGGCGCCACGAGACAGCCACACGGCATCGGGCGAACGCCCGGAACGGGGCAAGGGGCCTGCAAGGGCCTCCGGGCACCACAAGCCGTCCGGCGGCCGACCCGCCGGCACGCTGCCACCGGGGACCGTGCGCTACCGCATCGCCGTGGGTCATGCCCATGGCGTCAAGCCCGGCAATATCGTCGGTGCCATCGCCAACGAAGCGGGCCTCGACAGCCGTGACATCGGCCGCATCGACATCCACGATGATTACAGCACCATCGATCTCCCCGAGGGCATGCCGCTGGCCACCCTCAACCACCTGAAGAAGGTCTGGGTCACCGGCCAGCAGTTGCAGATGCGCGCGCTGGACGACCGACACGGCGACATCGAACGACGTGGCAAGCGCGCCGCGGCGCCGGACAGGACCATGAAGACGGGCACTGGTGGCCGGCGGGCGGCACCCGGGCACCGCCATGAAAGCGTGCAGGGCAGCCGTGCCGCACCCGGCACGGGGCCACGCCAGAAGCCACCGGCGAAGCGCGGGACGAAGCCGCCCCGCCGGTGAGTGGCCCCACGACGGCACGCCATCGACCCGCCGGCGCCGGTTCCGTGCTAGAGTGGCCCCGCTGTTCAGGCACGTGCGCGGTCAGCGCCGCCTCAGCTCGCGGTTCGTCACCCTCGATGCGACGCACTTCGGTAGCAAAGCCCACCCGCTTGTGACCGCCCCGGCCCCGTGCCGGTCAAGCGCACCTTACATTTCCCAGGAATTTTCCAGCATGCCATTTACTTCTCTCGGGCTTTTGCCCGAACTGCTGCGCGCGGTCGCCGACAAGGGCTACACCACGCCGACCCCGATCCAGTCCCGGGCGATCCCGGCCGTACTGGCCGGCCGCGACGTGCTCGCCGGCGCCCAGACCGGCACCGGCAAGACGGCCGGCTTCGTCCTGCCGATCCTGCAGCGCCTGAGCCAGGGCCAGGGCCGCACGCCGCGCGCACTGGTGCTGACACCGACGCGCGAACTGGCGGCGCAGGTCAGTGAAAGCGCCCGCGACTACGGTGCACATCTCCGGCTGCGCACCACCGTCGTCTATGGCGGCGTCGGCATCCACCCGCAGATCGATGCCCTGCGCCGTGGCTGCGACATCCTCGTCGCCACACCCGGTCGCCTGCTCGACCTTGCCGGGCAGCGCGCCGTGGACCTGCGCCAGGTCGAGGTCCTGGTGCTTGACGAGGCCGACCGCATGCTCGACATGGGCTTCATCCACGACATCAAGCGGGTCATCGCCCTGCTGCCGGCGGCACGCCAGAACCTGATGTTCTCGGCGACCTACAGCAAGGAGATCCGCGAACTCGCCGGGCGCCTGCTGCGCGAACCGGAGATGATCGAGGTCGCGCCGCGCAACGCCGCCGCCGACCGCGTCGACCAGCGCGTCTACAGGGTGCCGAAAGACCACAAGCGCCACCTGCTGGTCCACCTCATCCGCTCGCTGAACTGGCCGCAGGTGCTCGTCTTCACGCGCACCAAGCACGGCGCCAATCGCCTCACCCAGCATCTGGAACGCAACGGCATCACGGCCGCGGCGATCCACGGCAACAAGAGCCAGTCGGCGCGCACCAAGGCGCTGGCGGACTTCAAGGCCGAACGGATCACCGCGCTGGTCGCCACCGAGGTCGCGGCGCGCGGGCTCGACATCAAGGAACTGCCGGTGGTCGTCAACTACGAGTTGCCGAATGTGCCGGAAGACTACGTGCACCGCATCGGCCGTACTGCACGTGCCGGCCAGGAAGGCCAGGCCGTCTCGCTGGTCTCGCCCGACGAAGCGCCGCTGCTCAAGGACATCGAGCGGCTGCTGAAACGAAGCCTGCCGGCAGCGGCCCTGCCCGACTTCGAGGTCAGCGCCACACCGGAACCGGCCGCACGTCCGGCAACGGCACCACGCGCCCACCACGGTGCACCGGGCAACCGCCCTCATCATGCCCGCCGTGGCCATGGCGGCCGCCCCACCACCGGACGCCGCAACGGCCAGCGGCCGCGCAGCGCGTAGACACGCCGGGACGGGGCCGGCAACGGCCCCTTTCCTCCACGATCATCCCTTGACCCCGAGGGCCCCGGCACCCCGGGGGACCCACGGCACCGCCAACGATCAACCGCTCGCCGCCGACCCCGCCAGCGCCGCCGCCAGCACGGCGGAAAACTCCCGCATATCGACCTCGCGCACCACGCCGTCACGGCGGCGTGCTGCCCAGACCGGATCGGGGAAATGCGCGTCATCGGCAAAGCGCGCGATCACGTGCCAGTGCAGGTGCGGGACCTGGTTGCCGAGCGATGCAAGGTTGATCTTCGCCGGCGCAAGCCGTGTTCGCAGTGCCTTTTCGACTGCCCAGACCACCCGCATCAGATGGGCGCGATCGCCCGGGTCGAGGTCGGTCATTTCACGTACGTGGTCGTGCCAGACGACGCGCAGGAAGCCGGGATGGTCGCGATCCCCGGCCGCGACGACACGGCAGCAATCATCCCGCCACAGCGCCGGGGCATCGCGCGAGGCACACAAGGGACAGCGGGAATCGTCGCCCGTCATCACGACGAACGGCTGCGCCGACACACCGCGCGACCAGGGCCGTGCGGCGCAAGTGCGGTGCTTGCCGGCAAGCCGGCGCAGCACGCCTGGACTGGGTCCAGGCCAACGGCCTGTCTGCGTGGTGGTGGCAATGACAGCCCGCAGGGCGCGGAACACACGCCTCCCGTAAAACCTGATCCCGGTGGATGGGGCGCCTGCTGCATGGGGCGGATTGAAGCGCATGACGAGGGGGGAGCGCAACGATGCGAAGTGAGGGACAGGCCCCGATGCCAGGGGACCATTGCGAGACCGGCCTGAAACTCGGTCCATTCCACATGTTGCCCGGCGTCACGGGCATGCACGTCGGCGCCTTGTTCTTCGTCGCCTTTTTTTCCGTGCCCGTCGCCGGGTTCATCAACATCGCCCAGCCGTACATCCTCACCGAAATCCTGCGCATCCCCTTTGACCAGCAGGGCGGCATCACCGGCAACCTGCTGGTGATGCACGAGCTGGTCAACCTGTCGGTCATCGGCATCTATGGCGCCGCCTCGGACAAGCTGGGACGCCGGCCGCTGCTCGCCACCGCTTTCATGATACTGGCCGTGGGCTATTGCCTGTTCCCGCTGGTCACGGGACAGACCGAGCTGGTGATGTTCCGTCTGCTGCTGGCCTGCGGGGTCGGTGGTGTCACCGCCATGCTCTCGGCGATCGCCAACGACTATCCCCGCGAGGGCTGTCGGGCGCGGATGATCGCGGCCGTCTTCATGTGCAACGGGCTTGGCCTGGCGATACTGCCACGCGTCTTCGGCGGATTGCCCGCATGGTTTGCCGAACGCGGACTGGCGACACCGGATGCCGCCAGAAGTGCCTTCCTCGTCGTCGCCGGCGTCGCGTTGATGGCCGGCCTCGTCGCCGCGACCGGTCTCAAGCGCGGTGCCCCCGCGCAACTCGGCAAACGCACGCCTCTGCTCGCCACGCTGCGTGTCGGGCTGGGCGCGGCACGAAACCCGCGCGTTGCCCTGTCCTACGCTGCCGGACTGGTCTCACGCGGCGATCTCTCCGTGGCCAGCACGTTCCTCACGCTGTGGCTGGTCGGCGAAGGCGTCGAGCGCGGCATGACGACTGCTCAGGCACTGCGCCAGGCCACTTTGATCTATATCGTCATCCAGGCCTCGGCACTGCCATGGGCAGCCATCATGGGTCATGTCCTCGACCGGATGGACCGCGTGCTGGGACTGATGCTGGCCATGGCCCTGGCGGCCATCGGCTATGGCGCCCTCGCCTTGCTCGAAGATCCCCTCAGCGGATGGATCTACCCTTGCGCGGCCCTCCTCGGCATGGGCGAAATGGCCGCCCTCCTTTCCGCAATGTCGCTGGTCGGCAAGGAATCCCCCGAACAGGGGCGCGGCGCGGTGATGGGCATGTTCAGCATGTGCGGTGCGGCCGGCATCGTGCTGGTTGGCCTGATCGGCGGGCCGCTGTTCGATCACTGGCGCCCGACGGGACCCTTCCTCATGGTCGCCGGGGCAAATGTGGTGTTGTTCTTTTCCGCCGTGCTGGTCTGGTATCTCGGCAAGCAGCCGCAGGCCATCGCCAGCGACCGCTGACGGCGCCCCGATCAGCGGGCGGGCGGCGGATGCAGGTCCCGGACGGCGGCGCCCACCGTCGTGGCGGGCCGCGACCGGCAGTGGTCGAGCAGGCGCCCGATATCCCTTGCCCTGTCATGCCGGTCCATCGGCAACGCCGGCATTGCCGCCCCGGCCTGCAGCCCCGCCCTGTAACCCACCATGTAGGCATGGAACTGCTGGGCGGTGCCCTGCGGGGCCCGTTCATGCATGTCGATCAGCAGGCGGCATTCAACCTGACCGGGATCCACGGCACCGTAGGAAACCCCTGCACCATCGGCTGCACCGGCGACCGGCATGGCCATGGCGACACAGCACACCCACGACGGCCATGCCCCGCGGACCCGGCAGCTCATTCAGGAGGCCTCGATTTCGGAGGATTTCTTGGGCGCCTTCATCGTCAACACCGTGGCAACGACACAGGCAGCGACGACGATTAGGCATTCCAGGATGTAATTCTCGGGGCGGGAGTAAAACTCCGTGATCACGCCCCAGCCGGCCAGAAAACGCACGTCGACCCAGAGGATGATGGTCGTGGGAATCGCGTAACGCACCGCCGAGGAAATCCGGCGGTAGCGCAGCAGCCGCGCGAAACAGTAGAGCCCCCACACCAGACAGATGGCAAAGGCGGCATAGGACAGCCAGTGGTCGATGCCGATGAGGTTCGGACTGAGGACGATCAGCTGGCAAACGTAGAAAAACCAGGTGATGTAGACCGTCTCAGTAAAGGTGATCACGGCGATGTTGCGGTCGCGCGCCGATCCGCGCTTGCCCAGATCCAGCCTGAGGTTGCGATGAAACCACTCGAAGAAGTGGCAACGCGTGTCCTTGTTGTGGAAGAAAAAAAAGAATGCCGTCATCAGCAACCCGAAACTCGCCATGAGGATCATGTGCTCCGGATACTGGATGACCTTGCCGGCCGAAACCTGGGCCGCCAGGGGGAACACGTCGCGTCCGAACCAGATGAGGGAGAACTCGACCCAGGTCGTCCACGTCAGCATGCCGCCGAAAAAACCCAGCCACGTCGCCGGCGCCTCCCGGCGGATCTTTGCGCCCGCCGACAGCATGGCGATGCCCATCAGCCCCAGCACCGCTGCCGAGTGGTAGCGGTAACCCTCGCCGAACAGGCGGAGGTTGAGCATCATCATCATGTGGGCGAGGGGAATGGCCAGCAACACGGCAAGAAATGCCACGATACCGATGAACGGAGGCCTGTAGAACAGGCGCACCAGCGGGTTGGTGTCCTCCGGCATATCCCCTCCCAGCCCCCACCGCAGAGTGCAATATGCCCCGACTATAGCACCGCAAAATCCGGCCTCTGCGGGTCACGGCCATCCACACCGGGATCAACCAAAGAGTGGACAGACCCGCATCGGCAGACTGCCGGCGCTGGCGGCTGAAGCCGCCATGGACGCATGATCTCCGGCAACGCGGTACCGGGCAGCCGAGGAGGTGGCCGATGACAGAAAGCGCCGTCGCGACCCCCGAGGCCATCGACCCGCAACGCCTTTACTGGAAGCTCGTGTGGATCGCCATCAGCGCGGTGACTTTCCTGCCGCTGGTCGTCGACGTGCGGATCACGCCGCTGTTGCCCTACACGCCCCTGCTCGTGCTCCACGAGTTCTCGGGTTTCACGTTCTTCGGCCATACGATGTTCAGCAACATCTGGTCGATGCGCGTGCGACAGACACAGACCCGTGAAGCACAACTGTGGGCGCACCAGTTCATCCGCAAGCTCGCCATCGGCATCACTTTTCCGACTTCCGTGCTGTCGCCCCTCACGGGCCTGATGCTCATCGATTCCTGGGGCGGCCTGCGCGCCAATCCATGGGCCTGGGATGCTTACCTGTGTTTCTGGATCATGGCCGCCATGCAGCTCACGCCCGACATCATCACCGTGTGGCGCAACCGGCAGAAGGGCGCGCCCACCCGGGGCATGAAGGGTGGCGCCATACGCGGCATCCTCTCGGCCGTGCTGACGCTCTACATCATCTACTGCATGGCCGCCAAAACGGCGCTGATCGCGCCGCTGTTCCTCTGACGGGAGCGGCTGGCGGAGGGAGAGGGATTCGAACCCCCGTGGGGCTTTCGCCCCCCACTGATTTCGAGTCAGGGCCGTTTAACCAGGCTCCGGCATCCCTCCGCACCGGCGGGCATTATAGGCAGTCCGCGCCGCTTTGACAGTGCGACGGGGACAGTGCGGGCAACCCGGCAGACCGGACGGCGACCACCCCCCCGCACACGTTCCGGGGAAACGTGTTCAGTCGTCGCTGGCAGTCTCGGGCGGCATCAGCGCAACGCGCGCCCGGAGGGCGGCAAGGAAACCGGCGGGGTCGCTAAGGAGGTCGTGCCGGGGGGCGTCGCCGGTGGCCGAGCAGCCGCCGACCTTGACGTCATGACCGGCCTCGCTGGCCTTCTCCATGCGATAGAAGCGGAACCACGCCTCGAGGGACAGCGTGCCTTCGGCTCCCCGCAGGTAGTCCCGGTGGGCCGCATAGTGCGTGGCCACGCGCTCCACCTCGCGGGGGTCCACGCCGCGGTGGGCACACAGGGCACGCCAGTCGGCAGGTGTTTCGGCCTGGCTTTTCACGCCGGCGATTATGCCCGCCCCGGACGGCGCCAGCCAGCACTCGCCCCCCTCGCGCCGCAGGACCTCGGGCCGGACAATAACCCATGAAGATTTCAATAAAAAAACGTATAACCATTTGTTTTTATTTTCTAATTACATAACACCACTCGACTAAAGCCCGGTCATTGCCGTGGCGCCGATGAAAACCCCCGTGCTACGGTGCGCCGCGTCCGGGGCAGCGACCACAGGTCCAGTCCCCGCACCGGAGGCCGCGACACGTGAGAGCGCTTTTCATCATCGGCATGGCCGCCCTGGTCAGCACCTGCTCACCTGAGCCGTCACAGCTCGAGCGCGTCCAGGCCGAGGGCGTGTTGCGCATCGCCACCCGGAACAGCCCGATCACCCATTACCTCGGGGCTGCCGGCCCCGAAGGCCCCGACCATGACCTCGCCCTGAACTTCGCCCGCCACCTCGGCGTGCGCCTGGAGGTCCTCGAACTCGACCGTTTTGGCGACCTCCTCGACACGGTCGCCAGCGGCCGTGCCGACATCGCCGCGGCCGGCCTGACGGTCACCGCCGAGCGCGCGGCAAAGGTGGATTTCGGCCCCGCCTACCAGCAGGTCGACCAGCACGTGATCTACCGCCGCGGGCGGGCGCGGCCGCGCGAGATCGCCGACCTCGCCGGCAAGCGCATCGAGGTCGTCGCCCACTCGAGCTATGTCACGGCACTGCAGGCCGCGCGCGGCCAGCTCGCATCGCTGGCATGGGTGGAGAACCCCACGGCGGATGCCGGCGAGTTGCTCGGACGGGTCGCCGGGGGCGACATCGACCTGACCATAGTCGATTCAAATATATTCAATATATTCAGAAGGTTTTACCCTGAACTTGATATTGCATTCAATATCAGGGAAGGCGATCGACTGGCATGGGCCTTTCGACGCGAAGGAGACCGCAGCCTCATCGAGGCGGCCACCGGCTGGCTGGCCGCGCAGCGCGAAGCCGGCGACCTCGAACACATCATGGACCGCTATTACGGCCACCATCAGCGATTCGACTACGTCGGCACGCGGCGCTTCATCCGGGACTACCAGCGCATGCTGCCGCGCTACCAGCCGCTGTTCGAGCAGGCTGCCAGTCAGGCCGACATGGACTGGCGGCTGATCGCCGCGATCGGCTACCAGGAAAGCCGCTGGGACCCGCACGCCGAGTCGCACATGGGCGCCACGGGGATCATGATGCTGACGTCGGGCACCGCACGCATGATGTCGGTCAGCAACCCCACCGACCCGACCCAGAGCATCATGGGCGGCACCCGCTACCTGTGGCGTTTGCATCAGCGGGTACGCAAGCTGGCACCGGAGGCCAGCCGTCGCGACGTCACGTGGATGGCGCTCGCCGCCTACAACATGGGCTATGGCCACCTTCTCGACGCGCGTCGGCTGACGGCCATGCACGGCGGCAACCCGGACCGCTGGAGCGACCTGAAGAAAAACCTGCCGTTGTTGATGGAACGGCAGTGGTACAGCCAGATGCGCTGGGGATACGCGCACAGCCGCGAGACCCTCGACTATGTACGCGCCGTGCGCAACTACTACGACATCCTGCGCTGGCTCACCGACGAGCCGGCCGGGATCGGGGCGGAAAACCGCACACCGATCACGGCCGGTGACCCGCCTCCTGCGAGCGCCCTCCCCGGCCCCGGCTAGCCGGGGCCGGGGTCTCGGACACGCCGGGCGCGAAAAAACACCTGCAGCAGCGCCCGGCATTCTTCCTCGCACACGCCACCGCTGACGGACACGCGGTGGTTGACCGCCGGCCCGTTGAACACATCGATGACCGTGCCGGCGGCACCGGCGCGCAGGTCTGCCGCCCCGTAGACGACGCGCCCCACGCGGGCATGGACCAGCGCACCGGCACACATCGGGCAAGGCTCCATGGTCACGTAGAGCGTGCTGCCGGAGAGTCGATAGTTGCCGGTGTACCGGGCCGCGGCGCGCAGCGCCTCGACCTCGGCATGGGCGGTCGGATCGCAGGCGCCGATCGGGCGATTCCAACCCTCGCCGAGGACCACGCCGTCACGCACCAGCACGGCACCCACCGGCACTTCACCTGCGGCCTCGGCACATCGCGCCAGCTCGAGCGCACGTGCCATGTACGCCGCGTCGTCGGGTGGCGCATCCACGCCGGGAGCGGGGTCCACTCAGTCCTCGAGCAGGCTGCGCAGCATCCACGCCGTCTTTTCGTGCACTTCAAGGCGCTGCGTGAGAAGGTCGGCGGTCGGCTGGTCGTTGGCCTTTTCCACCACCGGGAAAAGCTGCCGGGCCGTTCGTGCCGTCGCCTCCTGGGCCGCGACGAGGTGGCGGATCATGTCGTTGGCCTTCGGCGCACCCTTGACCTCCTTGATCGACGCCAGCCGCAGGTAGTCGGCGAACGTGCCGGGCGCCGGATGACCGAGGGCCCGGATGCGCTCGGCGATCAGGTCGAGGGCATTCCACTGCTCGGTGTACTGGTCCATGAACATCAGATGCAGGCTGTTGAACTGTGGCCCGGTGACATTCCAGTGGAAATTGTGCGTCATGAGGTACAGCGTGAAACTGTCGGCGAGCAGCGCCGACAGTCCCTGCACGATCCTGTCGCGCTGCGCGGCATCAATGCCGATGTCGATGGCGGTTTTTCTTGCTTTGGCGTTTTTCACGGCAGTCTCTCCTTTGCGGTGGATCTTCAACCCAGCATGGCATCCAGCACCATCACCAGCGCGAAACCGGCCAGCAGGCCAAACGTGGCTGGCGTCTGGTGACCATGGCGGTGGGTCTCCGGAATGACCTCGTGCGAGACGACGAAAAGCATCGCACCCGCCGCCAGCCCGAGGCCGATCGGGTAGGCCAGCAGCATGCCGCTCGACAGCGCAGCCCCGAGCAGCGCGCCGAGCGGCTCCAGTGCGCCGGTGGCCGCGGCGATCGCCACCGCCGCCCCGGCGCCCAATGACGTGCCGCGCAGGGCCAGGGCCACGGCCATCCCCTCGGGGATGTTCTGCAGCGCGATGGCCACGGTCAACGGCACGCCGACGGACAGGTCCGCGGCGGCAAAGCCCACGCCCACGGCCATGCCTTCGGGCAGATTATGCAGGGCAATGGCGAAGACAAACAGCCAGACGCGGCCACAGCGGTCGTGCCCTGGCCCGCATGGGCCATTCTTGTCGTGTTCGTGGGGTGTGAAGGCGTCCAGACCGAGCATCAGCAAACCGCCCGCCGCCATGCCGATGACGACGATCGCCGCCCCGCCGGTGGCACTGCCCAGTACCAGAGCCCCCGCTTCCAGACCGGGCAGGACGAGGGAAAAGGCGCTGGCGGCCAGCATCATCCCGGCCGCAAAGCCGAGCGCGGTACCCTCAACCCGTTGCGACAGCCGGCTGAGCCAGAACCCCGGCAGGGCACCGAAGGCCGTGGCGGCGAAGCCCACCATACCGCCCAGCAACGCCAGACGCAGCGCCGGGCGCATGCCCCCGTCGCTCACCAGAGCATGGAGGGCCTGGCCGAGCAGCAGGGCAAGCACCGCTGCACCCAGCACCAGCCCGATACTCGCCAGCCGATGCTGCCGGGCATGCGCACGCCACAACTGCCACCAGCCCGGCGCCTGTGGCCCGCGCACCAGGGACGCCGGGCGGCCGCT
This sequence comes from uncultured Chromatiaceae bacterium, assembly GCA_964417725.1. Taxonomy (GTDB): domain Bacteria; phylum Pseudomonadota; class Gammaproteobacteria; order Steroidobacterales; genus SHZI01. Next base: position 41,875 of record CAYQIV010000021.1, read on the forward strand.
CAACCGGCCTCCAGCCTGTCGATGTCAGGCACCCCTGCCCAAGGCCCGGCCGGCGCACCGTCACCACCTTTCATGGTGTTCCCGCATGGCAACGTGGTTCGACCCACCTTCCTGGCGCCCGGGTCTCGATGACGCAAGGGGTCGATGATACCCGTCGTGCCGGACGGTTGGCCCGGTGGCAGGCCGGAGCCGCCCTCCGGACAGGGCGGCGCTCAGGCCACCGCGGCGGCCTTGGCCTTGGCGACCTCGGCGATCACCGCATCGGCGATATTCTTCGGCACCGGGTCATAGTGCGAGAACTCCATCGTGTACGACGCCCGGCCACTGGTCATGCCGCGCAGGTGGCCGATGTAGCCGAACATCTCCGACAGCGGCACCGTCGCCACCACGGCAATGTTCGCACCGCGCTCCAGCTGCTCCTGGATCATGCCGCGGCGGCGGTTCAGGTCACCGATCACGTCGCCGAGGTAATCGCCCGGCGTGACCGTTTCGACCTTCATGACCGGCTCGAGCAGGATCGGCCCGGCCTTCCTGATGGCCTCGCGGAAGCAGGCCTTGGCGGCGATCTCGAAGGTCAACGCGTTCGAATCGACGTCGTGGTAGCTGCCGTCGGTGAGCGTCGCCCTGAAGTCGACCGTCGGGTAGTGGGCGAGCACACCGTCTTCCATCTGCATCTTGAGGCCCTTCTCGACCGAGGGCACGTACTCCTTCGGCACCGAACCGCCGACGGTCACATCGACGAATTCGAAGCCCTTGCCGCGCTCGAGCGGCTCGAAGGTGATCCACACCTCGGCAAACTGGCCTGAACCACCGGTCTGCTTCTTGTGGACATACTGTTCCGACACCGATTTCGTGAAGGTCTCGCGATACGCCACCTGCGGTTGACCCATCATGCCTTCGACGTTGAACTCCGTGCGGATGCGGTCGAGCGTCACCTCGAGGTGCAGTTCGCCCATGCCGCGCAGGATCGTCTGGCCCGTTTCGCGATCAGTCTCGAGGTGCAGCGACGGATCGGCGCGCACCATCTTGCCCAGCGCGTTGTTGAACTTCTCCTGTTCACCCTTGCTCTTCGCCTGCACCGAAACGCTGATCACCGGGTCGGGGAAGCGCATGCGCTCGAGCACGACCTCGTGAGCGGCATCGCACAGCGTGTCGCCGGTATCAGTCTCGGCCAGGGACACCAGCGCGATGATGTCGCCGGCACGCGCTTCTTCGATCGGGTTGGCCTGCTTGGCGAACATCTCGACCATGCGGCCGATCTTCTCGCGCTTGCCACGCGTCGAATTGTTGACTGACATGCCCTTGGTCAGCACGCCCGAGTAGACCCGCACGAAGGTCAGCGCACCATAGGCATCGTTGATGACCTTGAACGCCAGCGCCGCGAACGGCTCTTCGTCCGAGCACCTGCGCTCGCCGACGGGGTTGCCGTCGGCGTCGACGGTCTTGATGGCTTCGACATCGGTCGGCGCGGGCAGGTAGTCGACGACCGCATCCAGCACCTGCGTCACGCCCTTGTTCTTGTACGAGGAGCCGCACATCACCGGATTGAAGGCACCGGTGATGGTGCCCTTGCGCAGGCACTTGCGCAGCACGTCGGCGGACGGCGCATGGCCATCGTCGAGATAGGCCTCCATGGCGGCGTCATCCTGCTCCAGGCAGGTGTCGACCAGCTCGGTCCGGTATTTGTCGATATCGGCCAGGATGGCGCGATCGCTGGGAACCGCAATGCCGAGCTTGTCGGCGATATCGTCAGTGATCTCGAGGATCTGCCACTGCGCATCCTTGTCGTCAGAGTCCCAGACGTAGGCCTTCATCTCGACCAGATCGACCATGCCCTTGAAGTTGTCCTCGGAGCCGATCGGCAGCTGCACCGGCAGCGGGCGCGCACCAAGGCGCTTCCTGATCATGTCGACGCAGCGCGGGAAGTTCGCCCCGCTGCGGTCCATCTTGTTCACATAGCAGATGCGTGGCACGCCATAGTTGTCGGCGAGGCGCCAGTTGGTCTCCGACTGCGGCTCGACGCCGGCCACGCCATCGAATACCACCACCGCACCATCGAGCACGCGCAGCGAGCGGTTGACCTCGATGGTGAAGTCGACGTGTCCCGGGGTGTCGATGATGTTGATCTTCTTGCCCCGCCAGAACGCCGAGACCGCCGCGGACTGGATGGTGATGCCGCGCTTCTGCTCCTGCTCCATGTAGTCCGTGGTGGTGGAGGTCTTCAGATCCTTGGTGTCATGGATATCGATGATCGTGTGCTTGCGCCCCGTGTAGTAGAGGATGCGCTCGGTCGTCGTCGTCTTGCCGGCATCGACGTGGGCGATGATGCCGATGTTGCGGATGTCGGACAGCGGTGTGGTACGGGGCATGGCAGGTTTCCAGTAATTTCAGGTCAATATTCCGGGGTGCGGCACTCGGGTTCCGCATCGCAGTTCAGGCCGGGTCTGCGACCAGTCGGCCGGCAAGGCCGGTCCGGGCCACTTTTGAGGCGAGGCATTCTATCCGAAGTGTTTGTATTGAAAAGGACAAATCGCGGGCGGTGAGGCAAATGGCGGCCGATCCGGGCAAAAACCGCCGCCGGACGCCGCTTTTTTGCGCACCGGCAAGGGGGCCAGGGGGCTCAGGGAGTCTCCGCGGGGGGCTCAGGGAGGATGCCTACCACTCGTGCTGACCGGCCTGCGGGGGGCTCAGGGAGGGGGCTCGGGGGGGGCACACATGGCGGGGATCGGCGAAAGGCCGCACACCCGGCGCCCCCGCTCAGAGCCCCGGAAACAGCGCGCGACTCCAGGGCGTGAGCGCCAGCACGCCCGCCATGGCCAGCGTGCAGAAAATCGCCGCCTGCAGCGGCGCGTCCTTCTTGCGGGCCCGCCAGACACCGACATGTATCAGCACCGCGGCGATGATCATGACCAGCGAGTGCTCGGCGACGTAGAAGCGCACGCTCGCATCCTTCATGGCGGCGCCCATGTCCCGGAAGGCACCGGTGGTGATGGGGCTGAGCCACGCATAGAGCAGCACGCCGACCAGCGCCTGGGTATCGAAGGCGATGGTGGCCAGCCGACCCAGGGTCGCCTGTTGTGGGGTCCAGCGACCTCGCGAAAACACGCCACGCCAGGCCATGACCAGTGCGATGAGGCCGATGATCACGACGGCCCAGCGCAGCCAGCCGTGCAGGTTGAGCATGAAGGTGTACAAGCGCTTCCTCCCGTCCCGATTTCAATGCCGCCAGGGCGCGCCTGCCACACTTCAGCGCACCGGCACCACGCGCCATCACCGTCCCGCGTACCGGTGGAGCTTTACCGTTCCCCAACGAGGCTGTCAAGAAATCTCCGGCTGCACGCCCTGGTCAGGGCCGTCGGGGGGGGGCGATTGCGCCACGGCCGTGAGCCGGCCGACCCCTGGCGCCCCGGGCTCAAGCCTGGCCCCGCTGCCGCGGCAGGGCTTCGCCGAGCCCCTGGCTGCGCAGGTAATCTTCGTAGCCGCCGTGGAAGTCGACGAGGCCGTCGGCTTTCATCTCGATCACCCGCGTCGCAAGGGAGGCGACGAACTCGCGGTCGTGGCTGACGAAGATCAGCGTGCCGGGATAATGTTCCAGGGCCAGGTTGAGGGCCTCGATGGATTCCATGTCGAGGTGGTTGGTCGGTTCGTCCATCAGCAGGACGTTGGGCCTGAGAAGCATCATCTTGCCGAACAGCAGGCGGCCCTCCTCACCACCCGAGATGACCTTGACCGACTTGCGGCTTTCGTCCTTCGAAAACAGCAAACGGCCCAGCGTGGCGCGCAACGCCTGCTCGTCGTCCGTCTTCTGCTGCCACTGGCGGATCCAGTCGAACAGCGTGAGGTCCTCGGCAAAATCGTCACCACGGTCCTGGGGGACGTAGCCGAGTGCGACATTTTCCGACCATTTGACCGTGCCCCGGTCGGGCGCCAGCACCTGCATCAGACAACGCAGCAACGTGGTCTTGCCGACACCGTTGGCACCGATGATCGCGATGCGCTCGCCCACCTCGACCTTGAGGTCGAGGTCGCTGAACAGCGGCCCGGCATCGTAGCCCTTGGTCAGCCCTTCGACCTCCAGGGCCAGGCGGTAGAGCTTGCGTGCCTGGTCAAAGCGGATGAACGGGCTGATGCGGCTCGACGCCTTGACCTCCGCCATCTCGATCTTCTCGATCTGGCGCGCCCGCGAGGTGGCCTGGCGCGCCTTGGAGGCATTCGCCGAAAAACGGCTGACGAAGGTCTGCAACTCGGCAATCTGCGCTTTCTTTCTCGCGTTGTCGGCCAGCAGGCGCTCGCGGGCCTCCGTGGCGGCGATCATGTACTGGTCGTAGTTGCCCGGATAGATGCGCAGCTCGCCGTAATCGAGGTCGGCCATGTGCGTGCAGACGTGGTTGAGGAAATGACGGTCATGGGAAATGATCACCATGGTGCAGTCACGCGAATCGAGCAGTTCCTCGACCCAGCGGATCGAATTGATGTCCAGGTTGTTGGTTGGCTCGTCGAGCAGCAGCACGTCCGGATCGCCGAACAGCGCCTGGGCGAGCAGCACGCGCAGCTTCCACCCCGGTGCGACCTCGCTCATCGGGCCCTCATCGAGCCCCGCCGGCAGACCGACGCCCCGCAGCAGCTCGATGGCCCGTGACTCAGCCGTATAGCCGTCGAGTTCGGCAAACCGGCTCTCCAGCTCGGCAACCCGCATCCCGTCCTCTTCGCTCATCTCCGTCAGGGCATAGATGCGCTCGCGCTCCTGCCCGACGCGCCAGAGCTCGTCATGCCCCATGATCACCGTGTCGATCACCCGGTATTCCTCGAAGGCGAACTGGTCCTGGCGCAACTTGCCCAGCCGGATCCCCGCGTCGAGGGCCACGTTGCCCGAGGTCGGCGCGAGGTCGCCGCCGAGGATCTTCATGAACGTCGACTTGCCGCAGCCGTTGGCGCCGATGAGCCCATAGCGATGGCCGCCGCCGAACTTGGCCGACACGTTTTCGAAAAGGGGCTTGGCCCCGAACTGCATGGTCAGGTTGGCGGTGGTGATCACGGGATGTCCTGGCGGGGGCGGCTGAGGGGTGGGGATGCTACACGCCGCGACGACGAATCGCACGGGGATGGGGCAGCGGAGACAGGGCGGCATAACCTGTGACCGCATCGAGTCTTCATGAGTTCCTTACCGCTGCGACGCGACCGCACGGGCACGACGATCGCCGCGCATCCGCCGTCATATGCGTCCGGCACAGATCCGGAACCGGGCGGCCAACCTCCGCCTGTTTCAAGATGCCACTGATCTGGCGGCCGGTAAATTTGCGATTTCTTCGCGGGAATCTCCTCGGTTCAGATTACGAGAAGGCTCCACTTCCGGCTTCAGCCAACATTCGAGGAGATTACCGGCCGATCGAGACAGACCGATACCGCATACCAAGCCTGCCAAACGGCGACTTGGGGCCGCCCAATCACCAGCCAGGGTGCGCTGACACGTGGAATTACGACGCTACGGAAACCGGTACACGATATCGGCTCGCAGCGCCTTGACATCGTAGCCATCATTGTCGACTTCGTGATGTGTACCCATGAAGCGGTAAACGATGCGCTCGTTCAGCCCCACGTCGTACTCCAGCCCGGCGCCGTAACTGAAGTCACTGCCGGAGCTACTCTCGGTGCTGACGACACCGTTCTCGACGAAAGTCTCGGTGCTGTCCCACCAGAGCCAGCCGAGTTGCCCGAGCAGGTACCAGCGATTCCCGATCGGCCAGCGGCCCAGTACGGCAAGCTCCCAGCCGTCGGAATCGAGCGTGGCACTCACGTCACCGGCAACCCAGGAATCGCCCGAGCCATCGGAAACTCCCGCGAAGTCCGATTCGCCGAAATCATGATAGCCACCCTGCACGCTGACGGTATCGTTGATCTGGTAACCGCCGTAAAAGTTGAACACGGTATCTGAGTCGTCGGTGGACACGCCCGTCACCGAACCGTCCTGGTTGGAGTCCGGGTAATCGATATCGCCGTAACCGATGCCAGCTCCGGCATAAAAGTTATTGGCCGGGGTGCCAGCCGGCACGAACCAGCCCGGACCGTCACCGCCATCCTCCGCGACGGCGTGCGACGGACCGAGAAGCAGCGCCGCAGCAAAACAAAGCGGCAGGCAACCTGGGGCTCTCCTGACAATCATGGCTCTCCCCCCGATATTTGGTGTTGGCGCGGCCATCATAACAGTGCCGCCGTGCCGTTGCCCTCGAACAACAGGTGCTGTTCGTCGAGTATTTCCACCTGGCCGTACTCGAAGGTCGACAGGCACCCTTCGGTGGCAGCGCAGTCAGCGCTTTCGATCTGCTGCGGCGCGTTGGCAGCCTGATCGTCGCGCTCGGGGTTGCCTGGGCAACCGCCCGGCACCAGCGCCACGACGGCCACGGGCCTGCGAAATCGCATACGGCCTCCTAATGCCTACGGAAGTCTCAGGAGGGCCGCAAGCGTCATGCCGGAGTCGCCGCGATGCCGGCATGACGCCCCAGCGTAGAATGGTGCGAGTGTCGGATCTGCTCACCACACAGTTCGTCGGCCTGGGGCTGGCGCTTGCCTTGGGCTTTCTGGTCGGCCTGGAACGGGAATGGGCGGACCACAAGCTCATCGGGCTGCGCTCGTTCGCGCTCATCGGCGGCGCCGGTGGCTTGGCCGGGCTGCTGGCGGAACCCTGGGGCGGATGGCTGGTGATCGCCGGCCTGCCCGTGATCGGGGCGCTGGCCATCGTCCGCTACCTGACCCACGGCCACGTCGCCCGGGGGCCGGATCCAGAGGCTGACGGGCCCGAGCACGGCATGACGACCCTCGTGGCCGCGGTCACCGTGTACCTCATCGGTGCTGCCTGCGTGGCCGGCTATCAGACCCACGCGGTGGTGATGGGCGGCGCCGTGACCATTCTGCTGCACTGGAAACGCCCGCTGCACGAACTGGTGGACACGATCGGCCGCGACGAGTTCAACGCCATCATGCGATTCGTGCTCATCACTCTGGTGGTGCTGCCGGTGCTGCCCAACCGCACCTTCGGCCCTTACGACGTGTTCAATCCATTCCAGGCCTGGGCCCTGGTGGTGCTGATCGTCGGCCTCAATCTGGTGGGCTACGTCACCTTCCGGCTGCTGCGGGCTGACAGCGGCGCCCTGGCGGGGGGTGTGCTCGGCGGCCTCATTTCCAGCACCGCCACCACGGTGAGCTTCGCCGGCATAGCGCGCCGCAATCCATCCCTGGCAGCCAGTGCCGCCCTCACCATTCTCCTTGCTTCGACGGTGGTGTACGCCCGCGTGGGGCTGGAGCTGCTGGTAGTCGCCCCGGATCTGCTGCGTCAGGCCACGGCACCCATGGCAACCTTCGCGCTGATCATGCTGGCGGCATGCGCCCTCATGTTTCCGCAGGTACGCAAACACGCCGTGGAGCTGCCCGAGCAGCGCAATCCCGCCAAGCTCGAGGTGGCGCTGACCTTCGCCATGCTGTTCGTGATCATCACCTTCGCCGTGGCGGCGGCCACGACCCACATCGGTAGAGATGCCATCTACGTGGTGGCGCTGATCTCCGGGCTGACCGACGTGGACGCCATGACGCTGTCGGTGGCCCAGCTGTTCGGCCGCGACGTGCTGGACGCCGACACCGCCTGGCGTGCGATCTTCCTCGCCACCCTCGCCAACCTGCTGTTCAAGATCGGCACCGCCTCCGTGCTCGGCGGCGCCGGCCTGCGCCGCTACATGCTGACCCTGGGCACGGGCACCCTGGGCGCCGGCATCGCCGTGCTGGTGCTGTGGCCTTCGTAAACATCCCTGAAACGTAGACCGCTCATGGCAGAGGTTCTTGGCAGTGAACCGTCCCGGGAGCGGGAATCTGCCGCGTTCGATCGGAAGTGGGCGGGCTTACCCTGGTCATTGCCGGAAACTACCCGCTGAATTCCTCGGTCTTCTGGCTCACCACGAAGGGCCGAACCTTCACTCCCCCTCGATCGTCGCCGGTGGCTTGCCGGAGATATCGTAGACGATGACCTGCCGGCTTTCTTCGGACCATTCATTTCCGGAGAATGGCTGCGCCTGAGCGAGGGGGGGGGGGTACAACGGAACGGCCGTTGATGAAAAATCAGGTGCAAGCATGCATACCCCCTCTCAACATAAGGTCTGGCTGCTTTTGTGCCTGACTCTATTGGTCTCCGCCTGCGACAATCACTCCAACCGCGGCAACAGCATACCCACGAACCAGGCACCCACTTTCAGCTCGCCTGCTGCCGCGAGCGTTGCAGAAGGCTCAACGGCAACCGGGTATACGGCCACTGCCAGCGATCCGGATGTCGGCGACACGCTCACCTACAGTATTTCGGGTGGTGCCGACGCCGCTTAATTCAGCATCGACGCGGCTACCGGCGTACTCGCCTTCAACACTGCGCCAAATTTCATTACCCCGGCTGATGTCAACACAGACAACGTCTACGAAGTAGAACTGACTGCAGATGATGGTAACAGCAACACTGCGACCCTGGCTGTCAGCATTACCGTCACGAGCGACAACCAGGCACCCGAATTCAGTTCGCCCGCTACCGTGAGTGTTACAGAAGGCACAACGGCAACCGGGTATACGGCCACGGCCACCGACGCGAACAGCGACACGCTCGCCTACAGTATCTCCGGTGGCGCGGATCAGGCGTTGTTTACGATCGACTCCGCGAGCGGCGTACTGAGCTTTGCGAACGCACCGGAGGTCGACAACCCGGCTGATGCCAATACGGACAACGACTACGAGGTGCAACTCACCGTCGACGACGGCCGCTCCGGCACCGACACACTGGACCTTGTCATCACGGTCACCGGGCAAAGCAATTTCAGCCTGCTGCTGACCTTCCCGACGCCAAACGGCAATCTTGGCGGCGGCGTCACACAGACGACGGTGCGCGGCCTGATCGTCGACAGTAACGGCGCACCCATCAACTTGGCTGATATCGACTCGGTCGATGTGAACGGCGTGACGGCAACGCTCGATGCAACCAACCCCGGAAGCTGGTCCGCACAGATACCGGTGACGGAAGGCCCCAATGCGCTGGCGTTGGAACTGAGACTCACCGGCGGTGATGTGGTTCAGTCGAACGTAACGCTGCAGAATTTTGTCGCCCACGCCGGGCTTACCGACAGCGTCATCGACAGCGCGAATAATCGCGTCCTGGTCATCGATATCGAAACCAATGCCGTAGTCGGTGTTGATTTGTCGACGGGCGAACGCACTGTTGTGTCATCAGCCGCTGTGGGCTCGGGGACGAATTTCATTAGCTTGGCCGGCATAACACTGGACACGGCCAACAACCGAGCGCTGGTCGTCGACTGGTCACGCGACGCACTGACGGCTGTTAATCTCGCGACTGGCGACCGCACTGAAGTATCCGGCGCATTGACAGGCACCGGGCCGTCGATTATCAATTCCACTGATGTGGTGATCGATGCGGCGAACAGCCGCGCCTTGGTCGCCGCATTCTCAGCGAAAGGCATCATTGCAGTTGACCTCGGCACGGGTGACCGCACGACGATTTCCGATTCGGATGGTCTCGACAACTCCGGCACTACGCCCATTGGCACCGGCCCTGAACTAGATAACCTGCAAGGGATCGCTTTAGACACTACAAGCAATCGCGCGCTGGTCTCGGCCAGTTACAATTCCGGTACAGGGCTTATCGATGCGATCATGGCGATCGACCTCACGACAGGCAATCGCACGATACTCTCGGATGAATCCACCGGCACAGGCCCTGACCTGTCCTCACCGCTCGGTCTGGTCACTGACACCGCCAATAATCGCCTGCTGGTGGCCGACCAGACGCAAGGCCTGTTTTCCATCGATCTGTCGAACGGCAACCGCACTGTTATCGATGCGCCGACAGATGACTACGGGGTCAATTCATCACGGATTCAATCCGTTAGCATCAATTCGGCCGGCGACACGGCATTTGTGCCTGACCGTGAGCAGGACGCGATCTTCGCTGTGGATCTTGCCAGCGGTGATCGCAGCGTTCTTTCATCGAGCTATGTCGGTTCCGGTTCATTCGAGACGGACACCATGGCATTTGCAGGTATTGCGTACGACCCTGCCAACAACAGGGTGCTGGCCACCAATCCAGCGTATGCCAATGTGATCGGTACCGACCTCGGCAGCGCCGACCGGGTCGTGGTGTCCAGCGGCACCGTGGGCACGGGCCCCTTGCCGGGCTCTCTGCGGCGCCCCGACATCGATGGCGATGCCAATCGCCTCATTATTCCCGAGGGCTCGACGCCCGCGGCAGCCAGGCTGGTCGCGATGGACCTGGACACGGGCAACAGGACCGTCGTTTCGGACAATGCCGGCATCGGCGCCGGCCCGGCATTTGGTGCGCTCAGCGACGTGGCTGTCGATCCGACCGGCAATCGTGCCATCGTGCTCACTTCGTCGCTCGGTTTGTTCGAGGTCGACCTGTTGACGGGAGATCGCAGTATTGTGTCGGACAGCGTAACGGGTGCCGGGCCGCTCTGGGCCTTCCCCGATTCCGTTGATATCGATACCACCGCCAACCTCGCGTACGTGGCAGACGACGGCGACACGGTCATTTATCGAGTGAACCTCACCACGGGTGATCGCACGGTGCTGTCGGACAACGCGGGAACGGGCAGCGGTCCGAGCATCACCTTCCCGAATGATCTCGCCCTCGACTTGCCGGGGAATCGCGCACTGATACTCAACCGCGGCTCACGAGATGAAGTGATGGCGGTTGATCTGACAACCGGCGATCGCAGCATCGTTTCAGGCGAAGGGGTCGGGAACGGGCAGGCATTTCGTGTTCCCTACTACATCGATCTCGACCTCGCGAATGACCGCGCATTTGTCTTTGATCTCAGCGTCACCGGTATCATCGTGGTCGATCTGGCGACGGGCGATCGCGCCGTGGTAACGCGATAGCCCGCGAACACCAAGTGTGTCGAACCGGGGTATAGGCCAATCAAATACCCCCGAGGCCGAAGTCTGCCAGCGCCGAGCCCCGGTCGTCACGCCTCCCGGTGCACCCGGTCCTGTCCCGACCGGCGCCGCACCCGGTGAATCTCCCCGCTAGCCCCGGTTTTCCCACACTGTGTTCGCCACCCACGCAGCCGGTCACCCCGGCAGCGTCGTGACGCGCCGGCCGACCGGGACCAGCTGAACCCGAACTCCCCCACGGGCGGCCGCCACGCCGGTGGCCTGGCCGTCAGCGGTTTCAGGAAGTGGCGCCACAGGCATCCCTGCGTGGGTACTCGCTGCCTTGTTCCTTCAGTATCTCGTGATCGACAAGCACGCCTGAACGCCGCAAGTCATTTTGAGAAGTTGTCTGGTGGCGGATCAGTAGCGCGGTCAGTGGGCGTACCGAGCGTGTTCGCCAGTATTTCCAGCTCCTCAAGCGCTGCGAGGATCTCGATGAGCGGCAGCTCCGCCCAGCGGCGCATCTGCTCGCGCCGCGCACCCTCGAAGGTGGTGATGGACCAGTCGATGTCTGGCGGGTTTGGCGTGCTCATTTCGCCAGCCGCAGTTTCAGATGCTCTACGTCAAGCCGGTCCTGTGGCCGGTCGGCGAGTTGCTTCATCTGTATCAGCGTTGCGATGCTCACGAAACGCACCGGCAGGTCGTCCCGCAAGGGTTTGACCAGCGCGGCGCGTACTCCGGGTCGAATGCGAAGGGCTCGTTGACGAAGATGTCGATGGGCGTTTCGCGATGGCGATCGCTCCAGAGCTGGAATACCTGCATGCCTTTGTCCCGCGCCCAGGTTTCGCGTTGTGCAGGATCGGCGAACTGATCGGCCGCGACTGGAATTGCCGGCCGGTAGCCGTGTGCGTTGACAGCCAGCCCGCCGGCCACGAGGTAGCGCACGGAGGCTTCCTGCAAAGCTCGCGCAATGGCTTCGAAGCTGGCGATCTTCATGCGGGAAGGCTACCGGGGCGGCTCAGCCGGGTAAAGACCGAGAGAGGCGTCTGCCCGTCACAATCTGCCATCGCTCAGCTCAGCTTGAGCGCTGCGAACAACAGGCCCAGTCCAAGCATCAGCATGGAGCCGAGTCGCAAGGTCATGGCCGTGGCCACCCCCAGCAATGACAGCAGGCGGGTCGAAGCTTTGAAAGCTTCGACCCGGCACATTATGTCATCTGTGTCACATCATCAAAATCATCCTTTTGGCTGATTGACAGGTTGTCAGGGGGCGGGTAGCGTTTGCTGCAAACCATCCGTACCGCATCGGCTCATCAGAGCGGTTCTGTCACGGGTGACAAAAACTACGGCAGAACGACAACAAACAATCAGGACGGACGGCTACCGTCTGCGTGGGGGATGCAGGGTTCTACCCCATTTCCACGGACGGTTGAGTCAAGGCTGAAAACTCCCGGTCAC
>CAYQIV010000022.1:0-51596 GCA_964417725.1 uncultured Chromatiaceae bacterium
CGACCAGGCGCGCACCATCCGCATCCCGGTGCACATGATCGAGACGATCAACAAGCTCAATCGTATCTCGCGGCAGATGCTCCAGGAGATGGGGCGCGAGCCGACGCCGGAAGAACTGGCGGTACGCATGGAGATGCCGGAAGACAAGGTCCGCAAGGTGCTCAAGATCGCCAAGGAGCCGATCTCCATGGAGACACCGATCGGCGACGACGAGGATTCGCATCTCGGCGATTTCATCGAGGACACAGCCGTCATCTCGCCCATCGAGGCGGCGACGTCCGAGAGCCTGCGCGAAACGACCCACAACGTGCTCGCCGGGCTGACCCCGCGCGAGGCCAAGGTGCTGCGCATGCGCTTCGGCATCGACATGAACACCGACCACACCCTCGAGGAAGTCGGCAAGCAGTTCGATGTGACCCGCGAGCGCATCCGCCAGATCGAGGCCAAGGCATTGCGCAAGCTGCGCCATCCGTCACGCAGCGACCAGCTGCGCAGCTTCCTCATCGAAGACTGAAGCGTGCGGGGCCGCGCGGGGCTTCAGGCCGCCCCGCGCGCTTCCGGCCAGAGTTCGGCCATGGTCCGCGAACGGCCGCCGTCCTGGACGACACGGCAGTGCGTGCGCCGCAAACCGCGGGGCTCGAGCACGCCGCAGGAATGGGCGATCACCGCCACTTCGCGCTCCATGGTTTGCGCATAGCGCATGACACGCTGCGCCTTGTCGTCTGAAACCAGCCCGCGCTGCAGCTTCGGGTCGTGGGTCGCGATGCCGGTGGGGCAGCGGTTCTGGTTGCAGCGCAGGGCCTGGATGCAGCCCAGGGCAAACATGAACCCCCGCGCCGTGGTGACGAAATCGGCTCCCGTGCACAGTGCCGCGGCCACGTTCGACGGCGTGATGCACTTGCCGCTGGCGACGACGCGGATCCGCGACCGGAGCCCGTGGCGCAGCAACGCGTCGACCAGCATCGGCAGGCTCTCCCGCAGCGGCAGGCCGACGTTATCGATGAGCGCCATCGGCGCAGCGCCCGTACCCCCGTCACCCGAATCGACGGTGATGAAGTCGGGCGCGCTGTCGACACCACGGCGCAGGACCTCCCCACACAGCGCGTCGAGCCAACCCTCCTCGCTGATCACCGCCTTGATGCCGACCGGCTTGCCGGTGACCTCGCGCACCCGGCGAATGAAATCGAGCAGGCTTGCGACATCCCTGATCTCGGGATGGCGGTTGGGGCTCTCCGATGCAACCCCCGGCGGAATGCCACGGATCAGCGCGATCTCCGGCGTGACCTTGACCGCCGGCAGGATGCCGCCCTTGCCCGGCTTGGCCCCCTGGCTCAGCTTGATCTCGAACATCCGGACCTGCTCGTGCATCGCAACCTGGCGCAGTTTGTCGTCATCGAGTCGACCCTGTTCATCGCGCACGCCGTAGCGCGCCGTGCCGATCTGGAACACCAGGTCGGCACCGCCCTCCAGATGCCATGGGCTGAGCCCGCCTTCGCCGGTATTGAGCCAACAACCGGCAAGCTTTGCGCCGCGGGACAGGGCCTGCACCGCCGGCCGCGAGATCGCACCAAAACTCATGCCGGAAATGTGGAAGATGCGGTCGGTCACGTAGGGCTTGCGACAGCCGGCACCGATGGTCAGCGGCGCGGTCGGCCGCGTCTCCTGGTCAAGCGCGGGGAACGCTGCATTGACGAAGATCACCGTGCCGGCCGGCCTCAGGTCGCGCGTCGAGCCGAAGGCCACGGTGCTGTCGACGCCTTTCGCGGCGCGGTAGGCCCACGAGCGCTCGGCGCGGTTGAAGGGCATTTCCTCGCGGTCCATGGCGAAGAAATACTGGCGAAAAAAATCACCCATCGACTCGAAGGCATAGCGGAAGCGGCCGACGACGGGGTAGTTGCGCCGGATGGCGTGGGTCGTCTGCGTGACGTCGATGACGTACATGACGACCAGCGCGAGAAGCGACAATCCGACGGCACAGATGAACAGATAGGCCAGCAGGCTGAACACTTGGTTGGCGATACCCATGCCTTTGCACCTCCGTGCAACGCCGCGTGACCAGACAATGGCCGGGCATCGACGGCCCTGGCCGTCCCCGGTTCAGGAATCATCCACGATCCGGAAGCCGACTTCGACGGGCCAGTGATCGGAATTCACCGACGGACCGCGGATAACGTGACGCACGTCCACCCGCGCATTGACGAGGCAATGGTCGATCGCGACCCCCAGCGGCCAGGCCCAGCTGGGCCACGTGACCTGCAGCCCCGAGGCGACACGCGCGTCGCGCAGCCGCCCCGCGGCAAGCACGCGTTGAAAAGCGGGGGTGAATGGCGTCATGTTGAAATCACCGACCAGCAGGCGAGGCACCGTATCGCGCGTGCCTTCGAGTATCCCCGCCAGTCGCCGGGTCTCGAGCTGGCGTGCCGCGATCGCCGCGGGACTGGTCGGCGACGAAAGGTGCAGCGCCCATATCTCGACGTCGCCCCGGGGCATGCGCATCATCAGCCGCAGGTTGATCCGCCCGCTGTCGCCGAGCGACAGCCGGATGACCTCGCGCAAGGGATGGCGCGAGTACACCGCCATGCCCCAGGCGCCCGGGATGGGGTATTCGACGCGGTGCGGATATTGCGCAGCAAGCGGTGTCAGCGCTTGCTGCCAATCCGGCGTGTACTCGCTGAAGACCATGACGTCGGGCGAAACCCCATCGAGGTAGCGCCGCACGCGACCGTGTTCGTCATTGAGGTAAAAGAGGTTGAGCGCGACGAGGCGCGTCAGGTCCTCGTCGGCGGCGCGCGGCGATGACGGCCACATTCCGGGCAGGTAGGGGGCGACGGCCAGCAGGTTGGGCACCGCCAGCGCCAGCGCCAGCAGCCCGGTCTTCCAGCGTCGGCCAGCCAGCGCCAGCAAACCGCAGGCCACCAGCACGACGAGGTACTGGACGCGAAAGTGTGGCAGGTATTCCATCACCCAGAAGGATTCCGGCCACCGGGCCAGCAGGGTGGCCGCGCCGGCTCCGGCCACTGCCGCATGGAGCAGAAACTGGAGCAGCCGCACCATCACCACTGGCGGCGGCGCAGTGCCTTGCGATACTTGCGCCCGCTGAGCTTGCGCCAGACACGACGCACGACGCGCGCACCGCCCTCGATCCATGTCGGCTGGTAGACCGCACGGTCCGCCGGCTGAATCTGGTCATAGCGGCGACGGTACTTGAGCTTGACCCACGCATTGAAGTCCATGCGGCAGGCCTGGCGAAACCAGCGCCGGGCAAACCAGCCGGCATCGGGACCGAGCACGGCGGCGGTGCCGAAATCGATCACCAGCGGCCGGCCGGCCGGACTGATCAGCAGGTTGCCACGTCGCTTGAGGTCGGCATGCGCCACGCCGGCCGCATGCAGCGCGTGAATCAGGGCGAGGAACTCGGCGAAGAAACGCGCCCGGTCGACAAGCGCCGCGGCATCGTCGCGGTAGACCTCGCCGGCAAGGTATTCGAGCACGAGGCTGCCGTCATCGCGCAGACCGAAGCAGCGGGGCACACCGTCAACGCCGCCGAGGCGCTGGTAGGCGCGGTACTCGCGGCGCAGCGTGGCGCGACTCAGCCAGCCCGGCAGACCCTTGCCCTGCGGTTTCTTGACGACGACCCGGCCATGGTCGCTGTCCGTGACGTAGACGGTCCCCTGGTAACCCCGGCTGATGTACTCCACGGCGCGGGCTCAGCGCATCCCGGAAACCGGCCGGCCGTACCTCACAGGCGCATGCCGATCCAGATGATCCAGACCAGCGTGAATACCAGCACAAGCGGCTCCGCGTTCTGGCGCATGGAGGTCATCAGCGACCAGTGGGCCGCACCGCGCGGCACCAACCGCCGGGGGATGACGGCGGGCACGTCGCGGCTCCACGCTACCCATGCGTCACCGAAAATACGCCGCAACTTGCGGTCTTCGTAGCTGATCGCCACCGGGTAATAGAAGAACCAGAAAAACGCCGCGACCAGCGGCGCCCACCACTGACCACTGGCGAGCACGAAGCCGATGAGAATCAGCAGGTTGCCTGTATACAGCGGATGCCGGACCAGCGAGTAGGGCCCTCCAGTGGCCAACCGGGCGTTCTTGACGATGAAGCCCGAGGCGTAGATTCGCACCAGCGAGCCGAGCGCCACCAGCACGGCGCCGGCCCAGAACGTCGCCACCTGTGGTGCCGACAGCGCTGCGAGTATCGGCATGAGCAGCAGGCCGATCCCCTGGCGGGCCACTTCCTGGTGGCGCAGTTCGCGGATGACGCGCGCCATGCCAGTCAATGGTGGCAGGTCGGCCGTTCTGTTTCCCATCTGTCCCTCATCGTGGCGCGCCGGAGCAAGGCGCCGGCGCGCCCGGCGCCGACTGGCTGCAAGTGTAGTCCCGCGGCACCCGCCAAGGCCAATCGGCCCCGGCCGCTCTGCTAGAATCGCCGTCGCCGGCGCAGTCCGTGCCGCCGGCAAGGTGCCGGGCCTGTAGCTCAGTTGGTTAGAGCGGCGGACTCATAATCCGTTGGTCCCAGGTTCAAGTCCTGGCGGGCCCACCACATCTGCTGTCTCCATGCCCGCGCAACCCATGGACGCGATCGGTCCTTACCGTCAGGGTGCGCACACACACGAGGGGCGACATGCGCAGGCGGGCGAGGCCGCCCGCCTGCCACGCATCGCGGGGATGGGGATTCCCGCCCCGTGACGGGAACCCCCCGCAGGTCAGTAACGCGGGCCGCGGGGCGGGCGGTTTCCACCGCCGCCGTAACCGCCGCCACCACCACCACCCGGGCCACCCCGGCGAAAACCGCCGCCGCCACCGCCGCCCTCACGTTCACGCGCTTCATTGACACGCAGCGGGCGCCCGCCCATGTCCTGTCCGTTGAGCTTGGCGATGGCCTGCTGGGCATCGCTGTCCGGCATTTCGACGAAAGCGAAGCCACGGAAGCGACCGGTCTCGCGGTCGTTGATCAGCCGGACCATTTCAACCGTACCGTGCTGTGCGAAGAGCGTCCTGACGGACTCCTCGTCGACCGAATACGGCAGGTTGCCAACATATATCCTCGTCATCGCATAGACCCCCTTACTCCCTCGTGGTGGACAGAACCCTGGGCGCCGCCGCGGGGACCCAACCCCGACCTGGGCACGGCGAGACAGGCTGGAAACCGGGGCGGTGGCTCCGCCGCCGGCAGGACGGTGAAACGCACTGCCGGTGCTGGCAGGCGTGACTTGAAAACCCGGGAAGGATGAAGTGCACGAAGGGGGCGTCAGAACGATGCGCGTGTTCGCCGGAATGTGGGGGAGTGATCCGCCAGTTCGAAGAGCGAGCGCCTAGCCTCTCCAAAATATGTCACCCGAACCGGGCACTGGCCCGGCATCCGTGACCTCCCGTCCCACGGCCTGGCAGCTGCCAGCGGTGGCCACACGCGGTCGATGCTATCACGGTCAATTCGCAGATGCGACGGCCGGAAAACGCCGCATCGCCCGGCTCGCAGATGGGAGAATGACCCGACGCAGGAACCAGCGAGGCAAGTCGATCATGCCGCAGCCCCGGTTGGGCGCCTTCCACCATGCCACCCTCGGTGTCCGTTCGCTGGCCGAAGCCAGCGCCTTCTGGTGCGGGCACTTCGGCATGACAACCCTGGCGCGGCGCGATGGCGCGGACGCACAGCTGGCGGCGTTGTGGGACATTTCGCCGCAGGACATCGCCGGGCAGGCGCTCGTCGCCACGCCCGGCACGCATGCCGGGGCCTTGCACCTGGTGGAGTTTTCGCGCCCCGGTCCGCCGGTGCGACTCGGCGCCGGGGCCTGCGACCTGCTGCCCAAGAACCTCGACCTCTATACCACCGACATGCCCGCACGCCATGCGCAACTGTCGGCGGAGGGCGTGCGTTTTCGCGGGCCGTGGGCCGAGATGCCGGGGCCCGGGGGACTGCATTTCCGCGAAGTCCATCTCGAAGGCCATGATCAGATCAACGTCGTCCTGATCGAGATCATCGGCGCGGGTGCGGACATCCCGCTGGGCCCGCGACAGTGCGCCGGTATTGGTCCACTGGTCGTGACGGTGCCGGATGTCGAGCGCGAGGCATGCTTTTACCGTGACGTGCTGGGCATGGATGTCACCCTCGACCTGCAGCTTGCGGGAGTGGAGGTCGAACGCACGATCGGCCTGCCGCCCGGCGCCGGGCTCGATCTCAGGGTGTTCGGCGACCCGGCCGAGCCGCTCGGACGCATCGAGGTCATCGAATACCGGCACGCCCGTGGCGAGAACCGCCATCCCCGGGCGCGGCCACCGGCCACCGGCATCCTGCACGTCAACTACCGCATCGCGTCCCTCACCGCACTGTGCGACAGGCTCGCCGCGGCAGGCGTCGAGGTCACCCGCCACGGTTCGGTGGCCACGCTGTGTGGCACGGGCACCATGGCCGCCTTCGTCTCTCCGGCCGGCTTCCGTATCGAGGTGCAGGAAACCGGCTGACGGGACCGCTCAGAAGTCCCAGTCGATGCGCAGGCCAGCGGTACGCGGCTTCGACGGCCAGACCCGCGTGTTGAGCAACCCGTAGCCGCCGAGGTTGTCGGCATCGGCATTTTCCCAGCCCCGTTCGAAGTACTGCTCGTCGAAGGCATTGTCGACCCATGTGGTGATCGACCAGCCCCGGCCGCTGTCATAGCCCAGACGGAAGTTGTACAGGCTGTAGGACGGCGTGGCCGACAGGGCGAGGTTGTCCGGCCCTGAGAATGCCTCGTCCTGGTAGAAATGCTCCGCAGTCGCGACGATTCGCGCTCCCCCGGCGAGCGGCTGCGTGAAGACCAGCTGCAGCGAGGTCGACCACTCCGGGGCAAACCAGAGTTCGTTGCCTGCACAAGCGTCGCAGATGGCATCGGCGAGCGCCGCATCGATGCTGTCGATCTCCGTATCGAGCCAGGCCAGCGAGGCGATGACCCGCCAGCGCTCGGCAATCGCCCAGCGCACATCACCCTCCAGCCCGCGGCCGCTCGCCTCGGCCACATTGTCGGTCAGCTGCGAGGCCCCGTCGAAATAGGTCAGCTGCAGGTCGTCATAGCGGTAGTCGAAGGCCCCGAGGTTGAGTTGCAGCCGGTCGCCGAGCAGGCGCGCACGGACGCCGGCCTCGATGCTCACCACTGCTTCGGAATCGAACTCGCGGGGCCTGCTGCCTGGCGGCACCACCCCGTCCTCATCGGGTTCGCCGGACAGTGCCAGGCCGAAGGTCGAGAAACCGCCGGACTTGTAGCCTCGCGCAGCATTGGCATAGAGCGACCAGCGCGGATGTATCTGCCAGTTCAGCGCGACGCGCGGCGTGAAGCCGCTCCAGTCCTGCGTGTCGCCAACGAAGCCCGCCGTGTGGTATGCCCACACCAGGTTGTTGCCGAGGGCTCCGCCGGAATCATCGACGGCGATGCGGAAGGCTTTCTCGTCCCAGGTGTAGCGCGCACCGAAGCTCACGCTCAGCCGCTCGCCAAGCGCCAGGGTGGCATCCGCAAACACCGCCCAGCCTTTGTAACGGCCCTTGTTGATGTTGCGTTCGGCCTTGTCGCCATCGATGTCGAGCGGATCGATGTCATCGTCCCAGACGAACTCGAACACGGGGTCGTTGCAGCCCGTGACGGTCGTCCCGGGCGCCCACGTGA
The DNA here is from genome assembly GCA_964417725.1 of uncultured Chromatiaceae bacterium. Classification (GTDB taxonomy): domain Bacteria; phylum Pseudomonadota; class Gammaproteobacteria; order Steroidobacterales; genus SHZI01. The sequence goes on from CAYQIV010000022.1 coordinate 7,646, forward strand.
ACGCATCCGGGTCGTCCGCCTCGCCCACTTCGGTCTGCACCAGCGCGCGGCACAGGTCGTCTTCGTCGTAGCGGTTGACGAAACGCCCCGTGACCCGCTCGCGATAGATGCTGGCGCCGGCGAACCAGGTCAGTGGCCCGTCGTCGGGCGAATTCAAGCGCAGTTCCTGGCTGAAGTAGTCGACGTCCTGGTCGACTTCGTAATCATTGGTGAACGCCGCGGTGGCGTCGTAGTCCTCGCGGTAGAAGAAGTCATATTGCTTGACGCCGGTGAGGCTGGTCAGCGTCCGCCCGCCGGGCAACGCGGCTTCGACAGCGAGGGTGGCGCGAAAGATCTGCGGATTGTCGCGACCGAGGCCGCGCGAGAGCGAGTCCGACCAGACCTTGTCCACGGGCAGCGGCGCACCATCGACGTCGAGCCGCCCATCGGCATCGAGCGGTGCCGCCACCCAGTACACGGAGGGGTCATTGTCACGCTCCTCGAAAAACAGCGTCAGGGTCGTGTCGGTGCGTTCACCGACACGACGCAGCGCCGCCTGCAGCGCCCGTGTCTCGTGGGCACCGAGGCGGGGACCGCCGGCGAGGTTGTCGAGGTAGCCATCCTCGTCCATGTAGTGCCCGCTGGCACGGAAGTACAGCGAATCGGTCAGGGGGATGTTGAGGGTCGACTCGACGGTAATGTGGTCGTAACGCCCGACGGCTGCCGAGACGCCGCCAGCGAACTCCGCCTGCGGGCGCTGCGTCGTGACGCTGATGGCGCCGGCGATGGCATTGCGGCCGAACAGCGTGTTCTGCGGCCCGCGCACGACCTCGACCTGGGCCACGTCGAGGAAGGTGGTGACGGCCCCGCCGTTGCGTCCCTCATGGATGCCGTCGACGAAAATGGCCACCGACGGGTCACCGCCGAGGCCGAAATCATTGGTGGAAATACCGCGGATGGACAGGGCATCCGTGAAGCTGTCGTCGGTCCGGCCGCTGAAGCCGGGCGTGAACGCCACCAGCCCGTTGAGGTCGACGACACCGGCTTCGTCGAGGAACGCCGCATTGAAGGCCGAGACGGCGACGGGCACCTCGCTGAGTTGCTGGGCGCGCTTCTGTACGCTGACGACGATCTCGTCCAGCGGCCGGTCGGCGGCGTGGCTGCCCGCCACGGCCGATCCGGCCATCAGGCATGCGACGACCCTGAGACCCATCTGTCACCCCCTCGACACCGCTGCGCTGCACCCGCGCGCATCTTAGCGGCGGCGGTGCCCGGGACCAAGCCGGGGGCTAACGCACCAGGCGCCGCCGGATGCAGACCGTGGCGGCCAGGTACCCCACCACGGCATACGCCGCCAGCACGGCAACGTGCAGCCATGGATCGCCGACCGGCTGGCCGGCCACCAGCGGCCGGATCAGCGCAATGGCGTGCGACAGCGGCAGGACGTTGACGACCACCTGGGCCGCCGCCGGCAGCGTCGCCACCGGGTAGAACACGCCGCTGAAGATGAACATCGGCGTGATCAGCAACGTCGTGTAGTAGTTGAAGAAATCGTAGCTCGCGGCAAGTGCCGCCATGACCAGTGCCGGCCCGGCAAAGCACAACCCGGCGAGGAAAAACACCGGGATGGCCGCCAGCGCCGTGGGCTGGTCGATGGCACCGAGCAGCCATGCGACGAGCAGGATCGGCAGGGTGTTGAGCACGGACTTGGAAGCACACCACAACACTTCACCGGCGACGATGTCGTCGACCTGCAGTGGCGTGGCGAGGATGGCGTCATAGGTCTGCTGGTGGGTCATGCGCGTGAACACCGAGAACATGCCCTCGAAACTCGCCACGTTCATCGCCGAAGCCGCCAGCAGGCCGGAGGCCAGGAAAGTGAAATAGCTGATTCCGCCCACCTCGCCGATGAACTGTCCCAGGCCGTAACCAAGACCCAGCAGGTAGATGAACGGCTCGCCACAGGCAAAGACCAGGCTGGTGCCGAGCAGCTTGCGCCACACCAGCAGGTTGCGCAGCCACACCGTCAGGGCCAGTGCACAGGGGCGTGGCAGGCGAAGATCGATCGTCATCATCGGCGGGTCTCCTGGGCACGCTTGCCGCCAGGGTAAAGGGTGCTGCGGCTACTCACGCAGTTCGTGCCCCGTCAGCTTGAGGAATACATCCTCCAGGTTGGCGGCGCGGTGCTGGAACGACGACCCCGGGTCCTGCTCCAGCATCGTCAGCAATGGCGTCGGGTCACGGGCGTAGCAATAGCACGTCTCGCCGACCTCGAGCAGCCGCACACCGGGGCAGGATGCCAGCCCATCGCGCAACCGGCCGGCGCCGCCGGGCAGTTCGATGACATGCGGCTCGATGTGTTCGCGGATCAGCGCGCCCGGCGACCCCTGCGTGATGATGCGCCCGTGGTCCATCACCACCAGCGCATCGCACAGCCGCTCGGCCTCGTCCATGTAATGGGTGGTCAGGAGCAGCGTCTTGCCGGCCGATCTGAGTTTGCGCAGGCGGGTCCAGATCAGGTGGCGCACCTGCGGATCGAGGCCGGTGGTGGGCTCATCGAGCATGATCAGCTCGGGATCGTTGATCAGCGCACGGGCGATGGACAGCCGGCGGCGCATGCCCCCGGACAGGTGCCGGACATGGGCATCGCGGCGATCCGACAGCTCGAGGAAGCCCAGCAACTCCTCGATGCGCGATGCCACCCGGTGCGGGGCAAGACCGAAGTAGCGCGCGTAGACGCGCAGGTTCTCGATGACGGTGAAGTCCGGGTCCTGGTTGTCGGCCTGGGGCACGACACCGATGCGCGCACGGATACGCCGGATGTCCTCGGGCACGCGCAGGCCGAGAACCTCGAGGGTCCCGCCGCTCGGCGGCGACTGGCCGAGGATCATGCGCAGCGTGGTGGTCTTGCCGGCCCCGTTGGGGCCGAGGAAGCCGAAACACCCACCGGCGGGAATCTCGAGGTCGATGCCGCGCACCGCCTCGATCTCGTCGAAGCGCTTGGTCAACCCCCGCGCCACCACCACCGGGGCCGGCCGCGGGAGGTCTGCCGGCTCGCCGGTCGCCGATCGCTTCATGGCCGATCCCCTGCCGAGAAGCCGGCATTCTGACCGCCGCCCAGGCCCGGGGCCAGTGCCCTCACCGCGGCCGCGCTGCACATCCACGCGGCGGTCCACGACGAACTCGGGATTGAAAAGCGCTTTCCGGCCCCCATGTCGAACACCAGGCCACGGCCACATCAACACGCGGAGACAGACAGGACCATGAGCGACAGGAATCCCAGGCCCGACAACGGTGCGGCACCGCAGGAAGACCCTGCGACGCGGGACAGCGCAACGCTCGGCGATGACGTGCTGGTCATCCTGCCGGTGCGCAACACCGTGGTCTTCCCCGGCGCCGTGGTGCCTTTGACCATCGGCCGCAAGCTGTCGATCGCCGCCGCCGAGGAGGTGGCACGCAGCGGCCGGCGCATCGGCCTGATCATGCAGAAAGACCCCGCCATCGAAGACCCGGCACCGGGCGACCTGCATGGTGTCGGCACCATCGCCCGCATCGTGCGCTACTTCACCGCCCGCGACGGCACCCAGCACGTCGTCTGCCAGGGCGAACAGCGCTTTCGCACCCTCGACCACCTGCAGGGGTTGCCCTTCCTCGCCGCACGTTACGACCTCGTCCACGAGCATGCGCCGTCAGGCGCGCAAGTGGAGGCCCGCGTGCGCCTGCTTCAGGAACGCGCCATCGAGGCCATCGGCCTGCTCCCCCAGGCGATGCCGGAACTCGCCGGCGTGATCCAGGGCATCGAGGATCCCGGTCAGCTCGCCGACCTGGTGGCGGCCTTTCTCGACATCAAGCCGCCGGAAAAGCAGGCAGTACTGGAGATTTTCTCCGTGCTCGAACGCCTTGACCGGGTGCTCGAACTGCTCAACCACCAGATCGAGGTGCTGAAGCTGTCGCGCCAGCTCGAAGCACGCACCAAGGAGAGCCTCGAGGATCGTCAGCGCGAATTCTACCTGCGCGAGCAGATGCGCTCGATCCAGAAGGAACTGGGCGAAACCGGGGACCACGACGACATCGCCGAGCTGCGCGATGCGATCGAGGCCAGCGGCATGCCGGAGGAGGCTGCGACACAGGCGCGCAAGGAACTGCGGCGGCTCGAGCAGATGCCCGAGGCCTCGGCCGAACATTCCATGGTGCGCAGCTACCTGAGCTGGCTGGTTCACCTGCCGTGGGCGGTACTCGACACCGAGAGCATCGACATCACCCGGGCGCGCAACATCCTCGACGAGGACCACTTCGGCCTCGACAAGGTCAAGCAGCGCCTCCTCGAGTATCTCGCCGTGCGCAAGCTCAACCCCGAGGGGCGCAGCCCGATCCTGTGCTTCGTCGGCCCGCCGGGCGTCGGCAAGACATCGCTGGGCCGGAGCATCGCCCGCGCGCTCGGCCTGAAGTTCTGCCGCGTGGCGCTGGGTGGCGTGCATGACGAGGCCGAGATCCGCGGCCACCGCCGCACCTACGTCGGCGCCCTGCCCGGCAACATCATCCAGAAGCTGTCGAAGACCGGTGCACGCAACCCGGTGTTCATGCTCGACGAGATGGACAAGCTCGGCACAAGCGGCTTCCATGGCGACCCGTCGTCGGCGCTGCTGGAAGTGCTCGATCCGGAACAGAACGCCACCTTCCAGGACAATTACCTCGGCGTGCCTTTCGACCTGTCGAAGGTGCTGTTCGTCGGCACCGCCAATGTGCTCGATACCATCCCGGGGCCGCTCCGCGACCGCATGGAGGTCATCGAACTGCCCGGTTACACGCAGGAAGAGAAGCTCGAGATCGGCCGTCGCTACCTGATCGACCGTCAGCGCAAGGCCAACGGCCTCGATGCCGGACACGTCGCATTCGGCGACGATGCGCTGCGCGAAATCATCGCCCACTACACGCGCGAGGCCGGCGTGCGGCAGCTCGAACGCGAAATCGGCGCCGTCCTGCGCCACGTGGCGGTGCGCATCTCCGAGGGCAGCACCGCGCATGTCGACATCGATGCCGCAGCGGTGCGCACCATCCTCGGCGCACGCCGCCATGAGCCGGAGGTCGCGCTGCGCACCGGCATGCCCGGCGTGGCCACCGGCCTGGCCTGGACACCGGTGGGCGGCGACATCCTCTTCATCGAGGCGACGACGATGCCGGGCAAGGGCCAGCTGATCCTCACCGGACAGCTCGGCGACGTGATGAAGGAGAGTGCGCAGGCCGCCGTCACCCTGGCCCGGTCACGCGCCGCCGCGCTCGGCATCGGCGGCTTCGAATTCGACCGGCACGACCTGCACATCCACTTGCCGGCCGGCGCCATCCCCAAGGACGGGCCGAGCGCGGGCGTGGCGCTGTACCTCGCCGTGGCGTCGCTGCTCTCCGGCCGGCGCGTGCGCAGCGACGTGGCGATGACCGGGGAGATCAGCCTGCGCGGACTGGTGCTGCCCGTCGGCGGCATCAAGGAAAAGGTGCTGGCGGCGCTGCGCGCCGGCATCCACACCGTGCTGCTCCCGGCACGCAACCGCAAGGACCTCGAAGACATCCCCGCCAACGCGCGCGGCCAGGTCGAATTCATCTGGCTCAACGACGTCGACGAGGCCCTCGCCGCAGCCCTCGAACCGGCCGGCGGCAACCATCCTGCGGCAACCGGCTGAAGTCGGTCGGTGTGGCACTGGACGCCGTCGGCAGCGCGCTGCTAGCGTGGGCCACCCCTTTCCCGGAGGCCGGCCATGACCATTGCTCACCCCCTCGTTGCCGCCGTCGCAACCGTCCTGCTGTGTGCCACCAGCGTCCTGCCGGCGGCCGACCACGGTGACCACGCCGCCGCCAAGCCGCGCATGCGCGATGGTGGCCAGTTCGCCTCGCTGAGCGGCTTCGAGGGCCGTGAAGCCGAACTCGGCAAGGCGGTGGCCGCAGCCGTTCGCGGCATCAGCCCCGATGGCGGGCCCGCCCATGACTTCACGGGCCGCGAGGATGTCCTCGGCCGTGATGTCGCCACCGTCATCAAGACGATGAACGTGCGCGAACCCTACCAGCACGAGGCCAACGATGCGCTGGTCAAGATGACGCTGACCTTCATCCAGTTCGCCAAGGACAACAACTTGCTCGAGGAGATGATCGACCACGAGGTGCGCACGCAAAGCCCGATGCTGCGCCGGGTCGGCAACCTCATCCGCGAAACCGGCAATACCCAGCTTGGCCTGATCGCCATGACCGACCGCACGGCCTGCTTTTATCAGCTGGCGCTGGAAGTCGAGCGCGAGGCGGGCCGGATCCGCTTCAGGGATCCGTTCCGCACCGTGCTCGACGTGAGCCGCAAGCTCGGCCAGCACGACCTGAGCGACCGCGAGGTTCACGACCTCTATATCCGCCCGGGCTTTGAGCGCAAGGCCGAGGTCATGGGCCTGCGCGCCATCGTCTCGGATTACCGCGAGGACGGCTGGATCACCCTGTCCGTCGAGGCCCCCGCGGCCCGCGCCAGCGCCCGGTAGCCGCACCGGCGGTTGCAGGCAGGCCGCGTGCGTGCCGGGTATTGACCCGGCGCGCCGGACGGGCTACTTAACGCCCCCGTCCCGTGTTGCCCCGATCCCATGCCCGCCAACCTCACCGCCGACTACCGCAAGGCCGAAGAGGCCTACCGCAAGGCCCAGGAGCCGCGCGAGCGGCTCGACCATCTCAAGGAGATGCTGCGCACGATCCCCAAGCACAAGGGGACCGACGCGATGCAGGGCGACATCAAGCGCCGCATCAAGGAGCTCACCGAGGAGCTGCAGGCACCGAAAAAGACCGGCCAGCGCAAGGGACCGACCCACACCATCCGCCGCGAGGGTGCAGCGCAGATCGCCCTCATCGGACCACCCAACGCTGGCAAATCGGCGCTCCACGTGCGGCTGACCGGCTCGCGCAGCGAGGTCGGGCCCTACCCCTTCACGACCCAGACACCGATCCCCGGCATGCTGGCTCACGAAGACGTCCTGCTGCAGCTCATCGACCTGCCACCGGTCTCCGCCGACTACCTCGAAAGCTGGATCGTCAACGCCCTGCAGCCGGCCGATGCCGCACTGCTGGTCCTCGACCTCAGCGACCCGGCCTGCGCCAGCCACGTCGAGGCGATCCTGACGCGACTGGGCGAGAAGCGCATCTTCCTCAACGACTGGTGGCCAGGGCTTGGCAAGGCACCGCCGCCACCGGCGGTGGCCGATGACGGTGAAGAGATTCTCGGCGACCCCTTCCGCATCGAACTGCCGACGCTGCTGGTGGCCAACAAGTGCGAGCTGCTCGACGACCCGGCCGGCGAGGTCGCCGTGCTCAACGAGCTGCTCGGCCTCGATTTCCCCGTGGTCCACGTCTCGGCCGAAACCGGCGCAGGCTGCGAGCAGATCGGCCCGTTGCTGTTCCGCGGCCTCGACATCATCCGCGTCTACAGCAAGGCGCTGGGCAAGCCCGCCGAGATGGAGCGGCCCTTCACCCTGCGGCGGGGAGAAACGGTGCTGGATGTGGCCGGACAACTGCACAAGGACATCGCCGCCGGACTGCGCTACGCGCGCATCTGGGGCAGCGAGGTTTATCCCGGGCAACAGGTTGGCCCGGAGCACCGACTCGCCGACCGCGACGTCGTCGAACTGCACGTCCGCTGATGCCTTCCCCGGATCCTGTCATGATGGCGTCATGCGCGCGGCGTGCAATGGCGCGCCGCACCAGGGCAGACGGGAAGATCGGGACCTGAAGATCCTCTACGGCATCCAGACCACCGGCCACGGGCACCTCGTCCGCGCCACGCCGATCGTGCAAGGCCTGCGCGCCCTCGGTCACGAGGTCCACGTACTGCTCAGCGGCCCGGCAGTCGACCCGTCGTGGCTGGCGCGCATCGGCGAGCCGCTCGTCGCGCACCCCGGACTGACCTTCGTCACCGAGGGCGGCCGGATCCGCCACTTCAAGACGGTCGTCAGGGCCCGGCCACTGCGCTTCCTGCGCGATGTCATGACATTGCGCAGCGATGACTTCGACATGGTTGTCACCGACTACGAACCCATCACGGCGTGGAACGCCCGGAAAAACGGCATCCGCAGCATCGGCATCGGCCACCAGTACGCCTTCACCGCAGCCAGCGTGCCGCGCGCCGCCGGCAGCCCGCTGGCCAGTCTGGTCATGGACATCTTCGCCCCGGTCAGCATCCCGGTGGGTACCCACTGGCACCCCTTCGGCGCACCGCTGGTCCCGCCGACCGTCGCGCCGGAGATCCGCTCGCTGGCCCGCCCGCAGACGCCGGACGACCTGGTGCTGGTCTACACCGCTTTTGAACCGCTGGCCGACGTCATCCCGCACCTCGATGCGGTCACCGAATGCCGTTTTCGCGTCTACTCGAAGACGAGTTACCCGGTGACCCGGCCACACGTCGAGATCCATCCGATTTCGCGCAACGACTTCATTGCCGACTTGGCGCGCTGCCGCGGCGTCATCGCCAATGCCGGCTTCACACTGACCACCGAGTGCCTGCACCTCGGCATCCCGCTGATGTCCAAGCCGCTCACGGGCCAGATCGAACAGGAGTCGAATGCCGTGGCGCTGGAAAAACTCGGCCTCGCCACGGTGACACGCCGGCTCCGCGCCGACGAAATCCGCCACTGGCTGGCCACACCGCCGCCGCCGCCGGCAGGCTACCCGGACGTCAGTCTGGCGCTGGTCGACTGGCTGCATGGCGGCGCCAGGGAACCGGTCGCGGCGCTGAGCGCACGACTGTGGCGCGGCGTGACGCTGCCGCACTGAGGCCACTGACCACCCTCAATGTCCGGCGGCCAGCGCCGCACGCAGGCTTTCGCCATCGGCAGCCACCGTGGTCCTGAGGCGGGGGTCGTCGAGGGACAGGGCAACACCGGTCGCATCGCGGATAACCTGCTCGATGCGCGATGCATCGAGCGCCCCCGGCGCCAGGTGCACCACGCGCACCGTGCCGTCATCCACCAGGGCACCCCGGCGGCCCCCCGGCAGGTAGATGGCGCCGGTGGTGAAGTCGACCCCGAAGGCCACGACCCCGGGGACGAAGAACAGCAGCAGACCCAGCCCGTCGAGGATCGCCACACCGGGGTCGATGCGCCCGCCGACCTGGCCGCGCCGCTCGGGATAGAGGACCGTGCCACAACCCGCAAGTTGCAGGGCCAGCACCGCCGTCAGACACAGGATCGCGGCACGACGCACGATGGGTGTACTCCCCGGCCCATGGGGCCTACTTGTTGCCGGGCTTGCCGCCGGCCGGCGAACCGAACAGGTCGTCCAGCGCCTGCCTGGCGCGTTCTACCACTGCGGCCCCCGCAGCGTCAAAGGCGCCCGGCGCCGGCCGGAAATAGTCGCAGAAATTGGCCCGTTCCTTGTCGCGCACCTCCTCGGCATCATCCTCGCGGCACTGCCGTGGCCGGGCGCGATCGAAATACCGGCACAGGCGACAGACATGGAGGTGCACGCTGCACGCCGGGCACTCCTCGAGGCGGCGCAGCGGCAGCGTGAGCACGGACAGGTCAGCGCCGCAGCGCCAGCACAGCAGGGCATCGCTCATGGCGCCAGCATAGCCTCGCGCCGGCCCCCGTGTCAGGCGGTGTCGACCCCGCTCGCCGAACTGCAGCGCCGCCAGCAAGGTGCCCTTGGGCTGGTCGATGGGGGACGGGAGGTATCACAACAGTCTTCGATATACCCCATCTGGGTAATTCAATCACCACCGACAAGGTGTAGAAACGGAGCCGTCGGTTGATCTGTCCTCCAAACTGGAAGCAGTGTTTCCGCTCGCTCGGAAACCGACACGGCCCCCGGCCCAGCCCCACGCAGGCCGGGGGTCACTTTTTTCCCCGCCCCCACAGTTATATCCATCTGGGCAATTTGTCTAACCCGCCCACCGCCCCACCGCTACTCTGACCCCGTCGCCCGCCCGGCCGCTCATCCGGGACGGGCAGTCGCATCGCGAGGTCCGCATGCCACAGATGGTCATCGCCAACCGCCTGGACGACGGGCGGGTGGTCTTTCTTGCCGGTGACGGCCAGTGGGTCACCGACATCAACGCCGGCCAGGTGGCGGAAACTGCCACTGCGGCCGAAGACCTGCTCGGCGAGGCGCAGGCTGCCGAGGCGGCCAACCACGTCGTTGAAGCCTCGCTGATCGACGTGACCCGGGACCCGCGGCTGGGCCTGCGGCCGACGGCCTGGCGCGAGGTCATCCGCGCCAACGGCCCGACGGTGCACACCGAGCGGCTGCGCACCGCGCCCGCACCGCGCTGAATACAGGACCCGCCGCCATGTACCGCTACGACGAATTCGACCACCGCTTGCTCGCCGAGCGCATCGCGCAGTTCCGGCGCGTCGTCGCGCGCCGCCTGCGTGGCGAACTCAGCGAAGACCAGATCAAGCCGTTGCGCCTGATGAACGGCGTCTACCTGCAGCTGCACGCCTACATGCTGCGCATCAACGTGCCCTATGGCTGCCTGTCGTCGCGCCAGCTGCGCAAGCTCGCCGACATCTCCCGGCGCCACGACCGCGGCTTCGGCCACTTCACCACCCGGCACAACATGCAGTTCCACTGGATCAGCCTCGCCGAGGTGCCGGACATCCTCACCGAACTGGCCTCGGTCGAGATGAACACCATCCAGTCCTCCGGCAACTGCGTGCGCAACATCTCGGCCGACCATTACGCCGGCCGGGCCCGCGACGAGATCGAGGATCCGCGCCCGTGGTGCGAACTGATCCGCCAGTGGTCGATCCTGCATCCGGAGTTCTCCTACCTGCCGCGCAAGTTCAAGATCGCGGTCTCCGGCGGCGATGTCGATCGGGCCGCCGTCAAACTCCACGATGTCGGCCTGTACCTGCGGCGCAATGCACAGGGTGAGGTGGGCTTCGAGGTCGTCGTCGGCGGCGGCCAGGGCCGCACGCCGCTCATCGCGCAGACGATCCGCGAGTGGTTGCCGAAGAAGGACATCCTCTCCTACCTCGAGGCGATCCTGCGCGTCTACAACCTCGGCGGACGGCGCGACAACATCCACCGCGCGCGCATCAAGATCCAGGTCAACGCACTGGGCGTCGACGAGTTCCGCCGGCGCGTCGAGGAGGAATGGGCCCAGAACCGCGATGACCCGCATCTCGAGGTCCCCGCGGCGGAGTGGGCCCGCATCCAGGCCCACTTTGCCGCACCAGCCTGGGAAGCCCTGGCCGACAACCCGCCGGCGCTGGCTGTGGCGCGTGCGCGCCACCCGGACTTCGACGCCTGGTACCGGACCAACGTCGTCGCCCACCGCGCGTCGGGCTACGCCATCGCCAACATCACGCTCAAGGCCCCGGGCGTGACACCGGGCGACATCACCGCCGAGCAGATGGAACTCATCGCCGAGCTCGCCGACCGCTTCAGCTTTGGCGAGGTGCGCGTCAACCACCGCCAGAACCTGACTTTCACCGACGTCCGCCAGCAAGACCTCCACGCGCTCTGGCAGGCCCTCGTCAGCGCAGGGCTGGCGACCGCCAACCACGGCCTGCTGACCGACATCGTCGCCTGCCCGGGGCTCGACTTCTGCGCACTGGCCAACGCGCGTTCGATTCCGCTTGCCGAAAGCATCGGCCGCCACTTCGCCGATGCCGGCCGGCTGGCCGACATCGGCGAGCTGACCCTCAACATCTCCGGCTGCATGAATGCCTGCGGCCATCATCACGTCGGCAACATCGGCATCCTCGGCGTCGAGAAGAACGGCCGCGAGTACTACCAGATCACCCTCGGCGGCTGCTCGAAGGAGGACGCCTCGCTCGGCGAGCGGCTCGGTCCGGGTCTGCCGGGCGAACAGATCCCGGCGGCAATCGAGGCCATCATCGACACCTACATCGGGGCACGGCAGCCCGGCGAGGCCTTCCTCGTCACCTGCCGGCGCATCGGTACCGAGCCCTTCAAGCAGGCCGTGTACGGCGCCGCGACCGAACACGAACGGCGCAAGGCGGTGGCGTGATGGCATTGATCCGCGGCGGCGCGCTGGTCGAGGACCGCTTCACCGACGTCTCCGGCCAGACAGACCTCCCGGGCCACGGGGCGCTCATCATCAGCCTCGCACAGTGGCAGGCCGAGGGGCCTGCCCTGCAGGCGCGGCACGAACCCCTCGGCCTGCGCCTGAAAAGCCATGAGTCGCCGCTTGAGGTCCGCAACGCGCTGGCACACTTCGCCGTGATCGCGCTGGAGTTCCCGAAATTCCGTGATGGCCGGGCCTACACGCACGCACGGCTGCTGCGTGAGCGGCTCGGTTATCGTGGCGAGATCCGTGCCGTCGGGGACGTGCTCCAGGAGCAGCTCGGCTACATGCAGCGCTGCGGTTTCGACAGCTTCGAGATCAGCGCCGCCGACCCGCTCGCCGCCTGGCAGGCGGTGGCCGACGACTACAGCGTGTGGTACCAGGCGACCGGCGACGGCCGGCCGCGGGCAGCAACGCTGCGGCATCCGGCCGGGCACTGAGCGACGACCCGGCGGGCCGCGACCGGCTCACGCGGCCCGGGCGAGCGCCGCTCCGCTGCGCAGGGCCTCGACGTTGAGCTGGCGGTATTTCGCCGGCGCACTGGCCTCGACGACCTTTTCCACCGCAGCGAAATCACACACCGGCGCCAGCGCCAGCAGCGCCCCGAGGCCGATGACATTGGCCACGCGCGGGTTGCCGAGGCGGCGCGCGGTTTCCATGAGCGGCAGGCTGTGGAGCTGGTACTCGCCCTGCGGCGGCCGCGTGATCGCCTCGCCATCGATGACGACGATACCGCCCGGTTTGACCAGGCCGTCGGAGATGCCGACGGCCGACTGGGCGAGGATCAACAGGTAGTCGATGCCGGTGACGAGGGGAAAGTCGACGCCGTCGGTGGTCACGACGAGGTCCGAGCGACTGACGCCGCCGCGCGAGGTCGGCTCGTAGGTCGTCGACTGCGACACCTTCATGCCGAGCCCGACCAGGGCATTGGCGAGCATGCGCCCGCCGAGGATCAACCCCTGGCCGCCGGTGCCGCTGAGGCGCAGCTGGAACGAGGATGGTGTCGTCATTCAGCGACCACCCGGCGTGCGCGCGCCGACCCTGCGGCAATGCTCCCGCCACACCGCACCGTATTCCGGGCGGTCGTTGCGCGCCAGCACTCCCGTCTGCCAGTCCCCCGGCCGAAACGGCTGGTCGACACGGTTGCCATGGCTGGCCGGCCGCATCGACGCCTTCTGGCTCAACACCATCTCCGGCGACGAACCGAGATCGTTCTTGCGGCCATAGACCTCGGTGCAGTCGGAGATGACCTCGATGAAGGAGAACCCGGGGTGCTGCAACCCCTCCTTGAGCAGGTTCTTCAGTGCCGGCGTCTCCAGCGTGATACCGCGACCGACGAAACCGGCGCCGGCTGCCTCTGCCAGTTTGCAGGCATCGAAGGCCGGCTCGTAATTGCCGGCCGGGGTGGTCGTCGTCAGCCGCTCGACCTTGGTCGTCGGCGACACCTGGCCGCCGGTCATGCCGTAGACCTCGTTGTTGAGCATCATGCAGGTGATGTCGAGGTTGCGCCGGCAGGCATGGATGAGGTGGTTGCCGCCGATGGCGAGGCAATCGCCATCACCGGTGATGACGATGACGTGGAGGTCGGGACGCGCGAGCTTGAGGCCCGTGGCATAGGCCAGCGGTCGGCCATGCGTGGTGTGGAAGGTGTTCGAATCAAGGTATGCCGTGGTGCGCCCCGAACAGCCGATGCCGCTGACGAAAGCCACCTGGTCCATCGACAGGCCCAGATCGTGCACCGCCCACAGCATGGCGCGCAGCGCGATGCCGTGGCCGCAACCCGGGCAGAGAAAATGCGGGAACAGCTTGAGGCGCAGGTAGCGCCGAATGTCGAATTCCTCGCCGGCGGGCACTGGCTGCTTGACGCTGTCCATCATCTTCACCCTGCTGCGGCGACCGGGGCACACGTCAACGCGAGGATCGCCTCCTTGAGTTCCGCCGGCGTGAACGGCTCGCCGTTGAGCCGGTTGAAAGGCATCACCGGCACGCGGCCGGCGACCAGACGCTCGATCTCCAGGCGCAACTGGCCGGCGTTCATCTCCGGCACGAGGACGTGGCGGACCTTGCCGACCAGCGCCTCGAGGGCCCGTTCGGGGAAGGGCCACAGCGTGACAGGCCGCAACAGGCCGACGCGCAACCCCTCGGCGCGTGCCGCCTCAACGGCGGCGACGGCCGCCCGCGCCGTGATGCCGAAGGCGACGACGAGGTATTCGGCGTCATCGCAATGGCGCAGTTCGTACTGCTCGATGGCATCGCGATGCTGCTCGATCTTGTGCAGCAGGCGGCCGGTGGCGCGCTCGGCCTGATCGGGACGCTGCGTCGGAAAGCCGGTCTCGTCGTGGGTGAGCCCGGTGGTGTGGACGCGGTAGCCGTCGCCCGGCCGGGCCATCGCCGGAATGTTGTCCTCGCCGACTGCATAGGGGCGGTAGTCATCAACCGGGCCACTGGCCCATTTGCGCTCGACCACCGGGATGCTGCCCGGGGCAGGCAACTCGACGGTCTCCACGAGGTGGCCGATGACCTCGTCATAGAGCAGGATCACCGGCACGCGGTAGGTCTCGGTGAAATTGAAGGCCTGGATCGTCTGCCGGTAGACCTCGGCGACCGAGGCCGGCGCAAGGACGATGATCGGGTGGTCGCCATGCGTGCCCCAGCGCGCCTGCATGACGTCGCCCTGCGCCGGGCGCGTCGGCATGCCGGTGCTCGGGCCACCGCGCATGACGTTGACGACCACGCAGGGGATCTCGGCCCCACAGGCATAGCCGAGGTTCTCCTGTTTGAGCGAAAAGCCCGGGCCACTGGTGGCGGTCATGGCCTTGGCACCGCCCAGCGAGGCGCCGATCACGGCCCCCATCGAGGCGATCTCGTCTTCCATCTGCACGAACACGCCACCGACCCGTGGCAGCTCGCGGGACATGGTTTCGGCGATCTCCGAGGACGGCGTGATCGGATAGCCGGCATAGAAACGGCAACCGGCGGCGATGGCGCCGAGCGCACAGGCCTGGTTGCCCTGGAGATTGCGCGGCGCAGGCTTGGCAGGACTCATCGACTCACGATCTCCTCGTCGGCGCGGGTCACACGCACCTCGATGGCAAAATCCGGACACAACCACTCGCACATCCGGCAACCGGTACAGGCGTCGGGCTTCGCCAGCACGGCGACCTGCTGCTCGTTCATCGCCAGGCAACGCTCGGGGCAGAACTTGACGCAGATGTCGCAGCCCTTGCACCACGCCGGGGTGATCTCCCAGGAGATCCGCAGCGGCCCGCCGCTGACCGGCACCGGGATACGCAGGGCCTCGGGCGAGGCGAAGACGCGATCATTGCCCTGACGTGCGCCCAGCGCCCATTCGCGGCCCGCGGTGAAGGCCCGCGTGTTGAGTTCACGGGTCTTCACCGGGACGAATTCGCTGATCACCTGCAACCACTCGTCGCCGGGGAAAGCCAGCGCCGTCGACAGCACGCCGAGCAGCACGGTATTGGCGGCCTTGTCGTTGCCGAGGTCGGTGGCGATGCCGGTGGCATCGAGGGCAAAGCTGTCCGGCACCTCACCGAGGATTTCCTCGATGGTGTGGCGCGGATAGGCCGCAATGGCGCCGTGGCTGCGGTCCATGCAGGAAAAAGGCGGCACGATCTTCTTCACGTCGACGATGAAGGTACCGCCGCTGCGCAGGTATGGCAGCCAGCGCAGCCCCTCGGCCCACTCCAGCGCGACGACGACATCCGCCTCGCCGACCGGGATCGAGGGCGACCAGACCTGCGGGCCGAAACGCACGTGGCTGAACACCGAGCCACCGCGCTTGGCCATGCCATGCACTTCGCTCTGCTTGACCTGCAGCCCGTGGAGCTGGGCGAGGCGCGCCAGCACCTTCGAGACGAGGATGACGCCCTGCCCGCCGACACCGGCGATGAGGACGTTGACGGGCGGCGTACCGGGGTCCGTCGCACCCGGGGGCGTGATCGTCAAGCGTCCACCCCCGTGCCGGCCGGCACGATGCAGTCGCTGGGGCAGACCTGTGCGCACATCGAGCAGCCGATGCAGGCGACCGGATCGATCTTGACCTTGTGGTGACCTTCATGCATCTCGTCAGCCCAGGACAGTGCCGGGCAGCCGAGGTTCATGCACGACTGGCAGGCCACGCAACCTTCCAGCTCGATGGTGAAGGGCGGGCCCTTGATCTTGACCGGGTCGAGCACGCAGGGTCGGTTGGCGATGATCACCGCCACGCCCCTGTGCTCGCTGGCCTCGCGCACGGTGCGCAACAGCACGCCGATGTCGTAGGAGTCGACCTTGCGCACCCATTCGACACCCACCGCACGGCAGATCGCTTCGTAGTCGATGCGATGGGTCGCCTCGCCGCGCAGGGTCTTGCCCGTGCCGGGGTGGTCCTGGCCACCGGTCATCGCCACGATCTGGTTGTCGAGGATCATGACGACGATGTTGGCGCGATTGTAGACGGCATCCATCAGCGGGGCGATGCCGCTGTGGAGGAAAGTCGAATCGCCGATGGTGGCGACGATCGGCTTGGTCTCGGTGCCCGCGTAGGCCATGCCCGCCGCCACACCGATGCTCGAGCCCATCGCCACGCAGGTGTCGATGGAGCGGATCGGCTCGATCGCAGCCAGCGTGTAGCAGCCGATATCACCGGCAACACGCGCATTCAAGACGCGCAACGGCAGGTAGGAACCGATGTGCGGGCAACCTGCACAGAGCACTGGCGGGCGCACCACCGAGTCGAAGGACGGTGCCTTGCGCCGGATGCCGGGCGGCAGGACGCCGGCCTGGACGAAGCCCTCGCGGACCACCTCGGCGGAGAGTTCGCCGATCCGGGTGAAAAACTGCTCGCCTTCGACGGCGATGCCCATCGCCTTGATTTCGGTCTCGAGAAAAGGCTCGAGTTCCTCGACGACGAAGACCCGCTCCACCGAGTTGCAGAACTCGCGGATGATGTCGCGCGCCACGGGGAACGACCCCGGGAGCTTGAGCACACTGGCCCCGGGCAACACCTCGCGCACGTAGTTGTAGGGCACGCCGACGGTGATGACGCCGATCGCCGGGTCGCCACGCTCCCAGCGCGTCAGCGGCGAAGCGCTCAGCCATTCGCCGAACCTGGTCTCGCGCGCGACGATGATCGGCCGGCGGCGGCGCGCCGTCGAGGGCAGGATGACGTTCTTGTTCGGGTCCTCGATGAAACCCTTGGCCGGCGCCTCGACGCGCTCACCAACCCGCACCGCAGCGCGCGTGTGCGACAGGCGAGTGGTGCTGCGCACGATCACGGGCGTATCGAACTGTTCGCTGATCTCGAAGGCCAGCCGGGTGTAATCGAGCGCCTCCTGGGCATCGGCCGGCTCGAGGACGGGCACGTTGGCCAGCCGGCCATAGAGCCGCGTGTCCTGCTCGGTCTGGGAACTGTGGATACCCGGGTCATCGGCCACCGCCAGCACGAGGCCGCCGTTGACGCCGATGTAGCCCTGCGTCAGCAGGGCATCCGCGGCCACGTTGAGGCCGACGTGCTTCATCGCAGTGATCGCGCGCACGCCGCAGTAGGACGCACCGATGGCGACATCCAGCGCGACCTTCTCGTTCGGTGCCCACTGCGCGACGACGTCGCTGGCCGGATAGCGCGCCAGATTTTCCATAATCTCGGTACTGGGCGTGCCCGGATAGGCCGAGCCGACGCGGACACCGGCTTCCCAGGCGCCACGGGCGATCGCCTCGTTGCCCGTCAGCGGCCGGACTTCACCCGCCGCCTGGATCGAGCCGGCAGCGGCACCCGTGGTTACAGCGCTGGACATGCGCGGTTGCTCCGTTGTGGTCCGGCGGGGGGATGCCCTCCGGAGCGCCGGGCGTCGCACGCCCGGCCGCGGAATGTAGCATGGCCCTGCCCGGCGCTGCCGATCCGTACTTTCCGTGGCCGCGCCGCCGCCAGCAGATGGTCACGGGCCACGCGGAGTCTCCCCGGTGGCCTTGCGCCGGCTGTCGATGACCCGCTGTGCCTTGCCTTCAGATCGCGGCAGAAAACCCGGTGCATGCACCTCGATGGCGACACTGATGCCGATGTAGGACTTGATGTCGTCGGCCAGCGCGGCGGCAATCGCCTCGCGGTGACTGGCGTCGGCATCCGGCTGAAGCTCGACGTTGACCGTCATCGCATCCAGATGGCCCTGCCGGAAGATCTCGAGCTGGTAGTGCGGCGAAAGCATCGGTTGGCGCAGGACGTAGGTTTCGATCTGGCTGGGAAAGACGTTGACGCCGCGGATGATGAGCATGTCATCGCTGCGCCCACGCACGCGGCCCATGCGCCGCATCGCGCGACCGGTGCCGGGCAGCAAACGCGTGAGGTCGCGCGTGCGGTAGCGGATCATCGGCATGCCCTGGCGGGTCAGGGTGGTATAGACCAGTTCGCCCGGTTCACCGTCGGCCAGCGGCGCGCCGCTGTCGGGGTCGATGACCTCGGGATAAAAGTGATCCTCCCAGATCGTCAGGCCATCGCGCGTGTCGGCATACTCGCTGGCCACGCCGGGGCCGATCACCTCGGAGAGGCCGTAGAGGTCGAGCGCCGTGATGCCGCAGCGCGCTTCGATCTCGTCGCGCATCGCCTCGGTCCACGGCTCGGCACCATGCAGGCCGATCTCCAGCGCCGTATCCGCCGGGTCGAAACCCTGGCGCACGAATTCGTCGATGATGTTGAGCATGTAGGACGGCGTGCACATGATGACGGTGGGACGAAAGTCGCGGATCAGCTGCACCTGGCGCGGCGTCTGCCCGCCCGACACCGGCACGACCATGGCACCGAGGCGCTCGGCACCGTAGTGCGCACCGAGACCACCGGTAAACAGCCCGTAACCGAAGGCGACGTGAACCACGTCGCCGGCCGTGACGCCGGCGGCGCGCAGCGAGCGCGCGCAGACACTGGCCCACATGTCGATATCGGCCTGCGTGTAACCGACCACCGTCGGCTTGCCAGTCGTGCCGCTCGAAGCGTGAATGCGCACGATCTGCTCGCGCGGCACCGCGAACAGCCCGAAGGGGTAGTTCTCGCGCAGGTCCTCCTTGGTGGTGAAGGGGAAGCGGGCCAGGTCGCCGAGCGTGCGCACGTCGTCGGGATGCACGCCGACGGCGGTCCATTTGCTGCGGTAATGGGGCACGTGATCCCAGGCATGGCGCAGGATGGCCCTGAGCCGCGTCAACTGCAGGCCGCGCAGTTCGTCGAGGCCGGCGTTCTCCTCGGGGTCGCGGGCGGCCGTGTCCAGTGGCCGCGGTGCCCGCCGCCGGTGTACCCGCCCGGCCAGGGCGGTGATCGTGCCATTCATATGGATCCCTCGCTCAGTTTGCGCAACCCGCGCCGGCCGGAGCGCCCTGCAGCAGGGCCAGCACCTCGGCGCGCAATTGCGGCTTGACGACCTTGCCCAGCGCGTTGCGCGGCAGGGCCTCGACGAACACCACTTCGCGCGGGTGCTTGTAGCGCCCCAGTCGGCCCTCGAAACGGCTGAGGATCGTCTCGGCATCAAGCGCACTGCCCGGGCGCCGGACCACGGCGATGACCGGCACCTCGCCCCAGTGGGCATCCGGCAGGCCGACGACGGCCGCCTCGGCCACGTCCGGGTGCCCGGCGACGACGGCCTCGATCTCCGCCGGATAGATGTTTTCGCTGCCGGAAATGATCAGGTCTTTCTTGCGGTCGACGATGAAATGGTTGCCGGCCGCGTCGCGATAGCCGATGTCGCCGGTGCGCAACCAGCCGTCCACGAAGGCCTGCCGGGTGGCCTCGACATCATTCCAGTAGCCATCGATCACCTGTGGCCCGCGCAGCAGGATCTCGCCACGCTCGCCCACCGCCACATCGTGCCCGGCGTCATCGACGATGCGCGCCTCGGTGTGGAGCGCCGGCCGGCCGGCCGAGCCGGCGGTGTGCCGCGCATCGTCGATGGTGTTGTGGATCGCCGTCGGGCAGGACTCGGTACAGCCATAGACCTGTACCACCGGCACACCACGGGCATGGAAGGTGTCGAAGAACGAGGACGGCACGATCGTCGAACCGGTGGTCACGCAGCGCAGCGAGGACAGGTCGGCGCCGGGCCACCGCGGGTGGGCCGTGAGCGCACCGAGTTGCGCCGGCACGATGACCACCAGCGTCGGACGGCGATCCGCCAGCGCATCATAAAAACCCTCGGCCGTGAAACGCCGCAGCAGCGTGACCCCCGCACCGCTCATCAGGGCCGGCGTCGTCTGCACGTTCATGCCGCCGACGTGGAACAACGGCAGCAGGGTCAACACCTCGTCGCGCGCGTGCAGACCGTGCATCGCCACGCTGGCCAGCGCGTGCCAGTAGACGTTGGCCTGGGTCAGCACCGCCCCCTTCGGCGTGCCGGTCGTTCCCGAGGTGTAGTAGATGAACAGCGGATCTGCCAGCGTCACCGCCGGATCGGTGCCGTCATCGAGCGGCACCGGCGCCGATTCATCGAGGAGTGCCGCAACCGCCGGTCGCGCCGACGGCTCGACGCCGACGACCTCGAGCCCCGGCAGTCCGGCAGCCAGCGCGGCACCGGCCTCGGCGAACTCGCCGTCGACGAAGAGCAGCCGCGCCCCGCAGTCGCGCAGCATGAAGGCGTGCTCCGGCGGTGCGAGGCGCGTGTTCAACGGCACGAGGACCCCTCCGGCGCGGGCACAGGCAAAACCCAGGGCCAGCACCGCGGGGTGGTTGTGGCCCAGCCAGGCAATCCGCTCACCGCGTCGCAGCCCGAAACGCTGCCGCAGCACCACAACCGTCTTGCGGACAAGTCGCTCGAATTCGGCCCACTCGAGGTCGACGCCCTCGAAATGGATCGCGCGGCGCCGGGGCGCGTGCCGAGCCCAATGGCTAACCCATTGAGAAATATTCATTTTTCGGGACCCCCGTCCCCAGTCCCGACTTTTCCCGACTCTAGGGGTCCAGACAAAAGCCGGGCAATTGCGGAATACCGCTATGCCCGACGGGAGACCGGGGTAGGGATATATACGGGTTAGTGCCCTTGCAGCAGACCCGATAGATTTGCAGGTTCGTCACCATCCGGGACAGGGGGATCCACTTGATGAGCGTCCAGCAACCGCCGGCGCGCAGCGCCGCATTTCGTCCATGGCTCGTGTCATTCGCCGCGGCGGGCACCCTCGCCGGGCTGCCCATGCAGGCCGAGGCGATCAGCGAAATCTTCGTCACGGCACAGAAGCGCCAGCAGAGCCTGCAGGAAGTCCCTGTCTCCATCACGGCATTCTCCGAAAGCGCACTCCGCGACCTGACGATCGTCAACAGCACCGACATCGCGGCCCACACGCCCAACCTCAGCATCGGCACGCCGGTCGGCGAGGGCAACAATCCGTCGATCGTGCTGCGAGGCATCGGCCTCAACGATTTCAACGACAACAACGAAAGCAACGTCGCGATGTACGTCGACGAGGTCTATCGGGCCGCGCTGGCCGGTCAGACCTTCCAGCTCTTCGACCTCGAGCGCGTCGAGGTGCTGCGCGGGCCGCAGGGTACGCTCTACGGCCGCAACACCACCGGCGGGCTGATCCATTTCATCTCGAAGCGCCCGGCAGAGGGCCTCGACATCTACGGCGACCTGACCCTCGGCCGCCACTCGCAGGTCAAGGCCGAAGGCGCCATCGGCGGCGGCGGCAGCCAGATGTCGGGGCGCCTGTCGCTGGCGATCAACGAGCACGACGGCTACGTCTCCAACCGCATCGGCGAGGACCCGAACGAGGCCTCGAGCCGTGCCTGGCGCGGCCAACTGCTGTTCCAGCCGGCCGACAGCTTCAGCGCGCTGTTCAACATCCACGGCTCGAACTCCAACCCGCGCGCCCCGGCCTACCAGCACCAGGGCACGGATGTCGGTGGCTTCGACTTCTTCGGCTACCGCGACGACGACGGCGACGAGTTCGCCGGTGAATACGACCGCGTCGGCGTGCTCGACATCGAGAACTTCGGCACCACCGTGACGCTCGACTGGGACCTGTCGGACGACATGGCCCTGACCTGGATCACGGGCTTCGAGAACGTCAGGAAGTTCCATCAGGAAGACACCGACATGCAGGGCGCGCCGCTGGTCGAGCCGACCTTCGAGGCCGACTCCGACCAGATCACCAGCGAACTGCGCTTGGCCGGTTCGGCGGGCCGCGGCAAATGGGTGGTGGGGCTCTACTGGTTCGACTTCGACGTCGACTCGGACAAGACGCAGCTCGACCTTTCCGGGCTCGGCCCCGTCGATGGCGTGACGCTCGACGTCAGCTACCGCCAGCGCGCCGATTCCTGGGCCGTGTTCGGCCAATACGACTACACGATCACGGACCGCTGGGAAGTCCAGCTCGGGCTGCGCTACACCGACGAGGAAAAAGACTACGAGTACTACCAGACCGAGAGCTTCCAGGACCTCGGCCTGCTCTATGAGTTCAGCGCCGCCACCGCACCGGGGCTGTCGACCATCGACGACAAGAACCTGTCGGGGCGGCTGGCCGTCAACTACCGCCCGAACGACGCCCTGATGTTCTTCGGCAGCGTCGCCCGCGGCTTCAAAAGCGGCGGGTTCAACGCCGGCTTCATCGACGCCGCCCTGCCGCTCGAAGGCGTGCCTTTCGACGAGGAAAAGCTCACAGCCTTCGAACTCGGCGCGAAGTCGACGTTGTGGGACGGCCGCATGCGCCTCAACGCCACCGCCTTCTACTACAACTATGAAGACCTGCAGGCGCTGACTTTCGAGGGCGTCAGCAACTTCATCAGCAACGCTTCCGATGCCGACGTGTGGGGTGCCGAGGCCGAGGTCATCGTCCAGGCGACCGACCGGCTGCAGATGCAGCTCGGCCTCGGCCTGCTTGACGCGGAAGCCGACGGCATCAACACCTCGTCGGGGGTGCTGCGCGACCGCAACCTGGTGCTGGCTCCGGACCTGACCCTCGATGGCGTGGTCAGCTACGACCTGCCCGTGCCGGGCCTGCGCAACGACCTGCGCGTGCAGGTCGACTTCACCTACCGCGACAAGCACTACTTCGACATCGTCAACCAGCCGGTCTCCGAGCAGGACGACTACTGGGTGTTCAACGCGCGGGCGGCGTATCGCTTCAACGACAACTTCGAGGTCGCGGCCTTCGTCAAGAACCTGTTCGAGGAGGAGTACAAGGTCTATACCTTCGACTTCAGTGATTTCTTCGGCTTCAACCAGCAGTTCTACGGCCCGCCGCGCTGGTGGGGCCTGCAATTCCGCTACGACTACTGACCGGCCTGCCGGGGGCGCGCGCCGCGCCCCCGGCACGACGGCTGTGCCGCACCTGCCCCGATCACGGCCGCAGCGGTTATGCTTGGCCCGCGACAGCCGTGCACGGGGGACCTGACACCATGACCAGAACCGCTCTTTACGCCATCTTCCTGCTGCTGGCGGGCGGCGTCGCCGGGGCCGCGGATTTCCGCCCCGACCAGATGGGCGTCGCCACGCTGGACCGCGCACCCGGGCCACACTGGGTGTGGGTCGACGACATCGCGTTCTTCTTCATGGCCGACGGCCGTGCCTACCTCGTCGATGCCGGCAGCGGCGAATTCCTCGGTATGCTCAGCACCGGCAGCATGTTCACCAAGCTGGACATCCCGGCTGACCGCAAGGTGATCTACAGCGCCGCCAGCTACTACCCGCGCGTGGTGCGCGGCCAGCGCCAGGACTTCGTCACCCTCTACGACCCGCGCACCCTCGATGCCATCGACGAGATCGAAATCCCGCCGAAACGCCTGACGAGCATCCCGAGTCCGCTCAACTCGGCCATCACCAACGACCAGGGGTTCCTGCTCGTCTACAACATGACGCCGGCCCAGTCGGTATCGGTCGTCGACCTCGGCAGGAAACGCCTCGCCAGCGAGATCATCACCGCGGGCTGCTCCCTGGTGATTCCCGGCGAGCGGCGTTTCCGCATGATCTGCGGCGACGGCAGCCTGCTCGACATCCAGCTCGACGGCGAGGGGCGCGAGGCCCGTCGCACGCGCAGCGCACCTTTCTTCGATCCACAGCGCGACCCGGTCACCGAGAAGCCGGTGCGCATCGGCGACGAGTGGCTGTTCGTGTCCTTCGAGGGCATTGCGCACCCCATCGACCTGTCCGGCGACACGCCGCGCCCCCTGCCGACATGGTCGCTGCTCGACGATGCCGACCGCGCCGCGGGCTGGCGCATCGGCGGCATGCAGCATCTGTTCGTCCACACGGCGACGCGCCAGCTCTACAGCCTCGTCCACCAGGGCGGCCCCGACACGCACAAGGACCCGGGCACCGAGGTCTGGGTCCATGACATGGATACGCACCGGCGCATCCGGCGCATCGCCCTCAAGGAACCGGCGACGACCATCCTCGTCACGCAGGATGACCAGCCGCTGCTCGTCACCGCGCTGATCGGCGTACCGGCGATCGAGGTCTACGCCGCGGGCAATGGCGCGCACCAGCGCACTATCGGCGAACTGGGCAACACCATCACACTGCTGCAGAACTACTGAACGATGGATCCGCTGCTGGCATGGGTGATCCGTGGCGGGCTGGCCCTGCTGTTCGGCACCGCCGCCCTGCACAAGCTGACCCACCGGCGCGACTTCTACGCCGCGGTGCTCGCCTACCGCCTGCTGCCGCCCCGCCGCGCGCTGGCCATGGCGCGTGGGTTGCCGGTATTCGAGGCGCTGCTCGCCGGGGCACTGTTGGCCGGTCTGGCGCCGGCCCTGCCGGTGGCCGCCGCGCTGCTGGCAGGCTACGCCGCGGCCATCGCCATCAACCTGCGACGTGGCCGCCGCGAGATCGATTGCGGCTGCGGTGGCGCGCCGCAACCGCTCAGCGGCTGGCTGGTGCTGCGCAATCTGGCCCTGGCCGGCAGCGCCACGGCGGCCTGGCTGCTGCCGGCGACGGGGCGCCTGCCCGGTGCCGGCGACTTCCTCGCCGCGCTGGCCGCGCTGGCCGCACTGGCCGCGCTGTATCTGGCCATCGACCAGCTCCTCGCCAATGCCCCCCGCCATCGCGCGCTGCAGGAGCACGGCTGATGGACACCCTGCTGGTCTCGCACCTCATCCTCTGGGGGGTGGTCATCCTGCTGTGCGCCGTGGTCGCGGCACTGGCGCGGCAGATCGGCGTGTTGCACGAGCGCATCGCACCGGCCGGTGCGCTGACGCTGGGCAAGGGGCCCGAGCCTGGTGAAGCGGTCGCGCCGCTCGTCCTGCCGCGGCTCGACGGCGGTGAGGTCACCATCGGCGGTGGACGCGCCGACGGCCGCAGCACGCTGGTGTTTTTCCTGTCGCCGAGTTGCCCGGTTTGCAAGACGCTGCTGCCGGCGGTGCTGTCGATCCGGCGCAGCGAACGCCACTGGCTCGAGGTGGTCTTCGCCAGCGACGGCGACCCCGACGCGCAGCAGGCCTTCGTCCGCACGAGCCAGATCGGCGACGCGCCCTACGTGGTATCGACCGAACTCGGCCTGCGCTTCAAGGTGCCGCGCCTGCCCTTCGCCACGCTGCTCGACGGGCAGGGCATCCTGAGGGCGCGCGGCCTGGTCAACACGCGCGAGCACCTCGAGAGCCTGTTCGAAGCGCAGGCGCTCGGCACCCCCACCGTGCAGGATTACCTCAAGCAGCGTGAAGAAAACCATGCGGCCTGAAGCCGGGAGAGCATGAGATGAACCTTTTCGACCGATGGATCGAGCGCTCGTCGCGCGACATGGCGCGGCGCACTTCGCGGCGCCACCTGCTGGCGCGGCTCGGCGGACTTGTCGCCGGCGGCGCCGCTGCCCTGCCCCTGCTGCCGGTGGCCCGCGGCGAGGGCGCAAGCCGTACACCGATGCCGCTCGATGCCGGCATCGAGGGCCACGCCGGCGACCCGACACAGTGCGAGTACTGGCGGCACTGCGCCATCGACGGCTTTGCCTGTGCCTGCTGTGGCGGCTCGCCGACGAGTTGCCCGCCGGGCACCGAGCTGTCGCGCATCACCTGGATCGGCACCTGCCGCCACCCCGGCGATGGTCGCGACTACGTCGTCTCGTACAACGACTGCTGCGGCAAAAGCCCCTGCGGCCGCTGTCTGTGCACGCGCAACGAGGGCGACCGGCCGATGTACCTGTCGGCAAAGAGCAATGACATCAACTGGTGCCAGGGAACGAAGAGCAACATCTACCACTGCACCCTGGCCGCGGTCATCGGCCAGGCCGTCGAGGATTGAGTCCATGACCATGACGCACGCGGCCCGCCGGATATTCCCTGTCGCGCTGCTGCTGGCGCTGGCCGCCGTCGCGCAGGCCGGCCAGCCGGCGGCGATCAACTACATGATCCACTGCCAGGGCTGCCACGTCCCCGATGGCTCGGGCATCCCGCCCGAGGTGCCGTCGCTGGTTGCCGACATGGGCCGCTTCCTGCACGTCGAGGGCGGCCGCGACTACCTGGTGCAGGTGCCGGGCACGGCCAACGCACCGCTCGGCGATGCCGACATCGCCGCCCTGCTCAACTGGATGCTGTCGACCTACGCACGGGCCTCGCTGCCGGCTGATTTCCGTCCCTACAGCGCCGCCGAGGTCGCACGCCTGCGCGCCGTGCGGCTGCTCGACCCCGCCGCCCGGCGCGAAGCGCTACTGGCCCGGCTGGATGCCGCGGGCCGATGACCGCAGGTGCACCCAACCCACCGGCCGACTTCGACGCGGCCCGTCTCCGCGAGCATTTCCTGCGCGACCGCTACGCCGCCTGCTCGGGCATCAGCCTGACGGACGTCGGGCCGGGCCGCGCCACGGCCACCCTCACCGTCGGCGACCACCACCTCAATGCCGCCGACATCGCCCATGGCGGGGCGATCTTCACCCTGGCCGACTTCGCCGCCGCGGTGGCCAGCAATACGCGCGGCCGGCAGGCGCTGGCCGTGCAGGTCGACATGCATTTCCTGAAGCCGGTGCACGGTGGGGTACTGGTCGCCGAGGCCCATGAGGTGTCCTGCGGGCCACGCCTGGCAAGCTACGACGTCGAGGTGCGCTGCGCGGGTGAGCTGGTTGCCACGCTGCGCGCCATGGCCTACCGCCGCCAGCAGCCGGCGCTGACCCCGCCCGCCAGCTGATTCACAGGAACATCAGCACCGACTTGGTCTCGGTGTACATCTCGACGTTGGCCCAGGCCATTTCGCGACCAAGACCCGACTCCTTGAACCCGCCGAAGGGCAGCGCGGCGTCGACGGCATTGTGCGCATTGACCCACACGGTCCCGGCATGGAGGCGCGGGACCAGCCGGTGGACGGCGGAGAGGTCGTTGGACCAGATGCTGGCGGCAAGCCCGTAGCGCGTGCCGTTGGCCAGGCGCACCGCCTCGTCGAGGTCGTCGAAGGGTGCGACGACGAGCACCGGGCCGAAGATCTCCTCGCGGACCACGGCCATGTCTTCGCGCGTGTCGACGAGCACCGTGGGCCTGACGAAGTACCCCGGGCCGGGCGCCGGACCGCCACCGGCCACGGCCCGGGCACCGGCGGCAAGCCCGCCCTCGATGTGCCGGCAGACGCGATCGCGCTGCACGGCCGAAACCAGTGGCCCCATCTGCGTCGCGGGGTCGAGGCCCGGGCCAAGCTTCATCGCCGCGGCGATATCGGCGATGCCGGCGACCACCCGGTCGAACACCTGGCGGTGCGCATAGAGGCGGGAACCGGCCGTGCACACCTGGCCGTGATTGAAGAAGATGCCGCTGGCCAACCCTTCGATGGCGGTGTCGAGGTGCGCATCGGCGAGCACGATCATCGGTGACTTGCCGCCCAGTTCAAGGGAGACGCGGGTCATGTTGTCCATCGCCGCGTGGCCGATCTGCTTGCCGACGGCGGTGGACCCCGTGAAGGCGATCTTGTCGATACCGGGATGGCGGGCCAGCGCCGCCCCCGCGGTACTGCCGAGGCCCGTGACGACATTGAGCACGCCGGGTGGCAGGCCGGCCTCGACGGCCAGCTCGGCGAAACGCAGTGCCGAAAGCGGCGTCTGCTCGGCGGGCTTCAGCACCACGGTGCAGCCCGCCACCAGCGCGGGCACCACCTTCCACACTGCCATCAGCAGGGGGAAGTTCCACGGGATGATCGCTCCGACCACGCCGATGGGTTCCTTGCGCGTGAAGGCGAAGGTCTTCGCGCCGGGCACCGGTGGCGAGATCTCCGCCGTACGGCCCTCGATCTTGGTCGCCCAGCCGGCCATGTAGCGCATGAAGTTGACCGCGGCACCCACATCGACCATCTCGGCGATGACCGCCGATTTGCCATTGTCGAGCGACTCGATGGCGGCGAGTTCGGCGGCGTGCGCCTCGACGAGGTCGGCGAGCCTGAGCAGCAGGCGTTCGCGTGCCGCCGGGTAGAGGTCGCGCCACGCCGGTGACTCGAAGGCCGTGCGCGCGGCCTGCACCGCGCGGTCGATGTCCACCTCGCCACCGGCCGGCACGCGGGTCAGGTGCCGCTCGGTGGCCGGGTCGATGACATCGAGGGTCTCGCCCGAGGCGGCATCGACCCATTGCGCGCCGATCAGCATGCGGCGCGGTGCACCGATGAAATCACGCACGGCCGGGTCCAGGGTGTAGCCCGCGAGGGCGTGGCTGGCATCACTCGACATGGGGCATCGTTCCTTGGCGCTCGATGCAGCGATGATAACCCGGTCGCGACGGGCCATCCGTTGCGCCATCACGGCACGCCGGGTGGTCGACCTGTGCCACCACGGTGCAGGCACGGGACCACCGGCCCGGCCCGGGCACGCCAGCAAGCCGGTGACAGCCCGCGGCCGCCGGCTGGCACGGATCGTGCTTCGACCTGCCCCGAAGCCGTACCCCTGATCTGGAGAACCCGACATGAAGCACTGCCGCCTGCTCTGCGCCCTCCTCGCGTCACCGATCGCTGCCCTGCCGGCCGCTGCCCTCGAACTGACGGCCAACGCGGGCTACATGAGCGACTACATCTTCCGCGGCGTCCCGCAGGTGGATTCCGCTGCCATGGCCGGCCTCGATGCCGCCGCCGCCGGCTTCTATCTCGGCGCCTGGGCCGCCGACGTCGAACCGGGCCTCGAGATCGACCTCTACGGCGGTTATGAGGGCACCCTCGGCGACATCCGCTACGGCGTCGGTGCAACCGGGTATTTCTACACCGACGATTTCGACGATGACTATCGGGAGGTCAACACCAGCCTCGGCTGGCGGCTCTTCTCCATCGATGCCGACTTCGGCCGCTACGACAACTTCGGCGGGCCGACGCTCGACTACAGCCACATCGCACCGAAGGTCGAATACCGTGGTTTCCATGCGCTGTACGGCACCTTCGGCGGGGATTTCGACGGCAGCTACTGGGAAGCCGGCTATGGCGCCACCTTCGAGCCGCTGGGCATCGATTACACGATGGCCGTGATCCGCAGTTCGGCTCGCCTGCTCGGCACGGGCAGCGGCGACGCCTCGCTGGTCCTCAGCGTCAGCAAGACCTTCACCCTGCGCTGAGCCGGAGGCGGGTGGCCCGCGGTGCGCCGGCAGCCGGCCCGGTGCGGGGGCTGTTACCATCCCCGCGATGCACACCCCCGCCCGCGCCGGCCACCCGCCCTTGAACCGCAGCGACACCAGCCTCGCCTACCAGGACCTGCCACCCGACGACATCCTGGCGGCGGTCGAGGCCCTCGGGCTGCGCTGCGACGGCCGCCTGCTGGCCCTCAACAGCTACGAAAACCGCGTCTGGCGCATCGGCATCGAGGACGGCCCGCCGGTGGTCGGCAAGTTCTACCGACCGGGTCGCTGGAGCGATGCGGCGATCCTCGAAGAACATGCCTACACCGCAGAACTGGCGGCGGCCGAAATCCCCGTGGCCACGCCAGAGGCATTTCGGGGTGAGACGTTGCACCGGACAGGCACGTTCCGCTTTGCCCTCTATCCGTATTTCGGCGGCCGTGCCCCCGAACTCGATGACCGCCAACTGCTGCGCCAGCTCGGCCGGTTCGTCGCCCGCATCCACCTCTGTGGCCAGCGACGGCCCTTCGAACATCGCCCACCGCTCGATGTCGACGACTTCGGCCACCGGTCGCGGCACGACCTGCTCGAGTCGGGCTTCATTCCGGACGCGCTCGCCGACGCCTACGACAGCGTGTGCGAAACAGCCCTGGAGCGCATCGCCTGGTGTCACGAACGGGCTGGCCCGGTCACGGTGTTGCGCCTGCACGGAGACCTGCACCCCGGCAACGTACTGGTCGCGGACGACATCCTGCATATCGTCGATTTCGACGATGCGCGCAGCGGACCGGCGGTCCAGGACCTGTGGATGTTCCTGTCCGGAGACCGCGCCGAACAGACGCCGCAACTCGCCGAACTGCTGGCCGGCTACAGCGAATTCCGCCCCTTCGATGCCCACGAGCTGCACCTTGTCGAAGCGCTGCGCACCCTGCGCCTGATGCACCATGCGGCGTGGCTGGCGCGGCGCTGGCAGGACCCGGCCTTTCGCCAGGCCTTCCCGTGGTTCGGCGGGCAGCGTTACTGGGACGAACACGTGCTGGCCCTGCGCGAACAGGTCGCGCTGATGGACGAGGAACCGCTGGCCTGGCTACCCGCCTGACGGGCGGCTGCGCAGCGCTTCGGCGAGTGCCCGGATGAACCCGGCCGCAACGTGCAGGCGCCCGGCCTCGTTGAGGTGCCCGCCATCCCAGGTGTACTCGACCGCCATGGTCTCGACCGGCTGGTCGCCCAGCGTGAAATGGCTCCAGGACCCGTCGGCATGCGTTGCTTCGAGGCGCGCGATGTCGAAGAGGGGCGCGTCGCCGACGACCTCACGCAGCAGCGTGTTGTAGACGCTGCGCCGCCGGTTGGCTTCGTCGCGCCACGTCGCGCGGCCGATCAACCGCTTGACCGCGGTCTTCCAGCCGGGCGGGTCCGACATCAACGGCACGGTCGCCGGCACCACGGTGGTGTCGGGCCCGGTGCGCGCCAGGCGCGCGCGCATCGCCGCATAACCGGCGTGGAGGGCCTCGGGATCGATGGCGACATCTTCGTCGAGATCGACATAGCAGAACTTGAGCAGCGCCACGTCGTAAGGCCCCACCGCCTGCGCCTCGCCGACACGGCGTTCGAAGTCGCCGATCTTGGCCAATGGCTCGCCGTTGGCACCGACGGGGGCATGGAACAGCCCCGGCCCGGGCCCCGGCGGCGCAGCGCCGAGCGCCTCGATGCGCAACGGCACACCGGCCTGCGCTGCCAGCGTCGCCACGCCGTCGAGAATCTCACGGCCCACCGACTGGTGGGCGAAGTAGACACGTGCCGTGGCCACGACACGCAGATCTGCCGCGATATCTTCCATGGGCATGCGGGCCTCCGGATCCGGTGCCGGGCTGCATGCGGTGCCGGCGAAAAGCAGTGCCATCGTCATGGTGGCGCCGTGCCATCGACTCATCCCATCGCCTCCTCGCCGGGCCCGTCGCCGGCGTTGTCCTGCGCTGGTGCCCCCCCATCCGGATGCCGGCGCCAGCCGACGATGCGCCCCGGATTGCCGGCGACGATGGCACAGGGCGGCACCGATTTCATCAGCACCGTGCCCGCCGAGAGGATGGCGCCACGACCGATGGTCGTGCCGGGCATGACAAAGCAGTTGGCGCCGATCCAGACATCATCCTCGACGACCACCGCCGCCTCATCATAGCCCTGCTCGAGCCATGGCACATCCGGGTCGGCAAAGCGGTGGTTTACCGACCAGACCTTGGAGTCGGGCCCGATGCCGACGTGATCGCCGATCGTGATGCCGCCGCCGCCGGTGAGGAACACGCCACGGCCGAAATTGCAGCTGCGGCCCACATGGACCCTGGCGGGCGTGGTGACGCGGAAGTTCTCCTGGATGACGGTACCTGTGCCGAAGCTGGCGAAAAAGCGCGGCAGCAGGCGCGCACGCAGCCAGATCCCGCTGCCGGCGGGCAGCGCACAGACGAGCCAGAGGACCAACTCCCTCAGCTCGACCCGCAGGGTCCAGTACGTGCGCCGGAGGTCCATGTGTTGCGGTCCGTCCGTATCATTGCCGAAATAAATTATAGTGCAGCGCTGGCGCTGGGGCGGGGATGCGCGATGATTTGCGCGGACTGTGTCACATCACACACGATCCGCGAGCCGACCCGCACATCAGGACATCCCGACCAACCGACCGACGGATACAACCGAACGCATGTGTGGAATCGCCGGCCTGCTGTCGCCCGCCGAGGGCCCGTCAACGACGCGGGCCGAGCTCGAGTCGATGATCGGCACGCTGCGCCACCGTGGACCGGACGCGACGGGCTACCACATCGACGGCCGCATCGGCCTGGCCCATGCGCGGCTGTCGATCATCGACCTCGACACTGGCGATCAACCCCAGGGCAACGAGGACGGCACGGTATACCTCACCTTCAACGGCGAGATCTTCAACTACCGCGAGTTGCGCCACACGCTCCAGGGGCTGGGCCATCGCTTCCGCACCGCTTCCGACACCGAGACCATCATCCACGCCTACGAGGCCTGGGGGCTCGATTGCGTTCACCACCTCGATGGCCAGTTTGCCTTCGCGCTGTGGGACGCCGGCCGCCGGCGGCTCGTGCTGGCCCGCGACCGCACCGGCATCCGACCCCTGTACTGGACCCGCATCAAGGGCCGGCTGGCCTTTGCCTCCGAGGTCAAGGCGCTGCGGGCCGTGCTGCCCACAGGGCTCGACCTCGACCTGCAGGGCATCGCCCAGGTCTACGCGCTGTGGGCGAATACCGGCACGCAAACGGTCTTCCGTGGCGTATCGAGCCTGCCACCCGGGCACCTGATGACCGTCGATGACGCGGGTGAACGGCTGCATCGCTACTGGACCTGGGCACCGACCGATGCCGATGCCGCGCACCACACGACCCTGGCGTCAGCCGGTGCGGCACTCCGCGAGCGGCTGATCGATGCCGTGAAGCTGCAACTGCGTGCCGACGTGCCGGTCGGCGCCTACCTGAGCGGCGGGCTCGACTCCTCGGGGATCGCGGCCCTGGTGCGACACGCCACCGACACCCCCCTGCAGACCTTCTCCGTGACCTTCGACGACGCCGAGTTCGACGAGGGGCCTGCGCAGCAGGAAATGGTCCGGCACCTCGGCACCACCCACACCAGCGTGCGCTGCCGGACCGTCGACATCGGCAACCTGTTCCCGCACCTGATCCGGCACACCGAGAGCCCGGTTTTACGCACCGCCCCGGTACCCCTGATGATCCTCGCCCGACACGTCCGCGAGGCGGGCTTCAAGGTCGTGCTCACCGGCGAGGGCGCCGACGAGGTGTTCGGCGGCTACGACCTGTTCAAGGAAGCGATGGTCAGGCGCTTCTGGGCCCGGCAGCCCGACTCGGCCTGCCGGCCAGCCCTGCTGTCGCGGCTCTATCCGTACCTGAAACACTCGCCCGTGGCCCGCAACCGCATGGCACTGGGTTTCTACGCCGATGGGCTGACCGATACCGCAGACCCTTTCTATGCACACCGACCGCGCTGGCAGACCACCGCCCGGCTGGCGCGTTTTTTCAGCGCCGACGTGCGCCGCTTGCTCGAGGGCTGCGACCCGCTGGATGAACTGCGGCAATCGCTGCCCGGCGACTTTTCCCGGCGCACGCCCCTGCAGCGGGATCAGTACGTCGAGGCCTGGACATTGCTGGCGGGCTACCTGCTGACCTCGCAGGGTGACCGGGTGGCGATGGCCCACTCGGTCGAGGGGCGCTTCCCGTTCCTCGACCATCGCGTGGTCGAATTCGGTTGCAGCCTGCGCCCGCACCTGAAGATCCGCGGCCTGCACGAGAAACGGGCGCTCCGCGAGGCCCTGCGGCCCTTTTTGCCGGAAACGGTCTGCCGGCGGACCAAGCAGCCCTACCGCGCGCCCGACAGCCAGAGCTTTTTCAGCAATGGCCAGCCGCTCGATTACGTCGCCGCGCTGATGAGCCCGGCACACCTGCGCCAGAGCGGCCTGTTTGACGTGGCACCGGTGGTGCGGCTTTTTGAGAAGTGCCGCGCAGGCCGGGCCATCGGCTTCGGCGACAATATGGCCTTCGTGGGCATCCTTTCGACGCTGCTCCTCAAGGAGCAGCTGGCATGAACCGGGGGGCGATCGTGTCGATCACAGCACAGGTGAAGCGCTACATCCTCAGCAACTTCCTCTTCACCGAGGACGAATCAGCGCTGGCTGAAGATGCTTCGCTGGTCGGGCAGAAAATCGTCGACTCGACCGGCGTGCTCGAACTGATCATGTACATCGAGGACACCTGGGGCATCAAGATCGCCGACGAGGAGATGGTGCCGGAGAACCTCGATACCGTCGAACGCATCGCCCGCTTCATCGAGCGCCGGCAGGCGAGCCCGGCTGCCGCTGCGGCCAGCCTTGCCTGAAGTCCTCTGCCTGACGGGGCTGCTGGCCCGCTCAGCGGCACATCATCCCGACCGGGTTGCCCTTGACACCGGCGCCGGGCAGTGCCGCTACGGCGACCTGTGGCGCGCCGTCCGGCACTTCGCCAGCCGGCTCCTTGACGACGGCCTGCAGCCCGGCGAGCGCGTCGCCGTCGTCCTCGACAGCGGGATCGACTGGGCAGTGGCCTGCCATGGCGCGCTGGCGGCCGGCGCGATCGCCGTGCCACTCAACGCCACGGCGCGCCAGGCCGATCTCGCCGCATGGCTGGGCCACAGCGGGGCGTGCCGCGTGGTCGCGGCCCACGACAACGCGGAAGTCCACGTGGCACGGGGCACCCTGCCCTCGCCACCCGCGCTGATTCCCGTCGACGCACCCGGCAGCCTCGTCGAACGCCAGGCCGCCACGGCATCAGGGACGGCGCTGACGCAGGCGCCGGCCGACAGACCGGCGATGATCCTCTACACTTCCGGCACGACCGGCCAGCCGAAAGGGGTGCTGCTGAGCCACGGCAATCTTGCCGCCAACACCACCGCGATCGTCGCCTACCTCGGCCTCGGCGCCACGGACAGCGGCCTGACGGTGCTGCCTTTCCACTACGCCTATGGCGCCTCGGTCCTGCACAGCCACCTGGCCGCTGGCGCCCGTCTCGTCGTCGAAGACAACCTGGTCTACCCGCACCGCGTGCTGGCCCGCATGGCAGCCGAGCGCATCACCGGCTTTCCCGGCGTGCCGTCAACCTTCGCCCTGCTGTTGGCGCGCGCCGAAGGCGCCCTGCCCGCACTGCCGGACCTCCGCTACATCACCCAGGCCGGCGGGCCGATGCCCCCGTCGCTGGCGCGCCGCCTGCGCACCGCACTGCCCGGCACGCCGCTCTGGCTGATGTATGGCCAGACTGAGGCCACCGCCCGACTGACCTGCCTGCCGCCCGACCGCCTCGATGACAAGCCCGGCTCCGTGGGCACGCCGATCGCCGGCACGCAACTGGCGATCCGGCGCGACGACGGCTCGCCGGCCGACCCGGGCGAAAGCGGCGAGATCTGGGCGCGCGGGCCGGGCATCATGCTCGGCTACTGGCGCGATGCGGAGGCCACGGCCCGGGTGCTCGTCGACGGCTGGCTGCGCACCGGCGACCTCGGCCACCTGGATGCCGAGGGCTACCTGTATGTGGACGCCCGACGCAGCGACATCATCAAATCCGGGGCACACCGCATCAGCCCGGCGGCCATCGAAGACGTCATCATGGCGCTCCCCGGGGTGGTCGAGGTGGCCGTGGTGCCGGCCGCCGACGAGATGCTCGGCGAGGTGGTGCGTGCATGTATCGTCGCCGACGCCGATGCCGGGCTCGATGAAAGACGGGTCAGGGCCCACTGCCGGGCGCAACTCGCCGGCCATCAGGTTCCCCGGCATGTCGACTTCATGGCGGCACTGCCCAAAACCGCGTCGGGGAAAATCCGGCGTCACCAGCTTGCACAGGGAGTACGGGAACTTGGGAACTGAACCGCAGCTGTCGTGGTCCGTCCTCGACATCGACCTCGAGCAGGAAGCGCAACGCATCGTCGCACTGATCCGCACCGCCACGGCCCGCACACTGCACAAACGCGGGCTGGTGGTCGCCGTGTCGGGCGGCATCGACAGTTCCTGTGCGCTGGGGCTGGCCGTGCGGGCGCTCGGCGCAGCACGGGTCCATGCCCTGCTCCTGCCGGAGAAGAACTCCGCCGATGACAGCACCCGGCGCGGCCGCCTGCTCGTCGAGCACCTCGGCGTGACGAGCACGGTCGAGGACATTTCCCCCGTGCTGGAGGCGATCGGCTGCTATCGCTGGCGCGACGAGGCCGTGCGCCGCGTGGTCCCGGACTTCGCCGACGACTGGCGCATGAAGATCGCCATCCGCGGCGGTATCGAGGGCCGCTACAACCACTTCGCGCTCATCGTCGAGGACCCGCAGGGCCGCCAGACCGAACACCGGCTCGGCGCGCGCGAATACCTGCAGATCGTCGCCGCCACCAACTTCAAGCAGCGGATCCGCAAGACCCTCGAGTACTTCCACGCCGACCGGCTCAATTACGCCGTGGTCGGCACGCCTAACCGGCTCGAGTACGACCAGGGTTTCTTCGTCCGCAATGGCGATGGCGCAGCCGACATCAAGCCCATCGCACATCTCTACAAGTCGCAGGTCTACGCCATGGCCCGCCATCTCGGCCTGCCCGACGCGATATGCAACGCCAGCCCGACCACCGACACCTATTCGCTGCCGCAAAGCCAGCAGGAATTCTATTTCGCCCTGCCGTGGCGTGAGCTCGACCTGGCGCTGTGGGCACTCAACCATGGCATCCCGGCTGCAACACTGGCAGAGGTGCTGGGGATCGGCGCAGGGCAGGCCGGGCACATCTACGACGACATCCGCCACAAGCGTGAAACGACCCGTGCCCTGCACCTGGCGCCCGTCGCCCTCGACCGCTTCCCGGAACTCGATCCGGGGTAACACACTGCCCGTGTTCAGGCAGAATCGGCGCTCCACTACCGGGATGGCGCACCGATGAGACAACACATCGACGAATTGTTGGCCCGCATCCGCACGCTGCAGGACGAACTCGAGGACGAATACCGCGCGGCCGTCCTCGAATTCGAGCAGCGGCGCAGCCGGCTGGCCGAGGATTTCATCGCCTACCAGCGGCGCCACAAGGTCGGGCTGTTCCGTTTCCTGCGCCGTTCACGGCTGCTGGTCGTGCTGACTTCACCGATCATCTACTGCGGCTGGGTCCCGTTCCTGCTCATGGATTTGTTCGTGACCGTCTACCAGGCGATCTGCTTCCCCGTCTACGGCATCCCCAAGGCACGCCGTGCCGATTACATGGTCTTCGACCGCGAGGACCTGCCCTACCTCAACCTCGTCGAGAAGCTCAACTGCTTTTTCTGCTCGTATTGCAACGGCGTGGCGGCCTACACGCGCGAGGTCGCGGCACGCACCGAGCAGTACTGGTGCCCGATCAAGCATGCCCGCCGGCTGCGTGGCGCCCACGACCGCTACCCGAAGTTCTTCGACTACGGGGATGCGGCGGCCTTCCGGGCCGGGCTGCTGCGCCTGCGCCGCGACTACGATGAGGCGGACGGTGACCCCTCCTGAAGCCGGCCGGCACGTTTCATATATTTATGAATACTGAATAAATAATACAAACGCATGTTTCACCGGTCGCGGTGAACCCCTGCCACACGCCCGTGCCGGGCCCGCGACCAGCCGACGATTCACCAGAGAAAACAGCACTGGGGTGCGGTGTGGTGCGATGTCGCGCCCAGGGGAAATCGCTGTTTTTATGTCAAAGCAGGCCTTGCACAACATTGCCAACCCGTTAGGATCGCTACAGCCGGAAGTTATATTTATATAACCATTTAGATTAATTCTGGCTGATAAGTCTGGAGAGCCACGACCGACTGCCTTGAGTTCCGCCCAGACGTCTGAAGGGCGCGGCCATGCCCGGGACGGGATTCTCCAGACGACGAAAGGCCTAATCGGGATAAACACATCAAAACGTTTGGAGGGGACTTCATGAGCATACGAAAACTGACGACTGGCACGGCGCTTGTGGTGGCGCTCACCACCGTCGCCGGCACGGCCAGCGCCGCCACGGCGACACTGGTCGGCCACTACCAGCGCTCGAGCAGCGGTACGCTGAGCACGCTGGTCTGGAACGGCGCCAATGCCGGTACTTCGTGGGGCATTTCGGTTGGCATGCAGGCATCGAACGCCACATGGGACTGGGACGGCACGACGCTGAGCAGCAGCGGCCTCTTCTGGAGCACCAGCCACATCAGCAGCAGCCCGTTTGCCTCGGCCATCATCGGTGACCGCGTCGTCGATCTCAGCATCAACACGGCCGGCAGCACGGTCGGCGCCAGCACTTACGAGTGCACCGAAGGCACCTTCCTCAGCATGGTCGGTGCCCATGGCTGTGCCAACGTGGGCCTGGGAGCGAACTTCGCCTATGAAAGCTCGGTGACGTATAACGTCGGTGGCAACCCGGACAACGTGACCCGGGTGATCGGCGGCGACGACACCGACATGGGCCCACCGCGCAACCTGAGCCAGGTCTTCTCGCTGTTCACCATCGTGCAGGACTCGGGCGGCACGCTGATCCTGTCGAACGGCATCGACATCATGTCGGCCGGCACCAGCTACATGACCTTCTCGGTCGTGCCGGTGCCCGCAGCCGCCTGGCTGTTCGGTTCGGCACTCGGCCTCCTGGGCTGGGCTCGCCGGCGCCACGCAGCCTGACCGGCCCGACACCCTCAGAGACGACGAAAGGCGACTCCGGAAGGAGAGGGAAACCCCGCTACGGCGGGGTTTTCTTTGCTTCTCCACCCCTGCGGCACTCCGCCGCACGGTGA
The DNA here is from genome assembly GCA_964417725.1 of uncultured Chromatiaceae bacterium. GTDB lineage: Bacteria > Pseudomonadota > Gammaproteobacteria > Steroidobacterales > SHZI01. The sequence continues at coordinate 46,430 of CAYQIV010000022.1, forward strand.
CGTTATGTAATATGGAAACTTGCCGACCCGGCCAAGGCGCGTAGGATCGGACGCCAAGGGCCATGAAAAGGCCGCGTCTACCGAGGGGACGACCTCCCGCAGGGCGATCCGCCACATCCGGCCCGGGACGAAAGCGCAACATCACTCCCTGCCGGATTGCCGGGCCCGCGGAGGTTCGCACGGACAACCAGGAATGATCGACCCGGAGCGTTTTCCAATGATCAGAAAAACACGATTGATTCAGACGGCGCTCGTCGTCGCATGCTTCACCACCACCGCCGGCACGGCCAGCGCCGCCACCGCAACGCTGCTCGGGCAATACCAGCGCTCGAGCAGCGGCACACTGAGCACGCTGATCTGGAACGGCGCCAATGCCGGTACTGCGTGGGGCATTTCGGTTGGCATGCAGGCTTCGAACGCCACATGGGACTGGGACGGCACGACGCTGAGCAGCAGTGGCCTCTACTGGGCCACCAGCCACATCAGCAGCAGCCCGTTTGCCTCGGCGATCATCGGTGACCGCGTCGTCGATCTCAGCATCAACACGGCCGGCAGCACGGTCGGCGCCAGCACCTACGAGTGCACCGAAGGCACCTTCCTCAGCTTCGTCGGTGCCCACGGCTGTGCGGACGTCAACCTCGGCGCCAACTTCACATTCGACAGCAGCCTCACCTACAACGTCGATGGCGACCCGGACAACGTGGTCCTGGCGCTGGACGGCGACGATGCGCCCTTCGATGGCTCGCCGGGGCCGCGCAACCTGAGCCAGGCCTTCTCGCTGTTCACCGTGGTATCGGCCCCCGATCCGGTCGCAGGCGGCACGCTGATCCTGTCGAACGGCATCGACATCAGCCTGGCCGGCACCAGCTACATGGAGTTCTCGGTTGCCGCGGTTCCCGCACCGCCGGCTGTCTGGCTGCTCGGTTCTGCGGCGCTCGGCCTGTTCGGCTGGGCCCGGCGGCGAACCCGGGGCTGACCGCCCGGTCGACGACCCGAAGACGAAAAACCCCGCTCCAGCGGGGTTTTTCCTTTGGTGGACCGGTGGCGATGGCCCCGGCATGACGATTGTCCGCGCAGCGCCTGCGGCGCGCTTCAGCCGTCGAGCCGCGCCTGCAACAGGGCGTTGACCTGACCGGGGTTGGCCTTGCCCGCGCTGGCCTTCATCACCTGGCCGACGAGAAAGCCCATGACCTTGGCCTGCCCGGCCCGGTATTGCGCGACCTGCGCGGGGTTGGCCGCCAGCACGGCATCGACCAGCGCGGCCAGCGCGCCGCTGTCGGTGATCTGGCGCAGGCCCTGGGCATCGATGATGGCATCGGCCTCACCCCCGTCGCGCCACAGGGTCTCGAAGATCTGCTTGGCGATCTTGCCCGAGATCGTCCCGTCTTCGACGCGCACCAGCAGCCCTGCCAGCTGCGCCGGCGATACCCGGCTCTCGCCGATGTCGAGACCATCGCGGTTGAGCGCCGCCATGAGTTCGCCGTTGACCCAGTTGGCGGCGAGCCGCGCGCCGACACCGGGCATGTTGGCCAGCGCTTCGTACCAGTCGGCGAGTTCGCGGCTGGCGACGAGTTGGGCGGCATCGGCCTCCGGCAGGCCATGGTCGCCGACAAACCGTGACCGGCGGGTCTCAGGCAGTTCCGGCAGCGTCGCCCGCACCGCCTCGATGAACGCCTCGTCGATGACCACCGGCAGCAGGTCGGGATCGGGGAAGTAGCGGTAGTCGTTGGCCTCTTCCTTGCTGCGCATGGCGCGCGTCTCGTCGCGGTCGGGGTCGTAGAGGCGCGTTTCCTGCACGACCTGCCCGCCCGACGCCAGTACTTCAGCCTGACGCTCGACCTCGTGGAGGATGGCGCGTTCGAGAAAGCGGAAGGAGTTGAGGTTCTTGGTCTCCGTGCGCGTGCCCAGCACGTCGCTGCCCGGACGCCGCAGCGACACGTTGGCGTCGCAGCGGAAGGAACCTTCCTGCATGTTGCCGTCGCTGATGCCGAGCCAGCGCACCAGGCGATGGAGGTGTTTCATGCAGGCCACGGCTTCCTTGGCCGAGCGCATGTCCGGCGCGGTGACGATCTCGATGAGCGGCGTGCCGGCGCGGTTGAGATCGATCCCGGTGACGCCATGCAGGTTCTCGTGCAGCGACTTGCCGGCATCTTCCTCGAGGTGGGCGCGGATGATGTAGATGTCCTTTTCGCTGCCGTCGTCGAGGGTCACGGTGAGCCGGCCGTCGTGGACGATCGGCAGCTCGTACTGGCTGATCTGGTAGCCCTTGGGCAGGTCGGGGTAGAAATAGTTCTTGCGGGCAAAGACCGAGCGCGGCGCCACGCTGGCCCCGATGGCGAGGCCGAAGCGCGCGGCCATGCGCACCACCTCGCCGTTGAGCACCGGCAGCACGCCGGGGTAACCGAGGTCGACGAGGCAGGCCTGGGTGTTGGGCGGCGCACCATAGGCCGTCGGGGCGCCGGAGAAGATCTTGCTGCGCGTGGCGAGCTGGACGTGGACCTCGAGGCCGATGACGACTTCGAAATTCATGCGCCACCCCCGGCGAGTGGCGGCTCGTGCCGATGCCAGTCGCTTTCCTGCTGGTAGCGGTGGGCGACGTTGAAAAGCCGCGCCTCGCCGAAGTGCGGGGCGATGAGCTGCAGCCCCAGCGGCAGGCCACCGGCAAACCCGCAGGGCACGGAGATGGCCGGCAGCCCGGCCAGGTTGGCCGGAATGGTGTAGAGGTCGTTGAGGTACATCTGTACCGGGTCGTCGACCTTCTCGCCAAGGCGAAACGCCGGCGTGGGGGTGGTCGGGCCGGCGATCACGTCGACCGCTTCGAAGCAGCGCCGGAAGCCGTCGGCGATCAGCCGGCGGACTTTCTGCGCCTTGAGGTAGTAGGCGTCGTAGTAGCCGGCCGAGAGGACATAGGTGCCGGTCATGATGCGGCGCTGGACCTCGGCACCGAAACCTTCCTGGCGCGAGCGTTCATAGAGGTCGTCGAGGCTCGTGGCATCACGGCAGCGGTGACCGAAACGCACGCCATCGAAACGCGACAGGTTCGACGAGGCTTCGGCCGGGGCGACGATGTAGTAGGCCGGTACCGAGAGGTCGAGGCCCGGCAGCGAGACGTCGACGAGTGTGGCGCCGAGTCGCTCGCAGACCGCCAGCGCCTCGCGCACGGCCGTGGCATAGCCTGCGTCGAGCCCACCGTCGAAGAACTCGCGCGGCACGCCGATGCGCCGTCCGGCGAGCGGGGTGTCCAGCGCGGCCAGGTAGTCCTCGACCGGCCTGTCGGCACTGGTCGAATCACGGGGGTCGAGGCCGGCCATCGTCGCGGTCAGCAACGCGGCATCGGCGGCACTGAGGGCCAGCACCCCGGCCTGGTCGAGGCTCGACGCGAAGGCGATCATGCCGTAGCGCGATACGCGGCCATAGGTGGGCTTGAACCCGGTGATGCCGGTCAACGCCGCCGGCTGACGGATCGACCCCCCGGTGTCCGTGCCGGTGGCCACCGGCACCAGACCCGCCGCCACCGCCGCGGCACTGCCACCCGACGAGCCGCCCGGCGAACGGTCGAGGTCCCACGGGTTGCCCACCGGGCCGTAGTGGCTGGTTTCATTGGACGAGCCCATGGCGAACTCGTCCATGTTGGTCTTGCCGACCATGACCATGCCGGCCGCAGCCAGCCGCGCAACGACGGTGGCATCGTAGGGCGGCACGAAGCCGGCGAGCATCCGCGAGGCGCAGGTGGTGCGCACACCGGCGGTACAGAAGATGTCCTTGTGGGCCAGCGGCAGGCCGGTCAGGGGGCCGGCATCGCCGGCGGCAATGCGCGCGTCGGCGACATCCGCCGCGGCCAGTGCGCCCTCGGCATCGACGGTGATGAACGCATTGAGCGCCGCCGGGGCCGCGGCGATGCGCGCCAGGGCGTCCGCCACCAGCTCGCGGCTGCTGACGCGCCGGGCAGCGAGGTCGGCAGCCAGCTCGATGAGGGTCGCCCGGGGCATGCCGCTACTCGATCACGCGCGGCACGATGTACAGGCCATCGACCGTCTCCGGCGCGTTGCGCTGGTAGTCATCGCGACGGTCCGTCTCGATGACCTCGTCAGCGCGCAGGCGCTGGGTCATGTCGAGCGGATGGGCCATCGGCGCCAGGTCGGCCGTGTCGGCGGCCTTGAGCTGGTCGACGAAGGCCAGGATGCGGTCGAGCTTGGCGGTCACACCGGCGATCTCGTCGTCGGCGATGCGCAGGCGGGCGAGGCGCGCCACGTGGGTGACTTCCCTGGGAGTGAGTGTCATCGGATCGCGGTGCTCGGCACTGGCAGCAGGCAGGGTGCAGCATGATACACCGCGGTTGCTGAATGCGGGCCCGGTTGCTAGATTAGCCCGCTTCCAGGGGTCAATCCACGACAGGCGTCCCGCACCATGTTCAAGCGGCTAATGGGGTATTTTTCCCACGACCTGTCCATCGACCTCGGCACCGCCAATACACTGATCTACCTCCGCGGTCAGGGCATCGTCCTCAACGAGCCCTCGGTGGTTGCCATCCGCGAGGAACCCGGCCGCGGCGGCAAGGTCGTCGAGGCGGTCGGCGCGGAAGCCAAGAACATGCTCGGCCGCACGCCGGGCAACATCACCGCCATCCGCCCCCTCAAGGACGGCGTCATCGCCGATTTCACCGTCACGGAGAAGATGCTCCAGCACTTCATCCGCAAGGCGATGCCGGGCCGGCACTTCCGCCCCAGCCCGCGGGTCGTGGTCTGCGTGCCCTACGGCTCGACCCAGGTCGAGCGCCGCGCCATCAAGGAATCCGCCGAGGGTGCCGGGGCGCGCAAGGTCTGGCTCATCGAGGAACCGATGGCCGCGGCCATCGGCGCCGGGATGCCGGTCAACGAGGCGCGCGGCTCGATGGTGCTCGACATCGGCGGCGGCACCTCGGAGGTCGCGGTGATCTCGCTCAACGGCATCGTCTACGCCGCCTCGGCGCGCATCGGCGGCGACAAGTTCGACGATGCCATCGTCAATTACGTGCGACGCAACTACGGCATTCTGATCGGCGAGGCGACCGCCGAGCGCATCAAGAAGGAAATCGGCTCGGCCTTCCCCGGCGACGAGGTCCGCGAGATCTCGGTCAAGGGCCGCAACCTCTCCGAGGGCGTACCGCGCAGCTTCAGCCTCAACAGCA
>CAYQIV010000023.1:0-20711 GCA_964417725.1 uncultured Chromatiaceae bacterium
GCGCGCGGCCGCTCAAGCGGGCGATCCAGCAGCAGATCGAGAACCCGCTGGCCCAGGAGATCCTGCGCGGGCGCTTCGGCCCGGGCGCCCATATCGTCGTCGACGCGGCAGCAGACGGCCTGGTGTTCGGCGCCGGACACTGATCCCGCCGGCCCCGGCCGGCGATGCTGTTATGCTTTGCGCCCCCGCGGGGGGCATGATCCCAGGAGCGATGGAATGCCGATCTACGACTACGAGTGCCAGGCCTGTGGCCATCGGTTCGACGTCCTGCAGAAAGGCGGTGAAGGCCCGCTGCGCAAGTGCCCGGCCTGCGGCAAGCTGAAGCTGCGCAAGTGCCTGTCGGCACCCAGCTTCCACCTCAAGGGCAGCGGCTGGTACAAGACCGACTACCGTGACGGGGGCAAGAAGTCCGGCGATGAAGGCGAGGGTGCGGGGCCGCCGCGCAAGGGGCACACCCTCGATTCGGGCCCGGCGCACAGCCACGACGGCCCCAGCCATGGCCATGACCACGGCCATGACCACAGCCATGGGCACAGCCACAGCCACGGCGGCAAGTCGCACAGTCACGGTCCGGGCCACAAGCACGACGCCAGTTGAGCGCCCCGGACGGGGCCGGCCACATGAAGCACATCCGCACCTCGCTCATCACCGGCCTCGTCGTCTGGCTGCCGCTGCTCATCACCTGGGCGGTGATGAAGTTTCTCGTCAACCTCATGGATCGCACGCTGCTGCTGTTGCCGGCAGCCTACCGGCCCGAGGCGTTGCTCGGTTTCTATATCCCGGGCCTCGGCATCCTCCTTGCGCTCGCCGTGCTGATCGTCACGGGCGTGCTGGCCGCCAACCTCATCGGTCGCCGGCTGGTCAGCGGCTGGGACCGCCTGCTGCACCGGATCCCGGTGGTGCGTTCGGTCTATTCGGCGTCGAAGAAGCTCACCGAGGTGCTGTTCCAGGAGACCAACCAGTCGTTCAAGAAGGTCGTCATGGTCCAGTTCCGGCCCGGCCTGTGGGCGCTCGGCTTCCAGACCCAGACCAACATGGGCGAGATGGCCTGGCGCAGCGGCCAGGACCTCGTCGCGGTGTTCCTGCCGACGACGCCGAATCCGACCACCGGGCTGCTCTTCCTGGTGCCGGCCGCCGACGTCCTGCCGCTGGAAATGGACGTCGAGGCCGGGCTCAAGCTCATCATGTCGCTGGGCATCCTCGTGCCGCCTTTCACGGCGCCGGCGCACTGGACGCCGGTTGCCAAGGGCGACCCCGCTCCGTAACATCCGCCGGCGCGCCAGCCGGCGCATTCTGCGGCCTTCCCACGGGATCGTGACCATGCGCACCCACTATTGCGGCGACGTCGACGCCAGCCACATCGACAGCGAGATCACCGTCGCCGGCTGGGTCCACCGGCGCCGCGACCACGGCGGCGTGATCTTCATCGACCTGCGCGACCGCGAGGGCCTGCTGCAGATCGTCTTCGACCCGACCGACGCGGAGGTCTTTGCCGCCGGCGAACGCCTGCGCAGCGAATACGTCGTCTCGGTGTGCGGCCGCGTGCGCCATCGACCGGAAGGCACCGTCAACCCCCGCCTGCGCTCCGGCGAGGTCGAATTGCTGGTCACCGGCGTGACCCTGCTCAACACGGCCGAAACGCCTCCGTTTCATCATGACGAAGACGTTGCCGAGGAGCACCGGCTGCGCTACCGCTACCTCGACCTGCGGCGGGAGGAAATGATGGCCCGCCTGAGCCTGCGCCATGCCGTGACGCGGGCGATGCGCGGCTTCCTCGACGGCCACGGTTTCATCGACATCGAGACGCCGATGCTGACACGCGCCACGCCGGAGGGCGCGCGCGACTACATCGTGCCGAGTCGCACCCACCCGGGGAAATTCTTCGCCCTGCCGCAGTCGCCGCAGCTCTTCAAGCAGTTGCTGATGATGGGGGGCATCGACCGCTACTACCAGATTGCGCGCTGCTTCCGCGACGAGGACCTGCGGGCCGACCGCCAGCCCGAGTTCACCCAGCTCGACATCGAAACCTCGTTCATGGACGAGGCGCAGATCATGGCGCTGATGGAGCGGCTGATCCGCCACGTCTTCACCGAAGCGGCGGGCATCTCGCTGCCCGACCCGTTTCCGCGCATGACCTGGCACGAGGCGACGACGCGCTTCGGCATCGACCGCCCCGACCTCAGCATCCCGCTGGAACTGGTCGAGGTCGCGGACCTCATGCAGGACATCGAGTTCAAGGTCTTCGCCGCCCCCGCCGCCGACCCCGACGGCCGCGTCGCCGCGCTCAAGGTGCCGGGCGGCGCGGCGCTGTCGCGCAAGGAGATCGATGACTACACCGCCTTCGTCGGCCAGTACGGGGCCCGCGGGCTCGCCTACATCAAGGTCAACGAGGTGGCGAAAGGCCGCGACGGCCTGCAGTCGCCGATTCTCAAGTTCATGCCCGACACGACGGTAGAGGCGCTGGTCGCGCGGCTGGCGCTCGCCGACGGCGACCTGGTGTTCTTCGGTGCCGACAAGCGCAAGGTGGTCAACGACTCGCTGGCGGCGCTGCGCGTGCGCGTCGGCCACGACCTGAAGCTGACCAGACCCGGCTGGCACCCGCTGTGGGTCGTCGACTTCCCGATGTTCGAGTGGGATGCGAAAGACAAGCGCTGGGCGGCCCTGCACCATCCGTTCACGGCACCGGCCGTCGATGAGGTCACGACGCTGGCGCGCGACCCCGGCAGCGCCCTGTCGCGGGCCTACGACATGGTCCTCAACGGCACCGAGATCGGTGGCGGCTCGATCCGCATCCACAGCGCGGCGATGCAGGCGGCGGTGTTCCGTACCCTCGGCATCGACGACGACGAGGCGGAGGCCAAGTTCGGCTTCCTGTTGCGCGCGCTCAAATATGGGGCGCCGCCCCATGGTGGCATCGCTTTCGGCCTCGACCGGCTGGTGATGCTGCTGGCGGGTGCGCACAGCATCCGCGATGTCATCGCCTTCCCCAAGACGCAGACGGCGAGCTGCCTGCTCACCGAAGCGCCGGGCGCGGTGTCGCCCCAGCAACTGCGCGAGACGGGCATCCGCCTGCGCGGCGGCGACGGCGCGGCGGGCTGAGCAGGCGGCGGTGCGGCGCGTGATGCCATGAACGACGGGCCGGGTCTCGTCGTCGTCATCCACGGCCTGTGGATGAGCGGCCTCGAGGCCGGCCTGTTGCGCCACCGGTTGTCGGATGAATACGGCTTCACCACGGCGCTGTTCCGCTACGGCACCTTCGGTACCGGCTTCGTCGACAACGCCGCGCGCCTGCGTGATTTTCTCGACACGCTCGATGCCACGCGCATCCACCTCGTCGGCCACAGCACCGGCGGGCTGATGGCCCTCCGCGCCCTCGAGCAGCGCCCGTTGACGGTGCCGGGCCGCATGGTCTGTCTGGGCTCGCCGCTGCGGGGCAGCCTCGCCGCGCGGGCCATGGTCGGCGTGGGCGGCGACCTCGGCGCTGCAGCGCTCGGCATGACCGGGCGGGAAGCACTGCTCGAGGTCTTTTTCAGCGAGTACCGCGGCGATCGCGATGTCGGCGTGATCGCCGGGACGATGGGTGTCGGGCCGGCACAGCTCCTCGGCGTGCTGCCGGAGCCGAACGACGGCACGGTGGCGGTGGCCGAGACCCGGTTGCCGGGCATCACCGCGCACCTGCAGTTGCCGGTCACCCACATGGGCCTGCTGATCTCGCCGGAGGTGGCGCGCCAGGCGGCGCACTTCCTCCACCACGGCCGGTTCGCGGCCGTGACGGCCTGACCCAACCCCTTCACCCGCACAGGGAGCCAGACATGCAACGATTCAGGGACAAGGTTTGCCTCATCACCGGTGCGCTGGGCGGCATCGGCTCGGCGACGGTGGCGCGCTTTGCCGCCGAGGGTGCCACGTTGTTCCTTTCCGATGTCGGCCGCTCACGCGACGACGTGCCGGCGCAGGCGGTCGCCGGGGCCGCGGCGTGGGATTTCGCCGCCGCCGACCTGACGCACGAGGGTGCCGCCGCGGCACTGGTCGATGCCGCGGTCCAGCGCTTCGGCCGGCTCGACGTGCTGGTCAACATCGCCGGGTACGACCACGATGCCGGAGTGGCCTTCGCCGACGTCGATTTCGGTCGCTTCCAGCGCAATGTCGACACCAACCTCAAGAGCTGTTTCTTCGCCTGCCAGGCGGCGGCCCGCGTCATGCAGCCGCGGAAGCACGGCGCGATCGTCAACATGAGCTCGCTGACGTGGCGCGGCAGCCCGATGCAGTTCAGCTACTCGGCCGCCAAGGGCGGTGTCTACGCGCTGACCCGCTCGCTGGCGTTGTCGCTGGGAGGCCGTGGCATCCGCGTCAACGGGGTTGCGCCGGCGCTGATCGAGGTCGAAAGCATGACGCGCCAGCTGCCGCCCGAGGTCTGGGCGAAGGCCAAGGCCGGCGTCGGCGCCGGCTACGCGCTGGGGCGCATCGGCCGGCCGGACGAAGTCGCCCCGGCGATTGCCTTTCTCGCCTCCGACGACGCCTCGTTCATCACCGGGCAGATCCTCGAGATCTCCGGTGGCGCGCGCCTGTGATGGCGTCGTGCGGGGCGGTTCACGTCGACAGGGATTTGAGCCGGTAGAGGAGTTCGAGGGCCTGCCTGGGGCTGAGACTGTCGACGTCGATGCCGTCGAGTGCGGCGCGCAGCGGGTCGGGCGGCGGCGGGGGCGGGCGCAGGTCGAGGGCCTGCTGCGGTGTGTGCCGGTCGCGTGCCGCTGCAGAGTGGGTCTCGAGCCTGTGCAGGTAGTCGCGGGCGCGGGCGATGACCGTGCGCGGCACGCCGGCCAGCGCCGCGACCTGCAGGCCGTAGCTCTGGTTGGCCGGCCCCTCGCGCACCGCGTGCATGAACACCAGGGCGTCGCCATGCCCGGTGGCGTCGAGGTGCACGTTGGCACATGAGGGCAGTTCTTCGGCCAGCGCCGTCAGTTCGAAGTAATGGGTGGCGAAGAGCGTGAAGGCGCCGATGCGTTCCGCGATGTGGTGGGCGCTGGCCCAGGCCAGCGACAGGCCGTCGAAGGTGCTGGTGCCGCGGCCGATCTCGTCCATGAGCACGAGGCTTGCGGCGCTGGCATTGTTGAGGATGTTGGCCGTCTCGGTCATCTCGACCATGAAGGTCGAGCGCCCGCCGGCGAGGTCGTCGGCGGCGCCGATGCGCGTGTAGATCTGGTCGATGGGGCCGATCTGCGCGGCACCCGCCGGCACGAAGCTGCCGATGTGCGCGAGCAGGACGATCAGCGCGGTCTGGCGCATGTAGGTCGACTTGCCACCCATGTTCGGTCCGGTGATGACCAGCAGGCGCCGGTCATCGTGCAGGTCGAGGTCATTGGCGATGAACGGGGCATCGAGGCGCTGCTCGACCACCGGGTGGCGACCGGCGCGGATGTGCAGGCCGGGCTCCGTGACCAGCACCGGCCGCACCCAGTCCAGCGCGCGGGCGCGCCGCGCCAGGTTGTTCAGCACGTCGAGGCGCGCCACCGCCGCGGCCATGGTGCGCAGCGCGGCAAGCCGCGCGGCCAGCGTGTCGAGCAGCGCCACCCACAGTTCCTTCTCGCGGGCCAGAGCCCGGTCGCGCGCCGACAGCACCTTGCCCTCGAAGGCACGCAGTTCCGGGGTGATGTAGCGCTCGGCGCCCTTGAGGGTCTGGCGCCGCTGGTAATCGTCGGGCGCCTGGCGCGCCTGTGCCTTGCTGATCTCGATGTAGTAGCCGTGGACGCGGTTGTAGCCGACCTTGAGCGACGGCAGGCCGGTGCGTTGCCGCTCGCGCGCCTCGAAGTCGACGAGGTGGCGGTCGGCGTTGTCGCTGATGTCGCGCAGTTCGTCGAGGAGGGCGTCGTGGCCACTGGCGATGACACCGCCTTCGCGGATCAGCGGCGGTGGGTCCTCGACCAGGGTGCGCCCGAGCAGCGCATGCGTCTCGCCGTGGTCGCCGAGGTCGGCGGCGATGGCGCCCAGCAGGCCGTCGGGTTGCGTTCCCAGCGCGGCCTGCAGCGCCGGCAGCCGGCCGAGTGCGGTGCGCAGCTGGGCGAGGTCGCGCGGCCGCGCCGAACCGAGCGCGATGCGCGCCAGGATGCGCTCGAGGTCGCCGATGTCGGCGAGCAGCGTGGCGAGGCGGTCGGCACTGGCCCCGGCCAGCACCTCGAGCGCATCGAAGCGCGCCCCCAGCGCGGCGCGGTCACGCAGCGGCCGGTTCAGCCAGCGGCGCAGCCGGCGGCTGCCCATCGCCGTGCTGCACTGGTCGAGGAGGCCGAGGAGGCTGGCGTCGGCATCGCCGCCGAGGCTGCAGGTGATCTCGAGGTTGCGACGTGTGACGGCGTCGAGGCGCAGCGCCTCGTCATCGCGTTCGGCGGCGAGCGCCGTGATGTGGGGCAGCGCACCGCGCTGCGTGTCGCCGACGTACTGGAGCAGGGCGCCGGCGGCGCGGATGCCGTCGTCGAGGTCGGCGCAGCCGAAGCCGTCGAGATCGCGCGTGCCGAACTGCGCGCACAGCAGCCGCCGGGCGCTCGCCGCATCGAAGTGCCACGGCGGCAGGCAGCGCCGCGCGCCGCCGGGCGCGTCATCCGCCAGCCCGACGCTTTCCTCGACGAGCAGCTCGGCGGGCTGCAGGCGGGCGAGTTCGGCGTGCAGCGCGGCTTCATCGGCCGGCTCGGCGACGAGGAAGCGCCCCGCCGACAGTTCCAGCCAGGCCAGCCCCCAGCCGCGGTCGCCACGGCACACGGCGGCGATGAGGTTGTCGCGCCGCGCGTCGAGCAGCGCCTCGTCGGTGAGCGTGCCCGGCGTGATGATGCGCACCACGCGGCGCTCCACCGGACCGCGCGCCGTGGCCGGGTCGCCGACCTGCTCGCAGAGGGCAACCGATTCCCCGTGGCGCACCAGCCGCGCCAGATATTGCTCTGCCGCGTGGTACGGTACCCCGGCCATGGGGATCGGTTGTCCGGCTGATTTGCCCCTCGCCGTCAGCGTGATGCCGAGAAGCCGTGCGGCGCGCTGCGCGTCGTCGTAGAAGAGTTCGTAGAAATCCCCCATGCGGTAGAACAGCAGCATGCCGGGATGTTCGGCCTTGATGCGCAGGTACTGCTGCATGATCGGCGTGTGCGCGGTGTCCGCGCCGCGGCCGGAGGAGGGGGCAGGGTGGTCCATGGCGGCATTCTATAATCGCCGGCACCTCTCCCCGGTGCGTTTTCTGGCCCGGCGGCGGAGTGGCGGTCCCGACAGCGGAGTGGCGGCGTGAAAACGAAGAACTTCCTCAGCTACGAGTGGGACGCGATCGCCGGCGTGCTGGCCGCGGTCGTCGCCATCGTCCTCCACCTGCTGCACATCGTCGACGAGACCGTGGTGCTGCCGATCCTGCTGGCCCTGCTCGGCCTGCTGTTCATCAACTTCATGCGCCATACGCGCAACAACGAGATCACGGCCGAGCGCGTCGAACGGCTCGAGCAGGCCGCCGCACACCTCGCCGCCGGCCTCGAGACGCCGGACGTGGTGCTGGTCGGACCGCGCCACCTGCGCACCGTCAGCGAGCGGTTCCTGCGCGAGATGCAGGGCGACACCATCTGGTACAACGTCTGTCTGTCGATGTACACACCGCCGGCGCTGTTCGCCGCGTTGCTGCGCCCGGCCATCGACAACCCGCACGTCACCTCGATCCAGTTCGTGCTCGACGAGGGTCAGCGCGCCGCGTGGCACGACGCCGTCCGGCCGCAGATCGGGCGCTGCGCCGGGGCGGCGAAAGTCCGTGAGCCGCGCTGGTGCCGTCTCGAACGCAATGTCTCCTTCATCCTTGCCGACAGCCGCGACAGCGGCCGCTGCGAGGCCCTGCTGAGCTTCTGGGGCGAGCCGTTCATGGCCCAGGCCACCGACCTCAACGTGCCGCGCTACATGTTCCACGTCCAGCCGCACTCGGACCTGCTCGCCCACCTCGTCGAAGTGCAGCGGCGTTGAGCCGGCGGTGCACGGAGCGCGGCCGGTGAGCCGCCCGCTGGCCGCGGCGCTGGTGCCGCCGTGGGCACTGGCCAGCCGGCTGGCGCTGGCGCACTACATGCGGCAGCTCGAAGCCGGGCCGGCGGTCAATGCCGCGACCCTGCGCGGCATCCTCCGGCGCAGCGCCGTGACACGCTTCGGCCGCGCGCACCGTTTTGCCGCCCTGGCCGGTGCCGACGATGTCGAGGCGGCCTTCCGCAGCGCGTTGCCGCTGGTCGACCACACGGCCTCGCAGGCCGATTTCGCCGATATCGCCGCCGGCCAATGCGATGTCCGTTTCCCTGGCCGGCCGCGGCTTTTCGTCAGCAGTTCGGGCACCACCGGCGACCCGAAGCGCTTCCCCGTGACGGCGCGTCAGCAGCGCGAGGCGCTGCGCTTCATGGCCCTGCTGACGCCGGCAGCACGCGCCCGGGCCGTGCCGGGTCTGGGCTTCACGCCGCGCACGGCCATGCTGCTGGTGGCGAGCCGCGCGGACCGACAGACATCCGGCGGCATCCCGCTGGGCAACCCGAGCGGCGCCGGCCTGCGGCGCATCCTCGCCGTGGCGCCGCCGTTCTGGGTCTTCCCGCCGGCGGTGCTCACCGTCACCGATCCGCGCAGTGCGCTGTACCTGCATGCGCTGTTCGCCCTGCGCGCTGCCGACCTCGCCTGCATCGAAGCCATCTACTGCAGCCACGTCGTTGGCTGGATGGCGCTGATCGGGCGCAGCGCCGAGGCGCTGCTGCGCGATGTCGCCGATGGCGGTGTGGCGGCCGACCTCGACCTCGCGCCAGCCCAGCGCGCGATGCTCGCCCGCCACGCCCCACCCGACCCGGCGCGGGCCCGTGCGCTGGCCGTCGCGCTCGCCGGACCGGATGACGGCTGCATGACCCGCCTGTGGCCGGCGCTCCGGGTGGTGAGCAGCGTGACCAGCGGCGCCTTCGCCCTCGGCGTGCCGCGCCTGCGCGCGCTGGCCGGGCCGGGTCCGGCCTTCTACCCCACCTGCTTCGGCGCCACCGAAGGCATGGTGGGCATCAACCTGCCGGGCGATTCGCCGGAACACTATGCCCTGGCGCTCGGCGCGGCCCATTTCGAGCTGCTGCCCGTCACGGCCGCCGGCGTTGCCGTGTCGCAGGCCATCGGCCTGGCCGACGCGCAGCCGGGGCAGCGCTACGAGATCGTGCTGACCAACCACGCCGGCCTTTATCGCTACCGCCTCGGCGACGTGGTGCGGGTGGTGCGCCGTGCCGGGACGACGCCGGTCTTCGCCTTCGACCACCGCCGCGGCAATGTCGTCGACCTGGTGGGCGAGAAGACCACCGAGCAACATTTCACGGCAGCCCTGGCCGGCCTCGCCGCGACACTGCCCGGGGGCACGGCCACGCTGGCCGCATTCAGCGTCTGGCCGGATATCGACCGCGTGCCGTACCGTTATGTGGTCTACGCGGAGCTGTCGCCGTCGGCACCGTTGCCCGACACCGCCGCCACGACGCTGGACGGCCTGCTGGCACGGGAAAATCCGGCCTATGCGACGCTGGCGCGCGCCAACGGCCGACTGGCAGCGCTCGAATTGCGGCGGGTGGCGCCGGGCACCTTCGACCGCCTGCTGGCACTGCGCCGCGAGGCCGCCGATGGGGCCAATGCCAACCAGGTGAAGGTGCCGTGCCTGCTGCGCGACGCCGGGCAGCGACGCCTGCTCGATGACGGGTGGATCGATGCGCCGTGTTGATGGCACACGCCGGCCTGCTCAGCCGGCCGGCGGGGTGTCCTTGCCGATGCGCCCGGTGCGCAGCAGTGCCGTGACTTCGCCAGCCCCCAGCGCATCGCTGAAGTAATGCCCCTGGACGATGCGCGCACTGTCGCTCGACAGTCCGAGCTGGTGCGCCGTCTCCACGCCCTGGGTGATGACATCGATGCCGAGTTCCCGCGCCAGGGCGATGATCGCGCGCATCGTCGCGGCGCGTGCCTGGTCGTCGGCTGCCGCATCGACAAACGCCTGGGTGAGCTTGAGGTGGTTGACGTGGTAGGTCCGCAGGTAGTTCAGCGACGAATACTCGCTGCCGAAGTCGGCGATGGCGATGCGCGTACCCAGGTCGCGCAGCTGCAGGAGGATGTCGCTGTGCATCAGCGTGACCTTGGCCAGCGTCGCCTCGGTGACGTCGAAGCTGAGGTCGGCGGCGTCCAGCTGCCAGTGCGTGAGGGCCTTGCGCACGTCGCCGAGCAGTTCGCGGCCGGTCTTGAGCTGGGCGAATGACAGGTTGATGGTCAGCACGCCGGGGTCGATGCCGGTGTCACGCCACTGGCGCACCTGGCGGCAGGCCCGCTGCAGCAGCCACTGGCCGAGCGCGACGATGGTGCCGGTCTTTTCGGCGACGGGAACGAAGGCCGCGGCCGGCAGCAGGCCGCGCTGTGGGTGGTTCCAGCGCACCAGCGCCTCGGTGCCGACGATGCGGCCCGTGGCCAGTTCGACCTGCGGCTGGTAGAACACATCGAGTTCGTCGTTCTCGAGCGCGGTGCGCAGTTCGTCGGCCAGCGTCATTCGTTCCAGCACCTGGTGGTCGAGATCGTCGGAATGGAAGCGGTAGCGGTTGCGGCCCTCTTCCTTGGATCGGTACAGGGCGAGGTCGGCCTGGGCGAGCATGGCATCGGGCCCGGCGCTGCCGGCCACATAGGGGCAGATGCCGATGCTCGTCGTGACGTGCAGGTCGTTGCCGTCGATGAGGTACGGTCGCGCCAGCGCCGACTGGATCGAGCCGGCCAGCGCGCCGGCGTTGGCCGGCTCGATCATGTCGGTCTGCAAAACGGCGAATTCGTCGCCGCCCAGCCGCGCGATGACGTCGGTTTCGCGCGCGCAGCCTCGCAGCCGCATCGCGACCTCACGCAGCAGTGTATCGCCGGTCTGGTGGCCGAGGGTGTCGTTGATCGTCTTGAAGTGGTCGAGGTCGAGATACATGATCGCGAACGGGTTGCCGCCGCGCCGGGCCGCGGCGAAGGCCTGGCGCAGCTGTTCGATGAAGGTGCCGCGGTTGGCCAGGCCGGTGAGGCCGTCGGTGCGCGCCATCTGTGCGATGCGCTCCTCGGCGGCCTTGCGTTCCGTGATGTCGATGATCATGCCTTCGATCTCGACCAGCCGACCCTGTGCGTCGCGCACCGGCGTGTAGCGGTTCTCGACCCAGCGCCAGGTGCCGTCGGCGGTGCGCAGGCGGAACTCGATGGCGGCGCCCTCGGCGTCTTTCTCGACGGTGCGCGCCATCGCGGCGCTGACGCGGGCCTCGTCCTCGGGGTCCATCAGCATGCCTGCCCAGTCGGCCATGCCGACCAGCGCGGCCGGGTCGTGGCCGAACTTGCGGATGTTGGTCGAGACGTAGATCAGCGGGAAGGGCGGTTCGCCGCGCAACCGGTAGAGGATCGTCGGGCTGTTCTGCACGATCATGTTGGCGTCGGCGAGGTCCTTGACGTAGCTGGCCCGCGCGACGGCTTCGCCGTAGAGCCCGGCCAGGGTCTGCAGCGTGTCGGTTTCCGCCCAGCTCCACTGGCGCCTCTGCGGACTCGAGTCGATGAAGGCGAAGGCGCCCCACAGCGCACCGTCGACCATGATCGGGATCAGCAGGCAGGCGCGCAGGTCGACGGCCTGGCAGCAGGCCTGCATCGTCGCCGGTACCTCTTCCGCCGTGAAGGACACCTGGTTGCCGGCGAGCAACGGGCCCATGATCTCCGGCATGTGGGCGCTCAGATCGACCTTCGTCAGCGCCGGCTTGTGGCTTACCGGCCGCTTGTCGCCGGCGCACCAGGCATGGATGACCGAGGCGTGCACGTGGCCCTCGTGGCCGGTCTCGACCCGGCTGATGTGCACGCGGCTGACGGCCAGCGTCGTGCCGATCATCTCGAGGACCGGCGCCGTGGTGTCCTCGAGGCTGTGCGAACCGAGAAGCTCCGCGGCGCTCTTCGTCACCACGTTGAGCAGGGCATCGTGCTCCTTGAGGCGCGCCTCGGCGGTCTTGCGTTCGACCAGTTCCTGCGCCAGCCGGTCATTGGTGTGCTTGAGTTCGTGGGTGCGGGCGTCGACCGTGTCCTCCAGCTCCGTCTTGTAGCGCGACAGCGCCGCCGAACGTTCTCGCTGGGTGGCCAGCTCCTGCTCGACAAGACTGCGCTGTTCGAGGGCGCGGATCAGGAAGGCGGTCAGCAGCAGGAAGGCCACGCTGGTGGCGAACAGCACCAGCATCCGCCGGCGCATCGAGCGTTCCCAGCCGGCCAGCGCGTCGACCACGGGCAGCGCCGCGTTGACGGTGAACCGTTCGCGCACCTCCTGTACCGTCACCGCGTTGGTCAGCGTGGCCGGTGGTTCCTGGCCGCCGGTGATGATCCCGTCGGATTCGACCCAGATGCTGGCGGTGGGGTACTCGAGCAGCGTGCGCCAGATTGCCGCGGTGCGGTGCTCGGCGGCGCGCAGCCCGGCGTCGCCGCTGGCCTGCTCGGCGATTTCGTTGAAGTCGGCCAGGGTCATCGCCGCCAGGCGCAACTGGCCGCTGGTGCGCTCGAGCGTGTGCTCCCGTTCCGCGGCGGAGAGCAGACCCATGAGGATCCAGATGCCGGCAAGCGCCGCACACACCGGCAGCCATGCCAGGCGCTGCAGGCGGCGGCGCTTGTGCTGGACGGTGGTCTCCAGATGGAGGGCCGTGCTCATGGACGTCTGCCGAGGCCCACCTCGAGCGTCGCGAAGACCATGCGTTCGACGGCGGGGGCCGAGGTTTCGCGTTGTTCGGCGCGATGCAGGTTCTGGCCGCCGACGGCCAGCGTGAGGCGCTCGCCGAAGCGGCGGGCGACGCGCGCGTCGAGCGAGAAGTAGCCGCCGATGGGCTTCAATTCCGCCGGCGTGCCCGGCCCTGGCTGGCGCGTGAAGCCGTCGAAACGCGACTGATAGCGCAGGTAGAGGTCGGTTTCCCAGGGGCCGTCGGCCCAGCCGGCATTGACGCGAAAGACGTGCTTCGGGGTCGTTTCCTCGAATGCGGCCAGGGTGACGGCCGGATCGGCCGATGCCCGGAAACGGTCGTCGACGGCCTGTCCCGTGTAACTCGCGCCCCCGCGCCAGCTGTGCCCGAACCGGACATCGAAAGCCACCTCGATGCCGACGGTCTTCGAGTCGCCGACGTTGATGGGCAGGCTGACCAGGCCTTCCATCGGGCGGGCATCGCCGGCGTTGGCCAGCAGGTGCTGGCTGTGGCCGCGGTACAGGCTGGTGTGCAATCGCGCATCGAGGCCCGTGAACGCATGGTCCCAGGCGATCTCGAAGTTGTCGACGGTCGTCGGCCGCAGCGCCGGGTCGCCGCTGGCATAGGCGGGCGGTGCCCAGGGCGGGGACAACCGCATGACCAGGCCGCCGAGGGCGAGGAGGTTCGGCACCTGCACGCCGCGGGCGACGACCAGGCGCACGGTGTCGGTGTCGTCGACCTGCCAGACGAGGCCGGCGTTGTAGCTCCATTCCGATTCGGAGCGCCGCCAGTCATCGTTGGTCAGCGTGTACCCGGCCGGCAGCGTGCCCTCGCGCCGCAGTCGCCAGTGGTCGACGCGCAGGGCGCTGGTCAGGGTCAGTGCCGGCTGGATGCGCCACTCCCACATGGCGCCGGCAGCGGCGATCTGGTGGGAGATGTCGCCGCCGCCGACCGGGACGGTGGCCATGGCGTTGTCGCGGTATTCGGCTGACAGGCGCAGGGTGTGCCGGCTGGCCAGCTTTGAAATCCCCTGGATCTGCAGCACGGTGACGCGGTTGTCCGGCGACAGGGCGGTGGTCCGGGAATCGCCGGCGAAGGCCTCGGCCTCGATCCAGTTGGTGTAGGCCGTGGCCTGGAGGAGGCCGTGGTCGGTGTCCGCCGCCAGGCTGGCCTTGATGGACGACACCTCGTAGCGGTCGTAGGCCAGCCGGTAGAGCGGTGCGAGGACGCTGTGCTCGGCATCGCTGTAGGTGGCTTCCAGCCCGACCCGCAGCCGGTCGGCCGCCCGCCAGGCCAGCGCCAGGCTGACGGCATTGCGCTCGTTGCCGCGGCGCACGCCGGCATTCGCCGGGTCGATCGGCGTCGAGAATTCATCGTTGTCGCGATGACCTGCCGAAAGGCGCAGGCCGAGGCTGTAGAGGGGTTTCCAGGTGGTGACCAGCGAGGCCTCCCGGTGGTCCTGCGTGCCGCCGGTCAGCGTCAGGCGCTGGATGCTTTCCGCCAGCGGATCGTGCGTGATGATGTTGACCACGCCGCCGACGGCGTTGAAGCCGAACAGCGCGCTGTTCGGCCCCTTGACGATCTCGATCTGGCGGATGGCGTCGAGTTCGACCGGCACCGTGCTCCACGGCGTGAAGCCGAAGTAGTCGGCGTAGACCTGGCGGCCGTCGACCAGCACCAGCAGGCGTGGTGCGAATGGTTCGTTGTAACCGCGGATGCTGACGTCGGTGTGGTCGCGCGTCGACTGCTGGGCGTCGACGCCGGCGACGCGCTCGAGCACGCTCGGCAGGTCCCGCGCGCCGGAGCGGCGGATGTCTTCCGCGGTAATGATCGTCATGGTCGCCGCGACCTGGCTGGCGCGCTGGGGTGCGCCGGTCACGCTGGCGGTCACCGGCTCGCCGAACAGGGCCTCGAAGGCGGCGTAGTCGAGCGTCTGCGCCCGCACCGCGAGGGGGACGGCGAACACCAATGCGAGGAGCACGGCGATCTGCCTGTGGATCATGATCCGGTTCTCGTCCCGGGTCCGGGCCCGGCTGGCGGGTGTCATGTCAGATCTCCGTGATCATCACGCGGAAGACGGTCGAGAAGGTCACGCCCTGTTCCAGGGCCGTGGCGCGATTGACCAGCACCTCGACCTTCGGCTTCGAACGGACCCCGAGCAGGCAGTTGCCGTTGCGCACCTGGGTGATGTCGGTGGTGATGCACAGCGTGCGCGGGTTCGATCCGCGCGTGGCGAACCGCGGCGTTTCCGCCGGCGTCAGGTGACTGGTGAGGAAATAGAGGCCGACGTTGGCGGTCGCGACCGCGCCGGCCTCGACCAGCACCGGCTTCAGCTCGAGCGGGCCGACCCGGAAGCCTTCGGCGAGCAGGCTGCGCAGGGCCTGGGCCTGCTGGGTGGACTTGCGGTTGCCGGGGGCGTAGACGATGCCGACCCGCACGGTCCCGCTGGGCGGGTCGGCGACGAAGCTCAGGGCGCGGGCCGCGACCTGGATGTCGGTCGCGGTGACCTCGGCGTGCAGTGCCGGGGTGGCGAGCAGCAGACAGAGCAGGGCGGTGAGGCCGCCGGCAAGCGCCCACGGCCGCCGGTGGGCCACCACGGCACGGCGCCCGGCAGGGTGATGCAGGGTCCCTTGGCCCGGTCGCATGGCGGGCGTTGCTGTCGGTCTCGATGTAACCATCGGCAGGCGGGCCGTCATGTAATGCTACATAACCCGCTTTATAGCGCCCCGTCCCTTGCCCCTGCCGTGCGCCCCTTCACATAACCTCGAATCCGCCCCGGTATCCCGGCCCCGGGCCGCGGGTGCCGGCCCGCCTGACACCGGCAGCGGCCGGCGCCGCACAGCTAGAGGCCGGTGCGGCAACGGGCGATGAGGGGCAGGGCGCGGGCGGGCTCGCCGTACAGGCGCAGGGCGACGCCGCCGAGTCCGGCATCGCGCAGCCGGCCGAGCTTGCCGGCGAGCCGCTCGAGGTCGCGCGGCGTGCCGCACAGGGTGAGGTGGTCGACGAGCGTGTCGAGGACGCGGTCGGGCACGCCCTCGACATCCGGGCTGCCGGCAAAAAAGGCCCGGGCAAAGGCCTCGCGGGCCGCCATCACGCACGCGATGTCTTCAGGCGCGAGGAAGTCGGCCAGCAGCCACGGGCGGAAGATGCCGCGCAGGTACAGCCAGCGCCGCGCCTCGCGCCGGGCGGCGGCGGCGTCCTCGTCGACATGCCAGGCGATGAAGGCGCTGGTCCAGAATGCCGGCCGGGCCCGCCCGGTCCGGTCGAGGGCCTCGTCGAGCGTGGCCAGCGCCAGCGCCGCGGGCCCTGGCGGCACGTCGCTCATCATGATGCCGTCGCCGCAGGCTGCCGCCATGCGCAGCATCTGCGGCTGACCGGCGCCGATGTAGACCGCCGGCGGCGTGGCCCGTGCCCAGCCGAAGCGGCAGTGTCGCACCTGATAGAGCTGTCCGGCGTAGTCGACCGTCTCGCCGCTGCGCGCCGCGCCGAGGATCTCGACGCACTCGCGCACCGCGCGCACGCGCCGCCGCGGTTCGAGCCCCAGCGCTTGCAGCGCCTCGCCGCCGCCGCCGATCACCACCCGCGCGCGCCCGCCGGCGAGTTCGTTGAGGGTCAGCAGCCCGGCGGCGATGCGCAACGGGTGCGTGTCGAACGGGTTGACCGCGATCGGCCCGAGCCGCAGCGTCGAGGTGGCGCGTGCCAGCAGTGCCAGGTTGGCCCACGGATCGCGTGAATCGTTGAGGCTGGAAACCCACACCCCGTCGATGCCGCGGGCCTCCGCCAGTTGCCCCAGCGCGGCGAGTTCATCGGCGCTGGCGCGGGTGTCGAGGATGATGTCGATGTGCATTGGCGGCGTGCCTCCCGTGCTGCATTGTAGTCACCGCCGCCGGCGCCCGACGCCATGCCGCAGCCTGTCGCGTGCGCATTGCTACAATGCCTCGCCCCGGTCAGCGGCATGCCGACGTGTACATCCTGCACCTCGAAACCGGCCGCCACCTGTATGGCGGGCCCCGCCAGGTCCTCGACCTGATGGCCGGCCTGCGCGAGGCCGGGGTGCGCAGCACGCTGGCCTGCCCGCGCGGCAGCGCCATCGCCCAGGCCGCCTGCCAGGCCGGGCTCGAGACCATCACGCACGACATCGGCGGCGACCTCGACGTCTCCACCGCCACCTGGCTGGCGCGCGTGTTGCGCCACCGCCACCCCGACCTCCTGCATGTCCACAGCCGGCGCGGCGCCGACCTGTGGGGGGCGCTGGCTGCGCGCATGGCCGGCGTGCCGGCGTTGCTCACGCGGCGTGTCGACAACCCCGAGGTGCCGCTGCTCGGTGCCCTGAAGTACCGTGCCTACGATGCCATCGTGGCCATTTCCGGCGCCGTGCGCCGCCAGCTGCTGGCCGATGGCGTGCCCGCCGCACGGCTGTCCGTCATCCACAGCGCCGTCGACCCGGCAACCTGCCAGGCGGACGGGCCGCGCGAGGCCTTCCTCGCCGAGTTCGGCCTCCACGCCGGCCAGCGCGTCGTCATGGCCGTGGCCCAGCTCATTCCGCGCAAGGGCATCGGCCTGCTGCTCGAGGCCTGGCCGATGATCCGCCACGCCTGTCCGGATGCGCGGTTGCTGATCTTCGGCAGCGGGCCGCTGGAGGCCACCCTGCGCCCCGTCGCCGGCCTCGGCGGCACGGTGACCTTCGCCGGCCAGCGTGAGCACGTGCGCCGGCTGATCGGCCACGCCGACCTCGTCGTCCACCCGGCGCTGCGCGAAGGCCTCGGTGTCAGCCTGATCGAGGCCCAGGCGGCCGGCGTGGCGGTGGTCGCCTTTGCCAGCGGCGGCGTGCCGGAGGTCGTCGTCGATGGCGAGACGGGGCTGCTGGTGCCGGCCGGCGACACCGCGGCGCTGGCCACCGCGGTCATCGCCCTGCTCGACGACCCCAACCGCCGTCAGGCGCTGGGCCGGGCCGGCGCGCACCGCATCCGCGCGGCGTTCGGCATCGATCGCATGGTGCAGGCCTACGTGGTGCGCTACGAAGCACTGCTTGCCGGCCGCAGGCGGCAGGCCGCATGACGGCCGACGATGCCGCCATCGCCGCGCGCGTCATCGCCCTCGCCGAGCGGCTCGTCACGCACCGCCTGCACCTTGCCACCGCCGAATCGTGCACCGGCGGCGGGCTGGCCCGCGCGCTGACCGATCAACCCGGCAGCTCGGCGTGGTTCGACTGCGGCTTCGTCACCTATGCCGACCGCACCAAGTGCGCACTGCTCGGCGTGCGGCCGGAAACGCTGGCGGCCCACGGCGCCGTCAGCGAAGCCGTTGCCCTGGAGATGGCGGCTGGCGCGCGCCGGGTGGGCGGCGTCGACCTCGCGGTGGCCATCACCGGCATCGCCGGTCCCGGCGGTGGCCTGCCCGGCAAGCCTGTCGGTACCGTTTGGCTGGCGTGGGCCGGGCCTGGCGACCCGCTCGTCGCCCGCTGTCGGCACTTCGACGGCGACCGCGCCGCCGTGCGGCGCCAGGCGCTGTGCGCGGCGCTCGACGGCCTGATCGGGCGGCTTGCCGCCGTGTCCGGCCCGGTCGCCTGAGCGACCGGCACTTCTGGTGGAAAGCGGTGCTTTTGCGCCGCTGTCGGCGACCGTCAACTGTGGAATAATCCCCGGCCGGTCATCCCCGCTTTTTCACGCCCGCCGCGCGGGCGCACCACCGAGGACGCACACCACCGTGGCAACCACTGACGACAACAGGAAGAAGGCCCTGGCCGCCGCACTCGGCCAGATCGAGCGGCAGTTCGGCAAGGGTTCGGTCATGCGCCTCGGCGACGCCGGCCCGACGCGTGACGTCGAGGCCATCTCCACCGGCTCGCTGCAGCTCGACATGGCGCTCGGCATCGGCGGCGTGCCACGCGGGCGCATCGTCGAGATCTACGGCCCCGAGTCGTCCGGCAAGACCACCCTCACCCTGCAGATCATCGCCGAGTGCCAGCGCGCCGGCGGCACTGCCGCCTTCGTCGACGCCGAGCATGCCCTCGACCCGGCCTACGCCACGCGCCTCGGCGTCAACGTTGACGATCTCCTCGTCTCCCAGCCCGACACCGGCGAACAGGCCCTCGAGATCACCGACATGCTGGTGCGCTCCGGCGCCGTCGACATCGTCGTCATCGATTCGGTCGCGGCGCTCACCCCCAAGGCCGAGATCGAGGGCGAGATGGGCGACACCCACGTCGGCCTGCAGGCCCGGCTCATGTCGCAGGCGCTGCGCAAGCTCACCGGCAACATCAAGCGGTCCAACACCGTCGTCATCTTCATCAACCAGATCCGCATGAAGATCGGCGTCATGTTCGGCAACCCCGAAACCACTCCCGGCGGCAATGCCCTCAAGTTCTATGCCTCGGTGCGCATGGACATCCGCCGCATCGGTTCCATCAAGCGCGGCGACGAGGTCATCGGCAGCCAGACCAAGGTCAAGGTGGTCAA
Organism: uncultured Chromatiaceae bacterium; assembly: GCA_964417725.1. GTDB lineage: Bacteria > Pseudomonadota > Gammaproteobacteria > Steroidobacterales > SHZI01. Next base: position 19,160 of record CAYQIV010000023.1, read on the forward strand.
GAACAAGGTCGCGCCGCCGTTTCGGATCGCCGAGTTCGAGATCCTCTACGACCGCGGCATCTCGCGCGAGGGTGAGGTCATCGATCTCGGTGTCAAACACGACATCATCAACAAGTCCGGGGCGTGGTACAGCTACGGGCCCGACCGCATCGGCCAGGGCCGCGACAACGCCCGCGAGTTCCTCGAGAAGAACCCGGAGGTCTGCGCCGAGATCCAGCGCAAGCTGCGCGACATCCTGCTGGTCAAGCCGGCCGAGGCCGTCGCGCAGCCCGAAGCGGTTGGTGAGGACTGATCCGGCCACCGGCGACACGCCGCATGTGGCGCCGCGCGCCCCCGGCAGGTGATGCGCCCGGGCGCAGTGCGCGCCACACGGCACTCGACCTGCTCTCGCGCCGCGAACACTCGCGCGCCGAACTGCGCACCAAACTCGGCGAACGGGGCCATGCCGACGCAGACATCACGGCGACGCTCGACCGCCTGGTGACGGAAGGCCTGCAGAGCGACGCGCGCTTTGCCGAGCAGTTCGTCACCAGCCGCTGCGGCCGTGGCCAGGGCCCGCTGCGCATCCGGGCCGAACTCGTCCAGCGCGGCGTCGAGGGCGCGCTCGTCGAGGCGGCGCTGTCGCTCGACGAGGCCGACTGGCAGGCGCTGGCCGCCCAGGCGCGGGTGCGGAAGTTCGGCGCGGCGCTGCCGCGTGACATGCGCGAGCAGGCGCGCCAGGCACGCTTCCTCGCCCAGCGCGGCTTCTCGACGGCGCAGATCCGTGCGGCGCGGCGCAGCGCCGCCGACGAAACAGGGCCATGATGGCCGGCCACAGCCGCCGGCCGCTGTCAGGACATCGAATGGACACCGCAACACTTCGCCAGGCCTTCCTCGACTTCTTTGCCGCGCGCGACCACCGCGTCGTGCCCAGCGCGCCGCTGGTGCCGGGCAACGACCCGACGCTGCTCTTCACCAACGCCGGCATGGTCCAGTTCAAGGACGTCTTCCTCGGCAGCGACCGGCGCAGCTACCAGCGTGCCGTGTCGGTACAGCGCTGCGTGCGGGCCGGCGGCAAGCACAACGACCTCGAGAACGTCGGCTATACCGCACGCCACCACACCTTCTTCGAGATGCTGGGCAACTTCAGCTTCGGCGACTACTTCAAGCGCGAGGCGATCCGCTACGCCTGGGACTTCATCACCGGCACGCTCGGCCTGCCGCCGGAGCGCCTCTGGGTGACGGTCTACCGCGACGACGACGAGGCCGCACAGATCTGGCTCACCGAGATCGGCATCGACCCGGCGCGTTTCAGCCGCCTCGATGAGCAATCCAACTTCTGGTCGATGGGTGACACCGGCCCCTGCGGGCCGTGCAGCGAGATCTTCTACGACCACGGCCCCGGCGTACCCGGCGGCCCGCCCGGCTCGCCCGACGAGGACGGCGACCGCTACATCGAGATCTGGAACCTGGTCTTCATGCAGTTCGACCGCCAGCCCGACGGCAGCCTGCTGCCGCTGCCGGCGCCCTGCGTCGACACCGGCATGGGCCTGGAGCGCATCGCGGCGGTGCT